>JAUNGT010000021.1 GCA_030524455.1 Eubacteriales bacterium | reverse complement strand
CTTAGGAGGCGAACGCTCTATCCTGCTGAGCTACAGAGACATTGAATCACTTCCGGTAAAACCAACATTTGCATTATATCGGATTCTCCGAAAAATGTCAATCCGTTCATACGTTCGGATAATTTACGATTCCCTGCAGCCACACGCTTCCCTTGAATCTCCGCCCCACCGCGGGCTCTCCCATCAGATCCAGGGCATTGATTGCCAGGCGAAGGTTCAAGTCATTGCAGTCGAGCATAAAAATATAAATTTCCTCACCCGTCAGGCTGTTTGTCACCTTCTGAAGCTCGGTGATTTCTCCCAGGATGGAATACTGATCGCACTCCACTCCGTAGGGCATGAAATAAGTGTCCACCAGACTGAACACATCGGCCTTCTGGATTTTTCTGGAGATGGAGGTATAGGTGTCCATGTCCTCCAGCGTCAGGCTTTCGATGGCATCCTCGTCCCCGCCGCGGGCGGCCTGAATCAGACGGTTTCTCTGCACGGTATCTTTGGCGATCTTCTTTTTCTGCCATTCGGTTTTCCGGATGGGCATCATGATCGTTCCGCTGCAGGAAAGGGCCGTCAGGCTCAGGGAGGTGCCACGGACGGGAAGTTTTCCCTCCCCGTCCAGCTTCAGATACGGGATCATATTCTGGAGATAAAAGATCAGCGATACGCCGACCTTCGGCTCGTCGCAGATGCCCGCATACGATTCCTGAGCCGCATGCCTCTCAATGGAAATATCTTCATTCGTGCTTACCGTACCGGACCGCAGATAGGGAAAATAATAGTCAAAGGAATAATTGTCCTCGTCGTCAAATTCCCCGCAAACTGCGATTCCGATATCCTCAGCGAAATTCTTGTCAAACTCCGCAGCCAGGCTCTTCTCATTCCGGGAGGTATAGCTTCTCTCGTCCGAATGGAGAATCACGTCCCTGACAAGCTTCTGTATTTCCTTTTTCTCTGTGTATTGACTAAAACCCACTGCCCTCAGATATTTGTGCAAGAATCTCACCTCTTTTCATCTCAAATTAACGGTTTCTCATTTCTTTCTCTTAATTTCAGTCATTCCGCCCATATAAGGCTGCAGCACCTTCGGGATCCGCACGGAGCCGTCCGCCTGCAGGTTATTCTCCAGGAAGGCGATCAGCATTCTGGGGGGAGCAACCACGGTATTATTCAGTGTATGCGCAAAATACTTGCCCTTTTCTCCGTTCACGCGGATTTTCAGTCTTCTTGCCTGAGCGTCTCCCAGATTGGAGCAACTGCCTACCTCGAAATACTTCTTCTGCCGGGGCGACCACGCCTCCACATCCACCGATTTCACCTTCAGGTCCGCCAGGTCGCCGGAGCAGCATTCCAGCGTGCGAACCGGAATATCCATGGAGCGAAACAGATCGACGGTGTTCTGCCAGAGCTTGTCGAACCACATTTTGGAATCCTCCGGCTTGCAGACAACGATCATCTCCTGCTTTTCAAACTGGTGAATACGGTATACGCCTCTCTCCTCCAGGCCGTGCGCACCCTTCTCCTTCCGGAAGCAGGGGGAATAGCTGGTCAGCGTCTTGGGCAGCTCCTCCTCCGGGATGATGGTATCAATAAATTTTCCGATCATGGAATGCTCGGAGGTTCCGATCAGATAAAGATCCTCTCCCTCGATCTTGTACATCATGGCGTCCATTTCCGCAAAGCTCATCACGCCGGTCACAACATTGCTGCGGATCATAAAGGGCGGAACACAGTAGGTAAAGCCTCTGTCAATCATAAAATCGCGGGCATAGGCGATCACCGCGGAGTGCAGGCGCGCGATATCTCCCATCAGATAATAAAACCCGTTTCCGGCAACCTTTCTCGCGCTGTCCAGATCAAGTCCGTCGAAGCTCTCCATGATTTCCGTATGGTAAGGAATCTCAAAATCCGGCACAACGGGCTCGCCATATCTCTGCACCTCCACATTCTCGGTATCATTTTTTCCGACCGGCACGGAGGGATCGATGATGTTGGGGATCGTCATCATAATCTTCAGGATCCTCTCCTGAAGCTCCTCCTCCTTCTTCTCCAGCTCCTCCAGGCGCTTTGCATCCGCATTCACCTTCTCCTTCAGAGCCATAGCCTCTTCCTTTTTCCCCTGGCCCATCAGCTTTCCGATTTCCTTGGAAATCTTATTGCGGTTTGCGCGCAGATCGTCCGCCTCCTTCTGGGCGCTTCTGCTCTCGCCGTCCAGCTCGATTACCTCATCCACCAAAGGAAGCTTCGCATCCTGAAACTTCTTGCGGATGTTTTCCTTTACCGCTTCCGGATTTTCCCGTAAAAATTTGATATCGATCATTTTTTCTCCTCCTTAAAAGCCTATCGCCATATCCAGCGCTTTCTTTTCTTCCTCTCCAAGAGCGATCTCGCACTCGCCCTTTTTGATTTCCTTTGTGTAAGAATAACAGCCGTCGCTGCTGTGTACGGAATTTAAAATAAAACCGCAGTTTTTGTCATTTAAGAGGCAGAGACAAAAGCTCAGCTTTCCGCCCATCTGATTGAAGGCATCATACTTGATCAGTCCGATCTTCTGATAACAGTATTCCATCCGCCGCATGATCTCGCGGATGTCCTTCCGGTTTTTCTCGTTTTCATTTTTTATAAACTTATTATCTTCAAACAGGGCGATGATATCCTGCTCCAGGCTTTTGGCATCCTTTCCCTTCATGAATCTCTCATATCTTTTTTTCAGCTTTTTGTACTTTGCAAGCTGTATGGACATCAGCACAATCATGACGATCATCAGGATAAACAGGGCGATAAAGAGCCATGCAATGTCCAATCCCGCGATCCCCAGATATTCCATCAATGGGCTTGTCATCTTCTCTTCTCCTCCTGGCTTTATCCTGTAATTTTCTCAATCAGCCGTTCCAGATCCTCGTGATTGTAAAATTCAATTTCAATACGGCCAGCTCCGTTTTCCTTTGCATTTACGGAAACCTTTGTGCTCAGGCTTTGCTTGAGGCGCTCCGAGATGTCCGTGTAGATAGCCTCCAAAGTCCTGTTGACCTCCTTCGGAGCCTTGGGCGGCTTGTGAAGATTTTTTACAAGCTTTTCCACCTCCCGGACGCTGAGTTTCTCATCAAAAATCTTCTGTGCTATCATATACTGTTCTTCCGGATCCTCGATACTGATCAGTGCTCTCGCATGTCCGGTACTGATCATATCCTCCACCACCATTTTCTGCACCTCATCGCACAGCTTCAGGAGGCGCATGGAGTTGGTAACTGCCGTCCTGCTTTTGGAAACCCGTTCTGCCACCTCATCCTGCTTTAAATGGAACTCTGTGAGCAGTCTTTTATAGGCCTGCGCTTCCTCGATCGGATTCAGATTTTCCCGCTGAATGTTCTCGATCAGGGAAATCTCCACGATCTCCTGATCTGTAAGATCCCGTATAATCACCGGAATTTCCTTCAGGCCGGCCAGCTTTGCGGCCCTCCATCTTCTCTCCCCGGCAATAATTTCATAGTAATCCTTCCGATCCTGTACCAGAATCGGCTGCAGCAGTCCGAATTGCTTGATGGAATCCGCCAATTCCTGCAGGGAATCCTCGTCAAAATTTTTACGGGGCTGATTCCGGTTTGGCTCAACCTTTGTGATCTTGACAAGCGTAGCCCCGTCCTCTTTTTCCGCGCTATTGGGGGCCGGCTTTTTTTCCGCCTCCATGACGCCTGACGGAATCAGGGAGTCAAGTCCCTTTCCCAATCCTCTCTTTACCGCCATTTCAGTTGTCCTTTCTCTTGATTACCTCGTCTGCAAGCGCCATATAGCTCTCCGCCCCCGCAGATTTCGCATCATACAGATTGATCGGCATTCCATAGCTGGGCGCCTCAGCCAATCTGATGTTTCTCGGAATCATTGTCTTATAAATTTTCTGATTCAGATGTCCCTTTACATTCTCCACCACCTGCGTGGAAAGATTTGTTCTGGCATCATACATTGTAAAGAGGATTCCCTCGATATCAAGCGTGGGATTCAATCTCTCCCTCACCAGATTCACCGTGTGAATCAGCTGACTCAATCCCTCCAATGCATAATACTCGCACTGAATTGGAACAAGCACCGTATCCGCAGTTGTCATCGCGTTTACCGTCAGCATACTCAGGGAAGGCGGACAATCAATAATAATAAAATCATATTGATCTCTGACCCAATCGATCTCATTTTTCAGAATGTATTCCTTCTTATCTACACCGATCAGCTCAATCTCGGCTGCGGCCAGATTTACATTCGACGGAATAATCGAAATATTTTCAAATACTTCTTTTATGATGCACTCCTGAACAGAACACTCTCCCAGAATAAGCTCATATACCGTATTTTCCAGTTCGTTCTTATCAATTCCAAATCCGCTGGTTGTGTTTCCCTGCGGATCCATGTCAATGACCAGAACCTTTTTTTTCTTTGCCGCAAGGGAAGCAGAAAGATTGATTGCCGTCGTTGTCTTTCCCACCCCGCCCTTTTGGTTCGCGATTGCTATTGCTCTTCCCATTCGATTTTGTAACACCTCTCCATTTTGGCTGAACTGTTTTTACCATACTTCTGCTTTTCTTCAGCCATTTTATTATAGCATCAATAATCTTAAAATACCATTGCCATTATTTATAAATTTATCTTCTGGATAAATACATTTTTCGGTAACAGTTCAGTTCAAACATCTTCTGACCTCGCCGGTCAATGTTTCACGTGAAACATGAAACAGAACATGGGTCAATGATGTTTCACGTGAAACATCATTGACCCATCCAGACAATAAAATTGATGCCAGTTCTATTACTTTAACGGTTCCTTTGCAGGAAGCCCTGCCTTTCTGGGATATTTTTTGGGAGTCGCCTTTATCTTATCAATCACCACAAGTGTCCGATGTATATCGCTCTCCGGCAGTTCAAATTCTATTTGCTTTTCTATCCTTCCTCCCAACATGGAGATGGCATTGCCGGAAGCCAGAATTTCCTCCTCGGTTTTTTCCGACTTGTAAGGTATGAATTTTCCTCCAACCTTCACATAAGGAAGGCACAGCTCAGACAGTGTAGCTAAATTTGCTACTGCACGCGATACGCAGATATCGTACTGCTCTCTCTTTGCAGACGGCTTCGCAAAATCCTCCGCTCTTCCATGAATCAGTTCCACCTCTCCAAGCTGAAGCCGGTCGATCACCTCCTGCAAAAATTTGAGGCGTTTCTGGAGTGAATCCAGGAGTGTCAGCTGAATATGAGGAAATACAATTTTTAAAGGAAGCCCCGGGAATCCCGCTCCCGTCCCAATGTCAATCAACCGCACAGGCTTCTCACTGATTTGTGGGTAAGCCTTCACAAGAGAAATGCTGTCCACAAAATGCTTCTTCATCACTTCATCAAAATCCGTGATTGCGGTAAGGTTCATAAAACTGTTCCATTCGGCCAGAAGCTCATAATATTTTAAAAACTGTTCTCTCTGTCTCTCTGTAATGGAAACGCCGAATACCAAGAGATCCTTTTCAAACTGTTCCGTATGATTCATAGAACATTCGTTCTCCTTTCATGTTCCAGATAAACCAGGAGCACCGATATGTCCGCCGGCGATACTCCCGAGATTCTGGAGGCCTGTCCCACCGATACCGGACGAAACTCCTTCAGCTTCTGCCGCGCCTCCAGCCTGAGGCTGGGAACCAGATCATAATCGATCTGTTCCGGTATCCGATGCTTCTCCATTTTTCGGTACTGATCCACCTGGCGTTTTTGTCTCTCGATATATCCGGCATAGCGAAGCTCGATTTCCACCTGCTCTACAACCTGCTCCGGAAGCTTCGGACGCTCCGGATCCAGAGGAGCCAGCATCCGATAGGAAAGCTCCGGCCTGCACATCAGCTCCGCCAGGGAAGCCGCCGTTTTCAGCGGCGCGCTCCCTTTTTCTTCCAGAAAGGCCTGATGAGCCGCCGACGCGCCGATCACCGTCCGTTTCAGGCGGGCGATCTCCGACTGAATCAGCTGCTCCTTCTCCTCCACCCAATCCATCTGCTCCCGGGAAATCAGTCCCGCCTCATATCCCTTCCTGCGCAGGCGCAGATCCGCATTGTCCTGGCGCAGGAGCAGCCGGTACTCCGCGCGGGAGGTCATCATCCGGTAGGGCTCCCTGTTTTCCTTCGTCACCAGATCATCCACCAGGACTCCGAGATAGCCCTCCGAGCGATCGATCAGAAGGGGATCCCGGCCCAGGCACTTCAACCCCGCGTTGATTCCCGCAAGGATTCCCTGGGCCGCCGCCTCCTCGTAACCGCTGCTCCCATTGAACTGTCCCGCCGAAAACAGTCCCTCCACATCCTTAAACTCCAGGGACGGATAGAGCTGGCGGGCATCGATACAGTCATACTCAATCGCGTAGGCGTTTCTCACAATCTTACAGTGCTCCAGCCCCGGCACAGTCCGATACATGGCAAGCTGCACATCCTCCGGCAAAGAGGAGGACATCCCTCCCACATACATTTCGTTGGTAAAGCGTCCCTCCGGCTCCAGAAAAACCTGGTGTCTCTCCTTATCCGCAAACTTCACCACCTTGTCCTCAATAGACGGACAATAGCGCGGCCCGGTTCCCTCGATAATCCCCGCATAGATGGGAGAACGGTCCAGATTGGCGCGGATGATCTCATGGGTCTTTTCATTCGTATAGGTCAGCCAGCAGGAGTCCTGCCGGATCTGCACACTCTCCGGATCGGTGGAAAAGGAAAAGGGCACGACCCTCTCATCCCCGAATTGCTCCTCCATCCGGCCAAAATCGATGCTTCTCTTATCCATCCGGGCCGGCGTCCCCGTCTTGAAGCGGCGCATGGAAATTCCAAGCTTTTCCAGACTTTCCGTCAGATAATTGGCTGCCTGCAGGCCGTTCGGTCCCGTATGAGTGATCGCGTCCCCGCACAGACAGCGCGCCTTCAAATAGGTTCCCGTACAGAGAATCACCGCTCTAACCTCATAAATCGCCCCGGTAAAAATCCGCACGCCGGTAATTTTTTTGCGGCCGTCCTGCTCCTCCCACAAAAGCTCGCACACCTCCGCCTGCTTGATCGTCAGGTGCTCCTGATTTTCCAGCACCTGCCTCATGCTGCGGCTGTACTCGGCCTTATCCGCCTGGGCGCGGAGGGAATGGACCGCCGGGCCCTTTGATACATTGAGCATCTTGGACTGGATAAAGGTTTTGTCGATATTTTTTCCCATCTCGCCGCCGAGAGCATCCACCTCCCGAACCAGGTGTCCCTTTGAGGAGCCGCCGATATTCGGATTACAGGGCATCAGCGCAATACTGTCCACGCTCACCGTAAAAATGACCGTCTCCAGTCCCATTCTCGCGCAGGCCAGCGCAGCCTCGCAGCCCGCATGCCCGGCGCCGATCACGCACACGTCCGTCTTTTCCCTGATTTGCGCCATAAAAACCTCCTTCCCTCTATTTCCCCATACAGAATTTTGAAAAAATCTCCTCCACCAGGTCGTCGCCAACCTCCTCCCCGATGATCCTCCCGAGGGAAGCGTAAGCGCTCATCAGGTCGATGGAATAAAAATCCTCCGGCATCCCAAGCTCCAGGCTTTTTCTTACCTGACACAGACTGTCGAATGCCTCCTGAATCGCCTCCCGGTGGCGCAGGCTGGTGATCACCACCTCCTGATCGGATCCGATGCTTCCGGAAAAAAACATCCGCTCCAGCGCCTGAACAAATTCTTCGATACCAGTGCTCTCCTTCGCGGAGGTGGCGATTACCGGAACCTCCCTGCTTCCGAGAGCTTCCTGCAGCTCCTGAGCAGTCAGCCTGGCCGGAAGATCGGTCTTATTCAGGAGCACAATCACCTTCTTGTCCCGAATCAGCTCCAAAATCTGAAAATCGTCCTCCTCCAAAGGGCGGGAAGCGTCCGCCACATAGAGGATCAGGTCGGCCTCTCTCGCATACCTCTGCGCCCGCTCCACGCCGATTTTTTCCACGACATCCTCCGTGGAACGGATTCCCGCCGTATCCATCAGCTTCAGACCGATTCCCTTTAACTGGATGAATTCCTCCAGGGTATCACGGGTCGTCCCCGCCACATCCGTGACGATCGCCCGCTCCTCCCCCACCAAAAGATTCAACAGGGAGGATTTTCCGGCGTTCGGTTTTCCCACAATCACCGTGCTGATCCCCTCCCGCCGCAGCCTCCCGTCCTCCGCCGAGTCAAGAAGCTTCTGCAGCCGCATAAGCAGCTCCTCCGTCAGAGCCGAAAGCTTTTCCGGATAGCCCTCCGTGCTGATATGCTCCGGATCATCCAGCGCCGACTCAATAAACGCAATTTCATATAAAATTGCCGCACGAACGCTTTTTATCTCCCTCGACACGCTGCCCCGAAGCTGTCGGACGGAGGCCTTCAGAGAAAAGCTGTTTTTCGCCTGAATCAGATCCATCACGGCCTCGGCCCCGGAAAGATCGATCCTTCCGTTGAGGAACGCCCGCTTCGTAAATTCCCCCGGCTCCGCCAGTCGTGCCCCGGCCCGCAGCACTGCCTCCAGCACCCGCTTCAGCAAAACAACGCCGCCGTGGCAGTTGATTTCCGCCGTGTCCTCCGCCGTATAGCTTTTCGGCCCCTTCATCCAGGAGACTAAAACCTCGTCCAACAGCTCCCCGTCCTCCTCGATAAAGCCGTAATGGATCGTGTGGCTTTTCCATTCGGCTGTCGGGGATGTCCCGTCCTGCCTCACAAATATCCGGCTCACCACCCGGAAGGCCTCCGGACCGCTGATGCGGATTATCCCGATCCCGGCGTCCGAAAGCGCTGTGGCGATGGCTGCGATTGTATCCGTTTCTCTCAATCTCATGACCTCTTTCCTATAGAAATAATAAAGGAGGCTCCCGCCGGCTGTCAAGCAGCCGTCGAAAACCTCCCTTGTTGCATACCCTCATTCGGTAACCCTTCAAGCCTTTTTCAGCGTCACAACCACATGGCGGAAGGGCTCGTCCCCCTCGCTGTGGGTGGTAACATATTTATCGTTCTGCAGAGCGGAGTGGATAATCCTTCTCTCATAGGGATTCATCGGCTCCAGAGCCACCGGCCTCCTGCTCCGCTTCACCTTATAGGCGATATTCTTTGCCAGGTTCTCCAGCGTTTCCTTGCGTCTCTTGCGGTAGTTCTCCGTGTCAACCTTCACGCGGATATACTCGTCCGCCTCCTTGTTGACCACCAGAGAGACCAGATACTGCAGGGAATCCAGCGTCTGTCCGCGCTTTCCGATCAGGATGCCCATCTCGTCGCCGCTTAAGTCAATCTCCAGAATCCTGTCCAGCTCATTGTAGGCCACATCCAGCGTCACGTTCATCCCCATGGCCTCAAACACATCGTTCAGGAACTGAATGGCCCGATCCTCGATCGTCGCCTTCACGCGCGCCTGAATCACGGCCGGTTTTGCATTAAATCCAAGGAAACCGGTCGATCCCTCTTCCAGAATCTCATATTCCAGCTTATCGCTCGTCACCAGGAAGTGCTGGCACGCGGCCGTCACCGCATCGCCAACCGTTTTCGCTGAAAATCTTTGGAAATCCATGCTTGACCCCTCCTACTTCTTATTGTTCTTCTCGTTGTAATCCCTTACCATATTTGCTTTCGCCGCCAGGCTTCCGGGTTTTGCGGCGTTCTTATTGTAATACTCGGTTGCCTTGCGCATCGCTTCTTCCTTCTGCTCCGGCGTCATGGAGGAAGCCTTTGCCCTGGTGCTGATGACGTTGGAATTGGCCGGGCGGACATTTCGGGTGCTCATCGTGGCGTAGCTGTTTAACTTCTCCGGATCGATCCCCTTCTTGCGCAGCTTGGCGTTGCGCTTCTCCACGTTCTTCTTGATCTCGGCGTCAATGTCCATCTTATCGATGTGCTTGTTGATCACAACCTGCTGCACGCTTCTGACCACGGAACCGGCCACCCAGTAAAGGCCCATACCGGCAGGCAGCGTATAACAGAATACGGCGGACATCACCGGCATCACCGTGTTCATCATCTTCATGGAGGAAGCCATGCTGTTGCTCGCGTCACTGGTGGAAGGAGCCTGGGGCATCAGCTTGACGTTGATCCACTGCGTCACGGCGGAAAGCACCGGGATCGCCAGACCCGCAATCACCAGAAGCCACGCGCCGGTCGAAAGAGCCTCCTGCACCACATAGGAGGGAGAATTTCCGATGTTTAAGCCCAGGAAATTGTTATAATGCTCCATCGTCTGCATGGTACTCAAAATCTCGTTGGACAGACTCGGAAAATGATCCGCCAGCTGGTGCCACTCCGCGGTGGACGCCTTGTTGAGCACGTCGATGTAAGTATTCTGGATATATTGCATATTGCCGGAGGTGAAGGCCTCGTTGGTAAACTGCCGCGCATAGTAGCCCGCCTGGGAGAAATTCTCCGTACTGCTCATATACTCTGCGCTGCCGGCGATTTGCGCCAGCTTCTCCACCATCGGATAAAAGGCTTCCTTAATCTGGTGCACATAAGCGGGCATATTCATGAATACCCGGTAAAGTGCGAACAGAATCGGCATCTGGATCAAAAGCTGCACACAGCTGCCAGTGGGGGAAACGCCGTACTTGGCGTACACCGCCTTCGTCTCCTGCTGCATGGCCATCATGGAATCATTGTCCTTCTGGCCCTTATACTTCTGGTTGATCGCCTGCAGCTCCGGGTTCATCTTTGCGCTGAGCTTGGAAAACTTCTGCTGCCGGATGGTCAGCGGCATCAAAAGCAGATAAATCACAATCGTAAAGAGAATGATCGCCAGTCCGATGCTCGGGATCCCGATCTTGTCCAGTACCCAGAATATACCGTTCATGACCCATCCAAGCACCTTCGCGATCGGTCCCAGAATGGCTCCGTCATACTGTGTCAGTAAAATAGCGTTCAATGGTATTTCCTCCTGCCAGTGATTCCGGTTTAAGGAACCGGGTCATATCCTCCCTTTGAAAAGGGGTTGCATCTCAAAATGCGCCAGAGCGCCAGAAATCCTCCCTTTATCGCGCCGTACTTCTCCACCGCCTCGAGCCCGTACTCGGAGCAGGTCGGGAAATAAGGACATCTGGTGCTTTTCAGGGGGGAGAGATATTTCCTGTAAAATTTTATCAAAGCTATCAGCATTTTTTTCATGATTGGTTGTCCGACCGTCCTGCCTCATCCCGCAAAATATGATGAAGCCTGCCAAGATGCAATACTGCGCTCTCCATCTGTGCATAAGGAATGGAAGCCGCAGAAGCCCGCGCTGTGATTACGATATTTAAACCACTATTAAATATATCCTCATGTAATCGGTAGCTTTCTTTGACGAGCCGTTTTACGCGGTGTCTTACCACGCTGTTGCCTACCTTCTTGCTCACGGATATTCCCAGGAGGTTGTCAGTCTGATGATTCTCCAATACATACATGATCAGATATCTGTTGGCGCGGGAAACGCCTTTTTTGTAAACCTCCTGGAACTGCCGGTTCTTTCTCAAAGACTGCGTAAATCTCATGAATTCTCTCCATAGAGAAAATAGGCCACAAACTGCGGCCTATGCGGATAATCTCTTTCTTCCTTTTGCTCTTCTGGCAGCCAACACTTTTCTTCCGCCGGCACTGCTCATTCTTGCTCTGAAGCCGTGCACCTTGGAGCGCTGTCTTTTCTTAGGCTGAAATGTCATTTTCATGAAAGCTACACCTCCCTTTCAGGCCCTTACTGCTTAAGGGCAGATTTATGACATGTATCGGAAAATATCGTCCCTATTATATAGGCTCACCCCCGATAAGTCAAGCAATTTCGCGGATTTTTAGGCGGGATAATTTTGCCGGAAAATCGGCTGAAAAATCGTTACTTTCCACAATACAATATATTGGTGCCGAAAAATAAAATTTTCTACCAGATATAGATTTTCAACATCTGTGGATTTCTCAATCCACACATCCACAGATTGACATAACATTATCCACAAATTGTGGAAAACCTGTGGATAAGTCTCCATTTATCCTCAAATACCT
Source organism: Eubacteriales bacterium (assembly GCA_030524455.1). Classification (GTDB taxonomy): domain Bacteria; phylum Bacillota; class Clostridia; order Lachnospirales; family Lachnospiraceae; genus Gallintestinimicrobium. Next base: position 34,099 of record JAUNGT010000021.1, on the reverse strand, counting down.
CCACAAAGCCTTGAAAATCAAATGTGAATATGTGAATTGCACTTATCCACATCTCCCACAGCATTATCCACCCATCCCCCTCCCGAATTGAGGATATCCACATCAAATGTGGACATGTCCTGTGGAATAATTAATGTTTGCCATTTTCCTTCAATTCGTTTATGATAGGGTAAGATAGAATTAGTCTACGGTAAGAACCCGGAGGAGGTTTTTTATGCACTTTATTGGGGATAACTGGGAGATGATCAAGCAGACCATCCACACAGAATACGAGCTCACAAATATTTCCTATAACACCTGGATCGAACCTCTGCAGTTTTATGAAGTCAAGGACGACACGGTTTACATTCAGATCCCGACCGGACAGGCCCACGCCTTAAACTATATTTCCAGCAAGTACAGCAATTACTTTAAGGTAACGATTTCCGAGATGATGGACCACGACTATGACGTTTCCTTCATCCTGGAAAAGGAGAAGCCGGCGGATGCGGACGCTGATTTAAAATCCCCCTCCTCCAATATTTATAACGTCAACTACGAGCAGGCCAACCTAAACCCGAAGTACAAGTTTGATACCTTCGTTGTCGGCAACAACAACAAATTCGCCCATTCCGCCTGCCTGGCGGTGGCGGAATCGCCGGGCAACGCCTACAATCCGCTGTTTATCTACGGCGGCGCGGGACTGGGCAAGACCCACCTGATGCACTCCATCGGACACTTCATCCTGGAGCAGAACCCGAGCATGAAGGTGCTTTACGTCACCTCGGAATCCTTCACCAACGAGGTGATCGAGTCCATCCGGAGCGGTAACGCCACCGCCATGACAAAGCTTCGGGAGAAGTACCGGACGGTCGATGTGCTGATGATCGACGACGTACAATTTATAATAGGAAAGGAGAGCACGCAGGAGGAGTTCTTTCACACCTTCAACGTGCTTCATTCTGCGGGCAAACAGATCATCCTGTCCTCGGATAAGCCGCCCAAGGAGATGGAAACCCTGGAGGAGCGCTTCCGCTCCCGGTTCGACTGGGGCCTGATCGCGGATATCCAGCCGCCCGACTATGAGACGAGGATGGCGATCCTGCGCAAGAACGCCGATTACTGCGGCAAAAACGTGGACGACGAGATCTTTAAGTACATCGCCAGCAACATCAAGTCCAATATCCGGGAGCTGGAAGGGGCCTTCAACCGCATCCTTGCCAAATCCAAGATTGAGAATCAGTCGGAAATCACGCTGGAGCTGGCGGAGGACGCCTTAAAGGACATTATCAACCCCGCAAAGCCCAAGGCCATCACGCCGGAACTGATCATCGAGGTTGTGGCGGAGCAGTTCAACGTCTCCCCGGAGGACATTACCTCCAAAAAGCGCAACACCGAATTCGTGCTGCCTCGCCAGGTGATGATGTATCTCTGCCGCAAGCTGACGGACACCGCCTACGCCAATATCGCCAAGCTGCTGGGCAAAAAAGACCACACTACAATTATCCACGGTGTGAATAAAATTGAGGATGAGTTAAAAACCAACGAGGACTTAAACAACAAGATCGAAACGATTAAGAAGAAGATATGTGTATAACTTCAGATTTTCCATGAGGTTATCCGGGGATTATACACAACTTAACCGTTCCCATTTTTGCTGATAAATAGTATAATGAGAAGGGTTATCCACATATCAACAGCCCCTATTACGAACGACTACGAATTTAAATATTTATATCTTTGTCTGCCGGCGCCGGGCCCCTGGCCCCCCGGAGGGCTGCTGTCGGCCCTTTCGATGTGGATAAGTCCTTCCCGACAGTCTTTTGAAGAAGGGAGTTTTACACAACATGAAATTTATCTGTTCCAAATCTGAACTGTTAAATGGTCTTCAGGTTGTCTCCAAGGCGGTTCCCGCCAAGACGACGATGACGATCCTGGAATGTATTCTGATCGACTGCAGCCAGGGCTGCATCAAGCTGACCGCCAACGATATGGAGCTTGGCATTGAGACGACCGTAGCCGGTATGATTGAGGAGCCCGGCATTATCGCCCTGGATGCCAAAATTTTTCTGGAGATTGTCCGCAAGCTGCCCGACAGTGATATTACCCTTTCTGCGGATGAAAAATTCCAGACCGTCATCACCTGCGAGAAAGCAAAATTCAATATCGCGGCCAAATCCGGCGACGACTTTTCCTACCTGCCGGAGATTGAGAGAAACGATTCCATCCTGATCTCCCAGTTCACCTTAAAGGAGGTGATCCGGCAGACGATTTTCTCCATCGCAGACAACGACAACAACCGGCTGATGACCGGAGAGCTGTTTGAAATCAACGGGGATGAGCTGAAAGTGGTTTCCCTGGACGGACACCGCATTTCCATCCGCAAAATACAGCTCAAGAACAGCTATGAGCCCAAGAAGGTCGTCATTCCCGGCAAAACCTTAAATGAAATCAGCAAAATCCTTTCCGGGGAGACGGATAAGGATGTGTCGATTTTCTTTACCCCCAACCATGTGCTGTTCGAATTTGATTCCACCACGGTGGTTTCCCGCCTGATTGAGGGAGAATATTTCCGCATTGACCAGATGCTCTCCAGCGATTACGAGACAAAGATGGTCATCAACAAGAGAGAATTTTTAAGCTGTATCGACCGCGCCACCCTTTTGGTGAAGGAGGGCGACAAAAAGCCGATTATCATCAACATCACGGACGGCTCCATGGAGCTTAAGATCAATTCCGCCATCGGCAGCATGAATGAGCAGATCGACATTGAGAAAAGCGGCAAGGATATGATGATCGGCTTCAATCCCCGTTTTCTCATCGACGCCCTGCGTGTCATCGACGATGAGCAGATTACCGTATATCTTGTCAATCCGAAGGCGCCCTGCTTTATCCGGAACGACGATAACAGCTATATTTACCTGATTCTCCCCGTGAACTTCACGGCGGCGTAAGAAGGATCGCAAAAAGGAGTAGGATATGCAGACCTATCGGATCAGAGACGAACACATCAAGCTCGGCCAGGCGCTGAAGGCTTCCGGATTGTGCGGATCCGGCGTGGAGGCCAAGTTCGAGGTGCAGGCCGGCAAGGTGAAGGTCAACGGCGCGGTGGAAACCGCCCGCGGAAAAAAGCTTGTGGGCGGGGATCTTGTAGAGTATAATGGACAAACGCTGCGGATTTTATCCGCGTCGGACGAACAGGAATGAGACGAACATGGTGATCAAATCGCTGGAGCTGTCCCATTTCAGAAATTATGGTTTTCTGAATCTTTTGTTTGACAAAGGGACAAATATTTTGTATGGTGATAACGCCCAGGGAAAGACAAATATCCTGGAGGCCATTTATCTGTGCGCCACAACCAAATCCCATAAGGGCGCGAAGGATAAGGATATCGTCAATTTCAACGAGGATGAGGCACATATCCGGATCTATCTGGAAAAAAAGGGCGAGGAGTTCCGCATCGATATGCACCTGCGAAAAAACAAATCCAAGGGGATCGCCATTGACGGCGCCCGGATTAAGAAGGCGGCGGAGCTTCTCGGACTGATGAATGTCGTCTTTTTTTCGCCGGAGGATCTTTCCATCATCAAAAACGGCCCCGCGGAGCGGCGTCGTTTTGTGGACATGGAGCTGTGCCAGCTGGATTCTTATTATCTCTACAATCTGAACCATTACAATAAGATTGTGAATCAGAGAAACAGGCTGCTCAAGGACATCTGGCAGAACCCCTCCCTGAGGGATACTCTGTCCGTGTGGGACGAACAGCTCGCGGATTTCGGTGAAAAACTCATCGAGCGGCGGGCTCTGTTTGCGGAGCAGCTCAACGACATTCTGACAGACATACACGAAAGGCTTTCCGGAGGCAGGGAAAAGCTGCGGATTGTCTATGAGCCGGACGCGGAAAAGGGAACGCTGAAACAGCGGCTTGCTTCCGGGACGGACAGGGACATCCGTTTAAAAATGACCTCCTCGGGGCCTCACCGGGATGATTTTGCGTTTGTCACGGAGGACATCGACATCCGCAGATTCGGTTCCCAGGGACAGCAGCGCACGGCGGCCCTGTCCTTAAAGCTGTCGGAGATCGAGCTTGTGAAAAAAATGACGAATGATACGCCGGTGCTTTTGCTGGACGACGTGCTCTCGGAGCTGGACAGCAACCGGCAGAATTATCTGTTAAACAGCATCGGGGAGATTCAGACGATCATCACCTGCACGGGGCTGGATGATTTTGTGAACAACCGGTTTGAGATCGATAAGGTTTTTAAGGTGACCAACGGTACGGTGGACGCCGGAGAGAATGGAGGATATCAATGAGTGTAGAATACGGAGCAGATCAGATTCAGATCCTGGAGGGGCTGGAGGCGGTGCGCAAGCGGCCCGGCATGTATATCGGCTCAACCTCCTCCAGGGGACTGCACCATCTGGTTTACGAGATCGTGGACAATGCGGTGGACGAGGCTCTTGCGGGCTACTGCGACCATATCGAGGTGACGATCAATCAGGACAATTCCGTGACGGTGGTGGACAACGGGAGAGGCATCCCGGTCGGGATCAACCACAAGGCGGGGATTCCGGCCGTGGAGGTGGTGTTTACGATTCTGCACGCGGGCGGCAAGTTCGGCGGCGGCGGATACAAGGTGTCCGGCGGCCTGCACGGCGTGGGAGCTTCCGTCGTGAACGCGCTCTCCGACTGGCTGGAGGTGGAGATTTGCCAGGAGGGGAAGGTGTACAAGCAGCGCTATGAGCGCGGCCACGTCGTTTATCCGCTCCGGGAGATCGGGACCTGCGACCCGGAAAAGACGGGGACGAAGGTGACGTTTAAGCCGGATGCCACGATTTTTACGGAGACCACGGTTTACGAGTATGATATTTTAAAAACCCGCCTGCGGGAGATGGCCTTTCTGACGAAGGGGCTCCGGATTACGCTGACGGACGCCCGGGAGGAGCCGGCCCGCGTGCAGACCTTCCACTACGAGGGAGGCATCCGGGAATTTGTCACCTACCTAAACGGCAGCAAGGTCCCGCTCTATGATAAGGTGATGTATTTCGAGGGCACCAAAAACAACGTGTATGTGGAGGTGGCCCTGCAGCACAACGATTCCTACAACGAGAGCGTTTTTTCGTTTGTCAATAACATCAACACACCGGAGGGCGGCACCCATCTGGTGGGCTTCCGCAACGCGCTCACCAAAACCTTCAACGACTATGCGCGCAGCAATAAGCTGTTGAAGGAGAACGAGCAAAACCTTTCCGGCGACGATATCCGGGAGGGGCTGACGGCCATCGTCAGCGTCAAGATCGAGGATCCCCAGTTTGAGGGACAGACCAAGCAGAAGCTTGGAAATTCCGAGGCAAGAGGAGCCGTGGACGGCGTGGTGAGCGAGCAGCTGACCTATTTTCTGGAGCAGAATCCGTCAATTGCCAAGAGCATCCTGGAAAAATCCATCCTGGCCCAGCGCGCCAGGGAGGCGGCCCGCAAGGCGCGGGACTTAACCCGCAGAAAGACTGCCCTGGAAAACACGACGCTGCCGGGCAAGCTGGCGGACTGCTCCGATAAGGATCCCAAAAACTGCGAGATTTATATCGTGGAGGGAGATTCCGCAGGCGGCTCCGCCAAAAAGGCAAGGAGCCGGGCAACCCAGGCGATCCTTCCGCTGCGCGGCAAGATCCTGAATGTGGAAAAGGCGCGGCTGGACAAGATTTTTTCAAACGCCGAGATCAAGGCCATGATTACAGCCTTCGGCACGGGCATTCATGAGGATTTTGATATCAGCAAGCTCCGCTATCACAAGATCGTGATCATGACCGATGCGGACGTGGACGGCGCGCATATCGCCACCCTGATGCTGACCTTCATCTATCGGTTCATGCCGGAGCTGATCAAGCAGGGACATGTGTATCTTGCAAAGCCTCCGCTGTACAAGCTGGAGAAAAACAAGAAAATCTGGTACGCCTACAGCGATGACGAGCTGGATGCCATCTTAAAGGAGGTGGGACGCGACCAGAACAACAAGATCCAGCGCTATAAGGGACTGGGCGAGATGGACGCGGAGCAGCTCTGGGAGACGACGATGGATCCGGAGCACCGGATTTTGCTGAAGGTCTGCATGGACGAGGAGACGGAATCCGAGGTGGATCTGACCTTTACAACACTGATGGGCGACCAGGTGGAGCCCCGCCGCAAGTTTATCGAGGATAACGCGAAATTTGTAAAGAACCTGGATATCTGATCCGGCGAGGAGGAATGATGGAAGACAATATTTTTGACAAGATAGAAGAAGTCGATCTGAAGAAAAAAATGGAGGAGTCCTACATCGACTACGCCATGAGCGTCATCGCGGCCCGCGCCCTTCCCGACGTGAGGGACGGCTTAAAGCCGGTGCAGCGCCGCGTGCTCTACTCCATGATCGAGTTAAACAACGGGCCGGATAAGCCGCACCGAAAATGCGCCCGTATCGTCGGCGATACGATGGGTAAATACCATCCCCACGGCGACAGCTCCATCTACGGCGCTCTGGTAAACATGGCGCAGGAGTGGAACACCCGCTATCCGCTGGTGGACGGCCACGGCAACTTTGGCTCCGAGGACGGCGACGGTCCGGCGGCCATGCGTTACACGGAGGCCCGTCTGTCCAGGATTTCCATGGAAATGCTGGCGGACATCAACAAGGACACGGTGGATTTTGAGCCGAACTTTGACGAGACGGAAAAAGAGCCCGTGGTGCTTCCCTCCCGCTATCCGAACCTTCTGGTAAACGGTACCTCCGGGATCGCCGTGGGTATGGCGACCAACATCCCGCCCCATAATCTGCGCGAGGTGGTGGACGCGGTGGTGAGGATTATGGATAACCGGATCCTGGAGGATCGGGACACTCAGATCGAGGAGATCATGGGAATCGTGAAGGCCCCGGATTTCCCCACCGGAGGCATGATCCTGGGAAGTCGCGGCGCGGAGGAGGCCTACCGCACCGGGCGAGGCAAGATCCGCGTGCGCGCCGTGACGAATATCGAGACGCTGCCCAACGGCAAGAGCCAGATTATCGTCACCGAGCTTCCCTACATGGTGAACAAGGCGAAGCTGATTGAAAAGATTGCCGACCTGCATAAGGAAAAGCGCATCGACGGCATCACCGACCTGCGCGACGAGTCCAACCGCGAGGGAACCAGAGTGGTGATCGAGCTGCGCCGGGACGCCAACGCCAACGTGATTTTAAACCAGCTCTACAAGCATACCCAGATGCAGGACACCTTCGGCGTCATTATGCTTGCCCTGGTCAACGGAGAGCCCCGCATCTTAAACCTTCTGGACATGCTCAAATGCTACATTAAGCATCAGGAGGACGTGGTTACCCGCAGGACAAAGTACGATTTAAACAAGGCCGAGGAGCGGGACCATATTTTACAGGGCTTGCTGATTGCCCAGGACAATATCGACGAGGTGATCCAGATCATCCGCAGCAGCAAGACGCCGCAGATTTCCAAGGAGCGCCTGATCGAGCGCTTCGGGCTGACCGACGTGCAGGCCCAGGCCATCATCGATATGCGTCTGCGGGCGCTGACCGGCCTGGAGCGGGAGAAGCTGGAGGCCGAGCATCAGGAGCTTTTGATCCGCATCGCGGAGCTGAAGGCGATTCTGGCGGATGAAAAGAGGCTTTTGGGCGTGATCCGAGAGGAGCTTTTAATCGTCAAAGAAAAATACGGCGACGACAGAAGAAGCAAGATCGGCTTTGACGAGTTCGATATTTCCATGGAGGATATGATCCCCAGAGGAAACACGATTATCGCCATGACGAACCTCGGCTACATCAAGCGCATGACCGTGGACAATTTCAAGGCGCAGAACCGCGGCGGCAAGGGCATCAAGGGGATGCAGACCATCGAGGAGGACTTTATCTCCGACCTTCTGATGACGACGACCCATCACTATGTGATGTTTTTCACAAACTTCGGGCGGGTGTACCGTCTGAAGGCATATGAGATCCCGGAGGCGGGACGCACGGCCAGAGGCACGGCGATCATCAACCTTCTGCAGCTTGCGCCGGAGGAGAAGATTTCCGCGATCATCCCGGTGAAGGATTATGAGGAGAACGAGAATCTCTTCATGGTGACGCGCAGGGGAATCGTGAAGAAAACGCCGATTATGGAGTACAGCAATGTGCGCAAGAACGGACTGGCTGCCATCAATCTCAGGGACGACGACGAGCTGATCGAGGTCAAGATCACCGACGAAAACAGCGAGATTTTCCTGGTGACGCGGGACGGCATGTGCATCCGCTTTAAGGAGACGGACGTGCGCTCCACCGGAAGGATGTCCATGGGCGTGATCGGCATGACGCTCTCCGACAACGACGAGGTAGTCGGAATGCAGCTTTCCAAGCAGGGCGATTCCCTGCTGATCGTGTCGGAAAACGGCATGGGCAAGCGCACCGGACTGGACGAGTTTACGGTTCAGCACAGGGGCGGCAAGGGTGTCAAGTGCTATAAGATCACGGAAAAGACCGGCTATGTGATCGGCGTCAAGGCCGTTACCGACGAAAACGAGATCATGATGATTACCACCGAGGGGATCATTATCCAGATCCGCATGGAGGAAATCTCTCTGCTTGGAAGGATCACCTCCGGCGTGAAGCTGATCAATCTGGATAAGGGAGTGACCGTGGCCCAGATCGCCAAGGTGCGGGAAAAGGTATCCGACGGCAATCAGGAATTTGACGACGTGGACGCCGCCGCCGAGGAGATCGACGCGCAGGACGCACAGGACGCGGAGGAAGAGAACGAGTAAGGATTATGACAAAGGGCTGAGAATTTTTTCTCAGCCCTTTGTGGTTTTGCCGTATTGGTAACGGACGGGAAGGAGCGTCAGGCTGGGAAGCAGCCGTTTGTCCCTGGAAAGCACCATATCCACGCAGGTGCGGGCCAACTCCGGAATCGGTTGGCAGATGCTGGAGACGAACAGCTCCTGATCCTCCATGCCGAATTTATGCACTCCGTCAAAGCCGATCAGCTGTATGTCCTCCGGGATCCGGTAGCCCATTTTTTTCAGGATATTCCCCGCCATATAAGCGTTTAAATCCGTGTTCACGAAAAGTCCGTCGAAGGCGAGAGTTCCGTTTTCTTTTCTGTTTTCCAGGAAAAAGGAGGTGACCGTTTTCTCAAACGGTTCTCCGCTCTCCCGGATCAGTGCCAGAGGCTTGGTCCCGTGAAGCTGACAGGCGTGAAAATAGCCTGCCTGCCGGTTGTCGGCCTCGCCCGGATAGGGGGAGTTGAAGGTGATAAAGGCCGGACGCTTACAGCCGAATTCCAGAAGCTTTTCCACGGCGAGCACACCGCCCGCAAAGTTGTCGGAGGCCACCCGGGGAGTGAAATCATTGCTGTAGATCCGGTCAAAGGAGATCAGCGGAAGGCTGCGGGGCACATAAGCGCCGATGTCGTTGTAGGTCAGGGCGATCACACCGTCCGACTGATTCTGGCTTGCCATGTTCATGTAGCGGATTTCCTTTTCCAAAATCCCGTCGGAGCAGCACAGCACCATAAAATGCCCTCTCTCGTAGAGACATTTCTCAATATAATGGGCCAGCGCCGCGTAAAAGGGATTCATCGCATCGGGAATGATCAGCGTGACGGTGTTGGAACGCTGAACCTTCAGGCCGCGGGCGTAGGTATTCAGCTCATAATGAAGCTTTTCAATGGCCGCATCCACCCGGAGCTTGTATTCCTCTCCCACAGGGATACCGTTGATAACCTTGGAGACGGTGCCGAGCGCGACGCCGGCCTCCCGGGCCACGTCCTTCATGGTGGGGGCATTCTGGTTTCTGTTCATATTGTAAATCCTCACTTATTATTTCTCCAGTATACAACATTTCATGAAACGTTACAACTATGAAAATAATACAAATATGGAAGTTTGAATTTGACTATAATTAACAAAAATATATTAATTGCACAAAAAAATCAAATTTAACGATTGACATACGGGCAATCATGGGATATTATCAGCTCAAATAAATGAAACGTTTCACGAAGCTGCGGCCTCACAGAGCCGCAGGGAGCGTTTCCAATCAATAACACAGCCGCCTTTTAGAGTATGCCTGAAAAATGCTTTAAGGTGGGAATGGAGGAAATCGTGAAAAAGGCAAAGCAAGCAACCGTTCCGGCAAAGTCCGGGCCAAGTCGTTCTGCAGCGGGAAAGCTCAGGTACATCAAAACCAACTGGCAGCTCTACGTTATCTTCCTGCTCCCCGCGCTGCTTCTGACAATTATTTTCAAGTATGTGCCGATGGGCGGCGTGCTGTTGGCCTTCAAGGATTACAGCGCGATCCAGGGCGTTCTGGGAAGTCCCTGGGTGGGATTAAAGTATTTTAAGAGGTTTCTGTCCTCGCCGGATTTCATGAGCTATTTGTTAAACACCCTGAAGGTAAGCCTGTACGGGCTTTTGTGGGGCTTCCCCGTGCCGGTTATCCTGGCGCTTTTGCTCAACCGGATCCGGCAGAAGGGAATCAAGAAAAATATTCAGCTTTTGATTTACGCTCCGAATTTTATCTCAGTCATCGTCCTCTGCGGTATGGTGCGGATCTTCCTTTCCCCGGTGGGGCCCTTAAATCAGCTGATGGGAACGGAGTATAACTTCATGACGATGCCGGAGGCCTTCCGGACAATCTACATCGCCAGCGGCATCTGGCAGGGAGCGGGCTGGGCCTCCATCCTCTATACGGCGGCGCTGGCGAACGCGAGCCAGGAGCTGACGGAGGCGGCGGTGATCGACGGCGCGAATATTTTTCAGCAGATCAAAAATGTGGATCTGCCGGCAATCAAAAACATCATCGTGATCCAGTTCATCCTTCAGGCCGGCAACCTGATGAGCATCGGCTTTGAGAAGGCCTACGCGCTGCAGACGGATTTAAACCTTCCGGCTTCCGAGATTCTGCCCACCTATGTATATAAGATGGGTCTGCTGAACGGGGATTACGGCTTCTCCACAGCGGTGGGGCTGTTCAACTCGGTGATCAATGTGATTTTGCTGCTGTTTGTAAATAAGGTCGTGGAAAAGCTAAACGACGGCCAGGGCTTATAGGAGGCGTCCCATGAAAACAACGAAATTCAGAAGGCTGTCCGCCACGGACAAAACGATTTTATCGACGGGGTATCTTTTGCTGGCCGTGTTCGTGCTGCTGATCGTGGTGCCCCTGTGCTATGTGATTATCGCTTCCTTCATGGATCCGACCACGCTGAACAACCAGGGAATCAGCCTGGATATCTCCAAATGGACGCTGATGGGATATCAGCGGGTGCTTTCCAACAATATGATCTGGGTGGGCTTTGGAAACGCGATCCTGTATTCGGTCAGCTTCACCTTTGTGTCCGTGTTTGTGACGGTGCTGGCGGCCTATCCGATGTCCAAGCGGGATCTGGTTGGAAAAAATCTTTTTAACACACTGTTTATCATCACCATGTTTTTCAACGGCGGCCTGATCCCTACCTATTTGGTGATCAGCAACCTGAACATGCTGGATACGATCTGGGCGATCATCCTTCCGAATGCCTTCAACGTCTGGAACATGATTTTGGCCCGCACCTACTATCAGTCGATTCCGGACGAGCTGCGGGAGGCCTCCGCGGTGGACGGCGCTTCGGATGTGGTACATTTTTTCAAAATCCTGACACCGGTCTGCAAGCCCATCATCGCGGTGCTGGCACTGTATCAGTTCGTGGCCCTCTGGAACAGCTATTTTGACGCGATGATCTATTTGAACGACGCGATGAAGCAGCCCCTGCAGCTGGTGCTGCGCTCCATTCTGATCCAGAACACGCCGGAGGCGGGCATGATCGCGGACATCCAGAGCCGCGCCGAGATGGCAAAGCTGGCGGAGCTTTTGAAATACTCCACGATCGTCGTGAGCAGCCTGCCGCTGCTGGTGATGTATCCGTTCTTCCAGAAATATTTTGACAAGGGTATTATGGTCGGTTCTGTAAAAGGCTGACGATTTTATATCAAAAAACAAAAAGGAGACAAGTTATGAAAAGAGCAATTCTGAAAAAAATGCTGGCGCTGACCCTGACAGCAGCGACAGCGGTATCCATGGCGGCCTGCGGCTCCTCCTCCGCCGGACAGGCCAACACCTCCGGGCTGGATGAGAACGGGCAGGTAAAGGAGATTACCTTCCCGCTTGCCGAGAAAGCGGAGCTTTCCTTTATCACCAGCGCGCCTGCCAATTCCACCCAGGATCCCAATGAGAGGGTTATTTTCCAGAGACTGGAGGAGCAGACTAACGTGCATATCAACTGGACCTGCTTTGTGGAGGATCAGTTCGACGACAAGAAAAATCTTGCGATGTCTCAGGCAAAGAGCCTGCCGGACGGCCTGTTCAACGCCAATATGTCCAACTATGATCTGCTGCGCTATGCCAAGCAGGGGGTTATTATTCCGGTAGAAGACCTGATTGATAATTATATGCCTAACCTGCAGGCTGTTTTTGAAAAATATCCCGAGTACAGGACCATGTGTACCGCGCCGGACGGCCATATTTACGGGTTCCCCTGGATCGAGCAGCTGGGAGAGGGCAAGGAGGCCATCCAGTCCGTCGGCGGGATGCCCTTTATCAATAAAAAATGGCTGGATGAGCTGAATCTGGAGGTTCCCACCACCACCGACGAGCTGGTTGAGGTATTAAAAATCTTCAAGGAGAAGGATCCCGCCGGAAACGGGCAGACCATTCCCATGTCGTTTATCGCAAACGGCGGCAACGAGGATCTCGGCGTGCTGCTGGGTGCCTTCGGCGAGGGCTACGGCGATGTGCCGGATCATATCGCGGTGACGAACGACAAAAAGGTCATCTGGACGGCGGTGCAGGACGGCTACAAGGAAGGAATCGAGTGGCTGCACACCATGTACGAGGAGGGGCTGATGGATCCCGAAGCCTTCACGCAGGACTGGAGCACCTTTGTCTCCAAGGGAAAGGCGGACAGATATGGTCTGTTCTTTACCTGGGACGCGGCGAATATCGGTTCCAATCTGGACGACTATATTCCGCTTCCCGCGCTGGCAGGGCCTGACGGCATGAAGAGCATGCCCAGACAGAGCGGTTCCGCAACCAGCGGCTTTGACAGAGGGCGCTGTGTGCTGACCAGCAACTGCAAGGATACGGCGCTGGCGGCAAAATGGCTGGATCAGATGTACGCGCCCCTGCAGTCTCCTCAGAACAACTGGGGTACCTACGGCGAGGAAGGAAAGTTCAATATTTTTGAAATGTCCACAAACGATGAGGGCGAACCGATGTTAAAGCATATGGATCTGGGAACCGAGTCTCCCGTGGAGGTTCGTCAGAATCAGTCCGTAAACGGCCCTCTGGCGGTTCTGAACGATTATTACGGCGTGTATGTAACCTGCCCCGACGACGCGCAGTACCGTCTGGACTGGATCCGGGAGATCTATGTGCCGGATATGATCGAGGAGTATGTGTATCCCAACGTGTTTACCAGCCAGGAGGACGCGGATGCGCTCAATCAGTATGAGACGGATATCAAGCAGTACACAGAGCAGATGAAGGCCGACTGGATCATGAACGGCGGCATCGGGGAGGACTGGGACGCTTATCTGAAGAAGCTTGAGGAGTACGGGCTTTCCAAGTATCTGGAGATCAAGCAGAGCTATCTGGACGCTTACTACGCGGACGGACAGAACGAGTAAAAAAATGTGAGGTGTGATATGGAATTTGGTTCGGAAGCACTGAGACGGGCAAGAGGATACGAGAAAGAAAAAGCGGCAGAAATACCCGCGGGGGAAAAACCGGATTTTCATATGACGCCTCCTGTGGGATGGATCAACGACCCGAACGGCTTTTCCTGCTACAAGGGCGAGTATCATCTTTTTTATCAGTACCATCCCTATAGCACGCACTGGGGCCCCATGCATTGGGGCCACAGCAAAACGAAGGATTTTATCACATGGGAGCAGCTTCCCTGCGCGCTTGCGCCGGATGAAGCCTATGACGGGCAGGGATGCTTTTCCGGAACCGCGTTGCAGGACGGGGACAGGCATGTGCTGATTTACACCAGCGTTCTGGAAAAGCAGGATGCGGACGGAAACAAAATCGTACGGCAGACCCAGAGCGTCGCGGTGGGGGACGGTGTAAATTATGAGAAGCTTCCCTGCAACCCGGTAATCACAGCGGATCTGCTTCCGGAGGGCAGCTCCCGGGTGGACTTTCGGGATCCCAAGCTCTGGAAGCAGGGAGACCGGTTTTACACAGCCGTGGGCAGCCTTTCTGTGGATGGAAGTGGACAGATCGCCCTGTTTTCGGCGGACCATGTGGATAACTGGCGGTTTGAGAAGATTCTGGACCGCTGCCAAAACCGCTACGGGAAAATGTGGGAGTGCCCGGATTTCTTTTCCCTGGAGGGAAAGCAGGTGCTGATCGTATCGCCGCAGTTTATGAGGGCGGAGGGGCTGGAGTTTCACAACGGAAACAATGTCCTTTATATGATCGGGGATTATGACGAGGAAAAGCTGAGCTTTGTCAGGGATCAGGCGTTTCAGGTGGATTACGGTCTGGATTTTTATGCGCCGGAAACCCTGGAGACGCCGGACGGGCGCCGGATCATGGTGGGCTGGCTGCAGAGCTGGGACAATTATCTGACGCCGGGAAATCAGAAATGGTCCGGGATGATGACGATTCCGCGGGAGCTGCATATCCGGGACGGAAGGCTTCTCCAGCTTCCGGTGCGGGAGCTGGAAAGCTATCACGGCAAATCCGTGAAAAGCAGAGCCGTGACCGTGGAGGGAGGAAGCTTTGTGCCCGGACGGGATCCGCTTCCTGCGAAAAAAGAGCCGGGAGTCGAGATCGAGGGCATCCGGGGAAGACAGTTCGACATGACGGTGGAGGTCGGAGCCGGGGATTATGAACGCTTTGAGATTGATCTTGCGGAGGGACACGGCTTCCGGACGGCGGTTTACTATGAGCCTGCCGCCGGCGTGCTGACCTTTGACCGGACGTATTCCGGCTGCGAGCACGATACGCTCTGCACCCGCTCCATGTATGTGCGCCCTCAGCGAGGGAAAATAAAGCTTCGCATCGTGATGGACAGGATGACGGTGGAAATTTTTGCAAACGACGGCGAGCAGGCCATGACCTGCCTGACCTATACGGACAGCAGAGCGGATAAAATCCGATTTGCCTGTAAGGGAAGGGCAGAGTGCGACGTGGAGTTTTTTGAGCTGATAAAAAGAATGTAGTTTGCCTTGTCCCGGACCCGAAACAGGTTTATAGTAAAACTATACGACGCGTACAGCGGGGAAAGGGGTATCATATGGAAAAACAGTTTTATTCGTTTGTACAGAAGGTTTATGAAAAGCGTCTCGGCGTGGAGGCGGTGGCCGTGGCGGATACGGAGCGTATTTTGCTGGAGCATCATTTTACGCCGGACAAGGCAAGAAACATCTACTCGCACACCAAAAGCTACATGAGCACGGCGGCGGGGATCGCAATCTCGGAGGGGAAGCTTTCGCTGGAGGATAAGCTGGCGGACTTTTTCCCGGGATCGCTGCCGAAAAATCCGCAGCCGGAGCTGTTTGATATCACACTGCGCCATCTCCTTACGATGTCCAGCGGTTTTCATCACGCTTATCTGATGAACGCCGACCGCAGGGCGGGTGTGGGCGCGCCGGATTACATGTCCTATATGCTGTCGCGCAAGGTCGAGGTAAAACCGGGCAGCGCCTTTGTGTATTCCACGGCGGACAGCATCCTGGCCGGGCGGATGATCGAGAAGGCGGTGGGGATGCGGCTTTCCGCCTATCTGTATGAGAAGCTGTTTCGGCATCTGGGACAGGGCTTTCCGATGTGGGAGAACGATCCGGAGGGACATCCCATCGGCGGAGGCGGCATGTTTATGAAGCTTTCAGATATGATGAAGCTGGGACAGCTTTATCTGGCAAACGGAAAATGGCAGGGAAGCCAGCTGGTGGAGCCTGCCTGGATCCGGGAGGCCGTCTCCTGTCAGATTGAGACGCCGAATGAGAAAAAGGATAAGTGGGTGTGCGGCTACGGCTATCAGTTCTGGCTTTCTCCCTATCCCGGCTCCTATCGGGCGGACGGCGCTTACGGGCAGATCACCACGGTGCTTCCGCAAAAGGGGCTGACGGTCGCGGTGCAGTGCCCCGAGGAGGGGAACTTTGAGCAGGTGAAGGAAGCGCTGCACGAGCTGATGACGGAGCTGTAAGGTTCATTCCGGGTACATCCAACCCGCATATTCCTGGATCGACTGGTTCTGCGCGAGCTGGTCGGTCTGCGCCATCTGGCGGCGGTAGTCCCGGGGCGTGGTCTGCATCAGCTTGATGAAGGAGCGGTTGAAGCTGGTGATCGACCGAAAGCCCACCATCTCCGAGATGTCCAGGATGGAATGTTCGGTGCTGCGCAGCAGGTTGCAGGCCTTGGAAATGCGGGTGTTGGTGACAAAATCCAGAGGGCCTGCGCCCATGATCTCATGGAAAAGGCGGCGGAAATGGGTGGAGCTTAAATGGCACAGGTCCGCCAGATCATCCACGGAGAAG
This sequence comes from Eubacteriales bacterium, assembly GCA_030524455.1. Classification (GTDB taxonomy): domain Bacteria; phylum Bacillota; class Clostridia; order Lachnospirales; family Lachnospiraceae; genus Gallintestinimicrobium. The sequence continues at coordinate 17,573 of JAUNGT010000021.1, read as the reverse complement.
GATTGCATATAATTGTCATTCACATAGTCGAGAGCGGGTCCGATGACCAAAAGGTTGTCGGGCGCGCTCTCTTTTTGCATGGTGACGGCCTGCCGGTTCTGAATGCGGAAGATTTCCACATAGAAGGCCAGCAAAAGCCCCCGGGCGCTGATCTGGTAGCCGGTGCGCTTCTCCTCCAGCTCGCGGACAGCCGCCATAATCAGGCTGTGCAGGAAGGGATACTCCTCCTGGCTGAGTACATATTTAAAGTTCCTCGTTGTGAAGGGGGAGAGGTCGTAGTTGGTCCAGCCGCGGGGAAGAAGATTCTTGAACAGCTCCTCCGGGTCAATAAAAATATAGGACCAGTGGCTGGCGCAGCCGGGCGTGCTGTAGGTGGTATGCGGGATGCTGCGGGGCACGACCGTGACGTCGCCGGCGCAGAACCCGGTTTTCTGGCCGGGAAATTCCATCGTCCCGCTGTCGGAATGGCAGATGCCGATCTCCAGGCAGTTGTGGAAGTGGAGGCGTCCGCTGGGCACATCGGAGATGCGCCAGTAATCTCCCGATAAAAGCAGAACCGGGAAATGAAGCGGCAGAAAGTAGCTGCGGTATTCGACAACGGTATTTTTAGGTCTTGCCATACGGGACTCCTCCTTTTTATGGTAATGGTTCTGTCGGACGAACTGATCAATCTGACAATATGCACATATAAATTCAAAAAACGTTATGCAGTATTGCCATCAAAAACTATATTATATTTATAACAGGAAAAATAAAGAAAATCAACCATCAAACACCCCGGACAAACCGATTTTGGATAAAGTAAATAAAAATAATATGTTAAAATTGTGAATTATTTATAAAAATGAGGTCAAAATGCCTACTGAAAATCAAAATGTAAGCTTTTTCACATAGCAAAATAATATGTAAATAAAAAAACAGGAAAAATGTAAGTGGTCGTTTTTGCATAGTTTTCTATGGAAAACGATTAGAAATAATTCTGAATCTATATGATAATCAACTCATCAAACAGAAAAAGCTATACAAATTTGACAGCCGCCGCAGGCGGTGAAAACGTAGGAGGTAAGGTATGGCGAAGAGAAAAGCGGGCGCACCGCAAGTGCATACTACCTGGGAAAAAGCATGGAAAAGGGACTGGCAGCTGTATCTGTTGGTACTCATTCCCATCCTGCTGGTAGTGATTTTCAGTTATGCCGCATATCCCGGTCTGCGCATGGTATTTATGGATTATAAGCCGGCCAAGGGCTATGACGGAAGCGAATGGGTAGGATTTGATACCTTCCGGAAGGTATTTAAGGACAAGGATTTCATCCGTGCCCTGCGCAATTCCATCGTATTTAACCTGGCTGATCTGGCGGTGGGCTTCCCGATGCCGATCATCCTTGCACTGATTTTGAACGAGCTGCGTTATCCCAAGTTCAAAAAGGTGACGCAGACGATCCTGTATCTGCCCCACTTCCTCTCCTGGGCAATCATCGGAAGCATCGCTTATACGATGTTCCGTCCTTCCAGCGGCCTGGTGAACATGGCGCTGATGAACGCGGGCGTGATCACGGAGGGCATCCCCTTCCTGACAAAGCCGCTGCCCTGGGCGATCACCTATTTGCTGCTGGGTGTATGGCAGGGCATGGGCTGGGGTACGATCATCTACCTGGCGGCCATCACGGGCATCAACGGCGAGCTGTATGAGGCGGCCATGATCGACGGCGCGAACCGCTGGCAGCGGATGTGGAATATCACGATCCCCGGCATCAAGGGCACGATCGTTACCCTGCTGATCATGAACCTCGGAAAGGTCATGGGAAGTAACCTGGAGCGTCTGACGGCGCTGGGCAACAGCCAGGTAAAGGACTATCAGTATCAGCTGGCTGTATACATTTATGAAAAGGGTCTGCAAAACGGTAAGTTCAGTATGTCAACCACCGTAAACCTGTTCCAGTCTCTGGTGGGCGTGGTCCTGGTGCTGCTGTCCGACCGGATCGCCAAGAAGCTGGGCGAAGACGGCTTGCTGTAGGAGGTGAAGAACATGGCTAAAAAGATGAAAGACATACAGCGCGGCGCGGAGGTTTCCTCCGACGGCAGCCGTGCGATCGATAAATTCAAGGTCAGCGACGCGGTGATGATGGCAGTTATCGTGATCCTGTGCGCGACCTGCGTAATTCCGTTTTTACATGTGGCTGCCAAGTCCATTTCCGGCAACAGCTATGTGGTTGCAAGGCAGGTGTACTTCTGGCCCAAGGGAATCACCTTTGACGCCTTCGTCTCCATCTTTAAGGACGGCGGCCTGACGCATTCCATGTGGTACAGTGTGATTGTCACCTTCCTTTTCACGGTGCTTGGCATGGTCGCATGTACCTGCGCGGCTTATCCGCTTTCCAAGAAGAGGTTGAAGGGCAGGCTGCTGATGACCTTCCTCCTGATGGTGCCGATGTACTTTACCGCAGGTATCATTCCTTCCTACCTGCTCTATCAGAAGCTGCACCTTCTGGATACCGTATGGGTACTGATCTTTCCGCTGATCTACTCCCCGTACAACATGCTGATCATGAAGACGAACCTGCAGGCATCCATCCCTGACAGCCTGGAGGAGTCGGCGTTTTTGGACGGCGCGACCAACTTCCAGATTCTGACGAAGATCGTGCTGCCGCTTTCCAAGCCGATCATTGCAACCCTGTCCCTGTTCTATGCGGTAGGCCGCTGGAACTCCTACGCGGACAATATGTATTACATCCGCACCGACAACTTAAAGATGGTGCAGTACAAGCTTTACCAGATGGTGTCCTCCGCATCGGAGGCACAGACCGCTTCCCTTTCCGAAGCGGCGGCCGTGACCAGTACCCCCGAGGTGCTGCAGGCAGCGGCGGTTATGTTCGTATCCATCCCGATTATCTGCATTTATCCGTTCCTGCAGAAGTATTTCGTGAAGGGCGCGATGATCGGAGCCGTAAAGGGCTGATAAATTTCGGATAGGTTTGTCGTAAGACGGCTTTCATAAAACGTTTTTTTAAGGAGGATTCATTTATGAAGAAGAACACTCTTCACAAGACAATGGCGCTGTCCCTGGCTGCAGTGATGGCTGCCGGCACGATCGCAGGCTGCGGCTCCGGGAAGGATACCGCCGCTACTACTGCCGGAAGCGAGGCGGCAAACGAGAGCGCTGCAGCGGAGGGCACGGAGGCTGCTTCTTCCGGCGCAGAGATTACCCCCGGCGCGGGCATCGAGGCATGGGAGGCTTTCAGTGAGAACGTTACCTTAAAGATTCCCGTATATGACAGAGGTATGGAGGGAGTTCCCGCAATCGGCGAGAACTACTGGGAGACCTGGGTGCAGGAGAACTTCGGCGACAAGTACAATATCACGGTAGAGTATGTGCCGATCACCCGTTCCGACGTGCTGACCGCATACTCCCTGCTTGCAGCGGCGGAGGATCTTCCCACCATCCTGATGGAGTATGATTATCCCAAGCAGGCACAGTGGGTGTCCGACGGCTATCTGACCTCCTATGATCTGCAGGAGTTTGCGGAGATTGCTCCTACCTACTATCAGGCGATGGTTGACAACAACCTGCTGCAGTATTCCGAGCTGGACGGCGACCGCTATTTTGCACTGGCAAACAGAACCTATTACGATACAAGCTATACCTTCGTGACCTTCTACCGTCAGGACTGGCTGACAGAGGTCGGCTATGACAGCTATCCCACCACCTGGGCGGAGGAGAAGGAGATGCTTCAGAAGATCAAGGATGCAGGCATCTGCGACTATCCTCTGGGCGGCCACATGATCACCGGCGCAGGTGTGGACCAGAACTACTCGTTCAGAAGCTATCCTCTGGATGAGGAGAACTGGGCGGTATACGGCGACTTTGCGATCCCCGCTCTGGGCGATGAGGCGAACAAGCGGTATGTAGAGAGAGAGAACGAGAAGTACAACCTGGGCTTTTTGGATCCCGAGTATTATATCACCGATGCAGAGACTGAGAAGGCGAACTTCATCAACGGCAAGTGCATCCAGTACGGCGCATATATCAGCGCAGACATGGATTGGCTCAATTCCTTCTATCAGACGAACCCGGATGCTGATGTGAGGGTGAAGATCCAGGCGACCACGGAGGATCCGGAGGCAAACACGGTTCCCGCATTCCGCGCGAACAATCCTTACGGCATGATGATCGGCTTCTCCTCCCAGGCTTCCGAGGATGAGATCAAGGCTGCGATGATGTACATGGAGTGGATGATCCAGCCCGATAACCTGTTCACCATGCAGTGGGGCTACGAGGACGACAACTATACCGTGGGCGACAATGATCTGCCGGTATCCGTCGGCGATTACAGCGGCGACCACAAGCAGGGCTACAGCAACAACAAGGATTACTGGGCGGTAGCGGTAGAGTCCAGAGACGCAGGTACCATCGAGGACATCATCAAGGCGAACTCCCCTCAGGGCCTGCCCAAGGATTTCTCTCAGGAGATCATCGACAACTACTACGCACAGAAGGAGTGCTCTGAAAAGGGATGGGCAATCACCGACTGCAACTTCGCCGTTGTGATCGAGTCCGCTTCCGAGTATCAGGCAACTCTGACCTCCCTGTACACCGAGTACAGAGATAAGCTGACCATGTGCGCTCCCGAGGAGTTTGACGCGCTGTACGACCAGCTGGCACAGGAGTATTCCGACGCGGGCTTCGGCGAGATCGTGGAGGAGAGAACGGCGGCTTACGAGGAAGGCCACAGCACAAAGCTTGCGGAGTAAATCTATTATAATATTTATCTAACCGAACAGGATGAATCAGAAATCCGGCCCTCCGGCACTGCATTGGCCGGAGGGCCGTTTCTGGCTGAAACGGAGGGAGTTATGCTGAAACTGGAATATGACAAGCAGCAAATCGAGGCTGTGATCGACAAAATTGTGCGCAGGACCATGAACATGGACCTGACCTGGGACTGGCCCTGCGGCGTGGCCTATTACGGCGTGAGCGAGGCCTATGAAAAGACCGGAAAAGAGGAATATTTACAGCTTTTAAAGGATCGTGTGGACGAGCTGATCGACCTGGGGCTGCCCAGAGTGTGGACGGTGAACGCCTGTGCCATGGGGCATTGTCTGATCACGCTTTATCAGGCCACCGGCGAGAAGCGCTATTATGACATTCTGATGAGCAAGATCAATTATATCCGGAACGATGCGCTTCGGTTCGGGGATCATGTGCTTCAGCACACCGTGTCCGCCAACAACGATTTCCCGGAGCAGGCATGGGCCGACACCCTTTTCATGGCTGCCTTTTTGCTGCTTCGTGTGGGCGTGATGGAGCAGGACGAGGAGATGATCGACGACGCCTTAAATCAGTGGTACTGGCACATTAAGTATCTGCAGAACCCCGGCAGCGGCCTGTGGTATCACGGTTACAATAACATCACAAAGGATCACATGTCCGGTATTTACTGGGGAAGGGCAAACGCGTGGGCGGCCTACACCATGTCCCAGGTGGGCGGACGGCTTCCCAAGTGTTATCTCTACCCGAAGTTCATGGATGTGGCAGGCTCCTTAAACGAGCAGCTTTCCACCTTAAAGACGCTGCAGACGGAAAACGGACTCTGGCGGACCGTGCTGGACGATCCTGAGTCCTATGAGGAAATCTCGGCCTCTGCGGGCATTGCGGCGGCGATGCTGGAGAGAGGAAATCCGCTTCACTCCAAGTATATCAACAAGTCCATCCGCGGGCTTCTCGATAACGTGAGCGAGGACGGAAAGGTGATGAATGTCTCCGGCGGAACGGCTGTGATGAACGATATCGAGGGTTACCGGCAGATTTCCAGAGACTGGATCCAGGGCTGGGGACAGGGGCTTGCGCTGGCATTTTTCTCGAAGCTTCTTGTCTCCGACGACATTGCAAAGGATGGTGCGCTGTAAAAAATGTTTCGCAGAAAATTTCGGTTCGGCGTAAATCCGGCTGTACCGTACGCGGTCAGCGCCGGCTGCAGCGATCTCTATGAGCCGGGCAAAGGCTACGGATTTGTGACGGAAAAAAATAAGCGGCAGCAGGAGCTTTTGCAGATTTCGGAGCTGAACGCCGGCTGGGATGCGCTGTACTGGCTTGGGGGGCAGGATATCAGCCTCCCGGAGCAGGATAGCAGCGGCGTTTTTCTGGATTCGGACAGAGAGCTTTTTGCGCTTGAAAAAAAGGCCGGCGAGCGGATGGAGGGAGAAAAGCGGCGGATTCCGCTGTGCTTTAAGACCAATGTCCCCCGGCACGGCAATTATCGGGTGACGCTCGTGATCGAGACGCCCGGGCGGATGGACGACGTACTGATTTTCACCGGGAGAAGGCGGCTGGAGTGGCGCGGCAGCATCCCGGCAGGCGGACGGCTGTCCCATACCATGATCGTGAATGTGTGCGATATTGTACCGCGGGGAAAGGAGCAGCTTTATGAGGATCTGACGCTGGATCTGTCTGTGGTGGCAGACAAGCCCCGGATGACCTCCCTTTTGGTGGAGGAGGTGTCCTGCCCGACGGTTTACATCGCGGGAGATTCCACGGTGACGGATCAGAGCGGTCTGTACCCTTACGCGCCGGGAACAACCTATTGCGGCTGGGGACAAATGCTGACCGCGTATCTGGACGACAGGGTGTCTGTCTCCAATCACGCTCATTCCGGCCTGACGACGGAGAGCTTTCGCTCGGAGGGGCATTACGCGGTGGTTGACCAGGGGAGAAGGCCCGGCGATTATCTGCTGATCCAGTTTGGCCATAACGATCAGAAAATCGATTCCTTAAAGGCCCGGGAGGGCTACCGGGAAAATCTGCTTCGCTACATTTCCGAGTGCATGGAAAAGCAGAATTTTCCGATTCTGGTGACGCCGGTCGCCCGCAACAGCTGGAAAGGAAACGGCGAGGGCTACAACGACCTGCTGGACGAGTATGCCCGCGTCTGCCAGGAAGTCGGCGAGCAGACGGGCACGCCGGTGCTGGATCTGCACAGGCTGAGCATGGAATTCATAAAGGAAAAGGGACTGGAGGGCGCAAAGCCTTACTTTTACCCGGGGGATTTCACGCACAGCAACGATTACGGGGCCTATCTTATGGCGAATTTTGTGGCGAAGGAGCTGGTGCGGGTGTGCCGGAATTCAAAGGTTCCCTCTTACCGCTTCCTGGCCGGTTGCGTGACGGAGGGCTTCGGGGCATGGGAGCCCGCGGAAAAAATCTGTCTGCCCAAAAAGCCTGCGCTTTATGAGGAAATTCAGGATCCGTCCGGCGGGGCAGAGCTGTTTTCCGATCTGGAGCATCCCGAAGAGCCCCTGCGCCGGGCGGACGCGCTGGACATGATCATCCGCACGGCACGGTTTTTCCCGACCAACGTTTACAACGATATGTATGACGATGTGGCGGGCCACGAGTGGTACGCCGGGGCGGTGGAGTGCGCCTACCAGAATGGCATTATCCCGCCGCAGCTGGTGAGTGAAAAGCATATTTATCCCGAGCGGCAGGTGACGCTGGAGGAGTTTCTGATGTTTGCCATGAACGGCTATCAGAGCCGCAAACAGCTTCCCAGGACGGACCAAAGCCCCTACGACGGAAAGTGCCACGATTACGCGCGGCCCTATGTGGACGGGGCCTTCGCCATCGGCCTGCTTCCCGCCGACGGCTCGGCGGATCTGTCCCACCGGATGGACCGGGGAGAAGCCGCCGCATTGTGTAAAGCCATGAACATATAACGAGGAGGATACGACCTATGTCAAAGCAGAAGGGCGGCTTTACGCTGCCGGGAGAATCGGGCTACGAGGCCCTGACGCTGAAAATGGCCGAGAAGTGGGGGGCCGATGTGATCCGCGACAGCGACGGCACTGTGCTGTCCGATGAGATTGTGCACGCGGGCTACGGCATTTATTCCACGATCTGCATTATCCGCGACCACAACGAGTGGGCGAAAAAAAATACGGACAAGCTGCAGCAGACGTTTCTGTGCACTCCGGCCCGGACGGCGGTCTCCGATGAGGTGACAATCGGGCTGATGGACAGCTTTTTTGAGGAGCAGTTTCGGATCAACGACAGCCAAAGCTCCCGGAAATACTGGCAGGTGTACGACCGCACGGACAACAGCCTGGTGGACGCGTCAAAGTGGAGCTATGACGCGGAAAAAGGGACGGTGACGGTAAAGGGAATCACTCCCTTCCACAAATATACGGTAAGCTTTCTGGCATACCGAATCTGGGAAGAAATTTCCATGTACAACCACACCACCAACAACTGGGACAAGGAGCATCTGATGCAGATCGATCCCAGATACCCCGAGACACAGGAGTATATGCTTGGCTGGATGAAAAACTGGTGCGAGACGCATCCCGACACCACGGTGGTGCGCTTTACCTCCATGTTTTATAATTTTGTCTGGATCTGGGGAGCGGACGAGAGAAACCGCAACCTGTTCACGGACTGGGGTTCCTACGATTTCACGGTCAGCGAGCTTGCGCTGGATGAGTTCGAGAAAAAATACGGCTATGCCCTGACCGCGGAGGACTTCATCAACAAGGGCCAGTTCCATGTGACCCATATGCCCGGCAATCCGAAGAAGGCGGACTGGATGGCCTTCATCAACGATTTTGTCATCTCTTTCGGCAAAAAGCTGATCGATATGGTGCACGACTACGGTAAGAAAGCGTATGTGTTCTACGACGACAGTTGGGTGGGCATCGAGCCCTACAACGGCCGTTTCCAGGAATTTGGCTTCGACGGCCTGATCAAGTGCGTGTTCTCCGGCTACGAGGCGCGGCTGTGCGCGGGCGTGGACGTTCCCACCCATGAGCTGCGGCTGCATCCTTACCTGTTCCCCGTGGGACTGGGCGGCGCGCCCACCTTTATGGAGGGCGGAAACCCTACTCTGGACGCACAGAAATTCTGGAACAGCGTGCGCCGCGCCCTGCTTCGCGCAAAGATCGACCGGATCGGCCTGGGCGGCTATCTGCATCTGACGGAGGGCTTTCCGGACTTTGTGGATTACATTGAGAAGGTATCCGATGAGTTCCGCCTGATCCGCTCCTTCCACGACGCAGGCAAGCCCTACACGATCAAGACGCGGGTGGCGGTGCTGCACTATTGGGGGGCCCTGCGCTCCTGGACGCTGTCCGGACATTTCCATGAGACATACATGCACGATTTGATTCACATCAACGAGGCGCTGTCCGGTCTGCCGGTGGACGTGAAATTCATCCGCTTTGAGGATGTAAAAAACGGCGCGCTGAAGGATGTGGACGTGGTGATCAATGCCGGCTATGCGGGAAGCGCATGGAGCGGCGGCGATTGCTGGAAGGACGACGAGGTTGTGACCCTCCTGACAAAATGGGTGTACGAGGGCGGAACCTTCCTGGGCGTCAACGAGCCCTCCGCGGTGGAAGGCTACGATTACTATTTCCGCATGGCGCATGTACTGGGCATCAGCGAGGATACCGGCTCCCGCGTCTGCCACGGCAAATGGGCGTTTACCGCAGAGGATCCCGACCATATCATCCCGGCGGGCGCGTCTGTGGACGCCAAAGAGAACCGTTTCCTCACGGACGGCAAAGCGCAGGTTCTTCTGGCGGACGGCGACAAGCCGCTGGTGACGGCAAACCGCTTCGGAAAGGGACTTGGCATTTACCTGGCTTCCTTCCGGGTGAACCTGGAAAACACCCGGATGCTCTACCAGCTGATCCGCTACGCGGGAGGCGAGGGCGTCACCGGCCTGTACATGACCGACAACTTAAATACCGAGTGCGCGTACTATCCGGAGAGCCGCAAGCTGGTGGTGATCAACAACAGCGGTACGGAGCAGACCGCCTCCGTGCAGATTCCCGGCGGCGAGAGGACCGTGACGATCGCACCCTACGACACGGTGTTCATGGAGGTGTAAGAGACCGAAGTTATATAGAGGGAGAAAGTGACAGAATAGAAAATCCGGGCGCGCTGCAGATTTGTTCTGCAGCGCGCCCGGATTTTAATTCGATGCAGAGCTGCCCGGAAAAAGATTGACAGCTTCGCGGCGGATGCTGTAGAATGACTGACACAGAAATCAAAGAAAATCACAGTGGGAAATGTCGGAAATCCCCTTGTTTCAGCAGGGAAATTTCCGGCTTTTTTGATATTTGAAAAGGATGGAGGGACCGAATGGATATTAAACAGCTTCAGTATTTTGTCACCGCCTGCGAGCAGGGCAGCTTTTCCGGCGCGGCTGCCTGCATGTATACGTCACAGCCGAATGTGAGCAGAAATGTCCGCGAGCTGGAGCATGAACTGGGACGCGCGCTTTTGATGAGAAGCGGGAAGGGCGTTCAGCCGACTCCGTATGGGAAGACGGTGCTTGAGTATGCGAGGATCATTCTGAAAAACACTTCGGCGATCTCCTCTCTCGCGGTTCCGGACGAGCAGAACAGCCTGTGTCTGTCCACATATCCGAGCAATATGATTGCAAGGCTTCTGATTGAATTTTATGAAACCTGGGGCTGCGATTATCATATTGAACACCAGGAGGGGACGGTGGAGGAGATCATCAACCATGTCTACCAGGGGATTTCGGAGCTCGGGATTGTTTATGTGGCGCAAAAGCAGGTGCCGCTGTTCCAGCACATTCTGTCCCATAAAAAGCTGGAATTTTTCCCGATGGACACCAAAAAAATATGCGTTTATGCGGGCCCGAATCATCCGCTTTTCCATGCCGGAAGCGTCAATTTCGCGGATCTGCCCGGTCTTAAGTTTGTGGGAGGCGTCCGGGATTTCTTTTCGATGGAGCATCATCTGGAGAACGTCAGCGTGGGGATCATTGACACGCATGCCCTCAATTATGTGGTCTACACCAACAGCGATCACCTGACCGTCAATTTGCTGCTCCATACGGATATTTGCAGTCTGGGACTGAATTTCATGTACGGGCCCTACGAGCAGTATAATATAAAGCCGCTGGAAATAAACGGCTGCGAGCCGTTTCTCCAGATCGGGTATGTGAGGGCGCAGGAGAGCCCTTTGTCGGCGCAGGCGGAATGGATGATCGGGGCGTTCCGCAAAATGCTGTAGAAACGAAGGGTATACGAATTTGTTATAGCGATCCATACATTTTTGACCTCTGGTAAGTTTTGACTAACTACTGTATATTAAACAGGCGCTTGTTAAAACAGGAGAACAGAGGAGAAAGAATATGAAAAGAAATTGTATGGCCGCTCTGCTGAGCGGCGTATTGCTCATAAGTGCGCTTGCGGGCTGCGGACAGGCTTCCGCTCCGTCTGCGGCTGCGGAGAAAAGCAGCGCTGCAGCGGAGGAGAGTGCAGCCGCGAAGGATGAGCTTGTGTTTGTGAATTACCGGGATATCCGCGATCTCAATCCCCATCTGTATGCGGGGGAAATGTATGCGCAGAGCATTCTGTACGATACGCTTGTCAGCAATACGGAGGATGGCTATGTGGGCTGCCTTGCGGAGGACTGGTCCATCAGCGAGGACGGACGTGTTTATACCTTTAACATCCGGGACGGCGTGAAATTTTCCGACGGTACGCCCTGCGATGCCAACGCGATCCTGGCGAATTTCAATGCGATTCTTGAAAACAGGGAGCGTCATACCTGGCTGGAGATGATGAATCTGCTGGAGAGCGTTTCCGCTCCGGATGCGGATACCTTTGTCATCGAGATGAGCGAGCCGTATTATCCGATGCTCACGGAGCTTGCCTGCATCCGGCCCTTTGCCATGATCTCCCCGAACTGCATGATTGACGGAAGCACAAAGGACGGCGTCAACGGCTACATCGGAACCGGCCCGTATGTGCTGACGGATTTTGTCACGGACGAATATGCGGTCTTTGAGCGCAACGAAAACTACTGGGGCGAGGCTCCCGCGATACAGAAGATTACGGTTAAGGTGATTCCGGATAACCAGACCCGTATCATGGCGATGGAAAACGGTGAAATAGATCTGATTTTCGGCAAAAATATGCTGGATGCCGATGCGATCAGTCAATATGTGGACAGTGAGAAATTCACGGTTGGACTGTCCGACCCGACGTCTACCCGTCACATTGTCCTGAACACAACCCATGAGATTCTGGGGGATGCCGGGGTGCGCAGGGCGCTGCAGCACGCGACAAACAGGGAGGCGATCTCCCAGGGCGTTTTCTACGGGCTGGAGCCTGCCGCCGACACGCTCTATTCCGCAACGGTGCCTTACTGCGACGTGGAGCTGGAGCCCTACGAGTACGATATGGAGCTTGCCGCACAGCTGCTGGATGAGTCGGGCTGGAAGCTTGGCGGAGACGGCGTGCGGGAAAAGGACGGGAAAAAGCTGGAGCTTGATCTGCTTTACAACAGCGACAGCGTGACAGAGAAAACCATTTCCGAGTTTCTTCAGAGCGAATACCAGAAGCTTGGAATCAGTATGAAAATCCACGGCGAGGAGGAGCAGTCCTATCGCGACAATATGAAGGCCGGCAATTTTGACATGGTATTCAATATATGCTGGGGGATGCCGTATGATCCGCAGTCGTCTCTGGCGGCCATGCGCGCGCCGGTGTACGGGGATTACGCTGCGCAGCAGGGGTTGGAGGATAAGGCGGAGATTGATCAGGCTATCACGGACATCCTGACATCCACGGACGAGACAAAGCGGCAGGAGCTGTACGATTTCGTGTTGACCCGCCTGCATGAGGACGCGGTTTATATCCCGCTCACCTACGAAACCAACAAGGCGCTTTACCGCTCGGAGCTTAAGGGCGTTCATTTCGGCACGGATCAGTACGACGTGGATTTTGCGGGGATGTACTTTGAATAATGGGAGGAACCGTTACGGTCATTAAGAAAAAAGGAGAGTCTTCATGAAACGCTATGTGATCCGCCGGTTGCTGATGGCTGTTCCGCTGCTGTTGGCCATTTCCTTTGTCTGCTTTGTGTTCATCAACCTGATTCCGTCAAACCCGGCGGAGGTTGCGCTGAGAGTCCAGCAGATGCCGGTTATTACGGAGGAGGCGATTGCGGAGATGGAGGAAATGCTGGGGCTTAACAAGCCCTTCCTGATCCGCTACTTTGACTGGGTGCTGGGATGCCTGCGCGGAGATTTCGGTATCAGCTATGTCAATCCGGCCCGGACGGTGGCCGGAGAGCTGGCGCGCTGCCTTCCGGCGACTCTGCAGCTGGCAGCCGCATCCTTTGTGATTGTGGTGGTACTGAGCATTCCCATCGGGTTTCTCTGTGCCGTTTATAAGGACGGCTGGTTTGACAAAATTATGAGAGGGATTGTCTTTGTGTCCACAGCGATGCCTGCTTATTGGGTTGGACTGCTTCTTATGTGGGGAGTCAGCGTCAAGCTCGGGCTTTTGCCGACCAACGGCAGCGGCTCTGTCCGCCACCTGATCCTTCCGGCCTTTACCGTAGCGCTCAGCTATATTTCCACCTATATCCGTCTGATCCGCAACAATATGCTGGAGAACATGAAGCAGGATTATGTGCTTTACGCCAATGTGAGAGGGCTTCCCCAGAAGTCCGTTCTGGTGAAGCATATTCTGAAAAATTCCATGCATACCTGCATTGTGGCCATGGGAATGAGCATTCCCCAGCTGATCGCCGGGACGATCGTCGTGGAAAATGTATTTTCCTGGCCGGGACTGGGGACGCTTTGCATCAGCTCTATTTTCAACAGGGATCTGCCGGTGATTCAGACCTATGTGCTGCTTATCGGCGTGCTGTTTGTCGCCTTCAATCTCATTTTTGACGTGCTGCAGACGGTTTCAGATCCCAGGCTGCGGAGGGAAAAATGAGAGAACGTTTTTTACAGAATCGGACGGCGGTCGCAACCGTGGCATTTGTGCTGCTGATTGCGCTGCTTGGGATCTTTGCGCCGCTGATTGCGCCGCATGATCCCTATGAAACAGATATTTTAAACAAGTTTGCGGGCTTCAGCCGGGAATATCCGCTCGGCACGGATCATCTGGGCAGATGCGTACTGTCGCGGCTGATTTACGGAATCCGGCCGACGCTGGGGCTGGCGCTTCTGACCATGTTCGGAACCATCGCGCTGGGAGCGGTGCTGGGGATCATGGCAGGGTATTTCAGAGGCGCGGTGGAGGAGGTGATCATGCGGGTTGTGGACGTTATGCTGTCCTTCCCCAGCCAGATCATGGTGTTTGCCGTGGTAGGGCTTTTAGGGATCAGCGTCCAGAACGTGATCATTGCAAACGTATTTATCAAATGGGCCTGGTACGCCCGCATGATCCGTACCGGCGTTATGCAGTACCGGAACCGGAATTTTATTCAGTTTTCCCGCTGTGTGGGAATGCCGGAGCGGTTTATCCTGTTTCGGCACCTTTTACCGTCCATCACCTCGGATCTTGCGGTGCTGGCGTCGCTCGATGTGGGCTGGGCCATCATCAATATTTCCACGCTGTCCTTTCTGGGGCTTGGCGTTCAGGCGCCTACGCCGGAGTGGGGCGCGATGCTGAATGAGGCCAAGGAGGTGCTGACAAGCAATCCCATACAGATGCTGGCGCCGGGAATCGCCATTGTGACGCTGGTATGCTGCTTTAACCTGATGGGGGATGCGTTGCGGGACGTGCTGGATCCGAAGGAGGTGGCAAAGTGAGTGCGGTTTTGGAGTTAAGGGATCTTCATGTTGTTCTCCGGCAAAAGCATCGCAGCACAGAGCTGGTGAAGGGAGTTTCCTTTTCTGTGGAGGAGGGGCAATGCCTGGGGATTTTAGGGGAATCCGGCAGCGGAAAATCCATGTCCATGAAGGCGGCGATGGGCCTTTTGGACAGAAGCTTTCAGATTTCCGGAAGCGCGCTGTTTCAGGGGGAGGAGATGCTGTGCAGGAGCGCCGAGGAGCTGCGCCGCATCCGAGGGGGCAGGATCGGGATGATTTTGCAGAATCCCATGACCTGCTTTGATCCGCTGTACCGGATCGGCTTCCAGATTGAGGAAACCTTTCTTGCGCACAATCGCTGGAATGCCGCACAGGTGCGGGAACGTTCCCTGGAAATGCTTGGTAGGATGCGGATCCGCAGCCCGGAGGAGGTGCTTGAGAAATATCCGCATCAGCTGTCCGGCGGTATGCTGCAGCGCATTATGATTGGCATTGCCACCGCTATGCAGCCGGCGCTTCTGATTGCGGACGAGCCGACCACGGCCATCGACGCCATCACACAGTTTAAAATTCTTGACGAGCTGCTGCGGATCAAAGCGGAGCACAAGACGGCAATGGTATTTATTTCCCACGACCTGAACGCGATATCCAGGGTGGCGGACCGGATTGTCGTGCTGAATCAGGGAAGGGTTGTGGATCAGGGGGATTTCCGGCATATTTTGCATCATGCGAAGGACCCGTATACAAGGCTTTTGGTGGAAAAACGGGCGGCGGTTATGCGCCGCTACAGGGGAATTCTGGAACAGGAGGCTGTCTATGCTTGAGCTGAAAAATATTTGCGTCAGCTTTCGAAGCGAGCAACAGGATAAGATTTTCGGACACACGCGCCAACAGGTGCTCCACGATGTGTCGCTGCGGGTCAGGAAGGGAAGCTGCCTGGGGATTTTAGGGGAATCCGGCAGCGGAAAATCCACCATGGGCCGGGTGATATGCGGCCTTTTGAAGCCGGACAGCGGAGAGGCCAGTCTGGATAACATCTCTGTCTACGGCTCCCGGGCGGGGCGGCGGAATCTGCAAAACAGGCTCAGCGTGGTATTTCAGGATTATACAACCTCGGCGAATCCGCGTTTTCGCGTCAGGGAGGTGATCGGGGAGGGGCTCAGGGTCCGGGAACGGCGGGAGGGCTGCCGGCTGGACCGGAAAAAAGAGACGCTTTCCCTGCTGGAAACCGTGGGACTGCCGGGACACTTTGCCGACCGTTTTCCCCATGAGCTTTCCGGCGGCCAGCTGCAGCGCGTCTGCATTGCCAGAGCCGTGGCCTGCAGTCCGGAAATCATCCTTTTTGACGAAGCCATTTCCTCTCTGGACGCCCACACGCAGGTCCAGGTCATGGATCTTTTGCGGGAACTGAAGGAAAGGCTTGGACTTACCTATATTTTTATCACCCATGATCTGACCTCGATCACTTATCTTTGCGACGACGTGCTGTTTTTGTACCAGGGCCGCGTGACGGAGCATCTTCCCGTCAGCAGAATTTCCGAGACAAAGGATGAATATGCCCGCCGTCTGCTGGAATCGATTATTGTGTTTGATACGGAGGAGGAAGCGGTATGATTTTTTGCAGGGAAAAGCTTTTGCCCGGAGAATACCGGGCGATCCCCATTCCGGTGCCGGGCGGAGAAGCCGTGGAGGCGCATGTTTTCTGCGGCGCTGCGCCGGGCCGGACGCTTGTGCTGACAGCCGGGGTTCACGGCTGCGAATATGTGGGCATACAGACGCTCAGAAGGCTTGTGCGTGAGTTGGATCCTGCCGTCATGTCCGGCAATGTCGTGCTTGTGCCGCTGGCGAATTCCGGCGGTTTTTATGCGGGGCTGAAGCAGTTTGTCCCCGAGGACGGCGTTAATCTGAACCGGGCGTTCCCCGGGAGCGCGGAGAAAAGCCTTGCCTATCGCATTGCCTTTGCGCTGGAGCAGGCGTTGTATCCCGTGGCGGATTTTCTGGCGGATCTTCATGGCGGGGACGGCAATCAGGAGCTTATGCCGCTGGTGTTTTTCCCGACGGCGGGAGAAAGCCATGTGAATCAGACGGCGCTTGAGGCGGCGAAATGCCTTACGGTGCCTTACCGGGTGCGCTCCACGGCGGTTGACGGTCTGTACAGCTGGGCGGTGCAGAAGGGCGTGCCTGCCATGCTCATAGAGCGCGGAGGCGCAGGCCGCTGGTCGGAGGAGGAGGTGGCCGCCTGCCGGGAGGATGTTTACTCGCTGCTTCGCCATATGAAGATCCTGCCGGGAGACATTCCGGCCAGAAGCCAGACGGAGATTGTGGAAGCCGTTTACGAGGATGCTTCCTGCAATGGTTTCTGGCTTCCATTCACAAGGGCAAATGCGCCGGTCCGGAAGGGGGAGCTGCTGGGATGTCTGGAAACCTGCGGCGGGCAGACGCTGGCGGAGGTACGCGCCCGGTTCGACGGAGTTGTCATGTACCATACGTTTGCGCTGGGCGTCCGGGCAGGAGATTCCCTGGTGGCGTACGGGCGGTAACAGTTTAGCCAGCTACGGAAAAAGCGTTTGTGGTGTTATGGGAATCCCCTTTTTGTTTGTTTGGAAAAGCCTCACGCCT
This sequence comes from Eubacteriales bacterium, assembly GCA_030524455.1. Classification (GTDB taxonomy): domain Bacteria; phylum Bacillota; class Clostridia; order Lachnospirales; family Lachnospiraceae; genus Gallintestinimicrobium. The sequence continues at coordinate 375 of JAUNGT010000021.1, read as the reverse complement.
GCAGATGAAATTCCCGGTACAGTCTGCTTCGCACCACAGCGCTTTTTGCCGCCTCCTCCAGCTCAGAATAGCGTTTCTGTCCAAGAAGGCAGGAGGCCAGTTTTCCAAATAGTTCCTCACCCCGAATTTCCCCTTTGACAATCCCAGCCTTTTCGCCTTCAAGCCAGCCCTCGCGTCTGCTGTCCTTCATCAAGTCATTCAATGCTTTACACATATCGTTCCCTTCCTTTCCGTTTCTTTTATAGTTTTCTTTTTGCTTTAATAGTCGTTTGGCGTTAATCATTGTGCAAATTACATCGTAGGTTTCGTCATCCAGTTGCTGAAAACGGTCCGCGTTCTCATTACAGTAGTGTAGCAGCGCCTCCTTGTCCTGGC
>JAUNGT010000020.1 GCA_030524455.1 Eubacteriales bacterium | reverse complement strand
TCTCAACCACCTTCCTTGGAATTCCCTATATTTGAATTATACAGGAAGCTCCTTTATGTATGTGTTGTGTCAGTCTGAAAACAGGGCGAATTTGCCCAAAATGCAAAACAGCCGTTACCGGATCAGCCACGGGATTCAGCTATTTTAGGGAACATAATGCTTGATCTGTAAAAAGATTCTGTCTTTGATGTAATCAGTATAGCAGATTTGACGTGTTTTGCAAGGAATTTTTTAAATGGCGCGGACTGTCACAGACTGAAGGGGCAGGAAAAAAGGCAAGAAAAAACCCAGAAAATCAGGGAAAACGCTTGACAGAAAAATGAAAACCCATTACACTGATAAAGCGCGCATTCAAATGCCGCTATGTTTTGATGTAAAAAACACAAAACCACAGAGAAATTTGAAGTGCGGCGCATAGGACTGGAAAAACAGTCCAAGCTAGCAGCAAGAGATGAGAATCACAGGAGGTGAAACAGAATGCCAACATTTAACCAGTTAGTAAGAAAAGGACGTCAGACATCTGTAAAGAAGTCTACCGCACCTGCTCTGCAGAGAGGCTACAACTCCCTTCACAAGAAGGCGACCGATACCTCTTCCCCTCAGAAGAGAGGCGTGTGCACTGCCGTTAAGACAGCGACTCCTAAAAAGCCTAACTCCGCTCTTAGAAAGATCGCCAGAGTACGTCTTTCCAACGGAATCGAAGTGACGAGCTACATTCCCGGCGAAGGACACAATCTGCAGGAGCACTCCGTAGTGCTGATCAGAGGCGGCCGTGTGAAGGACCTTCCCGGTACCAGATACCACATCATCAGAGGTACGCTGGATACCGCAGGCGTTGCAAACAGACGTCAGGCAAGATCCAAGTATGGCGCTAAGAGACCCAAAGCCGCTAAGAAATAATCTGCGGTGACGGAAAGTACCACAAACGAAACTAATTTAAGTGTTGGAATTCTGCTGCAGGTAATCCCCTGCAGGTTCGCCCCGCGAACAGATAGACCCGCACGAACACATTAGAGGACACATGTGAGTACCGTTGAATTAATTTGAGATGATTAAGGAGGGAAGAGACGTGCCGCGTAAAGGACATATTCAGAAAAGAGATGTATTGGCAGATCCTTTGTACAATGACAAGGTCGTTACCAAGCTGATCAACAACATCATGCTGGACGGCAAGAGGGGCGTAGCCCAGAAGATCGTGTATGGAGCGTTCGCCAAGGTAGAGGAGAAGGCAGGAAAGCCTGCTCTGGAAGTTTTTGAAGAGGCGATGAACAACATCATGCCTGTTCTGGAAGTCAAGGCAAGACGTGTCGGCGGCGCCACCTATCAGGTGCCGATTGAGGTAAGAGCCGACAGACGTCAGGCTCTGGGCCTTCGCTGGCTGACCATGTTCTCCCGCAAGAGAGGCGAGAAGACCATGGAGGACAGACTGGCTAACGAGATCCTCGATGCAGCCAACAATACCGGAGCTGCAGTGAAGAGGAAAGAGGACGTTCATAAGATGGCTGAGGCGAACAAGGCGTTTTCCCATTACAGATTCTAAGGAATCTGTAATGCGTAAAGCAGCGCGTTGCAGCCGTATCTGGCTGATTTCAATAGGAGGAAAAACCTTTGGCTGGAAGAGAATATCCCTTAGAGAGAACCAGGAATATCGGTATTATGGCGCACATCGATGCTGGTAAGACTACCACCACCGAGCGTATCCTTTATTATACCGGTGTAAATTATAAGATTGGTGACACTCATGAAGGAACTGCAACCATGGACTGGATGGAGCAGGAGCAGGAGAGAGGTATTACCATCACTTCCGCAGCTACCACCTGTCACTGGACTCTGCAGGAGAACTGTAAGGCAAAGCCCGGCGCAGAGGAGTGCCGTATCAATATCATCGACACACCCGGACACGTTGACTTCACTGTGGAAGTGGAGCGTTCCCTGCGTGTGCTGGATGGCGCTGTCGGCGTATTCTGTGCAAAGGGCGGTGTAGAGCCTCAGTCTGAGAACGTTTGGCGTCAGGCTGACACCTACAATGTACCCCGTATGGCATTTATCAACAAGATGGATATCCTTGGCGCCAATTTCTATGGCGCAGTGGATCAGATCAAGACCCGTCTGGGCAAGAACGCGATCTGCATCCAGCTGCCGATTGGCAAGGAGGACGAGTTCAAGGGCATTATCGATCTGTTCGAGATGAAGGCCTATATTTATAATGATGAGAAGGGTGAGGACATCAGCATCACGGATATCCCCGAGGATATGAAGGATGACGCTGAGCTTTACCATTCCGAGCTGGTAGAGAAGATCTGCGAGCTGGACGACGACCTGATGATGGCTTACCTGGAGGGCGAGGAGCCCACCACGGAGCAGCTGAAGGCCGCTCTGAGAAAGGGCACCTGCGAGTGCAGCGCTGTTCCCGTATGCTGCGGTACCGCGTACCGGAACAAGGGTATCCAGAAGCTTCTGGATGCGATCGTAGAGTATATGCCCTCCCCGCTGGACATCCCTCCGATCAACGGTGTGGATCTGGACGGCAACGAGGTGGTTCGTCATTCTTCCGACGAGGAGCCGTTCTCGGCTCTGGCGTTCAAGATTATGACAGATCCCTTCGTAGGAAAGCTGGCATATTTCCGCGTGTACTCCGGCACACTGAACTCCGGTTCCTATGTGCTTAACGCGACCAAGGATAAGAAGGAGCGTGTGGGACGTATCCTGCAGATGCACGCGAACAAGAGAATGGAGCTGGACAAGGTGTACTCCGGCGATATCGCTGCGGCGGTTGGCTTTAAGTTCACCACCACCGGCGACACGATCTGCGATGAGCAGCATCCTGTTATCCTGGAGTCCATGGAGTTCCCCGAGCCCGTTATCGAGCTGGCAATCGAGCCCAAGACCAAGGCTGGTCAGGACAAGATGGGTATCGCTCTGGCGAAGCTTGCGGAGGAGGATCCTACCTTCCGTCAGCATACCGATTCCGAGACCGGACAGACCATCATCGCCGGCATGGGCGAGCTGCATCTGGAGATCATCGTGGATCGTCTGCTGCGCGAGTTCAAGGTGGAGGCAAACGTCGGTGCACCTCAGGTTGCATACAAGGAGACCTTTACCAAGGCAGTGGATGTGGACAGCAAGTATGCGAAGCAGTCCGGCGGACGCGGTCAGTACGGTCACTGTAAGGTGAAATTTGAGCCGATGGATCCCAACGGCGAGGAGACCTTCAAGTTCGAGTCTACCGTTGTGGGCGGCGCGATTCCGAAGGAGTATATCCCCGCAGTCGGCGAGGGTATCGAGGAAGCGACCAAGGCAGGTATTCTGGGCGGATTCCCCGTGCTGGGCGTGCATGCGAATGTGTATGACGGTTCCTATCACGAGGTCGACTCCTCCGAGATGGCCTTCCATATCGCCGGCTCCCTGGCATTCAAGGAGGCGATGGCAAAGGCGAACCCTGTTCTGCTGGAGCCTATCATGAAGGTTGAGGTTACCATGCCCGAGGAGTACATGGGCGACGTAATCGGCGACATCAACTCCCGCCGCGGACGCATCGAGGGTATGGACGATATCGGCGGCGGCAAGATGGTGAGAGCCTTCGTTCCGCTGGCTGAGATGTTCGGCTACTCCACAGACCTTCGTTCCAAGACACAGGGACGCGGCAACTACTCCATGTTCTTTGAGAAGTACGAGCAGGTGCCGAAGAATGTTCAGGAGAAGGTCCTGGCTGCCAAGGCAAAATAAATTGATCCAAAGCGCCTGTTTTGGCAGGAAATAAGCCTTTCCTGCCAAAATAGGGCTTGAAAATACAGCTATTATCGAATATAATCAGAGATAGCTGATTCAAACAAAAAGTTAATCACTGGTTTAAGGAGGATTACAAAGAAATGGCTAAAGCTAAATTTGAAAGAAAAAAGCCCCATTGTAACATTGGTACCATCGGCCACGTTGACCATGGCAAAACCACTCTGACCGCTGCAATCACCAAGGTTCTTCATGAGAGACTGGGCACCGGCGAAGAGGTTGCTTTCGAGAATATCGACAAGGCTCCCGAGGAGAGAGAGCGTGGTATCACCATTTCTACCGCTCACGTTGAGTACGAGACCGAGAAGAGACACTATGCGCACGTTGACTGCCCCGGACATGCTGACTACGTTAAGAACATGATCACCGGCGCGGCTCAGATGGACGGCGCTATCCTGGTTGTAGCTGCTACCGACGGCGTTATGGCTCAGACCAAGGAGCACATCCTGCTGTCCCGTCAGGTAGGCGTTCCTTATATCGTTGTTTTCCTGAACAAGTGCGACATGGTAGACGACGAGGAGCTGCTGGAGCTGGTTGAGATGGAAGTTACCGAGCAGCTTGAGGAGTATGGCTTCAATGACTGCCCGATTATCAGAGGTTCCGCACTGAAGGCTCTTGAGGATCCTCAGAGCGAGTGGGGCGACAAGATCCTGGAGCTGATGCACACCGTTGACGAGTATATTCCGGATCCTCAGCGTGACACCGACAAGCCTTTCCTGATGCCTGTCGAGGACGTATTCACCATTACCGGTCGTGGTACTGTTGCTACCGGCCGTGTGGAGAGAGGTACTCTGCATCTGAACGAGGAAGTTGAGATCGTTGGTATCAAGGAAGAGACCAAGAAGACCGTTGTTACCGGTATCGAGATGTTCCGTAAGATGCTGGACGAGGCACAGGCTGGTGATAACATCGGCGCTCTGCTGCGTGGCGTTCAGAGAACCGAGATCGAGAGAGGTCAGGTTCTTGCAAAGCCCGGCACTGTTACCTGCCATCACAAGTTCACCGCTCAGGTTTACGTTCTGACCAAGGACGAGGGCGGCCGTCATACACCTTTCTTCAACAACTACAGACCTCAGTTCTACTTCCGTACAACTGACGTTACCGGTGTTTGCGAGCTTCCTGCAGGTACCGAGATGTGCATGCCTGGCGACAACGTTGAGATGACCATCGAGCTGATCCATCCCGTAGCGATGGAGCAGGGTCTTACCTTCGCTATCCGCGAGGGCGGCAGAACCGTTGGTTCCGGCCGTGTTGTAAGCATCATCGAGTAATCGGCAAATAGAATGAGACAGAAAGACCCCCGGAGTTTTCTCCGGGGGTTTTTTAACGGACGACATCAGCCGTAGCTGATCATTACCCTGTGCTTTCTGCAGAGCGCGATCCGGAAGCAGCAAAATTCGGAAACCGCGCAGAGCTTATCGGCAAGGCTGATAACCCAGGCCTCCCTGCTGCGGGGAATGGGGCCCAGGGGGAACATGTGCGAGAGAATCGCCTGATACTCCTTCTCGGAGATATCGAAGTATTCTGCGCTGTTCCAGGCGGCTACTCTGGGATGATAAAAGGCCTGTATCTCTCCGTCCGGAAGCTTATCCTTGAAGTCATAGACACAAAAATCGTGAAGCAGCCCGGCCCGTGCTGCGGCATTGGCATCCAAACCGAATTTTCTGGCAATGAGCCAGGAGATATATGAGACATTCAAGCTGTGCATAAATCGTGTTGTCTGATAGTGCTGCGTATACCTCTGGAGCTTTCGGAATTCGGGATTAGCCAGAATGCTGCGCACCAGGCCGAGATACTCGGCGCTGATATCGTCCGCAACTGTAATATCCATTGGCATCACATCCTTTCTAATTCCAGTATATCGCTGAAAAACAGAAAAGCAATAGGAAAACGTTGGATTCACAGATCTTTTACAGATTAGTCATATACGGATATTTTCACTCATCAGGGCATGACAGACCGTTTTTCCCTGGGACAGGGTGGCGGGTATGTCGATGATGCGCTGGTTCTCGGAGCCCCGGAAGGGGAGGCTGATATTTTTCAGCGCCTCCACAAATTCCCCGTCCACCAGCACATCCAGGCAGGAGAGCATTTCATCCGTACATTCGCAGCGCGCACGGCTTTCGGAGAGAAGGTCGCTCTCCAGCGTGTAGCCGGTGTAGCACCAGATATTTTTGTGCGGGAAGCGGGCGCGGACCCTGCGGAGAAAGGGAAGAAGAGCCCGCTGGTTGTCGGGCTCAAAGGGCTCCCCTCCCAGAAGGGTGAACCCGTCAATGAAGCCGGGTTCCAAAAGGGAGAGAAGCTGTTCTTCCGTTTCAGGGGTGAATGGTTTGCCGTAGGAAAAATCCCATGTTTCGGGATTGAAGCAGTTTTTGCAGTGATGGGTGCAGCCGGATACAAAAAGGGTAATCCGGACGCCCTCGCCGTTGGCTATGTCGCATTGTTTGATCTCGCCGTAATTCATTACAGATGAAGCACCCTCTCTTTAATTTCCTGCGTGCGGCCCTGGTTCCAGAACTGCGTGCCGATGTAGCCGCAGGTCCGCCGTGCCACGTTTAATTTGTTCTGATCCCGGCAGCCGCACTTGGGGCACTCCCACACCAGCTTTTTGTGCTCGTCCTCGATGATGCGGATCTCTCCGGAGAAGCCGCACTCCTGGCAGTAGTCGCTCTTGGTGTTCAGCTCCGCATACATGATGTTGTCGTAGATAAAACGCATCACCTGGAGCACGGCGGGGATATTGTTCTGCATGTCCGGCACCTCCACATAGCTGATTGCGCCGCCGGTGGAGAGCGCCTGGAACTGGGACTCAAATTTCAGCTTGGCAAAGGCGTCGATGGGCTCGCTCACATGCACATGGTAGCTGTTGGTGATATAGCTTTTGTCCGTCACGCCCTCGACGACGCCGAAGCGCTTCTGCAGGCATTTGGCAAACTTGTAGGTCGTGCTTTCGATCGGGGAGCCGTAGATGGAGAAGCCGATGTTGGTCTGCTCCTTCCACTTTGCGCAGGTATCGTTCATGTACTGCATCACCTGCAGCGCAAAGGGAGTGGCCTCCGGATCGGTGTGGGATTTTCCGGTCATATATTTCACGCACTCGTACAGGCCGGCGTAGCCTAAGGAGATGGTGGAGTAGCCGCCGTAGAGCAGCTTGTCGATGGTCTCGCCTTTTTTCAGGCGGGCCAGCGCGCCGTACTGCCACAAAATCGGGGCAGCGTCGGAGAGCGTGCCCTTCAGACGGTTGTGGCGGTACATGAGGGCGCGGTAGCACAGCTCCAGCCGCTCGTCGAAGACCTTCCAGAATTTCTCCATGTCCCCGCCGGAGGAGAGGGCCACATCCACCAGGTTGATGGTGACGACGCCCTGGTTGAAACGGCCGTAAAACTTGTAATTGCCATTTTCATCCTTCCAGGGACTTAAGGCGCTGCGGCAGCCCATGACGGGGAAGCAGTTGCCCTCCTTTAGCTCCTTCATCTTCTTCTCAGAAATATAGTCGGGAACCAGCCGTCTGGCGGTGCACTTGGCGGCAAGCTGGGTCAGGTAAAAATATTCGGTCCCCTCGGATACATTGTCCTCCTCCAGCACATAGATCAGCTTGGGGAAGGCGGGAGTGATCCAGACGCCGGCTTCGTTCTTGACGCCCTGGTAACGCTGCTTTAAGGTCTCTTCGATGATCAGCGCAAGATCCTTCTTTTCCTGCTCGCTCTTGGCCTCGTTCAGATACATGAATACCGTCAGGAAGGGGGCCTGGCCGTTGGTCGTCATCAGTGTGATAATCTGATACTGGATGGTCTGCACGCCCTTGGTGATCTCGCGGTGCAGGCGCTGCTCCACGATCCGGTTGATATGCTCCTCGTTGGGCTCTGCGCCCAGGACGCGGATTTCATCCAGAACCTCGGTGCGGATCTTGTCGCGGGATACCTGGACAAAGGGAGCCAGGTGCGCCAGGCTGATGCTCTGGCCGCCGTACTGGTTGCTGGCCACCTGGGCGATGATCTGAGTGGCAATGTTGCAGGCGGTGGAGAAGCTGTGGGGCTTCTCGATGAAGGTCTCGCTGATCACCGTGCCGTTCTGCAGCATATCCTCCAGGTTCACCAGATCGCAGTTGTGCATATGCTGCGCAAAATAGTCGGAGTCATGGAAGTGGATCAGCCCGTTTTTGTCAGCCTCCACGATGTCGGGGGGCAGAAGCAGACGCTGGGTTAAATCGCGGCTGACCTCCCCGGCCATGTAATCGCGCTGCACGCTGTTGACGGTCGGATTTTTGTTGGAGTTTTCCTGCTTGACCTCCTCGTTGTTGCACTCGATCAGCGACAGGATGCGGTTGTCCGTGGTGTTGGACTTGCGCACCAGCGTGCGCTGATAGCGGTAGCGCACATAGCGCTTTGCCAGGTCGAAGGCGCCGGTGGACATGATCTGGTTCTCCACCATATCCTGAATCTCCTCCACGGATACGGCGCGGCCCATCTTGCGGCACTTGTACTCCACATAGTCGGCGATGTCGTGGATCTGCTCCGGCGACAGCCGGCTTGTGTCGGAGGAATTGTTTGCCTTGGTGACTGCTGCTATAATCTTCTCGAGGTCAAAGTTAACCTCGGAACCATTCCTTTTAATAATTTTCATGGGAATCCCCTTTCCGTTTTGAAACCTGAGTGATGCCGGACCGGTCCGGCTGCGATGGATTTTATTATATCTCCGCCTGCGGATAAAAATGGTTGCGCAGGCAACAACAATGGGATATAATACAAAATATAGTGGTTTGCACAAAAATGACATACATGATGGTGTGAAAATATGGGACAATTTATCGGCTTTTGGGGATTGACAAAAGAACAGGAAGAGAGTATGAGCCGGGCGGGACTGATCGTTATCCGGGAATTCGGGAAGCGCCAGATCCTGATGGATCAAAATGACGGAACGGATCAGGTAGGGATCCTTCTGGAGGGGACCGCTTTTTTGGAGAGCATGAACCGGGAGGGGCAGCGGCGCATCCTGGATTATTATGAGCCCGGAGAGAGCTTTGCCCGAAAATGCTTTCCGGAGACGGGAGGGGTCTGCTATGTGATTTCCCGCGCAAGGTGCCGGGCGGCATTTGTGGACGACCGCAAGCTGATGCTCCACTACCGCGCCCACGAGAGGAGGGCTGCCCTGCTGGAGGAAATCCTGACGGCGGCGCAGCGGCGGGCGATGATGCACACGGACATTTTGGGACAGAGGACGCTGCGGCAGAAGCTGCTGACCTATTTCGGATATCTGCAGCGGCAGAAAGGGGGCGACAGCTTTATCCTGCCCTTCTCCTACACGGACTGTGCGGATTATCTGGCGGTGGACAGAAGCGCCATGATGCGGGAGCTGGGAAGGCTGAGAGAGGAGGGAATCCTGCGGACGCAGGGGCGCAGGCTCTGGGCTCAGATCGTTTCCGGAAAGGTCCCGGAGGGAGGCGCAGGATGAGAGAAAAAGCAGGCGCATCGGAAAACGGGACGGTGCGGGAGCGGGCGCGCAGAGCCGCCGGAAGGCTGAGACAGGACGGGAAGGCTTATTGGGGCTTTGGCGCAGCGTTTTTGCTGTACGATGGGATGGCACAGCTTTTGTTTCACGCCTTTTGCCCTTCCGTCATTGTGGCGGGGCTGCCCTGCCCGGGCTGCGGCATGACGCGGGCGGTGGCGCTTTTTCTGACGGGCCGGTTTGCACAAAGTATCCGGATGAATCCGCTGGCCCCCGCGTGGCTGTTGTGGGCGCTTGCTTTTGCGATACAACGGTACTGGCGGGGAAAGCGGGCGGGGGCGCTGATGTATGCCGCCGGGGCGATCGTGGTGGCGATGGCGGCGGTATATGTGTACCGGATGTATCGCTTTTTTCCGGGACAGCCTCCGATCTGCTATACGCCGGGAAGCATCCTGGAGCGGCTCATCCCCGGCTACCGCGCCCTTCTGACAAAGCTTCTCGGGAGTCTTTTCTGATTCCGGGAGCGTGCTTTAAAGCACGCTTTAAGCGTGTCTGAAGCGCGCCGGAGCGGATTTGAGACAGGCTTTAGCGGCTCCAGCGGCCGGAAGCGCCGCAGGGGAGGATCAGTCCGCTGTCGGTTACCGGAAGGCCGATTTCCTGGGCGTCCACATGGCCGCCGAATTTTTTGGTGATGACGGTGTTCATCATGTAGCTGAGCACCGCGGGCTGCAGGCCGGTGGTGTAGGAGTTGATCAGAAAAAACACCGGGTCATCGGAAAGGATCTGTGCCGTCAGCTCCAGGAACGGATAAATACTTTCCTCGATTTTCCAGATTTCCCCCTTGGGGCCGCGGCCGTAGGAGGGCGGATCCATGATGATGCCGTCGTAGCGGCTGCCCCTGCGGATTTCCCGTTCCACAAACTTCACGCAGTCATCCACCAGCCAGCGGATGGGCGCTTCGGAGAGACCGGAAGCGGCAGCGTTTTCTCTGGCCCAGGTGACCATGCCCTTGGAGGCATCCACATGGGTGACTCTGGCGCCGGCCCTGGCGGCGGAGAGGGTGGCGCCGCCGGTGTAGGCGAACAGGTTGAGCACCTTTAAGGGACGGCCGGCATTTTGAATCAGCCCGCCAAACCAGTCCCAGTTGGCGGCCTGCTCCGGGAAAAGGCCCGTGTGCTTGAAGCTGAAAGGCTTGAGCCGGAAGGTAAGCTCCCGGTAGTGAATACTCCACTCTTTGGGCAGCTGGAAAAATTCCCACTCCCCGCCGCCCTTGCTGCTGCGGTGGTAATGGCCGTTTTTCCGGCTCCATCCGGGGTTTTTGCGGGGCGTGTCCCAGATCACCTGAGGGTCCGGGCGCACCAGCAGATAATCGCCCCAGCGCTCCAGCTTTTCTCCGCCGGAGGTGTCCAGCACTTCGTAATCTTTCCAGTTATTTGCAATCCACATATTGTCGTCCTTATCCTTCCTGTCCCGCGTCTTTTCGGGCGGCGCGGGCTAAGCTTACTGATATCAACTATACAGGAATCTGTTCTGAAAAGCAACCTCAGACCTTCCCTTCCGCATGGCTGAACTGGCGGATTAGTTCCATGAACTCCAGGGCGGGCTGGGGCAGGTATTTGTTGCGGTGGCGGATCAGGAAAAGGCTGCGCTGCAGCATGGGCTCTGACAGCGAAAGCTCGGCAAGCCGGCCGCGCTGTATCTCCTCGTTTACCAAAAGCCAGGGAAGGATAGCGATCCCGAGCCCTTCCCTGGCGGCGCGGATGAGCGCCTGGTTGCTGACGCTTTCCCAGGCCGGGGAGAGGGGAAGCTCCCGGGCGTAAAACAGGCTTTCCGCGATTTCCCGCCCGGCGCTGCCGGGCTCCCGGAGGAGCAGATCGTACTGCGCCGCCATCGGAAGGGTGATCCGGGGAAGGGCGGCGAGCGGATGGGAGGGGGAGGCCACCAGGCAGAGACGGTCGTTGAAAAAGGCCTCCGCGAGCAGCTCCGGATGGGTCACGCTGCCCTCCACCAGCGCGAAATCCACCTGGTTATCCAGCACCTGCTGTTCGATGGTTTCCGTGTTGCGGATACTGACCCGGACGCGGACCCCGGGGTGGGAGTCCCGAAAGCGGCGCACCAGGGAGGGCAGCAGACAGTTGCCCAGGGTGATGCTGGAGCCGACGCGCAGGGATGCGGCAGCCTCCCAGTTGGGGATACCGGTCTCCAGCTCGTCAAAGAGGGAGACGATGTGGAGGGCATACTCGTAGAAACGGTGACCGCTTTCCGTCGGATAAATCCGCCGGGAAATGCGGTCGAACAGGCGGATTTTATAAAATTCTTCCAGCTCCCGGATCGCCAGGCTCACGGAGGGCTGCGCGAGGTGCAGCTCTCTGGCGGCGCGGGTGATGCTGCGGTTCTGGTAGACCGCGACGAAAATATTCATATGGCGAAGCGTCATGGCAGATTCCTTTCATAATGAAAATATTATATATTTTATATAATAATACTATTTTACTTATGCATCAAGAAGGGATATTCTCTTAGGAGAGAGAACCAGAAGGAGGATGGATGAAATGCGGGAAACCTGGAAAAGGATTTTCAAAATTTTTGTTTCTACCTTATATTTAAGTGCCTTCACTTTCGGCGGCGGCTATGTGATCGTGACGCTGATGAAAAAGAAGTTTGTGGATCAGTATCACTGGATTGACGAGAACGAGATGCTGGACCTGGTGGCGATTGCGCAGTCCGCGCCGGGAGCGATCGCGGTGAACGGGGCGATTGTGGTGGGCTATAAGCTGGCCGGACTTTTGGGGACGCTGGCGGCCATTCTGGGCACGATCATTCCGCCCTTTGTAATCATTTCGGTGATTTCCTTTTTTTACAGCGCCTTTGCCTCCAATTTTATTGTCAAGACGGTGCTGGACGGGATGCAGTCCGGCGTGGCGGCGGTGATCGCAGCGGTAGTGTACGACATGGGAAGCGGGATCGTTGCAGGGAAGAACAAACTTTCCCTGACGATCATGGCGGCCGCCTTTCTGGCGGTGAGCGTCTTTGAGGTCAACGTGGTGTATGTGGTGATCGTCTGCATTCTGCTGGGAGCGGTGCGGACGCTGGTGAAGATGAGGAGGGAAAGGGCATGATTTACTGGCAGCTGTTTTTGAGCTTTCTGCAGATCGGTATGTTCAGCTTCGGCGGCGGCTATGCGGCGCTGCCGCTGATTCAGGGGCAGGTGGTGACAGGGCACCAGTGGCTGACCCAGTCGGAGTTTACCGACCTGATTACCATTTCGCAGATGACGCCGGGGCCGATCGCGGTCAATTCGGCCACCTTCGTGGGAACGCGCCTGGCGGGCTTTGGGGGCGCGGCGGCGGCCACGCTGGGCTGTATCCTGCCCTCCTGCGTGCTGGTGACGCTGCTGGCCTGGCTGTATCTGCGCTATCGGAAGCTGAGCCTTTTGCAGGGCGTGCTGGATACGCTGCGCCCGGCGGTGGTGGCCATGATTGCGGCGGCGGGCGTTTCCATCATGATCACAGCCTTCTGGCAGGACGGCCGGATCGCGCTGCAGACGATAAAACCCGACTCGATCCTGATTTTTATCGCGGCGGTCTATTTGCTCAAAAAAAAGAATATGAATCCGATCCTGGTGATGACGGCCAGCGGCGTCGCCAAGCTCGCCGTACAGGGGGCGTTGCTTTTGCTGGGATAGTGTGTTAAGGTTATTTTGAACGGGTAAATTTTGGAGGGAAAACATATGGAATATCAGGTAAAGACGATCGCCTCCCGGGAGGAGATTGAGAGCGCGGACCGCTTTGAAATCAGTCATTTTATGTGGAACTGCTTAAGAAAGCCCAGAGCCTGGGGCTGGATGGGATATCTTCCGGGACAGGGGCTCTATGTGAAGCTTGTCTGCGAGGAAAGCGATCCCAGGAGAATCTTCCATAATTATATGGATATGGTGTGCAAAGACAGCGCCATGGAAGTGTTTTTGGCGTTTCCGGAGAAGGGAGAGCCGCTGACCAACGACGTGATGTATTTAAATTTTGAAGCCAACGGAAACGGCGCGCTCTACGCGGCCTACGGCAAGGGCAGGAAGGGCCGCAGGCCCATGCCGGAAAAATACCTGGAGCAGTGCGGCTGCCGGGCGCAGCTTCTGGACGACCGGTGGATTCTGACCTGGCTGATCCCGGAGGAATATGTGAACCAGGAGGCAGGCGCAGCCCTGGGAAGGGGCGCAGAATTTTACTGCAATTTCTACAAAATAGCGGAAAGCCCGGATATCGAGCATTACGCCGCCTTTGCCCCGATTGAGAATGAGAAGCCCAACTTCCATCTTCCGGTGTTTTTTGCCAAGGCCAAAATCGTCTGAGGATTGTACGGAATAAAATACAGGAAAAAAACTGTAATACCCGAAAAAAACGCTTGCAATTCCCGTTTTTTTCGGGTATACTCATAAATGCTGTGACATGATAGCGATGAAGCGTAAGGTTGCTGCAGCGGAAAATACATAATCCCTGCAGGTTTTTACGCGGAGCGAATGTCAAGTTTGTAAACTGACGACAAGTCACTGTACCAGATAACAGCACCTGTCCGACGACAGGGGAAACAACGTGTAGGTTCACGGATAAGAGAGAAGGAAACTTCTCAGGGTTGCTTATCAACAGGACACACACGGGAACGTGTACAGTCACCGCTTGTCGCACTTATCTCAAAAGCGCGAAAAGGAGGCGACTTTTTTTATGGCAAATCAGGTAATGAGGATTACACTGAAAGCTTACGATCATCAGTTGGTTGATGCGTCTGCGAAGAAAATCATCGAAACAGTCAAGAAAAATGGAGCACAGGTGAGCGGACCGGTACCGCTTCCCACGAAGAAGGAAGTAGTGACCATCCTGCGCGCCGTACACAAGTACAAGGACTCCAGAGAGCAGTTCGAGCGCCGCACGCACAAGAGACTGATCGATATCATCACACCCACACCCAAGACCGTCGATGCTCTGCAGAGACTGGAAATGCCTGCCGGCGTGTACATTGATATCAAAATGAAGACCAAATAAGTTTTTGCACAGAACCTCTACAGAGACGTATGAATAGTCCAACTGCTTTAACCGCCCTTTGGGAAAGGGAAGGAAAGCTGCGAACATTCCGCTATGTAGACAACAACAGGAGGTTAACAATGAAAAAAGCGATTTTAGCGACCAAAGTCGGAATGACTCAAATCTTCAATGACGACGGCGTGCTGGTTCCCGTAACTGTGCTGCAGGCCGGACCCTGCGTTGTGACGCAGATCAAGACCGCAGAGAACGACGGATACGAGGCAGTGCAGGTTGGCTTTGTTGACAAGAAGGAAAAGATCATCAACAGAGACAAGGCCGGCAAGAAGGAAGTTATTCACAGACATGGTGTAAATAAAGCTCAGAAGGGACATTTTGCGAAGGCTGGTGTTTCCTGCAAGAGATATGTAAGAGAGTTCCGGTTTGAGAACGCTTCCGAGTATGCGTTGGCGCAGGAGATCAAGGCAGATATCTTCGCGGCCGGCGACAGAATCGATGCTACCGCGATCAGCAAGGGTAAGGGATTCCAGGGCGCGATCAAGAGACTTGGCCAGCACAGAGGCCCCATGGCTCACGGCTCCAAGTTCCATCGTCACCAGGGCTCCAACGGCGCCTGCTCCTCTCCGAGCCGCGTGTTCAAGGGCAAGGGAATGCCCGGCCACATGGGCTGCGTGAAGGTTACCGTTCAGAATCTGGACGTTGTGAGAGTTGACGCAGACAAGAACCTGATCCTGGTAAAGGGCGCGGTGCCCGGCCCCAGAAAAGCGCTGGTAACGATCAAGGAAACCACTAAGGTGGAGGCTTAAAACTGGAAAGGAGGACCACACAGATGGCAAACGTATCTGTTTATAATATGGAAGGCAAGCAGATCGATACGATCGAGTTAAACGATGCGGTGTTCGGTGTTGAGGTAAACGAGCATCTGGTACACATGGCAGTCGTTCAGCAGCTTGCAAACAATCGTCAGGGAACGCAGAAAGCAAAGACCCGCTCTGAGGTTTCCGGCGGCGGAAGAAAACCCTGGAGACAGAAGGGAACCGGTCACGCAAGACAGGGCTCCATCCGCGCTCCCCAGTGGACCGGCGGCGGCGTTGTATTCGCTCCCGTTCCGAGAGATTACTCCTTCAAGCTCAACAGAAAAGAGAAGAGGGCAGCGTTAAAGTCCGCTCTGACCGACAAGGTTGCAAACGCAAAGCTGGTTGTCGTAGACGAGCTGAAGTTTGATGAGATCAAGACCAAGAATTTCGCGCAGGTGATGAAGAACCTGGATGTGAACAACGGTCTGGTAGTTGTAAACGAGAACGATGCAAACGTAATGATGAGCGCAAAGAACATCCCTTCTGTAAAGATGGCTCTGCCCAACACCATCAACGTATATGACATCATGAAGGCAGGCAAGGTTGTTCTGACCAAGGATGCCGTTAAGACGATCGAGGAGGTGTACGCATAATGGCTGACATTAAATACTACGACGTTATCCTCAAACCCGTGATCACTGAGAAGAGCATGGCCGGTATGGGCGAGAAGAAATATACCTTCCTGGTACATCCGGAAGCAAACAAGTCCCAGATCAAAGAGGCTGTGGAGAAGATGTTCGAGGGCGCAAAGGTTGCGAAGGTAAACACCCTGAATGCACCCGGCAAGAACAAGAGACGCGGCATGGTAGTCGGCAAGACCGCCAAAATCAAGAAGGCGATCGTGACTCTGACCGCGGACAGCAAGGAGATCGAGATCTTCGCAGGTCTTTGATTCCGAGCGTAGGGAGCCGTCAGAAGGCTCCAACCCATGCGCAAACAAAGCGCGATAATAAATAGTAAAGGAGAAATCATCATGGGAATTAAAACCTATAATCCCTATACACCTTCCAGAAGAAACATGACTGGTTCCGATTTTTCCGAGATCACCAAGAAGACTCCCGAAAAGAGCCTGTGCGTATCTCTGAAAAAGAATTCCGGCCGTAACAACCAGGGCAAGATCACCGTTCGTCATCACGGCGGCGGCGTTCGCAGACAGTACAGAATCGTAGACTTCAAGAGATTCAAGGACGGCATTCCGGCAACCGTTGTGGGCATTGAGTACGATCCCAACAGAACGGCGAACATCGCGCTGATCTGCTACGCGGACGGCCAGAAGGCATACATCCTGGCTCCCGAAGGCCTGACCGTCGGCCAGAAGGTTATGAACGGCCCCGAGGCCGAGGTGAGAGTGGGCAACTGCCTGCCGTTATCCGAGATTCCTGTTGGTACTCAGGTACACAACATTGAGTTATACCCCGGCAAGGGCGGCCAGATGGTTCGTTCTGCGGGAAACAGCGCGCAGCTGATGGCGAAGGAAGGCAAGTATGCGACTCTGAGACTTCCCTCCGGTGAGATGAGAATGGTTCCGATCGTGTGCCGCGCAACCGTAGGCGTTGTAGGCAACGGCGATCACAACCTGATCAACTATGGTAAGGCAGGACGCAAGCGTCACATGGGCATCCGTCCTACGGTCCGCGGTTCCGTTATGAACCCGAACGACCATCCGCACGGCGGTGGTGAAGGCAAGACCGGCATCGGCCGTCCTGGTCCGAGCACTCCTTGGGGCAAACCGGCACTCGGCTTGAAGACGAGAAAGTCTAAGAAGGCTTCCAACAAGCTGATTGTGAGAAGAAGAAACGGTAAGGCTATCAAATAAGGTTAAGGAGGAGAAGAATAATGGCTAGATCACTGAAAAAAGGACCGTTCGCTGACGCCAGCCTGCTGAAAAAAGTGGACGCACTCAATGCTTCCGGACAGAAACAGGTTATCAAGACCTGGTCCCGTCGTTCTACAATTTTCCCGTCCTTCGTTGGACACACGATTGCAGTTCATGACGGCCGTAAGCATGTTCCGGTATATGTAACTGAAGACATGGTTGGACACAAGCTTGGCGAATTCGTCGCTACCAGGACCTACAGGGGCCACGGCAAGGACGAAAAGAAATCCAAAGTCAGGTAATTGAAAGGAGGTTTTATTCATGGCTAAAGGACATAGATCTCAGATTAAGAGAGAAAGAAATGCGAATAAAGATACAAGACCTTCTGCAAAATTATCCTACGCAAGAGTGTCTGTAACGAAAGCTTGTTTTGTACTGGATGCGATCAGAGGGAAGGACCTGGCGACCGCGCTGGCAGTCGTAACCTACAATCCCAGATATGCTTCCAGCCTGGTAAAGAAGCTGCTCGAATCCGCTGCGGCAAATGCCGAGAACAACAACGGCATGAACAGAGATAACCTGTATGTGGCAGAGTGCTACGCGAACAAGGGGCCTACGATGAAGAGAGTAAGACCCAGGGCGCAGGGCCGTGCTTACAGAATCGAGAAGAGAATGAGCCACATCACCGTAGTGCTGGATGAGAGAAAGTAGGAGGAAGGATAATGGGACAGAAAGTTAATCCTCATGGTTTAAGAGTCGGCGTCATCAAGGACTGGGATTCCAGATGGTATGCAGACGCCGAGTATGCGGACTTCTTAGTAGAAGACTACAATATCAGAAAATTTTTGAAGAAAAAGCTGTACGCTGCAGGCGTTTCCAAGATCGAGATCGAGAGAGCGTCTGACAGAGTAAAGGTGATCCTCTACACCGCAAAGCCCGGCGTTGTGATCGGCAAGGGCGGCGCAGAGATCGAAGTGACCAAGAAGGAGCTGTCCAAGCTGACGGACAAGAAGGTCTTAATCGACATCAAGGAGATCAAGAGACCCGACCGCGACGCGCAGCTGGTTGCCGAGAACATCGCGCAGCAGCTGGAGAACCGCGTATCCTTCAGACGTGCAATGAAGTCCTGCATCGGCAGAACCATGAAGGCCGGCGCGCTGGGCATCAAGACTGCTGCATCCGGCCGTCTGGGCGGTGCAGATATCGCGCGTACCGAGTTCTACAGCGAGGGAACCATTCCGCTGCAGACCCTGAGAGCTGACATCGATTATGGATTCGCAGAGGCAGATACCACCTACGGCAAGGTTGGCGTAAAGGTGTGGATCTACAAAGGCGAGGTACTTCCTACAAAGGGAAACAAGGAAGGGAGCGATAAATAACTATGTTAATGCCGAAGAGAGTAAAACGTCGTAAACAGTTCCGCGGCACCATGGCCGGAAAGGCATTGCGCGGCAATACAATCACTTACGGAGAGTACGGACTGGTAGCCCTCGAGCCCTGCTGGATCAAGTCCAACCAGATCGAGGCAGCCCGTATCGCACTGACACGTTATACAAAGCGTACCGGTCAGGTATGGATCAAGATCTTCCCTGACAAGCCGGTTACGGCAAAGCCTGCCGAGACTCGAATGGGTTCCGGTAAGGGCGCTCTGGAGTACTGGGTAGCAGTTGTGAAGCCGGGCCGTGTGATGTTCGAGATCGCGGGTGTTCCGGAGGAGGCTGCAAAGGAGGCACTTCGTCTCGCAATGCATAAGCTTCCCTGCAAGTGCAAAATTGTTTCGAAAGCAGACTTGGAAGGCGGTGTAGCAAATGAAGTCTAAAACCTATGTAGAAGATTTGAAGAATAAGTCGGCCGCTGATCTGGCACAGGAACTGACGGCTGCCAAGAAGGAACTTTTCAATTTGAGATTCCAGAACGCAACAAACCAGCTTGACAACACCGCACGGATCCGCGAGGTCAGAAAGAACATCGCCAGAATCCAGACAGTGATGACACAGAAAGCCAAGGTTGCAGAGTAAATCCAGAAAGGAGTAAACGAACGTGGAACGTAATCTGAGAAAAACACGTACTGGTAAAGTCGTTAGCAATAAGATGGACAAAACGATCGTCGTTGCCATTGAAGATCATGTAAAGCATCCCCTTTACAAGAAGATCGTGAAAGAGACCTACAAGCTGAAGGCACACGATGAGAACAACGAGTGCAACATTGGCGATACCGTGAAGGTGATGGAGACAAGGCCGCTGTCCAAGGACAAGAGATGGAGACTTGTTGAGATCATCGAGAGAGCGAAATAATCTGCGGCAAGTAATGAAGTTGGAAGGAGAATTATCATGATTCAACAGGAAACGAGACTGAAAGTTGCCGATAACACAGGTGCGAAGGAGATTCTGTGCATCCGCGTTATGGGCGGCTCTACCAGAAGATATGCAAATATCGGTGATATCATCGTTGCCAGCGTCAAAGATGCAACACCCGGAGGGGTTGTAAAGAAGGGCGACGTGGTGAAGGCTGTCGTGGTTCGCTCCGTGAAGGGCGTTCGCCGCAAGGACGGCTCCTACATCAAGTTTGACGAGAATGCTGCTGTCATCATCAAGGACGACAAGACCCCCAGGGGAACCCGTATCTTTGGGCCAGTAGCGCGTGAGCTTCGTGACAAGCAGTTTATGAAAATTGCTTCTCTGGCTCCGGAAGTATTATAAGGAGGTGCCTTTATGTCTACCATGAAAATCAAAAAGGGCGATACGGTAAAGGTCATCGCCGGCAAAGATAAGGACAAAGAAGGAAAAGTTGTTGCCGTTGACCATAAGAACGGCAGAGTGACTGTTGAGAAGGTCAATATGATTACCAAGCACACGAAGCCTTCTGCAGCAAATCAGAACGGCGGAATTATCCAGAGGGAGGCTCCCATCGATATCTCCAACGTGATGTATCTTCACAATGGGAAAGCGACCCGCATCGGCTTTAAGGTGGAGGACGGCAAGAAGGTTCGTTTCGCCAAGTCCACCGGCGAAGTGATCGACAAATAATTCCGAGGAAGGAGGCTAATAACGTGAGCAGATTGAAAAGTTTATATAAAGACGAGATCGTAGACGCTATGATCAAGAAGTTCGGATATAAGAATGTGATGGAAGTTCCGAAGCTTGACAAGATCGTCATCAACATGGGTGTTGGCGAGGCAAAGGAGAATGCCAAGATTCTGGACTCCGCAGTGAAGGATCTGGAGACCATTACCGGCCAGAAGGCCGTTCTTACCAGAGCGAAAAATTCCGTTGCCAACTTCAAAATCCGTGAGGGCATGCCCATCGGATGCAAGACAACTCTTCGCGGCGAGAAAATGTATGACTTCATGGATCGTCTGGTGAACCTGGCACTGCCCCGCGTCCGCGACTTCCGCGGCGTGAGCGCTGATTCCTTCGACGGCAGAGGCAACTATGCCCTGGGCATCAAGGAGCAGCTGATTTTCCCCGAGATCGAGTACGATAAGGTGGAAAAGGTGAGAGGTATGGACGTGATCGTCGTGACCACGGCCAAGACGGACGAAGAGGCGCGCGAATTGCTGAGACTGTTCGGCATGCCTTTCGCAAAGTAAGAAGGAGGTAAATGATTTCATGGCTAAAACAGCAATGAAGATTAAGCAGCAGCGTACACCCAAATTCTCTTCCAGAGAATACACACGTTGTAAGATTTGCGGCCGTCCCCATTCGGTTCTGAGAAAATACGGAATCTGCAGAATTTGCTTCCGTGAACTGGCATACAAGGGACAGATTCCCGGCGTGAAAAAGGCAAGCTGGTAAGAGCTGGCAAGAGAAGGAGGTAAATCACAATGACAATGAGCGATCCTATTGCAGATATGCTTACAAGAATCCGCAACGCAAATACTGCAAAGCATGATACGGTAGATGTGCCTGCGTCCAAGATGAAGCTGGCGATTGCGCAGATCCTGCTGGATGAGGGTTACATTAAGAAATATGACGTACTGGACGAGGGTGCCTTCAAGACCATCCACATCACCTTAAAGTACGGCGAGGACAAGAACGACAAGATCATCTCCGGCATCAAGAGAATCTCCAAGCCCGGCCTGCGCGTGTATGCCGGCAAGGAGGAGCTCCCCAGAGTGCTGGGCGGCCTGGGCATCGCGATCATTTCCACGAACCAGGGCGTTGTAACCGATAAGAAGGCGAGAGAGCTGCAGGTAGGCGGCGAGGTTCTCGCATACGTTTGGTAAGACGAGGACGATCATTTTATAATTAAACGGAGGTACGGGCATGTCACGTATAGGAAGAATGCCAATCGCGATTCCTGCAGGCGTTACTGTAGAGGTTGCAGAAAATAATAAAGTGACTGTAAAAGGTCCCAAGGGAACTCTGGAGAGAGTGCTTCCCGAAGAGATGACAATCAAAGTGGAGGACGGACACGTTGTAGTGAGCCGCCCCAATGACTTAAAGAAAATGAAATCCCTGCACGGTCTGACCAGAACTCTGGTCAACAACATGGTAGTGGGCGTTACCCAGGGCTACGAGAAGAAGCTCGAGGTAAACGGCGTCGGCTACAAGGCGGCAAAGGCAGGCAAGAAACTGACATTATCCTTAGGTTATTCCCACCCGGTTGAGATGGAGGATCCCGAAGGCATCGAGACAGCGCTGGAAGGCCAGAACATCATCATTGTAAAGGGCATCGACAAAGAGAAGGTCGGCCAGTTTGCAGCTGAGATCAGAGACAAGAGACGTCCGGAGCCTTACAAGGGCAAGGGTATCAAGTATGCTGATGAGGTGATCAGACGCAAAGTCGGCAAGACCGGTAAGAAATAAGGGATAAGGAGAGTGTAAAAATGGTTAGTAAGAAATCAAGACAGATCGTTCGTGAGAACAAGCACAGAAGAATGCGCAACCGTTTCAGCGGCACTCCTGAAAGACCGCGTCTGGCCGTATTCAGAAGCAATAATCATATGTATGCTCAAATTATCGACGATACCGTTGGCAAGACCCTGGCAGCTGCTTCCACTCTGGAGAAGGATGTGAAGGGCGAGCTGGAGAAGACCAATAACGTTGATGCTGCGGCATATTTGGGAACTGTGATTGCAAAACGCGCTCTGGAGAAGGGTATCACCGAGGTTGTTTTCGACCGCGGCGGCTACATCTACCAGGGAAAAGTTGCAGCTTTAGCTGAGGCAGCCAGAGAAGCTGGCCTGACATTCTAGGAAGGGAGAACACATCAGATGAGAAGAACAATTATTGATACGACAAATCTGGAATTAACAGAAAAAGTCGTTTCCATCAAACGTGTTACCAAGGTTGTAAAAGGCGGCCGCAACATGCGTTTCACAGCTTTAGTGGTAGTTGGAGACGGCAACGGACATGTGGGCGTTGGCCTGGGCAAGTCCGTTGAAATCCCGGAGGCGATCCGCAAGGGCAAGGAAGACGCTGCAAAGCATCTGGTAAGCGTTGCTCTTGACGAGAACAATTCCGTTACGCATGACTTCCTCGGCAAGTTTGGATCTTCCACTGTTCTGCTGAAGAAGGCTCCCGACGGTACCGGTATCATCGCAGGCGGCCCGGCACGTATCGTGTGCGAGCTGGCAGGCATCAAGAACATCCGGACCAAGGCTCTTGGCTCCACCAACAAACAGAACGTCGTACTGGCGACCATCCAGGGCCTGAGCCAGATCAAGACTCCTGAAGAGGTGGCAGCAAAGCGTGGTAAATCTGTAGAAGAGATCATGGCTTAAACCAGGAGGAGACGAAAATGGCAGAGAAGAATTTGAAGATCACTTTGGTGAAGTCCCCCATCGGCGCGGTTCCCAAGCACAGGGCAACTGTGGAGGCTATGGGCCTTACCAAAATGCACAAGACTGTTATCATGCCTGATAACGCGTCTACCAGAGGTATGATCCAGAAGGTTGGATATATGCTGAAGGTAGAAGAAGCATAAGAAGAGGAGGTGCAACGCAATGGAATTATCTAACTTACGGCCTGCTGCAGGTTCTGTACACAGCGATAATTTTAGAAGAGGCCGCGGCCACGCTTCCGGAAACGGAAAGACGGCAGGCAAGGGCCACAAGGGTCAGAAGGCGCGTTCCGGCGCTCCCAGACCGGGCTTTGAAGGCGGCCAGATGCCTTTATACAGACGTATCCCGAAGAGAGGCTTTACCAACTACAACGCGAAGGATATCGTCGCAATCAATGTAAGCGCACTTGAAGTATTTGACAACGGAGAGACTGTTACTGTTGAAAGCCTGATCGAGAAGGGAATCGTAAAGAATCCCAGAGACGGCGTAAAAATTCTTGGAAACGGAGAACTTACCAAGAAGCTCGATGTGAAAGCAAATGCCTTCAGTGCATCCGCAAAAGAAAAGATCGAGGCGCTTGGTGGAACTGCAGAGGTGATGTAAATGCTTACTACCCTGAAAAATGCGTTCAAGATCAAGGAGATCCGCAAGAAGCTGTTCTTCACCTTCCTGATGCTGGTGGTTGTCCGTATCGGCTGCCAGCTTCCGGTGCCGGGTGTCGACAGGCACTTCTTCTCCAACTGGTTTGCGGCGCAGACGGGTGATACCTTCAGTTTTTTTAACGCGTTCACGGGAGGTTCCTTCGAGAACTACTCCCTGTTCGCGCTGAATATTACTCCCTACATCACGTCCTCCATCATCATCCAGCTTCTGACGATTGCGATCCCGAAGCTGGAGGAGATGCAGAAGGACGGTGAGGAGGGGCGTAAGAAGCTGACCGCTATCACGAGATATGTGACGGTGGCGCTGGCGCTGGTTGAATCGACCGCCCTGTCCATCGGACTGGGCCGTCAGGGACTGATCCCGGACTTCAACGCGTTTACCGTTATCACGGCGGTTGCCGCGCTGACGGCGGGCAGCGCCTTTCTGATGTGGATCGGTGAGAGGATCACGGAGCATGGCGTTGGAAACGGTATTTCCATCGTCCTGACGATCAACATCATCTCCCGGATGCCCAGCGATCTGGCCAGCCTTTACGAGCAGTTTGTCAAAGGCAAGGCCGTGGCGGTGGGCGCACTGGCAGCTGTGATCATTCTGGCGATCATCGTCGGCATGGTGGTGCTTGTCATTGTGCTCAACGACGCGGTGAGGAAGATCCCCGTGCAGTACGCGAAAAAGGTGCAGGGCCGCAAGATGGTGGGAGGCCAGTCCTCCTTTATCCCTCTGAAGGTCAACACCGCGGGCGTTATCCCGGTTATCTTTGCGCAGTCCATCCTGCAGATCCCGGTGATTATCGCACAGCTTACGGGCTACAGCGGGACCGGCTTCTGGGGACATATCCTGCGGGGCTTAAACTCCACCTACTGGTGTGATCCGTCTCAGCCGGTATATACCCTCGGTCTGCTCCTGTATGTGGCGATGGTCGTATTTTTTGCGTATTTCTATACGTCCATCACCTTCAATCCGCTGGAGATTGCCAACAACATGAAAAAGCAGGGCGGCTTCATCCCGGGCATCCGGCCGGGCAAGCCCACCAGCGATTATCTGTCCAGAATCTTAAACTACCTGATCTTTATCGGCGCGAGCGGCTTAAGCATTGTGTGCATACTTCCGTATATTTTTAACGGCGTATTCGGCGCGAGCGTATCCTTCGGCGGAACGAGCCTGATCATTATTGTCAGCGTGCTGTTGGAGACCTTAAAGCAGATTGAGTCCCAGATGCTGGTGAGAAATTACAAAGGATTTTTGAATGACTGAACGGATGTCTGCGCGACAGGCGGTCCGGACTCTGACGGGACAGGACGGCAACGTTTCTGTCCCTGTCTGATTATAAGAAGGAGAATTACATCATGAAAATCATCATGTTAGGCGCGCCCGGCGCAGGCAAGGGCACACAGGCGAAAATGATCGCGGAGAAGTACAGCGTGCCCCATGTCTCCACCGGGGATATTTTCCGGGCAAACATCAAAAACGGAACGGAGCTGGGAAAGGAAGCCAAGAAGTACATGGATCAGGGCCTTCTGGTTCCCGATGAGCTGACCGTGCGCATCCTGCTGGACCGCGTGGCTCAGGATGACTGCAAAAAAGGTTATGTGCTGGACGGTTTCCCGCGCACCATTCCCCAGGCTGAGGTTCTGGACAGCGAGCTGGAGAAGCTGGGCGATCACATCGACTATGCGATCAACGTGGATGTGCCCGACGAGAACATTGTGCGGAGAATGTCCGGACGCCGCGCCTGCTTAACCTGCGGCGCCACCTATCACATCGAGCATGTGCCCCCGAAGAAGGAGGGGATCTGCGATGCCTGCGGCAGCAAGCTTGTGCTGCGCGACGACGACAAGCCGGAGACGGTCAAGAACCGCCTGAGCGTTTACCATGAGCAGACACAGCCTCTGATCGACTTCTACACCCAAAAGGGCGTGCTGCGGACCGTGGACGGAACCCTTCCGATGGAGGAGGTTTTCGCGGCGATCACGGCGATCCTGGACTGATGAAAGAGGAAAGCCATGGCCGTTTCAATTAAATCTGCGAGAGAAATCGAACTGATGAGGGAGGCTGGAAAGCGGCTGGCCCATGTGCATGAGGAGCTGGGGCGCGCTGTCGCGCCGGGAATATCCACCTGGGAGATCGACGCCCTGGGGGAAAAGCTCATCAGGGACTGCGGCTGCGTTCCGAATTTTCTCCATTACAATGGTTATCCCGCTTCCATCTGCGTGTCGGTCAATGAGGAAGTGGTGCACGGCATTCCCAGAAAGGACCGCATCTTAAAGGAGGGCGATATTGTCAGCCTGGATGCGGGACTGATTTACAGGGGCTATCACTCCGATGCGGCCCGGACCCACGCGGTGGGCAGGATCAGCGAAGAGGCCCAAAAGCTGATCGGGGTCACGCGGCAGAGCTTTTTTGAGGGAATCAAAATGGCGAGGGAGGGCAATTACCTGCATGATATTTCCAATGCCATCGACGCGTATGTGAGCGGCTTTGGGTACGGAATCGTGCGGGATCTGGTGGGACACGGGATCGGCACAGCCCTGCATGAGGATCCTCAGATTCCCAATTTTGCCCAGAAGCGCAGGGGCGTCCGCCTGCAGGCGGGCATGACGCTTGCGGTCGAGCCGATGGTCAACGCGGGCACCTGGAAGGTGCGCTGGCTGCAGGACGGCTGGACGGTGGTGACGAGGGACCGCTCCCTCTCCGCCCACTACGAAAATACGATCCTGGTGACCGACGGGGAGCCGGAGATCCTCACCCTGTACGAAGGAGAAGGCTTATGACCGGCAGACTGGCAGTGTCCCTGGCGGGGCACGACAAGGATTCCCTTTTCCTGATCCTGCGGGAGGAGAAGGACAGCGTGTATCTGGCGGACGGCGTAAGCAGGCTTTATGCTTCGCCCAAGCGGAAGAACAGAAAGCACATCCAGACGATAGAAAAGGCGGGCATGGATCAGGCTGCACTGGCTGCGCTTGCCCGAAATCCGGCGGATGCGGACACGAAAATCAAACGGTGCATCAAACTGTATGTGGAGAAATTCAAGTGACGGAGGTATGAGATGTCGAAAGCAGATGTTATTGAAATTGAAGGTACGGTAGTGGAGAAGCTGCCCAACACCATGTTCCAGGTGGAGCTGGAAAACGGGCACCGCGTGCTGGCGCACATCAGCGGCAAGCTGCGGCAGAACTTTATCCGTATCCTGCCCGGCGACAAGGTGACGCTGGAGCTGTCTCCCTATGATCTGTCTAAGGGAAGGATCATCTGGAGAGATAAATAAGGACCGGATATCATAAAAAGCGGGAGAACGGCGGATTTTGCGGGAGCAGCGGCAAAATCCGCCGTTCTTTTGCGTTTTGGCGGCCGACACAGCGGAACCGCTTGTATAAAGGCCGGGAGTGTAGTATGATGATAGCAGGCTTTCAGAAAGGAGGGGCTCATATGATGGAGGTAATTAGCTGGCTGGCGCTTCTGATTGTGCTGGTTGTGATCGAGCTTGCGACGATGGGGCTGACGACGATCTGGTTTGCGGGCGGCGCTCTGGTCGCAACGATTGCGGCGGCATGCGGCGCACCGCTTTTTTTGCAGATTGCCCTGTTTTTGATTGTTTCGGTGGTGCTTTTGGTGTTCACCAGGCCGTTGGCCATGCGGTATTTCAACACCGGGCGCACGAAGACGAATGTGGACAGCGTGATCGGCGAGCGGGGGATTGTGACGGAAGCGATTGACAATCTCAAAGGCTGCGGCCAGGTGACATTAAACGGGATGCAGTGGACCGCCCGGTCTGCACAGGAGGAGATCACGATCCCGGAGGGAACCGTCGTCTTAGTGGAAAGCGTGGACGGTGTGAAGCTGATTGTAAAGGCGGAAAAGGAGGAGAGCGGATTATGATTATGAATGGCGGTATGATAGGCGGCGTTGCGCTGCTGATTATTTTGATTCTTGCGATCATGGTGGTGGCGTCCTGTATCAAGATAGTGCCCCAGGCGCAGGCATATGTGATGGAGCGGCTGGGCGCGTACCAGGAAACCTGGAGCGTGGGCCTGCATTTTAAGGTGCCGATCATCGACAAGGTGGCAAAGCGTGTGATTTTGAAGGAGCAGGTGGCGGATTTCCCGCCGCAGCCGGTGATCACGAAGGACAACGTGACGATGCGGATCGACACGGTGGTTTTTTTCCAGATCACGGATCCCAAGCTGTTTACCTACGGCGTGGAGAACCCGATCATGGCGATCGAGAACCTGACGGCGACCACTCTGCGTAACATCATCGGCGATCTGGAGCTGGATCAGACGCTGACCTCCCGCGAGACGATCAACGCCAAGATGCGCGCGTCCCTGGACATCGCGACCGATCCCTGGGGCATCAAGGTCAATCGTGTGGAGTTAAAGAACATTATCCCGCCCGCAGCCATCCAGGATGCGATGGAGAAGCAGATGAAGGCGGAGCGTGAGCGCCGTGAGTCGATCCTGCGTGCAGAGGGCGAGAAGAAGTCCACCATCCTCGTTGCAGAAGGAAAGAAGGAATCCGCGATTCTGGAGGCGGAGGCGGAGAAGCAGTCCGCAATCCTGCGCGCGGAGGCGGAGAAGGAAAAGATGATCCGCGAGGCGGAAGGCGAGGCGGAGGCGATCATGAAGGTGCAGAAGGCGACGGCCGACGGCCTGCGCTTCATCAAGGAGGCGGGAGCCGACGAGGCGGTGCTGAAGCTAAAGAGCCTGGAGGCGCTGGAGAAGGTCGGCAACGGCCAGTCCACCAAGATCATCATCCCCTCCGAGATCCAGAACATGGCGGGGCTTCTGACAAGTGCGAAAGAGGTGCTGACGGAGAAGTAAGAAATCTGTTTACAAAGAAGGGCTGTGCATTTTATAATGATTGCATGGCCCTTTTTGATTGGGCCCGGACAGGAGGCAGAGAGATGGATTTAACAGGACGTCATTTTTTGAAACTGCTGGATTATACGCCGGAGGAGATCACCTACCTGATCGACCTTGCGGCAAAATTAAAAAAGAAGAAAAAGGATCATGTTCCGGTGGATGTTTTGCGGGGCCGGAATGTGGCGTTGATTTTTGAAAAGACGAGCACCAGGACGCGCAGCTCCTTCGAGGTGGCGGCGCATGACCTGGGGATGGGGACCACTTACCTGGATCCCTCCAGCTCCCAGATCGGCAAAAAGGAGAGCATCAAGGATACGGCCAGGGTGCTGGGCCGGATGTACGAGGGCATCGAGTACCGCGGCTACGGACAGGAAATTGTGGAGGAGCTGGCAAAATATGCCGGCGTTCCGGTGTGGAACGGGCTGACCAACGAGTTCCATCCCACCCAGATGCTGGCGGATCTTCTGACGATCCGGGAGCACCTGGGACGGGTGGCCGGCGTGAAGCTGGTGTACATGGGCGACGCCCGCTACAACATGGGCAACTCCTACATGGTGCTCTGCGCCAAGATGGGAATGCACTTTACGGCCTGCGCGCCCTCCCGGTATTTCCCGGAAAGGGAGCTGGTGGATCAGTGCAGAGCCATTGCGGAGCAGACCGGCGGCAGCATCACGCTGACCGAGGATGTGATGGAGGGCACGAAGGGGGCGGATGTGATCTGCACCGACGTGTGGGTGTCCATGGGCGAGCCGGACGCGGTGTGGCTGGAGCGCATTGAGGATCTGACGCCCTACCAGGTCAACCGCCAGGTGATGCAGAACGCGGGGAACGCGATCTTCATGCACTGCCTGCCCGCCTTCCACGACCGCAATACCCAGATCGGCCGGGAGATCGGAGAGCGCTTTGGCATCTACGAGATGGAGGTGACGGACGAGGTGTTCGAGTCGGAGGCGTCGGTGGTGTTTGACGAGGCCGAGAACCGGATGCACACCATCAAGGCAGTGATGGCGGCCACCCTCGGCGCAGGACAGGAACTGACCCAATGCTGAATGAGACAGGACTGAGCGGGCTGCTTGCGGGCTGCCGGCTGGGGAAGCCGTTAAGCTGCCGGGAGACGGTGGATTCCACCAATCTGGAGGTGTGCCGGGCGGCGGGACAGGGAGCGCCGGAGGGGCTTCTTGTGCAGGCCGAGGAGCAGACCGCCGGCCGGGGCCGCCGGGGCAGGAGCTGGCTGTCGCCGCCCGGGGAAAACCTGTATTTCAGCCTGCTTTTGCGGCCGGATATCGATCCGGAAAAGACCCATATGCTGACGCCGCTGATGGCGCTTGCGGTGGCCAAGAGCGCCCGAAGCCTCGGAATAGATGCGCTGATCAAGTGGCCAAACGACGTGGTGGCAAGAGGGCACAAGCTGTGCGGGATACTGACGGAGCTGCATCTGGAAGCGGAAGGCTTCTATGTGGTGATCGGTACGGGGATCAATGTCAACCAGCGGTCTTTCCCGGAGGGCCTTCATGAGGCCACCTCCCTGTGCCTGGAAAAGGGAAGCGGGATTGACCGGGAGGAGCTGCTTGCACGGGTTTTGCGCTGCTTTGAGGAGTGCTACGGCCGCTTTTTGGAGACACAGGACCTGTCCGGCCTGCGGGCCGGATATGAGGCGCTTTTGGTCAACCGGGGACGGACGGTGGAGGTGCTGGACCCGAAGGGAGCCTGGAAGGGAGAGGCCCTGGGGATCCTGGATACCGGGGAGCTTCTCGTGCGCCGCAGCGACGGCACCAAGGAGGCGGTGTTTGCCGGAGAGGTATCGGTGAGAGGAATTTATGGATATGTGTGAAAATGCCGGAAAGGGCGAAAAGATTGTGCTCTGCGGAGCCAATGCCTATGAGCAGAAATATTATTTCAACCGGAAATTCGACCGGCTTCCCCAGTCGGTGAAGGACGAGCTGCACATCATCTGCGTGCTGTTCACCCGGGAGGTGGGAGGCGTCTTCCTGATCGTGTTCGAGCCGGACGGCACGCTGGCCTTCGAGACGGACGCGGCGGAGGACGATCTTTTGTACGACGAGATTTCCAGCGGGCTTTTGGTGGGCGAGATCAAGCGGAACCGGCAGGAGCTTCTGGAATCCCTGACACTGTACTACCGGATTTTTATTCTGGGAGAGGACTTGTCGGAGCTGACGGAGGAGAGCCAATGATTTTAGTGATAGATGTGGGCAATACCAACATTACCCTGGGGGTATATGAGAAAAAAAAGCTGATCACCACCTTTCGCATGACCAGCGGGATGATGCGCACCTCGGACGAGTATGGCGTCGAGATCCGCGCCATGCTGCAGAACAACCAGGTGGATTACCGCAGGCTGGACGGGGCGATCATCGCCAGCGTGGTGCCCAAGGTGATGCACGCTTTGACCGGGGCGGTGAAGCGCTATCTGAAGACGGAGGCCCTGATCGTGGGCACCGGCATCAAAACCGGTATCCGGGTCACCTCCGAGAACCCCAAGGAGATCGGCGCGGACCGGATTGTGGATGTGGTGGCGGCCTATGAGAAATACGGCGGGCCGGTGCTTGTGCTGGATTTCGGCACGGCGACGACCTACGATCTGGTGACGGAGGACGGCTGCTTCGGCGTGGGCATCACCGCGCCCGGCATCCAGATTTCCGCGAAGGCGCTGTGGGAGGACACGGCCCGGCTGCCCGAGGTGGAGATCAAAAAGCCGGCCTCCATCCTGGCCCGGGAGACGATTTCCAGTATGCAGGCGGGGCTGGTGTACGGACAGATCGGACAGACCGAGTACATCATCCGGCAGGTGAAGAAGGAGACGGGACTGCAGAACCTGAAGGTGGTCGCCACCGGCGGCCTGGGGCGGATTATTGCGGACGGGACGGATGCGATCGACATTTACGACAGCGCCCTGACGCTGGACGGCCTGAGGATTCTGTACGAGAAAAACGCGGGGAAGGAAAACGGATGAAACAGCTTGTAATCGGGAGCGTAAGACTTCCCAATCAAGTGATTTTAGCGCCAATGGCAGGTGTCAGCGACCTGCCATTTCGTTTGCTTTGCCATGAGCAGGGGGCCGGGATGGTCTGCTCCGAGATGGTCAGCGCGAAGGCGATTTTTTACGGGAATAAAAACACGGAGGAGCTGCTGCAGATCCACCCGGAGGAGGGCCATGTGTCTCTGCAGCTGTTCGGATCGGATCCGGAGATTGTCAGCGAGATGGCCAAAAAGATCGAGGAGAGGCCCTTTTCCGTGCTGGACCTGAATATGGGCTGTCCGGTGCCCAAGGTGGTGAACAACGGCGAGGGAAGCGCACTCATGAAAAATCCGCTGCTGGCGGGCCGGATCATCGAAAAGACCGCCCGGGCGATCCAAAAGCCGGTGACGGTGAAGATCCGGAAGGGCTTTGACGAGGCTCACGCAAACGCGGTGGAGCTGGCCAAAATCGCACAGGAGTCCGGCGCGGCGGCGGTGGCTGTCCACGGGCGTACCCGGGAGCAGTATTATTCCGGAAAAGCAGACTGGGAAATCATCGCGGCGGTGAAGGCGGCGGTGAAGATCCCGGTGATCGGAAACGGAGACGTCACAGATGGAAAAAGCGCGCTTGCGCTGCTGGAAAAGACCGGCTGCGACGGCGTGATGGTGGGACGGGCTGCCCAGGGGAACCCCTGGATTTTCCGGGAGATTGCGGCGGCCCTTGACAAAAAGGAGATCCCGCCCAGACCTTCTTCAGGCCAGCTCTATGAGACGATCGCCCGCCATGCGGCCCTCTCCTGTGAGTATAAGGGCGAGTATATTACGGTGCGGGAGATGCGCAAGCATCTGGCCTGGTACACGGCGGGCCTGCCCCACGCCTCCCGGCTGCGGGCGCAGATCAACGCCATGGAGACGATGGAGCAGCTTCTTTCCGGGATGCGCAGGCTTTTGGAGGGATAAGGGACGCGCAGGCCGCATAAGCTGGCGTATGAGGGATATCGTGTATTTGATGCCGGATCGGGAACAGAGGGAAAAGGGAAGAAAGCGGAGACTGCGTGCAGAGCGGTTCTGGTGGGAAGGAAGGCAGGTGAGCCTGTATTTGTTCCCGCCCGGGCTGGGATACCGGAGGATGCAGGGATATCTGCGCCTGATTGTCCGGGAGGCGGAGGGAAAGGCACAGATCTGGGCCGCGCCGGAGCTGGAGGCTCTTTGGACGGACCGGGATATCGCAGGCTTTCCGGAGCTGTCCGGCACGGGAATTTCCCGGGGAGCGCCCCTGCCGGAGGCGGAGCTTGCCGCCCGGCTGTTGCGCCTGCAGCCCTTCCGGGAGACGCTGGTGGTGCTGGCCGGAAGGCGGGAGGGGCAGGCGCGCTGGATCGAGGACTTTGTACAGGAACTCTATCCGGATTTAAACGGGCTGTATCTGGTGGGACTGCCGGAGGAGACGGCGGAAAGGCTGGGGGATTTTGCGGACTGGCTGTACGGTGAAAGCGGCCTGGTGACCTGCTTTACAGACACGTTCCCGGAGGCGGATGGCCGCCGGACAGCGGCGGCAGACCTGGGAGCAGAGCAAAAAAACGGCCTTCGGAGGATCCCTGCGGGGGCTCTGTATCTGGACCTTACCTCGGATCCGGCTAAAAAGCGGCTTTTCAACGAGAAACGAACGGATATTTCATACATATCTGCCCGAAATTGCCTTGACACTGCTTTCAAAGCACGGTATAATGCGTTTTGACAAAAGTAACCGGGCGCAGGGAGCTATCCTGCGCCAACCATTTTTCAGGAGTTAAGAGGGCGACATGGAAGAAAAGAAAAATATCCTTACCTATGAGGGACTTCGCAAATATGAGGACGAGCTGCATGAGCTGAAGGTGAACAAGCGTCAGGAGGTGGCGCAGAAGATCAAGGAGGCCAGAGAGCAGGGCGACCTGTCCGAGAATGCGGAGTACGACGCGGCCAAGGACGAGCAGCGCGACATCGAGGCCCGGATCGAGGAGCTGGAGAAGATCCTGAAAAACGCCGAGGTCGTTGTGGAGGACGAGGTTGACCTGGACCGGATCAATATCGGCTGCAAGGTCAAAATCATGGACATGGAGTACGAGGACGAGATGGATTACAAGATCGTCGGCTCCACCGAGGCGAACAGTTTAAAGGGCAAGATTTCCAACGAGTCCCCCGTGGGCAAGGCGCTGATCGGCGCCCGGATCGGGGACGTGGTGGAAGTGGAGACGCACGACGGCGTGGTGAAGTACAAGGTGCTGGAGATCGAGCGGTCGAAGTAAGGGCGGCACAGCGCCGGCAGGGAATGGAAAAAGGAGTAAGCAAGGTGGCAGAAGCACAGAACAATCAGAACGGAAACGCAAACAATCAGCAGAATCAGCAGCAGGATTTAAACCAGATCCTCAAGGTCAGGAGAGAGAAGCTGGCTGCGCTGCAGGAGGCGGGCAAGGATCCCTTCCGCCATGTGAAATTTGATGTGACCGCGCACAGCACGGACATCCGGGAGCAGTTTGAGCAGCTGGAGGGCCGGGAGGTCTCCATTGCGGGACGGATCATGTTCAAGCGGGTGATGGGAAAGGCTTCCTTCTGCAACGTGCAGGATTTGAAGGGAAGCATCCAGGTGTATGTGGCAAGAGACAGCATCGGCGAGGAGCCTTACGCGGATTTCAAGAAATACGACGTGGGCGATATTGTGGGCGTGAAGGGACAGGTGTTTAAAACCAAGACCGGAGAGATTTCCGTGCACGCCTCCGGGATCGAGCTGCTCTCCAAGAGCCTGCAGGTGCTGCCGGAGAAATATCACGGCCTGACGAATACGGATCTGCGTTACCGCCAGCGGTATGTGGATCTGATCATGAACCAGGATGTGAAGGACACCTTCGTGAAGCGTTCCCGTATCATCAGCGCGGTGCGCCGCTATCTGGACGGCCAGGGCTTTATGGAGGTGGAGACTCCCATGCTGGTGGCCAATGCCGGCGGTGCGGCGGCCCGTCCCTTCGAGACGCATTACAATGCCCTGGACGAGGACGTGAAGCTGCGTATTTCCCTGGAGCTGTACTTAAAGCGCCTGATCGTGGGCGGCCTGGAGCGCGTCTACGAGATCGGCCGGGTGTTCCGCAACGAGGGCGTGGATACCCGTCACAATCCGGAATTTACACTGATGGAGCTCTATCAGGCCTACACAGACTATCACGGCATGATGGATCTGGCGGAGAACCTGTACCGCTTTGTGGCGCAGGAGGTGCTCGGCACGACGCAGATCCCTTACGGCGAGCATACGCTGGATCTGGGCAAGCCCTTTGAGCGGATCACCATGCTGGATGCGGTGAAGAAGTATGCGGGCGTGGATTTTAATGAGATTCATTCCGACGAGGAGGCCAGAGCGCTGGCGAAGGAGCATCACATCGAGTTTGAGGCGCGGCATAAAAAGGGAGATATCCTGAGCCTGTTCTTTGAGGAGTACGCGGAGGAGCACCTGATCCAGCCCACCTTTGTGATGGATCATCCGGTGGAGATTTCCCCGCTGACCAAAAGAAAGCCCGAAAATCCGGACTATGTGGAGCGGTTCGAGCTGTTTATGAACGGCTGGGAGATGGCCAACGCCTACTCCGAGTTAAACGATCCGATCGATCAGCGTGCACGCTTCAAGGCCCAGGAGGAGCTTCTTTCCCAGGGCGACGAGGAGGCCAACACCACGGACGAGGACTTTATGAACGCGCTGGAGATCGGTATGCCTCCCACGGGCGGCATCGGTTTCGGAATTGACCGGATGGTGATGCTTTTGACGGATTCCCCTGCAATAAGAGACGTTTTATTGTTCCCGACTATGCGTTCGATCGGAGACGGCCGCAGCGCGGCAAAGGGCGCGCAGACAGGAAAGACGGAGGACGCAGTGCAGGCTTCTGTTCCGGCAGCGGCAGTATCTGCAGCTTCAGACCAGGCGGCAGGCGGGATCCTGCAGCCGCTGCATCCCACCATCGATTACTCCAGGGTGGAGATTGAGCCCTTATTTCAGGATTTTGTGGATTTTGACACTTTTTCCAAGTCGGATTTCCGGGTGGTGAAGGTGAAGGAGTGCACGGCGGTTCCGAAGTCCAAGAAGCTGTTAAAGTTCGTTTTGGACGATGGAAGCGGCCAGGACCGTGTGATCCTCAGCGGAATCCATGACAACTACGAGCCGGAGACGCTGGTGGGCAAGACGCTGGTGGCGATCACCAACCTCCCTCCCCGCAAGATGATGGGCATCGATTCCTGCGGAATGATCATTTCGGCAGTACACGCGGAAGCAGGCGAGGAACGCCTGAATCTGCTGATGGTGGATGACCGGATTCCGGCTGGAGCGAAGCTGTATTAAGCAGGCAAACATGCTTAACACCACCAGAGTGTAACACTCTGAGGAAGGGGCGGCATCGTGAATTATGAGAGGCTCATTACGAAACGGGATCGGTATCAGGCCATACGGTCGGAGATCCCGGATTATACCCTGCAAAGCTATGAGCAGGCATTTGAAGTAGAATACCATCGGGGGCAAGCATCTTCGGGAGCTTTATGAAGTGGTCAACCATCAGAAGGCATATCGGTATGTCCAGGAATGTATTGCAAAAGGAGAGCCGCTCAGCGAGAAGATCGTCAAAGATATCCATGCGATCTTAATGGATCATATTTTTACCGGCGGGATTTACCGCAACGTGGATGTGTATATCTCAGGTGCGCAGCATACGCCGCCGTCACCGAACGAGATGTACCGTCAGGTAAAGGATTTTTATGCTGACCTGACATGGAAGGGCAAGGAACTGAATCTGATTGAGCTTGCGGCATGGATTCATGCGGAGTTTGTGCGCATCCACCCCTATCCGGACGGAAACGGCAGGACATCCCGGCTGATTATGAACTATCAGCTTTTGGCAAACGGATTTCCTGCGGTTTCCATCGCAAAGGAGAATCGTCTCCCGTATTTCAATGCGCTGGAGGCCTATGCAGTGGAGGGGCGGCTTCAGCCGTTCGCGGACATGATCGCCGGGCTTGTGGAGATACAGCTGGATCGTTATCTTGGGATGGCGGAGCAAAAGCAGGTGCAAAATCAGTCTCAGACCATGTGAAACAACAGAAAAAAGAAATGCACTGGGTGTCGCAGGATGTCCAGTGCTTTTTTGTCTAAAAACGGAGGTATCAACTTGAAACAAGCAAGAAATGTCCCGCAAGGAGCGAAGAGGATGTGCGGATTCAGGAGTTTCTTGACATGATCGCGCCATCCGTGAGCAGGAGCGATACAAAAGGATAACAGAGCTGGCGGAACAGAGGAAACAGATCCTCGAAAAGCTCTCGCCGGAGGAGCGTGAGATCGTGGAGGAGCATTTTACCCAGACAGAACTCATGGCATACCATGAGTCGGAGTATCTCTATGAGCAGGGAACAAAGGACTGGAGTGTATGTTTCGGTTTACTCTGCTCTGTGCTATGTCTGGTATGATGAAAAGTTTACTCGGCAGTTTTTTGGGGTGTCAGGCGATCATACTGAATGATAATCTGACCGGTGGAGAGCGTTATCTTTTCTTTTTTGAGCAAGGTATAGACTGCCTGTCCTTTTGTATAATCCTTATCCTCTTTCGGGAAAAAGGAACGGCAGAAAAAATCTTCTGTTCCACGGTGCTGGTCGAGAAAGATATACTGTCTAAAAATGTTTCAAGGTTATGGAAAGGTTTCATTCGTTTTTCGATATTGGAAAAGTAACGGCTTTTCCGAAGGTCATCCATCGAAAGAGAGCCTGAAAGTATCTGATGGAATATTTTTTCCCGGTTTCCTCTTGCGAGCCGTAAGTCATGCAGCTTATGCAGACCGACTAAGTGGTGGAATTCCGTCGGATTGAAAAGAATATTCAGTTCAGTTAATTTTCTTTTTCGCCCGATCACGATATGGTATCTTATACCGAGCAGGCGTTCAAAGGCCTTTGCACAAGCCTGCAGGTGTTCCATGATATCCTCCGAAAAATAAAACCGCCCTGCACAATGCAGGACGGTAATGAGCATTTTCTTTCGGCTGACGCCTACTCCGGTTTGAGGTTTCACTGCACAACCCCTCTCGAAAGCTCTGCGTAACAAGGCATACCGGTACGCTGTTACGCTTCAACGCTTGGATAGACACACGCCGTTGCCTATCTGGTACTATTATTATACGCATGGGACGAAAATATGTCAAGAAATACCCGATGATGTAAATTAAGAGGAAGGACTGGTAAAACTATGTTAAACGGAAAAGTTGCAATTATTACAGGCGCAAACTCTGGAATTGGAAGGGCAACAGCCTTTGTGAGGAACTTGGTGTTCGCGCGGTTTATTATGCCGGGGATGTCAGAAAAGAGCAGACGGCGATAGATGTAGTTGCTCTCGCTGTCAAAGAATTTGGAAAGATTGATATTCTGATTAACAATACAGGAATCGGGAAGCTGCTTCCGCTTTCGGATTCTACGGCAGAGGACTACAGGGAGATTATGGACACCAATGTGTTTTCTTCCTTCATTTTTCAAAATACGCAATCGCGGATATGCTGCTCCGTGGGGAAGGCAGAGTCATCTTTGTTTCTTCCGTGACAGGGCATATCGGACATGAGGACGAAACGATTTATACAATGACGAAGTTCGCACAGCGTGGCCTGTCTCAGGCGATTGATAAAGAGCTTGGAGCAAAGGGGATTAAGACTTGTGTTGTGTGTCCCAGTGCCACAAAGACGGAATTTGAAGTCGGTTTTGGACGCACGGAGGAAGGCGTGGCACATTCAAACTGGGAAACGGCAGAAAATGTCGCTGCGGGAATTTTGTATGCGTGTACAGCAAAGAATACCGTGTGGGAAGTACGGATGCGATAAGAACTAAGAAAAAGCAAGAAATTATTTTAAGGAGAGACTCTATGCTGTGAAAAAGGTAGAGATAATTGCAAGAGTCCAAGACAATGGAAAGCCAGTTACAGAACAGACCTTGTTGTCATGGTCAGATGAGGAGTTGAGAATGAACCACTCCATTGCGACACGAGTGTTATATTATCCTGGATTGGAGATTCAATTGCATCAAAAGAGAGTATTGAAAAATGGAAAAGATGTACATTTGACAAAATATGAATATGGGATTTTAAGTCTCATGGCACAGCATCCGGGTATATTATTTTCCAAGGAGCAACTGTTTGAGGCTGTCTGGCACGAAAACAGTGAGAGCTGCCTGTCTGCCATCAGTAATACAATCGGACGCATCAGACAGAAGAGAAGTAATGCAGCAGCCCTCTGTAAATTTGCTTCAGAGGGCTGATTTTTTGTACTGTTTTTATAATATACATGTTTTCTTGGAAAAGCTGTTACTCCTCCTGCTCTCCGTAAACCTCCGCAATCAGCGGGAACGTGCTCCATGCTTTCGGCCAGCCGCAGTAAAACGCCAGCTGGGTTACGATCTCAACGGCTTCTTCTTTCGTAATCCCATGCTCTTTTCCAAGTGCCAGATGAGATTTTAACTGGGGATAAAGCCCTGCGGAGAAAAGTGCCGCAATGGTAATCATGCTGCGGTCTCTGGCGCTCAGTTTATCTTCTCTGGACCATACCTCTCCAAACAGAACATCATCGTTCAGCTCCGCGAATTTCGGAGCCAGTGTTCCGAGCCGATCTCTGCCGGCCGTTTGCTTTTTAGCCATGTTGGTATTCTCCTTTCAGTCCTTTGCCTGTGCTGCTTTCATCATTTCTTTTCCGGCGTTCCATGCCTGACCGACCTTCTCCGTTGCCACATAGTAGCCGGACTGGAACTGGTCGAAAATCAGGGCGTTCAGCTTCAGCGGGTCTATCTTGCCGTTTTCGGAAAGCACCTTTT
The DNA here is from genome assembly GCA_030524455.1 of Eubacteriales bacterium. Taxonomy (GTDB): domain Bacteria; phylum Bacillota; class Clostridia; order Lachnospirales; family Lachnospiraceae; genus Gallintestinimicrobium. The sequence goes on along the minus strand of JAUNGT010000020.1, from coordinate 9,941 downwards.
CATCGGCGCTCACGTTGACGATGGAACCTACAATCGCATACATGTGCTCTGTTTCCACGACCTCCGCAAGCTCACACTCCAAGGCAACGGGAAACTCAGTGATAATCGGCGCGTTTACATGGGCACTTTTTTCTGCGTGATATCCGGATTTTGAAAATTTATCCGGCATCTTATTTCCGGTGGCGATGCCATAGAAATCCGCTGCGTCTATGTGATCCTTATCCGCGAGGCTAACGGTAAACGCTTTTGTTTTCAGGATGTTTTGTGTTGTTTTATGCCCCTTGTCGATGAACAGGGCGATTTTATCCATGTCACAGATCATTCCCCAGGCTGCGTTCATCACGTTCACGGTTCCGTTTTCATCATAAGCCGCAACCATTAATACCGGCATCGGGAATACGGCGGGCTGTTTTCCTAAATCTTTTCTCATGAGTCATGTCCTCCTTGTTTTTAATTTTATTGTAGGGTTCTAAGGTTAAAAAGTACAATGCCAATCGGGAATACTGCTATGTGTTTTGATGATACTGAAGTGCGAAACACCATCAGGCACAGCACGCTCAGTCGGTCTGCTGTGCCTGTAGTTTCCGAAAAAACGTCTCCAAACGCTTTTTTTCACGCTTCAGGCAAACGCAGTAATACGTTACATGAGCCTCGTCATCGAGAATTGGAATGATCCGTCGGTTTTCAGGCATTCCTTCCCGCTGTATGACGACATCGGAAGTAAAAGAGGGCAGCGCAGAAGCTTTTACCACTTCACTGAATACACCATAATCATCCTGCAGAAGAAAGTGGGTATCGGGCATGGTCTTAAGATGCATGTCATACCAGAAACCGATCCGGCTGTGCAGAAGCATCGTTTCTCCATCCAGGTCATGGAAATGCAGCCCGTTGGACTCTGATAAAGCATGTCCCGGCGGCAGGGAGAAAAATAATTGTTCTTCACCATATTTCTGACTGTATAATTCCGGACTGTCTGGCTGATCAGGAAGAACAACCAGCTGATACGTTTGCTCCAGCAGTCCGCGCTTAAGCTGTTCCATGTCCTGAATCTCAGAGGAGATCGTCATTTCCGGATATAAGGCGGACAGGGACGGAACGATGTCCCACAGTGGGGATGGGGCGCAGGAGGCAACTGCAATGGTGCGTCTGCTCCGGTCAAAGGCTCTCACCTTATCAATCATATCCTGTAACTGATCCGTCACTTTTTTTGCATATTCTACGGCAAGCTGTCCGTTTTCATTGAAGGTCAGCTTGTTTTTTTGGCGTTCAAACAAGGTCACATGCAGTTCTTCTTCCAGCTTTTGCATGGAACGGCTTAAGGCGGGTTGGGACAAATGTAATTCTTCCGCGGCCTTGGACAGGGTTTTCCATTGGGCTACGGCAAGAAGCTGCTCTAACTGGTACAGTTCAATCATAGCCTGGCTCCTCTCTCTTTTTGTTTCCATTGTAAAGGATTTTTCTTTGAGATGCAAGATGCAGTATGCGTTTTGGTTATGCTGTTCTGCAAAAATGGCATTGTACTTTTGGGGAAGGTCTCCATATAATCATAAGCGTGAACAGGAAACGCAAAGGGAAAATGAGGAGCGGACATGCAGGAGTTTTTATTAAACAATGGTGTGGCAATGCCGGCGCAGGGATACGGGGTCTTTCATATCACAGACAAAAAACAATGCCGGGAATGTGTGCTGCGCGCGTTGGAAACAGGGTATCGGATGATCGATACGGCAGCTTCTTATCACAATGAGGATGCGGTAGGCGATGCGGTGCGGGCCTGCGGGATTCCGAGAAAGGAGTTATTTATCAGCACAAAGCTCTGGGTACAGGATAGCGGTTATGAGAATACCATGAAAGCGTTTCATGCTTCCCTGAAGCGATTGGGTCTGGATTACCTGGACTTATACCTGATCCACCATCCCTTCGGCGATTATTATGGTTCCTGGAGGGCTATGAGCAGGCTTTTAGAGGAAGGACTGGTGCGGGCCATCGGTGTCTGCAACTTTTCGCCGGATCGCCTGATTGATCTTTGTATGAACCAGGAGATCAAACCGGCTGTCAATCAGCTGGAGCTGCATCCGTTTCATCAGCAGGAGGAAGCCCTGCGTGTCATGAAACGCTATGGTGTCATCCCTCAGGCATGGGGCCCCCTTGCGGAAGGACAGAGAAACATCTTCTGTAATGGAATATTACAGAAAATCGCAAAAAAGCATGAACGCACGACAGCGCAGGTTATTCTGCGCTGGAACCTGCAAAGAGGGATTAGCGTCATTCCCAAAACGGTTCACCCGGAACGTATGGTGGAAAATCTAAGGGTTTGGGATTTTGAACTGACAGATTCCGATATGCGGGAGATTAAGAAACTGGACGTCGGACACAGCGAGATTATCGATCATCACTGTTGGTGCACGGCAAGACAACTCAATGAGATTAAGATTCACGAATAAGGAGGAAAATACAATGAGTTTTACATTTGGAGTTACTACAACGGCAATGTTTGGCAGAGGACGTTTGGGAGAGCTGCACACGCAGATCAATACCCCGGCTGGCTTGATTCATGGAAAGAAAGCGCTGGTCGTTATCTCAAACGGAAAATCCACCCGGACAAACGGTTCTCTGGACCGGCTTACAGCAGAGCTTTCCAAGGCCGGAGCGGAGTATGTGATTTTTGATAAAGTATCGGCCAATCCGACGAAGCCGGTTGCAGAGGAAGGCGGCCGTTTCGCGAAAGAAAATGGCTGTGACTTTATTGTAGCTCTGGGTGGAGGCAGTGTGCTCGATGCTTCCAAGGCCATCGGTGTGATGGCGGCAAATGGAGGAGACCTCTGGGATTATGTGCAGTTTGGAACCGGAAAGCGGCAGTGGCCGTCAAATCCCTCCCTGCCGATTGTTGCGATTCCGACTACGGCCGGAACCGGTTCAGAGACGGATGGCGGAGCAGTGATCACGAATCCGGAGACAAATGAAAAAACAGGCGTGTTCGGGCCGGGGACGATGCCGGTGTTGGCGGTGATCGATCCGGAGCTTATGACGAGCGTTCCGGCGAAATTCAAGGCCTATCAGGGCTTCGACGCGCTCTTCCACAGTACGGAGGGATATATTTCCAATAAGCGCAATGAGATGAGCAAAATGGTCGCGGCAGAGGCGATTCAGAGTGTGAGCCGAAACCTGGCGGAGGCAGTTTCTCATCCGGAAGCTGTAGAAGCGATGGAGAAGGTGGCCTTTGGCAGCTATCTTTCTGGAATCCAGATGTGCGTCGGTTCCTGTGTCAGCGCCCATCCGCTGGAACACGCGTTGAGTGCATACCATGAAAACCTGCCTCATGGCGCGGGACTGATTATGATCTCAAAGGCATTTTACAGCTTTTTCATTCGGAAGCATGTTTGTGACGACCGGTTTATTGAGATGGCAAGGCTCATGGGCATGGAGAACGCGTCAAAACCGGAGGATTTCATTACGATGCTGGAAAAGTTGCAGAAAGAGTGTGGCGTAGCAGATCTGAAAATGTCCGACTACGGTATCACACCGGACGAATTTGAAAAAATGGCGAAGAATGCCAGAGAGACGCTGGGCGTAAATTTTGACAACGACCCATGTATGTTAAGCGACGCGGATTGTGTGGCGATTTATCAGGAATCTTATTGCTAAAGGTCTGAGGAATATCACTAGGAGGGAATATTATCATGGTAAAGAATGTGCTGGCAATCGTATCAAGCCCAAGGAGAGGCGGAAATACAGAGGCGCTGGTTGATCGCTTTACGGAAGGTGCAAAGGAGGCGGGACATGAAGTTGAGACTGTTTTTCTGCGGGATAAAAAAATCGCTCCCTGCATCGCCTGCGAGGCTTGTCTCAGAAATGGTGGTACCTGTGTGCAGAAGGACGATATGGCAGAGATTTTGAAAAAAATCATTGCTGCGGACGTGATCGTTCTTTCTTCTCCGGTCTACTATTATTCCGTCTGTGGTCAGCTCAAGGTTATGATTGACCGGACACTTGCCGGACAGGGCAAAATGAAAAACAAGGAATTTTATTTTATCACTACAGCGGCGGATGGTGTCGAGGCGCAGGAGCGGACGATGAATGACTTGCAGGGCTTTGCGGACTGCGTTCCCGGTTCTGTTGTAAAAGGCGAGGTTCGGGCTTCAGCATTTCATGTGGGAGATATCAAGGGAAATCCGGCGCTTGAGAAAGCGTATCAGTATGGAAGGAACTGTTGAGAAATAGGCATAACGGCTCAAAGACGATATAGGGAAACGAGGCGAATCACATCATGGTATTTTACTTTACGGCAACAGGGAACAGTCTTTATGCGGCGAAAAGTCTGGAGGAAACTCCGGTCAGTATTCCGCAGGCGATTCACGCAGAGCAGCCGGTATACGAGGATGAGAGAATCGGCGTTGTCTGTCCCATCTTCGGGCATCTGCTTCCGCCCATGGTACAGGAGTTTCTAAAGAAGGCACGTTTCAAAACAGATTATTTTTATATGGTGCTGACCTATGGAATGCGTCACGGGGGAGCAGCGGAGCTGGCGGAACAATTCCTGAGAGAGAATGGGATCACACCGTCATATATCAATACCCTGCAGATGGTCGATAACTTCCTGCCTGGATTTGATATGGATGAGCAAAGAGCGATGGATCCTGAGAAACATGTGGAGGAGCATCTGGCGCAGATTGGACGGGACATCATGGAAAAGCGCTGTTATATTCAGCCAGCCACAGACGCTGACCGGGCAGCACATCAGGAATTTTTATCGAGGAGTGCGGTTGCGCCTGCAGACCGCTGGAAGGATATTTATACAGTGACGAATGCCTGTATCGGCTGTGGAATCTGTACAAGGGTTTGTCCGTCAGGCTGCTGGCAGCTGAAAGACGGACGTGCGGTCTATCAGGATAAGAATTGTCAGTGCTGCATGGCCTGTATCCATAGCTGCCCGCAGAAGGCGATTCAGATGACGATTCCGGAGAAAAATCCACAGGCAAGGTATCGTAATGAACATATAAAACTGGCGGAAATTATAGCTGCCAATCATCAGAACTGAAAGGAAGAATTGTATGAGGAAATGGAAAAATGCAGCAGGAATCTTGCTGATGATTACGATGGTATTTAGTCTGGCTGCATGCGGGAACAGAAAGCCAGAAATGCCATCGTCTCCGGCAAACGCGGAAACCGAGCGTAACGAGTCGAAAGCGGGTGGTACAGCGGAAGGTCAGTCAGCTGTGCCGGAAGAGGAAATCGCAGCGGGGGGAAGCGGAAAGGCTCTGGTTGCATATTTTGCGTACAGCGAAAACATGGGAGATACGAGCGGCATGACAGTTGATGCCATTTCCTCTGCAAGCCTTAACCGCAGCACCACGAATACAGAAGGAAATCTTCAGGTTATGGCGAAGGTAATTGAAGAGGGAACCGGTGCTGACGTATTTCACATAAGGATGACAGAGCCCTACGTCCCGGATTATTCTACAATGCAGCCGGTAGCAATCGAGCAGTTGGAAAATGAGGATTGGCCTGCACTGCAGGAACAGGTCGGGAATCTTTCAGACTATGATGTGATCTATCTGGGAACACCTGTCTGGGATGGCAGCCTTCCACCGGCGATGCACACATTTTTTGCGGAAAATGATTTGAACGGAAAAACGATTGTACCATTCGGAATCAATCTTGGCAGCGGATTTGGCAGAATACCTGATGAAATAGAAGAGCTTGCCCCGGGCGCAACTGTGATGGAGGGATTTACAGTCAATGCGACAACAACGAATGATGAGGTAGAAACAGAATTTCGTGCATGGCTGGATAAACAGAATTTCATAAATTAACATGAGCGCAGGTTTTGTTTGATCGGAGGTGATGTATCTGTGTATTTAAAACGGATGTTGATAGGTTTGACCGTGGTTTTTTCAGGTCTCACGATCACAGCATGCGCAACTGAAAAGAGAACAGCGCCGCAGCAGAATATGGATGTCGTATTGCATGCAGATGATCGCAAACTTCCACCGGTAAAAGAGAAGGATGCATCAACTGACAGGAAATGATTGTTGTAGCGCCGCAGCTTGAAGATTGGGGAGAAACATCCGCAAACCAGACGATTGAGTTGATTGAATATTTCATGAAAAATTATAATATCGATCCGGAAAAGGTATACGCAAACGGTTATTCTGCCGGAGGCGAAACCATGTCGCTTGTATTGGAGAAAAGACCGGATTTATTTACGGCTTATCTTCACTGCAGCTCCCGCTGGGATGGTAAATATGAGAAAGTTGTGAAACAGCAGCTTCCAATTTATTTTGTTGTTGGCGAAGAAGATGAGTATTACGGTTCACAGCCAACCATAGAAGCATATCAGGAGCTTTATGAGTTGTATCAGGAGCAGGGATTGTCTCAGGATGAAATTGCTTCGCTTTTGGTTCTGGATATAAAACCAGAAAAGTATTTTCAAGAGCGCGGTATCAGTGATCAGCACGCAGGTGGTCTGGAATTTGCGTATGATGAAGCAATAATGAGCTGGCTTTTTCAAAGCAATTTTTGAATTTCTACGAGAGTGCGGTTAAGGATATGGTGTGGATTATGAATACGAAGCTGAAAATCAAAATCACAATTGACTGTCTGATGACGGCGACACTGCTTCTTCTGATGGCATATTCTCTTGTGGGGGAAGCGGCTCATGAAGGCTTAGGAATCGGAATGTTCCTTCTGTTTATTCTTCATCATGTGCTAAATATCTCATGGTGCAGGAATTTAGGAAAGGGCAAATATTCATCCTACCGGATCATACAGACAGCGCTTGCACTTCTGATCTTCTTCACCATGATGGGGTCGATGGGAAGCGGGATTATGATCTCCAACTACGCATTTGACTTCCTCTCAATTCGAGGTGGACAGGAAACTGCGAGACTGATTCATCTCGCCTGCGCTTATTGGGGCTTCGTATTGATGAGCCTGCATATCGGTCTGCACTGGAAGATGATGATGGGAATCATGCGTCAGAAAAGAAAGACAGCTCCTTCCAAATGGCGCACGATTCTCTTGCGGGCAGTCGCAGCGGCGATTGCCATTTATGGAGTAGTGGCATTTTATCAAAACAGGATTGCAGAGTATCTGTTTTTGAGAACACATTTTGTTTTCTTTGATTTTGACGAGACATTGCTCTTGTTCTTTGCAGATTACTTGGCAATCATGGGATTATTTATCTGGATCGCATATTATGCGGGAAGTTTGCTGCAAAAAAGGAAAAAATAAGAAAACGGAGGTAAATGAAGATGATGAAAAAGAGATGGATGGGCATTTTGCTGGCGGTGGCGACTGCATTTTCATTGGCAGCCTGCAGTCAGAGCAGCACACAGAGCACGACACAGGAGCAGGCAGCAGGCGGTAAGACGCTGGTGGTTTACTATTCTGCTTCCGGGCATACAAAAGCGGTTGCTGAAGATATTGCGGAAGCAGCAGGGGCAGATCTTTTCGAGATTGTGCCGGAGGAGCCGTACACGGATGCAGATTTGGACTGGACAGATGATAACAGTCGTGTAACCAGAGAACATGAGGATGAATCACTGCGAGAAGTGGCGCTTACTACGACAGAGGTGCCGGATTGGGCTTCCTATGATACGGCATTGATCGGGTATCCGATCTGGTGGGCGATCGCCGCATGGCCGGTGGATGGCTTTGTGAAGGCTAATGATTTCACGGGAAAGACAGTGATCCCCTTCTGTACTTCTACAAGCTCCGGTCTTGGGCAGAGCGGTGAGCTGCTTGCTGAAATGGCAGGAACCGGCGACTGGCAGGAGGGAATGAGATTTCGTTCCAGCGCCTCGGCAGAGGATGTACAGGAATGGGTGAATAGTCTGGGACTGTAAACTTAATTAAAAATGATCCGAGGTGAAGATTGTGTAAAAAAATAGTTTTGATTTACAGGGGCAGTGGAATGTGTTATCCTAAAGATGTAAAAGTCTGCCGTGTTGCACGAGAGACTTTTGCATATACTAAGAAAAGAGCAGGAGGTGTAAAAATGGCTACTTCGAGCATTACGGACAATATCGTGATCAGAGATCCGAAGCAGGCAGAGGCATTTGCAGATGCTGTGGAAGAAGCAGCGAAGCATCCTCTGGAGAAAAAGAAAACATCGGTAAGGATCGTGAGAGATCGGGCAGAAGCTGCACTGTTGATGAAGAGGTGGAAAGAATTACATGGATAAGGCAGATGAAAGAGAACAGTTTGATTGTGTCAACCTAAAAAACTACCTTGTTTCAGAAACAGCAGTAAGCGGTGGAGAGAATGATATAGAGAAACTTCTTTCCACCTTTTCTTGTCCTAAGAATCCAGACGTGGAAACATTTCTTAGAAAGAATGCAATAAGCTTTACGAAGAAAAATCAATCAATTACTTATCTGGTGTTTTCAAAAGAAGATACGGAACTGGTTGGATATTTTTCGCTGACGGTAAAGCCAGTCACGATTCAGACAGAAGGAATGAGCAACACTGTAAGACGCAAGATGGATCGTTTAAGCCATTTTGATAAGGAGGTAGGGGGATATATAATCGCAGCATATTTGATTGCACAATTAGGAAAAAATTACGATGCAGCGCTTAGGCATTCGATTTCCGGAAATATGCTGTTGGATATGGCTATCGAAGTATTACAGGAGATCCAGTACGATTTGGGCGGACTGATCGTTTATCTGGAATGCGAGGACAGAGAGGCGCTGCTTCAGTTTTATCAGGAACAAAACGGTTTCCGGAGATTCGGAGAGCGCATCACGGAGAATCCGGGGGAAACAGAGCCGCACAGGCTGATACAGCTGATGAACTTTTTATAAGAACGCATATATTATTTTAAGAAGAAACCCGGTAAGGGTGAAGGAGTCGAGATAGCTCGGCTTCTTTTTTGTTGCGTAAATATTTAGATGCAGAGGAGGAACAGGGATGGGGCATGCAAGAAAAGATGTAGAGGGGACAAAACAGTTTGTCAAGAAATTTGTACGATATCAGGAAGGCGCTGAGCGCTACAGTATCGGTCTGACAAAATTTCAGGAGCTTGCGAAGGAAGCGAAGGCCGTTTATAAGGTGGATAAGGTGGCTCTTGTGAACTGTGAGATCTTTGATAAATTCCTGGAAACATTTCGGGAATATTAATCGCTGGAAGGATGAAAAAACGATAAATTCTGCTTGACTAAGCCGGGCTTTCCACACATACTGTTGTGTTGAAAAAGACAGAAGATATCTGGATTTTCACAGAACCTTGAAAACAGAATAGGGATTGTTTTGCTCGGAAAAAATAGAAGCGGGATGTTTTGAATCCTTCCGAAATAATGGGAGGAGGAAAGAAATTGGCAAAGGCGAGAAAAGATCTCAGAGGCAGGGCTTTAAAAAAAGGAGAATCACAGCGGGCGGGCGATCAAAGATATATGTACACCTACACGGATCCGTTAGGAAGGCGCAGGTTTATTTATGCCAATGACCTGACGGAGCTTCGGGAAAAGGAAAAACAGCTGATGAAAGATCAGCTCGATGGTCTCGACCTTTATGTCGCAGGGAAGGCGACGGTCAATGATACATTTGACCGGTATATTTCCATGAAACACAACCTGCGTGATGCGACACGGAGCGGTTATCTTTATAACTATGATCATTTTGTGAGAGACACTTTTGGCAGGAATAGGATTGCGGATGTGAAATATTCAGACGTGCTGCAGTTTTACTATCATCTGCTGAATGAGAGAAAGATTGCACTGGGGACACTGGATTCCATTCAATGTATCCTGCACCCCACGTTTCAGCTGGCGGTCAGGGACGAAATCATCCGAACCAATCCGACAGACGGAGTGATAAAGGAGATCAGTAAAGAATCAGGGAAAAACAGGGGCGTAAGGCATGCGCTGACAAAGGAGCAGCAAAGGGTATGGATGGATTATATTGCGAACCATCCAGTCTATTATCACTGGTGGCCGCTTTTT
>JAUNGT010000067.1 GCA_030524455.1 Eubacteriales bacterium | reverse complement strand
TAATCCCCGTCCAGGCAGAGTACCTGCCGGCGAAGGGATTGGAACAGCTGCTCTCTACTGTGAGTAAGGTGAAACGGCAGATCAATCCGAAGCTCCAGATCGACGGTATCCTGCTGACGATGGTGGACAGCCGCACGAACTTTGCAAAAGAAATCTCTGCTCTGCTCCGGGAGACCTACGGCAGCAAGATCAAGGTGTTTGCAACGGACATTCCTCATTCCGTCCGGGCAAAGGAAATCAGCGCCGAGGGAAAGAGCATTTTCGCCCATGATCCCGGCGGCAAGGTAGCCGAAGGCTACAAAAATCTGACGAAGGAGGTGTTGAAGCTTGAAAAGCAGCGCGAAAAAAATAGAACTGGCATCGGTCGATGACTTGTTTTCCACTGAGGAAAGCCGTGCAGATTCCCAGCGGGAAAGAGTGGTGGAGATTCCGCTGTCGGAGTTGCATCCATTCAAGGAACATCCCTTTAAGGTCAAGGATGACGAGGCCATGATGGAGACGGCGGACAGCATACGTCAGTATGGCGTGCTGGTTCCTGCGATTGCAAGGCCGGATCCTGACGGCGGTTATGAGCTGGTTGCAGGGCACAGGCGGCACAGAGCCAGTGAACTTGCTGGGAAAGAGAACATGCCGGTCATTGTTCGGGATTTGGACGATGATGCCGCCACGATTATCATGGTTGACAGCAACTTACAGAGGGAAGAACTGCTTCCCAGCGAGCGGGCTTTTGCCTACAAGATGAAGCTGGAGGCAATGAAGCGGCAGGCTGGACGACCATCAAAAGAAAATGGTTCCCAACTTGGGAACGATTTTGGAAAGAAGTCCAGTGAGATACTTGCAGATCAGGTGGGACAAAGCAAAAACCAGATATTTCGTTTTATCCGCCTTACTGAGCTAATCCCCGAACTGCTGGATATGGTCGATGAAAAGAAGATCGCGCTCAGCCCAGCCTATGAGTTGTCCTTTCTCAAAAAGGACGAGCAGGCGATGCTTCTGGAGACCATGGACTATGAGCAGGCAACACCTTCTCTTTCCCAGGCACAGCGGATGAAGAAATTCAGCCAGGACGGGAAACTTTCGGAGGACGTGATGCTTGCGATCATGTCAGAGGAAAAGAAAAGCGATCTGGATAAGGTGACGTTCTCCTCTGATACGCTGCGGAAGTATTTCCCCAAAAGCTACACGCCGGCCCGGATGCAGGAGACCATCATCAAGCTGCTGGAGGCATGGCAACGAAAACGTCAGAGGGATCAGGAGCGATGAAAGGAGCTGCCTATGAGGGATATTTCAGCCAGGGAGCTGAAGGGACACAACATTCTTGCAGTGGAGCGGTTCCGGGACAGTACCCGGTGGATGATTGAGTTTTCTGTTCTCAGATCAAGCATTTCCTACGGCGCACCCGGCGATGAAATGCGACTGTTTCTGACGGAGGACGGCTACCAAAACGCTCTTATCAGTCACCGCCGCAGAGAAATCAAGATCAAGCGGTATGCCCGTGTGGTTGAGGGGCATATCATCGACTTCAAACCAAAGAAGCAGCGCAGACACCCGTAAACCAAGCATTGAAAGGAAAGGAATGACCATGTGTACTGTTAAAAATATTAAGGACGCCATTAAAGAGTGCTGTCAGTCTCAGCACGATATGGAAACCGCAGAGATTGACCGGATTTTTCAAAGCCTGCCGTTTTCGCTGGAACGAGAGCCGCTTGCACCGCCCCATGTCCGCAGGACACGCCCTTTTTACCGGACAAGGAGATACAGAACCTGAACGCCACAGTCTGTTTTCGAGATTGTGGCTTTTTTCATGCCCTGAACATTGGAAGGAGTGAAGCTAATGGCTGTTTTTCGCGTAGAACGGACGCAGGGGTACACCGTTATGAGCAATTACCATCTTCGGGATAAAAGTCTTTCGCTGAAATCAAAGGGGCTGTTATCCCAGATGCTTTCACTGCCGGAGGATTGGGATTATACCCTCTCCGGTCTGGCGGTGATTAACCGGGAGAGCAAGGACGCGATCCGCTTTGCTGTCAATGAGCTGGAGCGGGCGGGCTATATCAGACGCCGCCAGACCACAGACGCCGGAGGGAAGTTTGGAGCCAACGAATATGTGATCTATGAGCGGCCGGTTTTTGAGGGAACAGAAAGCTCACCGTTGTTGGAAAAACCGTCGTCGGAAAATCCGACAACGGAAAAACCGATGACGGGAAATCCGTTGCCGGAAAATCCAACGCAAATAATTACTGAGAAATCAAATACTCAAAAATCAAGTACAGACAGATCAATGACCGATTCCATTCCCTTCCGGGAAAAGGCGGCGGGAGACCCGCCGGAACGGAAAGGAAGGGATGCGATGGCACTCACAGAGATAGAAAATTATCGGGAATTGATTTTAGAGAACATTGAGTACAGGCATCTTTGTCAGCAGTTTCCTCTGTACCGCGAGGATTTAGACGAGATCGTGGAGCTGATGATGGAGACGGTGTGTGCAAGGCGTAAGACCACACGGATCGCAGGTAGTGATATCCCATGAGGTGGTGCGATCCCGGTTTTTGAAGCTGGACAGCTCACACATTGAGTTTGTCATGGAGTGCCTGAAAAAGAATACCACGCAGATCCGCAACATCAAGCAGTACCTGCTGGCGGTGCTGTTCAATGCGCCTACCACCATCAGCAACAGCTATAGGGCGCAGGTCAACCACGATATGTACGCAGGAAACTGGTAAAGGGGTGAGTTTGCTACACGGACAATGAGGAGTGCGTTTTGAAGCAGTATCCTGCAAAATGCGGAAAGGAGGCGATGACCGATGCAGGAAGAGGTTGAGAACAGGACATTGACGCTGGTGGTCAGCGGAACCAAGTTTACCGGCAGGCTGTTGAAGGCGGCTGTGGCAAAGTACATGGCACATCGCAGGGAAAAGAAGCTGGAGAAGCAGAAAAGCCGGGATTCTCCTGTGAAGCCACAGGGAAAGCAAACGGTGAAGCAGCTCGTCGGGCAGAACCAGGGCGTATCCAACATTGAGATCACGGACCCGTCCATCAAGGAGTTTGAAAAGATTGCCCGGAAATTCGGTGTGGATTATGCGGTGAAGAAAGACCGAAGTACATCGCCGCCTAAGTACCTGATCTTTTTCAAAGCCCGCGATGCAGACGCCCTGACCGCCACGTTTACGGAATATACGGGCAAAAAAGTGAAGAAGGTGCAGCGTCCTTCCGTGCTGGCAAAGCTGAACCAGTTTAAAGAGCTGGTGAAGAACGCCGTAGTGGATCGGACAAAGCGAAAGGAGCTGGAGCGATGAAGAAACCGTTAGACATCAAAAAGCTCGTTTTGCTGAACCTGCCCTATCTTCTGGCAGGCTTATTTGCCACCAACTTCGGAGAAGCATGGCGGATGGCGCAGGGAGCGGACGCATCCCAAAAGCTGTTGTCCCTGGTTTCCGTGCTGCCGGAGGCGCTTAGGAGTTTCTGGCCCAGCCTTCACCCGCTGGATTTACTGGTGGGATTATGCTGTGGCGTTTGTCTGCGGCTTGCTGTTTATCTCAAAGGCAAGAACGCAAAGAAGTATCGGCAGGGAATGGAGTATGGTTCAGCACGATGGAGCGCATAATCTTAACTGTAAACAACGATTTATGGACGCAGGAGGTTATGCACATGAACGAATATAATAAAATCACAGCCCTTTACTCCCGCCTTTCCGTAGGCGACGAGGACAGGGACGGCGGCGAGAGCAACAGCATACAAAATCAAAAAATCTTTCTGGAGAACTACGCCAGAGGGCAGCGGCTAACCAATATCCGGCACTACATTGACGACGATGAAAGCGGCAGGTTTTTCGACCGTTCCGCCTACTCCCGTATGATTGAAGATGTGGAAAGCGGCAAAATCGGCGTGTGCATTATGAAAGACCTGACCCGCTGGGGGCGCGATTATCTCCAAGTCGGCAACGCTATGGAGATATTCAGACGGAACAATGTGCGCTTTATCGCGGTAAACAACGGCATAGACAGCGAGAAGCCCGACACATTGGAGTTTGCGCCCTTTATCAACATTATGTCGGAGTGGTACGCAAAGGACATCAGCAAGAAAGTGAAAACGGGCATTAAGACCAAAGGCATGAGCGGAAAGCCGATTGCCACCGAAGCCCCCTACGGCTATATGAAAGCCCCGGACAACAAGGATTTTTGGATAATCGACGAGGAAGCTGCCGAAGTTGTACGCCTTATTTTCCGTCTGTTTCTGGACGGGAAAAACCGAAACCAAATCGCCGTATATCTGACGCAGGAGCAAATCCCAACGCCAACTTTCTACATGAAAGACCGGGGACGGGGAACTTGTAAAAATAAGACGCTCAATGAAGATAACCGCTATAAGTGGAACAAAGCCACGCTGACCCATATCCTCACGCGGCAGGAGTATTGCGGCGATGTAGTCAACTTCAAGACTGCAAAGCATTTCCGCGACAAGAAAAACCACTATGTAGACAGGAGCCAGTGGCACATCACAGAAAATGTGCATGAGCCGATTATTGACCGCACAGACTTTGAAACCGTACAGCAGATTTTAGAAAATGCGCCCGTCAGACGCCCCAACGGGGACGGGGAAATCCACCCTCTGTCCGGCTTGCTTTTCTGTAAAGACTGCGGCGCAAAAATGCACATTCGCATAGATTACCGAAACGGCGGCAAGCGGCATATTGCCTATTGCAGCGAGTACCACAAAGGGAAAGCCAAAAACCCCAAGTGCAGCTCCCCGCACATCATCGACGCGGATCTGCTTATGCAGACCGTCGCAGATGTGCTGAAAAAAATCGAGGACTACTCTATCAGCAACCGGGCAGAGTTTGAAGCCTTAGTGAAAAAGAGCCTTTCCGCACAGCAGACCGACCAGACCAAGAAAAAGCAGAAGCGTATCCCGCAAATCACGGCGCGCCTTGAACAGATTGACAAGGTGCTGAATAAGCTCTATGAGGATAACGCTTTAGGCACTATCCCGCAAGACCGCTATGAGCAGATGTCGCAGAAGTATTCGGAAGAATACTACACGCTGAAAGCGGAACTTGCCGCACTCCAAGAACAGCTATCCGCTTTTGAAAATGCGGGAGGACGGGCGCAGAAGTTTTTGAAGCTGACAGAGCGATACGCTGCCTTTACCGACCTTACCCCCGCCATTCTCAACGAGTTTATCAGCCGGATTGAAGTGTATGAGCGCGACCAGAAAAGGGCGAGATACGCAATCCAGCACATCAGCATATATTTCAACTATATCGGCAAGTTTGAGAACGAAGTGACGCAGCTTGCAGAGCCGACCGAGCAGGAAATCCGGCAAATGCGGGAGGAAATCGAGGAAGCCAAAAAGGAAAAGAGCCGCGCCTACCACCGGCAGTATTCAAGGGAGTACCGGGCGCGAAACCTTGAAAAGCAGCGGGAATATGACCGCATGAAAGCGCGGGAATACAGAGCGAGGAAAAAGGCGCAGGCAGTTGCCGCAGCCCCCGCACAGTAAAACAGAACAACCAACAGCAGAGAGGGATTTTCCAGATACGGGAAATCCCTTTTTCGCGCCCGGAGAAAGGAGCAGCCGATTGACAGAAAAGAAAGAAACGCTTACCCCGCCGACCAAGCCGGACGGGATTATTACGACGCAAAGGAATGGGCAGACCATTGTTGCGGAGCTGTTTTTCAATCACAGCAGCACAGAAACATTCCGCGACAAGCTGCTGAAACTGATACTTGCCGACAGCTTGCGCTTATCAGCGTCTGACGGTCAAGAGCCGGAAAAAACGGAAATCTTGCGATAACAGCCGCCCCGACGATACATTCCCCGTCCGGGCGGTTTTTATCGTCAAAAACGCCGTTTTCCCCAAGTCAAGAGCCGGGGAAAACACCCGAAAATGCCCCTACTGCGTAACAGGGGCGAAGAAAGGAGAGTTTATGAAAACAGGGCTTACCAAGCAGGAAAAGACCACCGATATTTGGTTTGACGAGAAAGAACCCCTTATCCATATCCGCACCCACAACACCGCCTTGAAAAAGCGTCTGCTTGCATACAGCCGCTGTTATCCGGCGATCTGCCAGCAGACCGACGCAGACCCGGAAACGGGCTGCATGGAGTTTGATATTGAAAAAGGGCGTTTCTCTTTCCGTCTGACCGCCCCATACAGCGAGGAACGGCGGGAAAAGGCGCGGCAATATGCCAGAGAAAACAACGCCGCCGACAGACTGAAATGATGTGGATTTGTTCATACTCTTGTGTTATACTTTAGTCAAGAAACAGAGCGACAAATTGAGATTGGACAAGGGGGTTGAACTGATATGAAAAAGAAAATATTTGTATTATTATCAGTTGTACTAATTCTGCTTTTAGGCGTTGCTGTGTGGTATAATATTCCAATCGACTTGATGAATTTAGACCCTAATGAAGTCATGGAAATTGTTGTTTTTAATGGTAATAGTGGAAAAGTAACGCATATTGAAGATAAAGAGCAAATTCAGCATATTATTGATAACTTGAATGATGTTGAGGTAAAAAGGTCAAGGCTATCTACTGGATATTCTGGGTATAGTTTCAAAGTAACTATTTATCTATCTGATGGAAATGAAGCAGGTGATTGGAATAATTTTATTATCAATTCAGATGATAGAATTAGAAAAGACCCCTTTTTCTATTCTGTAATAAAAGGAAAAATTGATTACAACTATATAGAGAATATCGTAGAATAATGCACATTTGCCTATTTATCGAACAGCACACAATCAAAACTAAACTACCCACAAAGGACAGCCGAGAAAATCGACTGTCCTTTTTCTATGCCGACAGGCAGAAAGGAGCGACCACCTATGACGAAACCGAGAGAGAAAACCCACGAGGAATTGACCGCCGAGATTGAGGACAGCAAGAAGAAAATCCAGCAGTACGAAAACAGAGAAAAGATTTTGCGGCAAAAGCTGTCCCGCGAGGAACGCCGGGAACGAAACCACCGCCTTATCGTCCGGGGCGCGGTATTTGAAAGCATTGTGCCGGAAGCAAAGACCATGACCGACGAGGAAGCCGCCGCGCCTCTCAGGCTTGCCTTGACGAGCGAGCCAGCGCGGGAATATCTGAAAAAACGAGCCGAGGGCGGGGACGCCGGATAAATCCCTTAGGCACTAAGGGCGCACTTATGCACCGTTACCGGTGCCGCGCGCCCTGCCGGGGGCTGACAGCGTACTTCGTCCGCGATGGGGAGCTACCCTCCCCAAACCCCTCGTCGTCGCAAAGTCCGCTCCACTCCGTTTCCGCCTTGCGGCGAAAACTGCGCTCGTTCCCTTGCTCCTCCTCTCCCCACGAAAACCGCTGCGCTGGGTTTCCGTGGGGGCCCCAGAGATCCCCGCGCAGCCGAACACCCGCTTCGCGTCTGTCCAGCTCCACGGAGCCTGAATATCCCTCACCGAAAG
>JAUNGT010000066.1 GCA_030524455.1 Eubacteriales bacterium | reverse complement strand
ATCGGGCGCTCCCTCAGCCAGGAGCAACCGGCCCAAATTCGTGCGAGCACGATTTTGGCCGGTTGCTTCCGGCTGGCTGAACTTGTTACTATATTACTTTGCGGAAGGACGCTCCTTGGCCTTGTCGGTCTCGGAAGCGTTCTTTCTCGCAGCTTCCTTGTTCTGGCGCATTTCCTCCACGGTCTTTTCGTGCACACGGATGCCCTTGTAGTCTCTGGGAGGGATGTAGGTGCCGTCGGCTTTTCTGGCCTCCATGCGGGCCTTGGCCCGTTCGATTTCCTCCTTGTACTGGGGCAGCCATTTGCTTTCCGCGATCAGCATTTCGTCGGCCATCTGCATGATTTCAGGAGTGGTGCAGACTGCGCCGGTAAGCGGATCCATCAAAAGCGCCTGGCGCAGCAGCCGGATATCGGCGGAAACGGCAGCTTCCACGGCAAGACGCTGTACCCAGATGCTCTGAGAGCATACCGCCGCGCAGCCAAGAGGCAGATCGCCCACCTTGGGGATGCTGATGCCGTTGCCGTCCACATAGCAGGGCACCTCCACGACGGATTCATAGGGCAGGTTGGTGATGCAGCCCTCGTTCATTACATTGAAGTGACCGCGGTAAACCCGGCCGGTCTCCAGGCCCTCGATGATGTAGGAGCCATGCTCCTGGCTGCGGTTTTCCGGCACATATTTTTTCGCGGGCTCCTTCATCCAGTTGGGGAAATCCTCCTCGAACCAGTTGCGTCCCTCGCGGCAGACGCGCAGATAGCCGCCGGTTTCGCCGTTGATCCAGCTTCCCAGATCGATCCACTCAGACAGCTCCTCCGGGCGCTTCCGATACCAGGAAACATACTCGGAAAGATGGCCGTTTGACTCGGTGGAGTAGTAGCCGAAATTTTTGAGCATGTCGATGCGCACCTTTTCCGTGCGGGACAGCTCCTCATTTTTCTCGTAGGCGGGAAGAATCTTGTCCAGAAGCTCCTGTCCGTTATGCTTGACGGAGATGTACCAGGTCTGGTGATTGATCCCGGCGCAGATAATGTCCACATCCTTCTGCTGATAGCCGAGCGCCTCGGCGATCTGCCTGTGGCCGCCCTGCACGCCGTGGCAAAGCCCCAGGGTGCGGACCTTGCCGTATTTGTTGGCCGCCCAGGTCATCATGGCGTTGGGGTTGGAGTAGTTGAGCATCAGCGCATCGGGCTCTGCAACCTCCCGGATATCCTTACAGAAGTCCAGAATGGCCGCGATGCCTCTCTGGCCGTAGAAAATACCGCCGGTGCAAAGGGTATCGCCCACGCACTGATCCACGCCGTATTTGAGAGGGATGTCCACATCCATCTCAAAGGCCTCCAGCATACCGATGCGCACGCAGTTGATGATGTAGCGGGCGCCCTTGAGCGCCTCCCTGCGGTCGGTGGTGGAATGGATTTTGATGGGCACGCCGTTTTCCTCCAGATCCCGCTGGCACAGCGCTGTCACCATATCCAGGTTATGCTGGTTGATATCCGTGAAGGAAACCTCGATATTGTGGAATTCCGGAACGGTCATCAGGTCAGAAAAAAGGGTGCGGGTAAAGCCGACGCTTCCCGCGCCGATCACTGCAAGCTTGAATGACATAAGAAAAGCCTCCTCTTGTTTGTTGTTTGTGCATGCATTATATCCTACTGAAAAAGACAATGTGTAAGCCTTTGTGCCCGAAATAAAAATATGTCAGAAAATCTGATCTAATTTTTCATCCCGGATTGACGGCAGGGCAGCGGAAGCGATATACTTGTTATGGAAGAAAAGGATTCAAAAAGAGGGACTTTTGATGATTCTGACGCAGGAAAAGAGGGAGGTAGACGAGCTTCGCTCATTTTGGCCCCGGATATACCGATACTACGCGATACACTATCCGTTTTACCGGATGGAAATGCACAGCCATCGGGAATGGGAGATCATGTATGTGGTCAGCGGACGGTGCCGGGTGAGCTGTCAGGCGCAGGATGGAAATGGAAAAGAATATGACCTGCGGGAGGGCGATTACATCCTGCTCGGCGGAATGGTTCCCCACCGGCTCACGGTGGAAAAGCAGTCGCCCTGCCGGATCCTGAATCTGGAGGGACGGCTGGAGAGGGCCTCCGGAAGCCTTCGCCTGGGACAGCTTCTCGGGGAGAGCAGCTTTGAGCGTCTTTTGCGCTCCAGGGAGCGGGTGCTGACAGGGACGGACGACGGGAAGCTTTGCGAGGCGATAAGCTCCCTGATCCGGGAGCTGCGGGAACAAAAGGAGCTGGCGGATGCCGGAAGGGACGGCGCCTTTGGCCCGATGGCCGATCTGTTTCTGGGACAGTTTCTGCTCCTGGTGGCCCGGCAGATGGACCGGCAGCGGAGCCGAAAGGACAAAAGCCGTTATATCCGGCTGGCCCAACGCTATCTGGAAGAAAATTTCGACCGGGAAGTCACGGTGGCACAGACCGCTGAGGCCGCGGGCGTCTCGGAGGGCTATCTGCAGCGGCTGTTTAAAAAAGAAACGGGGCTTACCATCAAGGAAGAGATTTTGCGCCTTCGCGTGGAGAAAGCCAAGCTCCTGCTGGAAACCTCCTCGCTGCCGGTGGTTGAGGTGGCCATCAACGCGGGCTTCAACAGCCGCCAGCATTTCTCGGAGGTGTTCCGGCGGGCCACCGGCGCAGCCCCGGCCTCCTGGCGCAGAATGCACGGAAACGTTGCGGCAAAACCGGAACCCCAATAACAGTCCCGGTTTTTGGGTTGACTTTTCCTTCCGTTTAACGATATCATAAACATATCATACGAAAGAGGGTTAGGGGTATATGTTTCAGAAATTATTTGCGCCCATCGATATGACGGAGGGCGCTCCGTGGGAAAAAATCACGTTGTTCGCGGTGCCGATGCTCATCGGCAATATCGCCCAGCAGCTTTACAACACGGTGGATTCCATCGTCGTCGGACGGTATGTGGGAGATAACGCGCTGGCGGCGGTGGGAAGCGCCAGCCCGATTTTAAACCTGCTGCTGGTATTGTTTATCGGCATTTCCGTGGGAGCCAGCATCATGGTGTCCCAGTATTTCGGAGCCCGGGAGAAGGAGGAGCTGGCGAGCACCGTGGGGAGCTGTGTGACGCTGACGGCGGTTTCCACGGTCTTTATCATGCTCATCGGGCCGGTTATCGTGCCGCCCCTTCTGCGGCTTTTGAACACGCCGGAGAGTATCTTTGACTGGTGCGCGGGATATCTGAATATCCTGTTTATCGGCGTGGCGGGCGTGGCCTACTACAATATTCTGAGCGGCATTCTGCGCGGGCTGGGAGATTCGGTGTCGGCGCTGATGTATCTTCTGGTGGCCACGGTGCTGAATATTATTCTGGATATCGTGTTTGTGGCCAACTTCAATATGGGCGTGCCCGGTGTGGCGCTGGCGACGGCCATCGCCCAGGCGGTTTCCGCCATCCTTTGTATGTGGAAGCTTTTGCATATGAAGGAGATCTTTGTCCTGCATGCCAGAGATTTTATTCCCACCAAAAAGCATACGCTGGATATCGTGCGGCTGGGCCTTCCCTCCGGCGCGACCCAGGCGATCTTTTCCATGGCGATGATCGTGGTGCAGTCTCTGACCAACAGCTTCGGCGAAACCTTTATCGCGGCCAACGTGATCGTCATGCGTGTGGACGGCTTTGCCATGATGCCCAATTTTTCTTTCGGCACGGCGCTGACCACCTATGCCGGACAGAACGTGGGGGCGAAACGGATGGATCGGGTGACCGCCGGCGCCAGGCAGGGCACGCTGATCGCCGTGGGCGTTTCGGCAGCGATCACTGCGCTGATCCTTGTATTCGGCAAATATCTGATGGGGATTTTTACCGCCACAGAAGGGCTGGTGGAGCTGAGCATGCATCTGATGCAGATCCTTGCCGTGGGTTATATCGCCATGGCTGTGACGCAGGGGCTGTCCGGCGTGATGCGGGGCGCGGGGGATACGATGACGCCTATGTGGATCTCCCTGATCACCACGGTTGCGATCCGCGTGCCCATCGCCTATGGGATTTCCTGGCTGACGCGCACTTCTGAGCTGCCCAACGGCAATCAGGACTGTATCTACATTTCCCTGTTGATTTCCTGGTTGTGCGGCGCACTGATTACCTTCTTCTTTTACCGGAGAGGGAGATGGAAGAAAAAAGCGCTGTAGAAATCAAACATCCACAGCCTGGTGAGTACAGATGAAAACGATTCTGGAATATTTGCGTCCCTGCTTTCGGAGAATGGGGCTGGGGCTGACCATCAAATTTACAGGAACAATCATGGATCTTTTACTTCCATGGATTCTTTCCTATCTGATCGACGAGGTCGTGCCGCAAAAGGATGAGAAAAAAATCCTTCTCTACGGCGCGGCCATGATTTTTTGCGCCCTGACGGCCTGGCTGACCAATATCACAGCCAACCGGATGGCCTCCCGGGTCGCCCGCGACACTACGGAGAAAATCCGGCGGGATCTTTTCCGGCGCATCGTCCGGCTTTCCGCCCGGCAGACCGACGAATTCACCGTGCCCTCCCTGGAAGCCCGGCTGACCTCGGACACCTACAATCTTCATCAGATGATCGGAATGATGCAGCGGATGGGCGTGCGCGCGCCGATTTTGCTTCTGGGCGGGGTTCTGGTCACCTTCCAGTTAGAGCCGGTGCTGGCCGGCGTTTTTTTGCTGGTCATCCCTTTTGTGGGCGGCATCACCTTTGCCATCTCCAAAAAGGGGATTCCTCTCTATGAAAAACAGCAACGGGCGGCGGACGTGATGGTCCGCACCGTACGGGAAAACGCCTCCGGCATCCGGGTCATCAAAGCGCTTTCCAAGATGGATTATGAAAAGGAGCGGTTCGACGGGATCATCCGGCAGCTGCGGGAGCGGGAGAGAAGAGCCTCCGTGACGATGGCTGCCAGCAACCCTCTGATGAACTTTTTCTTAAACTGCGGACTGACGCTGGTGGTGATCGTGGGCGCCTGGCTGGTCTGGAGGGATCTGGCAAAGCCCGGCGTGATCCTGGCCTTTCTGACCTATTTCACGATCATGCTGAACGCCATGCTGTCCATCAACCGGATGTTTCTGATGTACGCCAAGGGCACCGCCTCCGCCAACCGGATCCGGGAGGTGCTGGATGCGCCGCAGCAGCTGGGGCCCGAGCCTGCGCGGGAACCCGAACCTGCGCCGTCCGGGCAGCCAAAGAGCGCACATCGGCCGTTTCTTTGCTTTGAGGAGGTTTCCTTTTCCTATTACGGGACAGCGAATGCGGTTTCGTCTGTCAGCTTTGGCCTGGAAAAGGGGCAGACGCTGGGCATCATCGGGGCCACGGGCAGCGGAAAAACCACGCTGATCCGCCTGCTGCAGCGGTTTTACGATCCGCAGGCCGGGCGCGTGTGGATCAGCGGGCAGGACGTCCGCAGCATGGATCCCGGAAAGCTCCATGAGCTCTTCGGCGTCGTGTTTCAAAATGATGTCCTGCTGGCGGATACGGTGGCGGAAAATATCCGTTTTGGACGGCAGATCCCGGACAGGGAAGTGGAGCGGGCTGCCCGCTGCGCCCAGGCGGAGGAGTTTATCCGCGCCCTGCCGGAAGGCTACGGCCACCGTCTGACGATACGGGGCAGCAATCTCAGCGGCGGGCAAAAGCAGCGCATCCTGATCGCCAGAGCGCTGGCGGGGAATCCCCAAATCCTGATTCTGGACGATTCCTCCAGCGCGCTGGATTATGCCACGGATCTGAAGCTGCGTCAGGCAATCCGCCGTTTCTATCCGGACACCACAGTGATCCTGATCGCCCAGCGGGTCAGCTCGGTCAAAAACGCAGGCCTGATCCTGATGCTTTCCGGCGGAAAAGTCATCGGGACCGGCACACACAGGCAGCTGATGGAGCACTGCAGAGAATATCGGGAAATCGCCGTATCCCAGATGGGAGAAGGGATGGAGGAATGGGAATGAATACCGGAAAGGAGTCCGTAAAAAAGAGAGATACCCTTTATCTGTCCGGACAGATCTGGCGCTATCTCGCCTACGATAAATGGCTGCTGGCGCTGGCCTTTTTTCTGACCCTTGCGGGCAACCTGCTGGGGCTGGCCGGCCCCATGCTGTCCGGCTGGGCCATCGACGCCATTCACGGCCCCAAAGATGTGGATTTTCCAACGGTTTTTTATTATGCGGGCTGGATGATCTTTTTTTACCTGTTCTCGTCCCTGTTCTCCTATGTGCTCAGCCGGATCATGATCCGGATCAGTCAGCGCGTGTCCTATCAGATGCGCCGGGACGTGTTTGCGCGGCTGGAGGAGCTGCCGGTGGGATTTTTTGACCGGACGCCGGCGGGAGAGCTGGTGAGCCGGATTTCCTACGATATCGACACGCTCAACGCTTCCCTGACAAATGACGTTCTGCAGATCGCCACCAGCGTGATCACCGTTCTGGGGGCGCTGGTGATGATGCTGACCATCGCCCCTGTGCTGGTATCGGTGCTGGTCGTGACGGTTCCCGCCTCCATTTTCCTCACCAAATATATGACGGGCAAGGTGCGCCCGCTGTTTCGCCGGCGCTCGGCGGCCCTGGGCGAATTAAACGGCTACACGGAGGAGATGATCAGCGCCCACCAGACGATCCGCGCCTATCACCGGGAAAAGGTCATGACGGAGCGCTTTTCCGAAAAAAACCGGGAGGCCGTGGACGCCTATTACCGGGCGGACTACTACGGCAGTATGACGGGGCCCTCCGTCAATTTCATCAACAACCTCTCCCTGGCCCTGATCAGTATGTTCGGCGCCTTCCTGTTCCTGCACGGAAGGATTTCCCTGGGCGCTTTGTCCTCCTTTGTGCTCTATTCCCGGAAATTTTCCGGCCCCATCAACGAGGCCGCAAATATCCTGAGCGAGTTCCAGTCCGCCTTCGCGGCGGCGGAGCGGATTTTCCGGCTGCTGTCCGAGGAAAGGGAGACGCCGGACCGTCCCGGCGCGCAGACCCTCGTGCAGCCGGCAGGACAGGTGGAGTTAAGGCATGTGCGCTTTGGCTATGTCCCGGGGAAAACGGTGATTTGCGACCTGAACCTGTGCGCGCCGCCGGGCAGCCTGACCGCGGTAGTGGGACATACCGGGGCGGGAAAAACCACGCTGATCAACCTGCTGATGCGCTTTTACGATCCGCAGTCCGGGGAAATCCTTCTGGACAATACCGACCAGCGGGAGTTCACCCTCAAAAGCCTGCGAAGCTCCTATGCCATGGTGCTGCAGGACACCTGGCTGTTTACCGGTACGGTCTATGAAAATATCGCCTACGGCAAGGAAGGAGCCACCCGGGAGGAGGTGGAGCGCGTCTGCCGGGCCGCCCGCATTCACGACGCGGTGCTGCAGCTTCCCAACGGCTACGACACGGTGCTGACGGAGGAGGGCTCCAACCTGTCGAAGGGCCAGAAGCAGCTTCTGACGATCGCCCGCGCCATGCTGCTGGACGCCCGTCTGCTGATTTTGGATGAAGCCACCTCCAACGTGGACACCCGCACCGAGGAGGAGATCCAGCTCGCCATGCGCCGCCTGATGGCGGACAAGACCTGCTTTGTCATCGCCCACCGGCTCTCCACCATCCGAAATGCCGACCGGATCCTTGTGGTCGAAAACGGGGATATCACAGAGCAGGGCACCCATCGGGAGCTGATGGAACGGGGCGGGGCTTACGCGACGCTGTACCGGTCACAGTTCCACTAAGAACAGTTCAGCCAGCCA
>JAUNGT010000019.1 GCA_030524455.1 Eubacteriales bacterium | reverse complement strand
GCGAAGCGGCGGAAAGCGCGTTAGCGCGACTTTGCGAATGGCGCGGGCTGAACTGTAAGGAAAGAATCCGGAGGGAGAACAGTCATGGGAAATCTGATTGCGTTTATCAATTCGTTTTTGTCCTATCTGTTGGTGTTTGCGGTCAGCATTGCGGTGATCGCGGCAGCGGTATTTGCCGGGATTCAGCTGCGCAGGCGCAAGGATGCCAGGGACGCAGAGCAGAGCGGAGCCGGGAAAGAAAACGCACAGGCGGAGGGAAACGTATAACGTTGCTTTGCGGCCGCAGAAACAGCAAAAACGATGAAGGCAGAGCCGGCACCGGGGACGAGGATTTCCCGGTGCCGGTTTGTCGCGCCCTTTCACAAAAAGGGGCAGCCGCCGGAAGAAAGGAAGATGAGGAGAGATGGAGATACGGTTAGCGGATCGGATGAAGGAATATGAGGAAGGGATTTTTCAGGTGCTCAACGAAAAGCGCCTGTCCCTTTTGGCACAGGGCAGGAGAGTGTACAACCTGTCCGTGGGGACGCCGGACTTTGCGCCCCAGCAGGCGGTGATGGAGGCGGTGCAGCGGGCGGCTGCAAAGCCGGAAAACTATAAGTATGCGCTGGCGGATTTGCCGGAGCTGACGGAGGCGGTGCAGAGGCGGTTTGCGCAGCGCTATGGCGTATCGCTTCAAAAGGATGAGATCACCACCGTTTACGGCAGCCAGGAGGGAATCGCCCATCTGGGCTTTTGCCTGTTGAATCCCGGGGATGAGGTTCTCGTGCCCGATCCCGGCTATCCGATTTTTTCAGTGGGGCCCACGTTGGCGGGAGGAAAGCTGTCATTTTATGAGCTGACAGAAGAAAACGGCTGGCTGCCGGAGCTGGAGGCGCTTTCTGAGGCCGCTGACCGGGCGCGGTTCATGATCGTCTCCTATCCGATGAATCCGATCTGTAAGTGCGCGCCCCACAGCTTTTACGAGAGACTGATCCCCTGGGCGAAGGAGCATGAGCTGCTGATTGTTCACGACAACGCCTACTCCGATATCATTTACGACGGCAGAGAGGGAATTTCCATTCTGTCTATACCGGGGGCGAAGGACTGCTGCGTGGAGTTTTATTCGTTGTCAAAGTCCTACGACTATACCGGGGCCCGGATGGGCTTTCTGGCAGGCAACGCCCGGGTGGTGGCGGCGTTTAAGCGCCTGCGCTCCCAGATCGATTACGGCACCTTTTTGCCGGTACAGTACGGGGCGGTGGCGGCCCTGACGGCCTCCGACGAGCCGGTGAAGGCCCAGTGCCGGGAATATGAGCGGCGCAGGAATGCCCTCTGCCGGGGACTGTCGTCGGTGGGCTGGCCGGTGCCGGACAGCGAGGGCACGATGTTTGCCTGGGCCAGGATACCGGAAAAATTCGGTCAGGACGACGTGGCGTTTGTGATGGAGCTGATGGAGAAAACAGGAGTGCTCTGCACCCCGGGCTCCAGCTTCGGCCGGCTGGGAAGGGGCCATGTGCGGTTTGCGCTGGTCCTGGATGAGGAGCAGATCGCCGAGGCCGTGGCGCGGGTGAAGGAAAGCAAAATATTGGAGTGACCGTTTGGGAAAGGAGGAGCCATGAGAGAAGAAATCCGGACAGAGGAGCAAAAGACCGATTACGGGCGGGAATATACCACCAGGCGGCCGGTGCAGGTCGTCAAAAAGGACGGCAGCCGGGAGGACTTCAATGTCCAGAAGGTGATCGACGCGGTGGGAAAGAGTGCCTACCGGGCGCTGACCCGCTTTACCGACGAGGAAAAGAGAAGCATCTGCGTCCATGTGGTGAGCAAGATTGACGAGATGGGGGAGACGGAGGTGCCCATCGCGCTGATGCACAACGTGGTGGAAAGCGCGCTGGAGCAGGTCAAGCCCATCGTGGCCAAAAGCTATCGCGATTACCGGAATTACAAGCAGGATTTCGTGCGGATGCTGGACGACGTGTACAAAAAAAGCCAGTCGATCATGTACATCGGGGACAAGGAAAATTCCAACACCGATTCGGCGCTGGTATCCACCAAGCGGAGCCTGATTTTTAATCAGCTCAACAAGGAGCTGTATCAGAAGTTTTTCATGACCACGGAGGAGATCCAGGCCTGTCGGGACGGCTATATCTATATCCATGATATGTCCGCGCGCCGGGACACGATGAACTGCTGTCTGTTTGACGTGGAGCATGTGCTGGCCGGCGGCTTTGAAATGGGAAATATCTGGTATAACGAGCCCAAAAGTCTGGATGTGGCCTTCGACGTGATCGGCGATATTGTGCTGAGCGCGGCCAGCCAGCAGTACGGCGGCTTCACGGTGCCCAGCGTGGATCTGATTCTGGAGCCCTACGCGCAGAAGTCCTATGACCGGAACGTAGAGAAATATCTGTCCCTGGGCGTCGCGAGGGAAAAGGCGGAGGAGGTTTCCTGGCAGGACGTGGTTCGGGAGATGGAGCAGGGCTTCCAGGGCTGGGAATATAAGTTCAACACCGTGGCCAGCAGCCGGGGGGATTATCCCTTCATCACGGTGACGGCGGGCACGGGGACCGGGCGCTTTGCGCGGCTTGCCACCGTCTGTATGCTGAACGTGCGCCGCAGGGGGCAGGGAAAGGCGGGCTGCAAAAAGCCGGTGCTGTTCCCGAAGATCGTCTTTTTGTATGACGAGAACCTGCACGGCCCCGGAAAGCCGCTGGAGGACGTGTTCGAGGCGGGCGTGCGCTGCAGCGCCAAGACCATGTATCCGGACTGGCTGTCCCTGACCGGGAAGGGCTATGTGGCCGAAATGTACAAAAAATACGGGAGGATCGTCTCCCCCATGGGCTGCCGCGCCTTTTTGTCCCCCTGGTATGAGCGGGGCGGCATGGAGCCGGCGGATGAACAGGATAAGCCGGTGTTTGTGGGGCGCTTCAACATCGGGGCGGTCTCGCTGCATCTTCCCATGATCCTGGCGAAGGCCCGCCATGAGAATAAGGATTTTTATGAGGTGCTGGACGGTTATCTGGAGCTGATCCGCCAGCTCCACCTGCGCACCTATGCCTACCTGGGCGAGATGCGCGCCTCCACCAATCCGCTGGCCTACTGTGAGGGCGGTTTTCTGGGCGGGCATTTGAAGCTGTCCGATAAGATTAAGCCGCTGCTGGCTTCGGCCACCGCGTCCTTTGGCATCACTGCCCTGAATGAGCTGCAGATGCTCTACAACGGCAAATCCCTTGTGGAGGACGGGGCCTTTGCGCTGGAGGTGATGGAGCACATTAACCGGAGAGTGGCGGAATACAAGAAGGCGGACGGCCGTCTTTACGCCATTTACGGCACGCCGGCGGAAAATCTCTGCGGGCTGCAGGTCAAACAGTTCCGGAGAAAATACGGCATCATCGAAGGGGTGTCCGACCGGGAATATGTGAGCAATTCCTTCCACTGTCATGTGACGGAGGACATCACGCCCATCGAGAAGCAGGATCTGGAGGGCCGTTTCTGGGATCTGTGCAACGGCGGCAAGATCCAGTATGTGAAATATCCCATCGACTACAACCTGGAGGCGGTGCGCACCCTGATCCGCCGGGCCATGGAGCTGGGCTATTACGAGGGCGTAAACCTGTCCCTGGCCTACTGCGACGACTGCGGCCACCAGGAGCTTGAGATGGATGTATGCCCGGTCTGCGGCAGCAAAAACCTGACCAAGATCGACCGGATGAACGGCTATCTGTCCTATTCCAGGGTGCACGGGGATACCCGCTTAAATGACGCCAAGATGGCCGAGATCGCGGAAAGGAAATCGATGTGATGCGTTATCACGACATTACAAAGGATGATATGAAAAACGGGGACGGCCTGCGGGTGGTGCTCTGGGTGGCGGGCTGTGGCCATCATTGCCCCGAATGCCATAATCCTCTGACCTGGGATCCGGAGGGAGGTCTTGTCTTTGACAGCGCGGCCCGGCAGGAGATTTTTGACCAGCTGGACAAGAGCTACATCTCCGGGCTGACGCTTTCCGGAGGCGACCCGCTCCACCCGGCAAATCGGGCAGAGGTGACGGAGCTGGTCCGGCAGGTGAAGCGGCGCTATCCGCAAAAAACGGTCTGGCTCTACACCGGCTATCCGTGGGAGCAGGTCTGCAGCCTGCCGGTGATGCGGGACGTGGATGTGTGTGTGGACGGCAAATTTCTGCGGGAGGAAAAGGATCCGAAGCTTCTCTGGAAGGGAAGCAAAAACCAGCGGGTGATCGACGTGCCCGCCACGCTTCTGCGGGACGGTGCAGGGGAGCCTGTATTGTACTGCATGGACTATGAAAATGAAAACAGAGAGAAAGGAACCTGCAGATGAGAAGAATTGCGGCATTTGAGAAGGTCAGCTTTGCACAGTATGAGAAGGATTTTACGGACGCCTTTCCGGGCCATGAAAGGGAGGAGATCCAGGCGGTCTATGAGGATATCACCCTGCCGAGACGGGCTACGGCGGGCAGCGCGGGATATGATTTTGCCGCGCCGGTAGCCTTTGTGCTGCGGCCCGGCGAGACGATAAAGATCCCCACGGGCATCCGGGCGCGGATGGAGGAGGACTGGGTGCTGTGCCTGTTCCCCAGAAGCGGCCAGGGCTTTAAGTACCGCCTGCAGCTGAACAATACGGTGGGAATTATCGACAGCGATTACTATGAGGCGGACAACGAGGGCCATATCCTGGCGAAGCTCACCAACGATTCCAACGAGGGACGGGTGCTGGAGATCCGTCCGGGAGAGGGCTTTTTGCAGGGAATTTTCCTGCCCTACGGCATTACCGAGGAGGATCAGGCGGAGGGCGTGCGTACCGGAGGCTTTGGCAGCACGGACCGGACGCCGGAGGAAACGGCATGAAAAAAAGGATCCTTCTTTTGACCACCGGTGGGACCATTGCCTCCGGGGACAGCGGAAACGGCCTTCTGCCGGTGCTTTCGCCGGAGGATTTCCTCCAGTATGTCCGGGAGTTTGAGGAGGTCTGCGAGCTGGTGCCCTATGCGGTCTGCAGCATCGATTCCACCAATATGGAGGTGTCCCACTGGCTGCTTTTGGCGCGGCTGATCCGGGAAAACTATGACAGCTACGACGCCTTTTTGATTTGCCACGGCACGGACACCATGGCTTATACGGCGGCGGCCCTGTCCTATCTGATCCAGGATTCCCCCAAGCCCATCGTGCTCACCGGAGCGCAGAAGTCTATTTTGCTGGAGATCACCGACGCCCGCAAAAACCTTCACGACAGCATCCGCTGCGCGCTGGACGGACGCAGCCGGGACGTGATGCTGGTGTTTGACGGTAAGATTATCGCGGGCACCCGGGCCAAGAAAACGGCCACCTTCAGCTATAACGCCTTTTCCAGCATCAATTTCCCGGTGCTGGGGAAGGTACAGGACGACGTGGTGATCTACTACATCGAGAACAGCGCGGGGGGACCGGTGCGCTTTTATGACCGGATGGACAGAAGGGTCTTTTTACTCAAGCTCACTCCCGGTATGTCCCCGGCCATCATTCCGCAGATTCTGCAGCTTTACGACTGCATCATTGTGGAGGGCTTTGGCGTGGGCGGCCTGCCGGACCGGCTCCGGGAGGCGCTGCTGACGGAGATGGGCCGCTACAAGGCCCATGAGAAAATCCTGATTATGGCCACCCAGGTGACGTATGAGGGCAGCAGCATGGATACCTATGTGGTGGGCCGCAAGGCCAAGGATAAGCTGCCGTTTCTGGAAACCTACGACATGACGCTGGAGGCGGTATTTGCCAAGATCATGTGGATTCTGGGCCTGCACATCGAGGACAGGGACGAGATGGAGCGGCTTTTTTACGGGAAGGTAAATTATGATATTTTCCGGAAGGAATAAGGGGAGGAAAAAAATGGCGGCAGGCTGTTATTTTTTGGCGGCGCTCTGTGTTCTGTACTGTCTGGGGATCCTGGCGGCCAAAGCGGCGGGCACCCGGTTTTTCCTGATCTGGGTGGTGGCGGCAGCCTGCCTGGGCGCTTTGGGCTGGTGTCTGCAGAGCGGGCTCTGGGACAGGCTGCCGGTCCTTTTCAGACGCGCCTTCCTGATCCTTGCAGCGCTTGGCCTGACGGCCTTTGTCCTGGTGGAGGCGCTGATTGTGAGCGGGTTTGGACAAAAGGGGGAGAACGGCCTTTCCTATCTGGTCGTGCTGGGAGCGCAGATGAAGGAAAACGGCCCCAGCACAGTGCTGCGCTACAGGCTGGACCGGGCCTTTGACTATCTGGAGGATAATCCGGACACCCTCTGCGTGCTCTGCGGCGGCCGGGGCGGAAACGAGCCGGTCAGCGAGGCGGAGGGGATGTACCGGTATCTGACGGAAAAGGGGCTCGATCCGGATCGGCTGATTTTGGAGGATGCGTCGGTCAACACGGTGGAAAATCTGCAGAATGCCCGCAAACTGATCCCGGACAGCACAGAAAGGATCGGCGTGGTCACCAGCAATTTCCACATTTACCGGAGCGTCCGGCTGGCCAGGGCCCAGGGCTTTCCGGAGGCGGTGGGCATCGGAGCGCCCTCCGGAGCGTTCTTTTTGCCCAACAACATGCTGCGGGAATTTTTCGGCGTGGTGAAGGATTGGGCTTGCGGGAATATGCGGGGATAAGTTGACTTGACCGGTCGAAGCAGGTTATAATGGGAGTATGTTAAACGATTAATGTGCGGAGGTGGGATCATGCCTACATTGAAGGATGTGGCCGAACGTGCGGGCGTCTCCACGGCGACGGTGTCTTATGTTCTCAATAATCGTTCCGGAAAGGTCAGCGAAGAGGTGTCGGAGCGGGTACGCAGGGTCGTGAAGGAAATGAACTATCAGCCGAATATGCTTGCGAAGGCCCTTCGTTCCAGCCGCTCCAACCTGATCGGTGTGGTGGTGGAGGATATCGCGACTTATCAGGGCAGCCTGCTGGTGAAGGGAATTAACCGCTATGCCGGGGAGCACGGTTATCATTTGGTCTTGTACGACCTGGGACTGATGGACAAGATACGGGGGAATTACGGCGAAATTTTTGATTTTCAGGAGGAGGTTCAAAGCACTCTTTCCATTTTTCGGTCTGCGGGCGCAAACGGCGTGATTTTTGTGGGGACCCATGACCGGGATCTGACCGGCCTGATCCGGGATAAGGACAGCGTCGTATATGCTTACAGCTATTCCCGGGAGGAAAAGGACTATATGGTGGGGTATGATAACTATGAGATTACCCGCCAGGTAGTCGGAAAGATGATCCGAAAGGGGCACCGCAGGATCGGGCTGATCAGTGGGCCGGTGGATTCTGCGCCCACCTATCAGCGTCTGATGGGATACCAGGCGGCGCTGATGGAGGAGGAGATCCCGCTGGATCCTTCCCTGATTGTCTCGGGAAACTGGAGCCTTGTCTCGGGGCGGGAGGCTTGCCGTAAGCTGCTTGCGAAAAAGGAGCCGCCGACGGCGCTGTTTAGTATGAATGACTGGATGGCCCTGGGCGCGATGAAAGAGCTGAGAAGCTGCGGCTATCGGGTCCCGGAGGAGATGGAGCTGGTCGGATTTGACGATTCGGACATCGCCTATTCCTCCGATCCGGAGCTGAGCTCGATCCGGATTCCGCTGGAGGAAATCGGACAGAAGGCGGCGGAGCTGGCAATCCGTCTGATCGAGAAACGGGCGGACAGTGTCAGAAAATACGAGCTGCCCTGCAGGCTGATTCAGCGCGGAACCTTCACCTGCAGCTGAAAACAGCAATCAGATAATAAGGCCCCGGGAAAGGAAGCTTACAAACGGCTTCCTTTCCCGGGGCCTTGTCATGGCGCGTTTTTTGAAAATCAATTCATCGGCTCAATCCGGAAGTAGGTGTGATAGGCCATATCATGGGCCTGATACATGGGAATAAACTGCAGCCCTTCGTAGGAAAGGGAGAGCGGATTTTCGGGATCCCTCTCAAAGCCGAGGGCAGCCTCCTGCGGGAGGCGCAGCGTCAGGCAGTCGGAGGAATCGCTCAGCGCTGCCATCACCAGAGGACCGAACAGGACAGCGGCGACGGCATGGGAATCGATCCGGTCCGGGGTATAGGCAAGGCGGATATTCCAGGGCGTATGGATGGAAATGGAATCCCCTGCCGAAAAATGTTTTTTCAGGACAAAATAGTCGCCGCCCGGAACCTGGTTCTCCTGCGGGACACCGTTGAGGGAGAGCGAGAAGTCCTCCCGGCACCAGGAGGGGATCCGGATATGCAGGCAGAAGGAGGCGTTTTTGCTGATCCGGATGGTGCTTTTTTCCCAGAAGGAGGGAACGGAGGCCGTCAGCACCGTCTCTTGTTTCTCCAGACGGCAGGCGCTGGACAGATACAGGTTAAAATAGACGTTTTCCTCCTGCGGATCCCGATGCCAGGCGTGCTCCAGATAGCGGACATGGTTTTCCATGCCGGTTCCGTGACAGCAGGTAAAATCCTCGTAGTCGTTGCTGTATTCTCTGCGGGCCCCCGGGCCGATGGGAAGCATATAGGTGACCCGGTGATGGGCGTGCGGAAGCATTTTGGGATTCTGGGAGGCTGCGATCTGATTGAGCATGGCCCGTTCGTAATAGTCCATGTAGCAGCCGCAGTCCGGCTCGTAGCGATACAAAAGCCCGGTCAGCTTCAGCAGGTTGTAGGCCGCGCAGGTTTCACAGTTGCGGCCGTCCTCGATATTGCCCGCCAAAATATCAGGCTCCTTGAAATTTTCACCCCGTCCGACGCCTCCGATGGCATACAGATAGTGCTGCCGGACAATGTGCCAGAAATTGCGGGCCGTCCGGTAGTAATAGGGATCCCGGCCAGCCTCATATTCCAGCAGCGCTCCGATAATCTGAGGAATGTGCTGGTTGGCATGGAGACCGCTGATGGTATCCTTGTTTTGGGAAAGTCCGTCAAAAACTCCGGGATTGTCAAACATCCGCGCGGCATTCCGGTAGTCGGGGTTTTGGGTGATTTCAAAAAGCCTGGCCAGGGATTCGTTCATCCCGCCGTATTCCCCGGCAATATACATGGTCCACATTTTGCTGCGGTGGCTTTCGGGGAGGGAGGAGAGACGCCGGTAAACCCAGGAGCCAATCCCTTCCGCGCAGGCAAGCGCTTCCCGGTTTTCCAGGAGCCTCCAGCAGTCCAGAAATCCGGCCAGCAGCTTGTGCAGAGTGTAATAGGGGGCCCAGATCGTAGCGTAGGGGGTAAACTGCTCGAGCAGGGCGAACTGGTCCGGAGAGTAAGCGCTCAAAAACCCCTCCCCCCAGACGGAAGGGTCGTGGCTCCAAAGGGACTGGGACGCGCTTTGGGGGCTGCAGGCTGTCCGGAACGCTGCCGGATCGCCCTGGGACAAAAGCTGCAGGCTGCGAAGCTGGCTGATCAGCAGGCGGGCGCGGTCTGCAAATTCAGCGCGCTTCGTGGAAGCAAAGGCAAAGGCCAGGGCGGACAGATAGTGGCCGGTGGAATGGCCGCGCAGAAGCCCGGCCGGCTCCTCCCAGCCGCCGAGGGGCAGGGCGCCCTTGGTATCCTGCCCGAAGGCCCGGCGAAAATTGTAAAGCATCCGGTCCGGATCGAGCAGGAGCAGATAATCGGCGCAGCGCTTCTGATTTTCCGGCAGAAGACCGTCCGCACTCCAGGAAAGGTGAAAGAGGGGGACGCTGTTCAGGAGGGCATCGGGACCGGATTCGGGCGGAAGCGTCCTGATGTCCGGGACAGCGGACGAGGACAGGCCGTCGGCCGGGCCCGGCAGTGCATCGGAGACGGGCCAGAAGCGCAGGGAAAACTCTTTTTGCCGGTGCAGGCCTTTCCGGGACGCCTCCAGGCGCAGTGTAACCCAAACCGGCCCGGACAGGGGCGCGCAGAATTGGCCGCTTTGAGGATCGTAGAGCTTGGGCTGATTGCAGGACCAGCAAAAGACCGAGCCGTTTTGCCCCCGCGCAGGCAGCAGCGGCGGATGGGTCAGATGTTCTCCGAAGGGAATCCGGATCCGGTCGATATCCTCCTGCAGAAGCCTTTGGGCAGAGGGCAGGGCGGCTATGGTGAGCGGATAAAGGAATCGATCAGAGCTGTGGCCGTAGGAAATTTCCGCCTCCAGACGGGCCTGCTGATCCGGTTTGCCGGCGGGAGGCCGACGGACAGCCCCGCTGTCGGAGATCCATTCGGGATGCAGGCTGCGCCAGCAAACCGATGTATCAAATTCGCCCCGAAGCGGAAGGGAAAGGTCGGAGGAAACGTTTTTTTCAAACAGGCCGCGCAGCTTTTGGGCCGAAAGGCGGATCCGTTCCTGGTCGGAGAGAGAAAAAAGCGCGGCGCGTTCTTTTTCGGGCAGGGGAGAGGCAAACAGACGGATTTCTCCCAGGGACAGGGCCAGGGGCGCAAAGGCCAGAAAGCTGTCGCCAAAAAAGCAGCTTTTGCAGCCGAACAGGGATGTAAAGGTCAGGTATCGGTGCCGGATGCTGCCGACAGGCCTGCCGTCCAGATAAAGGTCGGCCTGCACCCTTGACGAGGCAGGATCCATGCCGGGAAGCGCTGCGTCGCAGACCGTTATCACGGCGTGGTACCATCGGTCGAGAAAGAGCCTTTCCCAGCGCTCCAGAGAGCTCTCCTGGCTCCGGCCGCCGCAGGTGAGGCCGGGAGAGAGGAGAAAGCATGCCGGATCCTCCTCGTCCGGAAGCACGGAGAGATAGAGACCGGTATCTTCGCCCAGGCCGAATAAAGCGCCGTAGCTCTCCAGGGAATGCAGACAGAAATAGAAGCTGACCGTGAGTCCGCTCCGGTCGCTTACGATGCCGTCGGGAAGCTGGAGAAAGCCGCCGTTTTTTCCGCCGGAGAGGGAAAGCACGGGAAGCAGGCGTCCAAATACCTGAGCAGAACCAAGCTGCGCGCCGCCCCGGTCCATCCCACGGATGACGCCGGCAAAACCGTTTCCGGACAGGTCGGGGACAATGGTGCTGCTGATATTCCGGAAATCATAGGAAAGAATGGGTGATGTCATAAAAAGGCTCCTTTCAGGATCATGGCAGTGTCAAACATTACTCTCAGTGTACAAAGGCCTGATAAAAAAATGCAAGACGGAATAATCAACAAAAATTAAACGATTAACTTATGCGATGTGCATAATTGACAAACAGAGGAGAATGGACGTATAATCCAGACTATAAATATGGTTAAACAATTAACCGAAAGAACATGCCGTATTGGCTTGTTTGTATAAAAAAGGGAGAAAGAGAGGAAAACAAAATGCACAGAAAAAGAATTGCGGCGCTGGCACTGTCCTGCGCACTGGCTTTTGCATCGCTGGCGGGATGCGGTTCCAAATCGGATCAGACGGCGGCAGCGGATTTATCCAGTGCGGACCTGCAGGGTGAGGAAAACGAGTGGGGATGGGTAAAGCCGGAGGAGACGCTGGTGATCGATGTGTACGGCGGTCAGGGGGACCAGGAGGAACTGGTGGCCGACGAAAAGGGAGGAAAGGCCGTTCTGGATCAATGGCTTTTGGATAATCTGAATGTGAAGATCAACTGGACCTACTACAGCATCGATATGGATGAAAAGCTGAACCTGATGCTGGCAAACGGGGATTATCCGGCGGTTATCACCAATATTTCCGACGACATGGCAAACAAGTTCATCCAGCAGGGGAAAGCGCTGGATTTGACGGAGGCGCTGGAGAAATACGGGGACAATATCACCCGGCGCTACGGAAAGTATCTGAATATGTTAAAGGATGAGGACGGGCATATTTATAAGCTGGCTCACCTATGGGGAAATAACCCCAACGTGGCAGGGTATGATTTCGGCATCCGCTACGATATGTGGAAGGAGTTGGGAGAGAGCGAGATGTATTCCACACCGGAGGGCTATTATGAGGCGGTGAAGAAGGTGCTGGAAAACCATCCCACAAACGACAGCGGACAGACGACCTACGGCTTTTCCAGTGTGGACAAGGGACAGAATTTCCTGAAGGCGATGCTGGGAGCCTACGGATTTATCAACGAATATAAGCATGACGAGAGCACAGGGGAATTCACGCACTGGATCAATACGGATGAGGGACTTGAGATAGCCAAATTCGTCAACAAGCTTTGGCGGGAGAATATGATCGATCCGGATTTTCTGAGCGTGGATTATGAGACGCTGATGACGAAAATGCAGAACGGACAGATCCTGGCAAATTTCGGCACCTGGTGGTATGGCTGGACCGGAGGACATCAGTACTGGGCGACCCAGGATCCGGACAATTATACGGTAGAGAAACGGTTTGCCAATGTCTCCGTACATGCGGACGGCAAGACCATGGACGACACCACGCTGATCACCAACAATTTCCTGGGAAGCTACCGCTGCATCATTACGGATAAGTGCAAAGATCTGGGGATGGTGATGCGTTATCTGAACTGGGAATCCAGCGAGCTTGGCAATTTCATCATGGGCTGGGGAGCACCCAGCGAGGACAACGTGTGGGAAATCGCGGAGGACGGTACCTGGAAGCTGGACGATGCGATCATGGATGTGGATACAAAGGAGACAACCTACCACGAGGTGAGAGAGCAGCAAAACGGCGGCGGCAAATATATGCTGGCGATCTGCGGTCAGTGGATGAAGACGGACGACACGCAGAATTTTGACAAGATTGATCCCCGCGTGGATCGGGTCAGCGTTTATGATTACTGGCCGGTGAATGAGGACGGTACCTTCGCGGACCAGGGAATCCAGATCAGCTGGGGCAATTACACGGCAAAGCCCGCAGAGATTTCCCTCTATAATGTGACCTACGATCCTAACGAAGAGGTTACCATCACGAACCAGACCATCAAGGACGCGCTGGAGACGGAATGGGCAAGAATTATCACCGCCGACACGGAAGAAGCCTGCGAGAGCTCCTTTTTGGAGGCGAGAGAAAAGTGCAATTCCCTGGGGCTTGCGGATGTGACTGCGCATGTAAAGAGCCAGTACGAGGCGAATGTGGCAAAATTCAACGCCGGAGAATAATCGATGAAAAAGAAAACAAAGCTTCAAAAGACAGGAATCATAAAATCCTTCCGCACACAAAGGCAGCTGTGGCTGATCTGTCTGTTCGCCCTGGTGTGGGCCGCCGTATTTTGTTACGTTCCCATGCTTGGCAACATTATCGCCTTTTTTGACTATGTGCCGGGCAGGAGCCTGTTTGACTGTAAGTTTATCGGGCTGAAAAACTGGATCGACTTTTTCTCGCTGCCGGATATGTGGAGAGTATTCCGCAATACGCTGGTGATCAGCGGGCTGAACATGACGATCGGCTTTACCGCGCCGATCCTGTTCGCCCTGCTGCTGAATGAGATTCACCATACGGTGTTTAAAAAGGCGGTCCAGACAATCTCCTATCTTCCCTACTTTATTTCCTGGGTGGTGGTGGCAAGTATCCTGATGACGCTTTTGGGGACGGAGGGCAATATCAACGAAATCCTTATGCGGCTTGGGATCACGGAGCAGCCCATCGCCTTCCTGAATGAAAAAAACATGTTTTGGGGGATTTTGACGAGCGCGAATATCTGGAAGGATCTGGGATGGTCGGCGATTATTTATATCTCCGCCATCGCGGGAGTGGATCAGGAGCTTTACCAGGCCGGTGCGGTGGACGGCCTGGGACGCTTCGGAAAGGTATGGCACATCACGCTGCCCGGGATCGCGCCCACGATCATCCTGCTGTTTATCATGAATATCGGAAATATCTTAAACGCCGGTTTTGAACAACAGCTGCTGATAGGAACGCCGTTGACCAAGGAGGTCTATGAAAACATCGATACTTATGTGTACCGCTACGGCGTACAGATCGGACGGTATTCCTTTGCGACGGCGGTAGGCCTGCTGAAATCGGTGATCGGCTTTGCCCTGGTGGTAATCGCCAACAAGATTTCCGGAAAGGTCGCGGATATGAGATTATTC
The DNA here is from genome assembly GCA_030524455.1 of Eubacteriales bacterium. GTDB lineage: Bacteria > Bacillota > Clostridia > Lachnospirales > Lachnospiraceae > Gallintestinimicrobium. Next base: position 39,635 of record JAUNGT010000019.1, on the reverse strand, counting down.
TGAGAGAGGGAAGGTTGCAGAGATGGCGGCAAAAAAGACAAAAATCAAGACGAGCGCCGGCTCCAGGGTGTTCGACGTATTCAATGTGATATTCATGCTGGCGTTTGCTTTTGTCATGATCTATCCCTTCTGGAACCAGCTGGTGATTTCTTTAAACGAGGGATCGGATACGGTGAAGGGAGGCTTAAGCTTCTGGCCCAGGATCTTTACGCTGAGCAACTACAGCTATATTTTCCAGAGGAGCAATATCGCCAGGGGAGCGTTGATTTCCGTGCTCCGCGCCGGTGTGGGCACAGCCTCCTGTATTTTGTGTACCGGTCTGCTGGCCTATGTGACGACGATACAGCATTTTGCGGGACGGCGCTTTATGCGTCTGGTGTTTGTGATCACCATGTATTTTTCGGGCGGATTGATCCCGACCTACCTGCTTTTTACGCAGATCGGTCTGACGGAGACGTTTACAGTCTACTGGCTGCCGTCGCTGTTTTCCGCTTATTACATGATCCTGATGGCGTCCTTTATGAACGGGCTGCCGGATTCTCTGGCGGAATCGGCCCGGCTGGACGGGGCAAGCGAGCTCAAAATTTATTTTCGGGTAATTTTTCCGCTCTGTAAGCCGGTGATTGCGGCGATTGCGGTCATGCTGGCGGTCACTCACTGGAATTCCTGGTTCGATATTATGCTGTACAATTCCAGCGGAAAATGGGATACGCTGCAGGTATATCTGCGCAAGATCCTGCTGGAGTCTGAGCAGGCGGCAAAGCTGCTCTCCGATCAGAGGCAGTATGAGGCGATGAAAAATCTGACCACTACCTCCATCAGGGCGGCGGCCACCATGATTGTGACGATTCCGATCGTCTGTGTCTATCCGTTTTTTCAGAAGTATTTTGTGGGCGGCATGACGATCGGGGCAGTAAAGGGATAAGAAAGAGGATGATATGGGGAAAAGATATGATCTGGCAGCGCGGGAATTCAGGACTGTCATAGAGGGAGGCGTGCTGCGGGACATAAGAGGAATGCGGAAGTGCAGTCAGGTCAGATACGTCAATCCCGGGGAAGGCTTTGGCGAGCTTTTCCTTACATGGAGCTGCAGGGAGGGGGACGCTGAGCAGGGCAGTCCCCAGAGAGCGGCGGATTTTGAGGAGAGAACAAAGCAGGGGGCTCCGTCTTATTGCTTTGCGGCCTCCTGCGGTCCCTTTCGCGTTGAAAACCGATATGAGCTGTCCGATAATTGTCTTACGCAGCGGGTGCTGGTGACCAATTGCTCGGAGGGGGAGGCAGAGCTGTTGGATTTTGCGGTGAAGCTGGGCTGCAGCTCGGATTTTCAGTGGGGAAAACCGGCGGCGCAGAGCGTGATTGCACATCATTTTGTGGCGGGAAGCGGCTCCCACTCCACCTTTTACCGCTGCGACGGGGAGGGAAGCCTGTTGACGATGCTTCCCCGGGAAAAGACGGAATTTATCTACTATGAGACGGAGGATGGGGGCGTGGGCGATGGCAGGACAAAGCGCGGGGTAACCTGGCTGTACTGCTTAAACAAACAGGCGTCCCGAAAGGCGCTGGAGGCAAAGAGCCGTCTGCGCATTCCGCCGAAGGGGCTGACTCTTGCGCCCGGGCAAAGCCAGAGCTTTTGCTGGGAATATTTTCTGGCCGAAGATTATCAGGATTGCCTGGACCGGCTGGTGGAAAAGGGGCAGCCTGCGGCGCAGAGTGTGCCGGGTTACACGGTGCCCCGGGGAATGGAATGCTTTCTGCGCCTGCGAAGCAGGGAAAGGCTGGCGGTTGCGTCGGACCGGAAGGATCTGTCCATAGAGCTTGTTTCCTGTCAGGAGCTTTCCGGAAAGGAAGCAGCAGCGGAGGGCGAAAATGCGGCTCTCTACCGCCTGCGCTTTGAGGGACTGGGGGAATATTGCCTGAATGTCACTTATGAGGGAGGCTATACGCAGCTGTATTATTTTGCCACGGAGGATGTGGAAACGCTGCTGAAAAAGAGGAGCGCCTTTTTGACGGCAAAGCAGCACAGAAATACAGGGAAATGGTACGAGGGACTGCTGGGAGAATGGAATAACGAAACGGGTGCTTTGCTTGGGCCGGACAATTACGACCGGATTAAGGGCTGGAGGATTTATGAGGTGACCTGCGATGATCCGGGACTTTCAAAGCCGGCCTTTTTATCCAGCAAGCTGGCGGTGGATCCGGTGCAGGAAGAAGTGGACGCTCTGGAATATTATGTGGAGCATTTTGTGTGGGGCGGACTGCAGCGCACGGAGGAGGAGCCTTTTGCGTATGGAATCTATGGGATTCCGGACTGGAAGACCCTGCGCGAAAGCAACAGGGAAGGAATTGACGGCCGTCTCCATCTCTGGCGTATTTACGATTATCCTCACATCGCTTTAATGTATTATAATCTTTATCGCGTCGCCTCCGATTATCCTTCCGTGCAGACAAAGCTTTCCGCGAAAACCTATTTAAACCGGGCCTATCGGACGGCGCTGGCCATGTTTTTGATTCCGGCGGAATTGGATGGATGGTCCGCTTATCAGACAGGACTGTATAACGAACTGGTGATCCCGTGGATTGTCCGGGCGCTTAAGCGGGAAAAAATGACGGAGGAGGCGGCCCGGTTAAACCGGCACTGGCTTCGCAAAGCGCATTATTTTGCCATGGAGTGCAGGGACGTGTTCGGATCGGAATATCCCTTTGATACCACCGGCTTTGAGAGTACCTATGTGCTGGCGGAGGAAGCGCTTTGTCATGCGGTATGCGAAAGCGGGGAGAGCGCCTTTTCCAGGGAGATCGTGCAGGGAAGCGCGGCGGAATTTATGGAGAAGCAGCAGAACTGCAACGTCGCCTGCCGGGGTGTACTGGAGCCGTCGTATTTTTGGTATGGCAGCGATTATCGGGGCGACAACATGCACTACCTGCTGTCGTATATGTCCCAGATGGGAGGGTATTCTCTTTTGCAGTATGCCCTTTATCGGGCAAAGGAGCCCTTTGGGCTGCTTCGGCTGGCCTACGGTTCGGTGTTAAGCTCCTACGCGCTGCTCAATACCGGCACGTCGGAAAGCAATTTCGGCTGGTGGTTTCCCGGAAAGGAGAACGACGGCTGCGCCTGCGGAGGATTTGAGCCGCAGTATCTGGGAGAGACCTGGCTGGAGCAGGCACATCAGGGAGGGGCCTGGTATTATTCCTGCGAGATCGACCTTGGCTTTTGTGGCGGGATCCGCAGCGCGGCCGCAGTGCTGGCACAGGATCCGCAGTTCGGGGAGATCCTTTACGGCGGAGAACGGCGCGAGGAGGCCGGAAAGCGATATCTGTCCCTGAAAGACGGGGTGCGGCGGCAGTTTCATTACCTGGGAAAGAACGGAGAACGGCTGCACATTTGTTTTGACAGCGGGAAAATTTCTGCACGCAACGGCATTGAAATCGGGCCGCAGATGGAGTATCTTAAGCTTTGGACAGATGTGGGCAGCGGCGCAGGGCTTCTTCGGCTGCGCGTTCAAATCGCAGGGATGGGTTCCTGGTATTTGGAGGCAGGGCAGAGCGCTCAGGGAGCGGACAGCCGGATCCGGGAGATACCCGGCGGGGAATGGATCGAGCTGGAGCTTTCGCCGTGTGTGGAGTGCCTGACATTTTTGGGAAAGGACAGGGGAGCGATATGAAAAAAGAATTTTTTGAGGGAAACCGGGAGCGGCTTTACCGGGGCATGGAGGAGGGATCCCTGCTGGTGCTGTTCTCCGGGAAGGAGAAGAGAAAGACAAACGACGAGTATTACCCTTTTTATACGGATCGGAATTTTCTGTATCTGACCGGCCTTGACAGCAAGGAATTTGTCCTTGTGGCCTGCAAGGAGGGAGGGGGGCAGGTGACGGAGACCGTCTATGTGCTGCCCCCGGATCCGTTAAAGGAGCGCTGGACGGGCGCGCGTATTCAGCCGGAGGAGGCGCAGGAGCTGTCCGGCATCGGACAGATCCGGTATGTCGATGAATTTTTGAATGATTTTCATCGGCTGGCTGTCTCCGGAAAATACGGAAGCCTGTATTTGGACTTGTCCAAGGCAGATCCGGCGGAGGAGGACAAGGAATCCCACCGGTTTTCGCGTCTGACTGCCAGGGAATATCCTTATCTGCAGAAGCGGGATATCTGCCCCGGAATCCGGCGTCTGCGTCTGATCAAGCAGCCCTGCGAGATTGCGGCGATCCGGGAGGCGGAGAAGATCACCTGCGCCGGGATTACGGCGATGATGAAGGCGTCCAGGCCGGGCATGTATGAATATCAGTATAAGGCGGAATTCGACCACGCGCTCGGGCAGTTCGGGCCGCAGGGGCCGGCCTTCCCGTCCATCATCTCCGCGGGGAAAAACAATTTCTGCATTCATTATTATTCCTACAAGGGGCAGGCGCAGGACGGGGACATGATTTTAAACGACGTGGGGGCCTGGTACGACAATCTGATGACGGATGTGTCCAGAGGCTTTCCCTGCAACGGAAGGTTCAATGAGCGCCAGAAGCTTTTGTTTGAGTGCGCGCTCAACACCTCCAATCATATGTTTGAGATCATCCGCCCGGGAATGCGGATGGCGGAGGTGGATCAGACTGCCCGCCGGTACAATGCCGGGCTTTTAAAGGAGGCGGGAGTCTTAAAGGATGTGGATAAGATCGGCACCTATATGTGGCACGGGGGAGCGCATCATGTGGGCTTCGATGTGCATGACGTGGTGGAAACGCCGGAGCGGATTGCGCCGGGGATGGTATTCTGCGTGGATATCGGAATTTATCATGAGGAATGGGGCATCGGCTTTCGGCTGGAGGATAACTGCCTGGTGACGGAGAGCGGCTGCGAGAACCTTTCCGGCATGATTCCGCGCACCGTGCAGGAGATTGAGGATACCATGAAAAAGGGGCTTCTATGAATCAGCTGATCATGTATCTGATGGCTGCCGGGGCGGTTTTGGGCGGTCTGGATCGGATCCTGGGGAACCGGTGGGGTCTTGGAAGGAAATTCGAGGACGGATTTCTCTTTCTTGGCCCTACGGCCCTTTCCATGGCGGGAATGATTTGCCTGGCCCCGCTTTTTGCGGAGGGGATCCGGACAGCGGTTCTGCCCTTTTGCAGTTTGACCGGCATCGATCCGGCGGTGTTCGGCGGAATTCTTGCCATCGATATGGGCGGTTATCAGTTAGCCGTGGATATGGCCTGCGATCCGGCGGTGGGGCAGTATGCGGGGATTGTGATCGCCGCCATTTTCGGCTGTACCGCAGTGTTTACGATTCCGGTGGGGATGGGCATTGTGGAGGAGGCAGACCGGCCGGTATTTGCCCGGGGGATTCTGACCGGTCTTGCGGCCATGCCGGCGGGACTGCTGGCCGGCGGTCTGGCAAGCGGATTCTCCGTGGGAAAAACCTTGTACCAGAATCTTCCCATATTTGGTCTGTCTCTCCTTTTGATGCTGGGGCTGCGGCAGTTCCCGGAGGCGATGGCCAGAGGTTTTCAGCTGTTTGCCGCATTTCTGAAAATTGTGATCACGGCAGGATTGGTGACTGGGGCGGTCAAATATATGACCGGCGCGGTCTTTCTGCCGCAGATGGGTTCCCTGGAGGACGCCATGAGGGTGGTTTCCTCGATCGGCATTGTGATGCTGGGAAGCCTGCCCATGGCCGAACTGCTGCAGCGGCTTATGAGGCGCCCCTTTTGCTGGCTGGGCAAACGGGTCGGGATCAATCAGGCCGGTGTGGCAGGGCTTTTGGTTGGGATGGTCAGCGCCATTCCCGCCATCACGATGTTAAAGGAAATGGACGAGCGGGGCAAGCTGGTGAACGTGGCGTTTTTAGTCAGCGCGGCCTCCCTTCTTGCGGCTCACCTGGGCTTTACGCTGGGGGCGGCGCCGCAGATGACCACCGCGCTTTTGTGCGCAAAGCTCACAGGCGCACTGGCAGGCGGCGCGGCCGCGCTTTTTCTGACCGCTCCGGAAAAAGGGAAGCGAAAATAAAAATTTTTTGGATTCTCCGCAACCCTTTCTGCAAATACTGCGTTTAGAGAGATAGCAGCGCAGGGAAGCGATGCGTGAAAAAACCGCGAAGCGGCAAAACAGAAAGGATTGGTACGAATATGAAAAATAAGAAGCTTTTGGCATTTTTACTGACAGGCGCTCTGCTGGCCCAGGCCTCCCTGCTGGGAGGCTGCGCAGCGGGAGGAGCCTCCCGGGGCGCGCAGGCGGAAAGCACCACGGCGGGCACGGCAGAGGAAGGCACCACGGCGGCAGACACGGCGGAGGGAACTGTAGAGAGCACTGCGGAGGGCACTGCGGAGGGCAGTAAAGAAAGCGGTACAACAGCCGGGCAGGAGCAGGCGGCATATACGGACGGGGCAAACGGCTTTGCTCTCCGGCTGACCGCTCAGCTGCTTGCGCAGAAGCAGGAGGGAGAAAACCTGATCGCTTCCCCTTACTCCGTATGGCTTCCCCTGGCCGCGCTGGCGGGAGCAAGCGATGAGCAGGCGCAGCAGGAGCTGCTGCAGGTGCTGGGCGAGGCCGGCATTGACGCAGAGACGCTGGGCCAGGTCGTGCAGACCTTAAACAGCGCCCTGACCCAGGAGGAGCGAAAGGCCGCCATGGAGGAGGCCGGAGAGACCTTCGACAGCCCCTTAAAGATTGCAAACGCCCTGTTTGTGAGTAAGGACAGTACGGTGAATCCGGATTTTGCGGATCGCTTTGCCGGACAGTTTGCGGGGAAGCTGTTCCCGGTAGATTTTTCGGATGATTCAGCGGCGGACGAGGTAAACGCCTGGGCGGAGGAACAGACGGAGGGGAAGATTACGGAGCTCATTGACTCCTTTGATCCGGACACGGTGGCGGCAATCGCCAACGCCCTGTATTTCTCCGATTCCTGGGCGGAGCAGTTTGTGGAGGAGAATACGGCGGATGCCGTTTTTCACGGAGCCAAGGGGGATAAGACGGTTCCCTTCATGAACCAGAAGCTGGACAGTGCCGTTTACTACGAGGACGGTCAGCTGCAGGCAGTGGTTTTAAACACCGCAAACGGCGGCCAGATGACGCTTGTTCTTCCCGGCGAGGGACAGACGGCGGAGCAGGCGCTGGAGTCTTTGGATGCCGAAACGCTGCAGAAGATCCAGAGCAGCGAGGGAAGGACCGTTCAGCTGTCCCTGCCGAAATTCCATCTGGAGAGCGGTGTCTTTTCCGTGAAGGAGGCGCTGGAGTCTCTGGGCGTGCCGCTGACGGACGCGCAGAACCCGCATCTGACGGGCCTTGTGGAAAATGAAAGCCTTTATCTTTCCCAGGCAGTCCAGAAGGCTATGGTGGAGGCTGACGAAAAGGGCCTGACCGCGGCGGCGGTGACGGTGATGGCGATTTCCCGGATGTCGTTGGCGCCGGAGACGGAGCCCGTGGAGCTGACCTTTGACAAGCCCTTCGCGTTTGTCCTTTCTGCGGACGGCGGGGAAGCAGGCCAGCAGGTACTCTTTACCGGAGTGGTCAATCAGATCGATTGACCGTAAAAGGCGATGAGGGGAGGAAAACCATGTCCAAGAAAGCAACGGAATTTCAGAAAAAAGCCATGAGCCGGATGTTCCGGGGGACCGGTGTCTTTAAGCCCCTGAACACCGGCTGGATAGACGGGCATGTGGCCTGCGTCCGGGAATGGGTGGCGAATCTCTATTTTTACCGCAAGGACGGCACTACCATCATGATCGACGCCGGGTACCATTACGATCGGCTGGAGGAGAAGATGGGGTGGCTGGGGATTGACCCTGCCGGGATCAGGCATATTCTCCTCACTCACCAGGATACCGATCATGTGGGAGCGGTGGAGGTCGACAGCCCGGGCCTGTTTGGGGACGCGACGCTTTATGTGGGAGAGATCGAAAACCGTTACCTGACGGGGGAGGTTCGCCGCAGGGGGGGTTATCGCCTGTATAAGCTGCCGCAGGTGAGCATCCCCAATCAAAAGGTGCTGCTGCAGGATGGGCAGACGTTTTATATTGACAGCATAAAAATCGAGTGCTTTCTTGTTCCCGGCCATACCTGGGGGCATATGGTATATCTGATTGACGATGCCTGGCTTTTCACCGGCGATACCATCTGGCTCGGGGCGGACGGCGGATACAGCTTTATCAGCGGGCTGGCGGAAGATAACAGGCTGGCGGTGCGCTCGCTGACAGCGCTGGAAAAAAGGCTGCAGGCAAGAAACCTGCAGCCGGTGTTTCTGACCGGACATACCGGTCTGACGAAGGATTTCCGGTTTGCCTTTGCCCACAGGGACAAGTGCTGCTCGCCCTTTACTTATAAGAAGGCTTATGATCCCGGTGCGCCCTGCGACGCTTACGACGAATCCGACGATACGGAGGAGAAGGCCAGGGCGACCGTCGGGAGGGCTGTTGGAAAGTAGCTTACTTTATCTGAAACCTATCTTTATTTTCACAGTTTTGTGTCCGGCGTTCATAGCGTCTGGCGTTTCGTTCTCATCGTAGTTTCTTAAGAAATCTGAAGAAACAGCCATATGGATAGACAAACCTATTTTTTGGTGCTACAGTCTATAGGCTGTTAGTTTACTCTGACATCGTCTTAAAATAATAACAGGCAGGGAGGTCATTATGGAAAGATCGAAGATATTGATTGTCGATGATGATCCGGAGATACGGGAGATTCTGCGCACTCTTCTGAGGCGAAATGGCTATGAGACAATGGAGGCCTTTGATACAGAAACCGCAGAAAAAGCGCTTGAAACGGATATCGATTTGATCCTTTTGGATGTGATGCTGCCTGAGCTTTCCGGGTTTGAGCTTTGCAGGAGGATGAGGCAGAAAACGCTGGCGCCCATCCTGTTTTTGACAGCACTCAGCAGTGAGGCGGATAAAATAACGGGGCTGGAGAGCGGAGGGGACGATTATATTATGAAGCCGTTCTCCTCCGCAGAACTTATTTCACGCATACGCGCGATGCTGCGTCGGACACAGATTTATCATCAGATGGAAAGTGCAAAGAGCGAATCAGTTTTTTGCTTCGGAAATTTAAAGATGTTTCCGGAGAAAAGTTCCGTTTATATGGGAGAAGAAAAGATTTTTCTGACAGAGATGGAGTACCGGATGCTTAAGCTTTTTCTGGAGCATCCAGGTACTATATTTTCTGCAAAAGAAATTTTTGAAGCAGTCTGGCAGGAGCAATTTTTACCTTCATCAAATAATACGGTTATGGTACATATCCGAAATCTGCGCAAAAAAATTGGAATTCATGGAGAAGATATCATCCGTACATCATGGGGAAAGGGGTATAGCATTGGATAGGAGTAAGATGCCAAAGATGGTGCACAATTTTCTTTCTGCGATGATCTTAACTTTTCTGGCATCGCTTCTGCTGTTTGTTTTGCTGCAGGCATTATCGGATCATATATTGCATGATTATTGCAGACGCCCGTCTGTTGTGGAAAAAAATGCGGAGGAGACACGAAAGGATCTGCAAAAATACATTGACGACAGGCGGTTGAAAAGGGAGCAGGCATCAGCGCTGGAAGCCTGGGTGGAAGAACGCGAACTGACGGATCTTATTGTATATAATGGGGAACAGGTACTCTATCGTTCCAATGTCTTGCTGTCGCCGTACACAAAGAAACAAAATATGGAACTGTATTTTGCGGATGGCGCAGTAAATGTGGAATTTCGCGATTTATTTGAACACAGATATAAGGATTGGATCACCTATATCAATCTTTTTATTTTTTTTATGGTCTTTGTGCTGTCAATGAGCTATCTTGTGCTGAAAAAGGTCCGTTATATTTACAAGCTGAAGGATGAGATTGAAATCCTGGAAGGAGGAGCGCTCGATTATCCGTTCTCGATTGAAGGCAGTGACGAACTGACAGAGCTTGCGGAAGAAATAGACGAAATGCGGAAGGCTTTTTTGGAACGGGAACAATATACGGAGCAGTTACAGAAAGCAAACAAAGAGCTCATGGCAGGGATCTCCCATGATCTTCGTTCGCCCCTTTGCACGTTAAGCGGTTATCTTGATCTTCTTTCAGACAGTCAGTTATCCCAAACAGACCGGGGATATTTGCGGAAATGCAAGCGCCGGGCGAAACAATTGCAGGATCTGATAGATCATTTATTTGAATACTTTTTTGCCTACACAAGTGAAAAGGAAACACTCCATGTTAAAACCATGAATATCGAACATGCGCTCAGCATATTAACAGGGGAAATGGTTCAGATCCTGAAACAGGATGGATATGAGGTCAAAGAAAAGATCATCTGGCCGATGAATGACATAAACGCAGACAGGAATCTTCTGCAGCGTTTGTTTGATAACGTCACATCCAATATTTTGCGTTATGGGGATCAGAATGAACCGGTCAGAATCATCGGACATGAAATGGAAGGACGGTTCGAGCTGATTATATCAAACCGTATTCTTGCGGATGAGGCCGAAGGAAAGGCAGGAGGAACCGGTATTGGTCTTCGCGTCTGCCGAAGGATTATGTGTCTTCATGACGGAGATTTGGAAGCAGAAACAAAAAATGAGCATTTTATTGTGAGGCTGCTGTTTCCGGTTCATAGTACAAAAGATCAATTGCGTAAAACAAATGCAAAATAAAATGCGTATCTGGTGCTTTTGATTGTTGTGCTCAAAAGTTTTTTGGAAAGGAAGCGCGGCTTATGACAGAGCTATATATTGTATCCGGTTTTCTGGGAGCGGGCAAAACGACCCTGATCCGGCAGATGTCGCAACGCTGTTTTTCGGGATATCGTGTCGTTGTGCTGGAAAACGATTTTGGGAAGGCAGCCGTTGATGCGGAAATTTTGCAGCAGGAGCAGATTGTGATCGCGGATATGAGCGAGGGGTGTATCTGCTGCAGTCTGAATACTGATTTTGTCAGGAAATTAAGGCAGATCCGGGAAGCATATGAACCGGAAGTGATTATCGTGGAGCCTTCCGGGATCAGTAAGGCATCGGAAGTGATAAAGGGTTGCCTGAAGGCGGAAGAGCAGGGAGCGTTTCAGTTTGGAAAAGTAATCACCGTAGTGGATGTGCGGACCTTCCGAAAATATCGTGAGAACTATGGGGAATTTTTTGAGGATCAGATCGCTTATGCGGATCTTGTCCTGCTGAGCCATCAGGAGGAGGCAGGGAAAGCGATCACGGAAGTATCGGCGGAGATTCGCGGAATCAATCCGTCCGGAAAGCTGATCACGGATCGGTGGAACGAAATTTTGCCGTTTGAATTGACATCTGTGCCGAGAAACGGAAGGACTGCAGAGCTCATGCTTGCGGTTGAGCGGGAGCGGAAGCCGGAACGGGTACGAATGCAAAGCGGACATTCCAGGAGGGGCATAAAAACAAATATAATCGATCATTTATTTGGAAGAAAACAGATTCGTGCTGTCACACTCACATGGGAGAAACCGCTTGATAAAAAGTCTCTGGAGAGAAAGCTGAAAGCGGTATTTACATATTGCGGAAACGACATTCTGAGAGCAAAGGGAATTGTTCCTGCGGCGGATGGAAAGGACGGCATCCTGTTTCAATGTATTTCGGAAAGCCTCCGGCTGGAACGGACTGCTGCGGCGGGAAATGAGCTTTGTTTTATCGGAGTCGGTCTGGACGAAAAGGAAATAAAAAAAATATTCGGAGAGGGATAGCGTATGTTTATAAAAACACCGGCCTGGGTGATCTGCGGCCTGTTGGACGCCGGAAAAACAACAATGATCAATCGCCTGCTGCATGAGGAGCTCAGGAATGAAAAGGTATTGGTTCTCCAATTTGAAGCGGGAGAGGAAGCGATTCAGCCAGAGGATCAGGCGGAAGCTTTTTTTATCTCAAAGCGCAGACTGGAACAGAGCGGTGCGGGACTGATCAAAGAGATCAGGGAAAAAATCGACGCGGCAAAAGCGAGCTTGCTTCTGATTGAATGGAACGGCATGGCTCCTTTTGAAGAATTTGAAAACCTGTTTCTGCAGTTTTTCGCAAAGGAATTCCTGAGCGTGGAAAAGATTGTTTATGTTGCAGGGCCGGGAAAGCTGCAGGAACAGCTCAGAGACGGAGGCACGGTAACCGCTTCACAGATCGCAGCCAGTGATCTGGCGTTTGTGCGGGGAGAAAGAGGACAGGGAAAAGAGACGACGGCGGCCGGATATCTTCGCAGATATCACAGGAATCTGCCGGTTTATACGGAGGACAGATGGAAACGCTTTGTTGCGCAGCTGTTCCATGTCAGGCTGTCTCCGCTTATGCGTATGCTGACTGGAGGGACACTGCTTGTGATCGGGGTGCTGTCGCTTACCGCCATGCGTGATTTCGGATTTCCGGTGCTTCGTTTTATCAGCACGTTTTTAGGCGTATTTTTGCAGGCGGTTCCGTTTTTGGCGCTTGGCGTATTACTGTCTTCCGTGATTCAGATTTATGTCAGTGCGGATTTTATTGAGCGGAGATTTCCGAAATCGCTGTTTTGGGGGCAGCTTTTTGCAGTGATCGCAGGATTTTTTCTCCCGGTCTGCGACTGTGCTTCCATTCCGGTTTTTCGGTCGTTGGTAAAAAAGGGCGTTCCGCTTCCGGCTGCCGTTACGTTTATGCTGGCCTCTCCGGTTATTAATCCGGTTGTGCTTTTATCTACATGGTACGCATTCGGCGGAAACTGGAAGATGGTGGCAGCGCGCAGCGGGCTGGGGCTTTTGACTGCCTTCTGCGTTGGAATGACCTGCCTTATTCGGACAGAAAAACAGTGGGAAAAGACTCGATATTGTTAAAAGACAGCGAAATGGATTATGCGGGGGGACAGCAGGCCTTTGGAGTTTCCGCGGTACAGAGAGAGCCACGGTATTTATTGTTTCTGTCCCATGCCCGAAATGAATTTTTCTCCATTGGGAAATATCTGATGATTGGAATTCTTGTGTCTACGGTTTTTCAGAACCTGCTTCCGGCGACGGTGAGAACTGAAAATAAGTCCTCCGGTATTGTAATGCTGATTTTTATGATGCTGCTGGCATTCCTTTTGTCGCTTTGCTCCTCTTCGGACGCGGTTGTCGCAAGAACGCTTGGAAAAAATCTTTCTGCAGGCCCGATTCTTGGTTTTCTGGTATTTGGCCCGATGATGGATCTGAAAAACATCGCCATGCTGTTGTCCGGATTTCGGCCCCGGTTCGTGCTGCGTCTTTTGCTCACGACCTTCGCCGTCAGCTTTTTGATTCTGCTGCTGTTTATGTTAATGGGAAGTGGAGGAATTTCAGGATGAGGTCAGGACGAAACAGGATGAAAAATGAAAAAAAGATTCAAAAAAGTTCCGCCGGGAAAACGGGACATGGCATCAATCCGGAGGCGGCGCTGACAGGCATTGTTCTGCTGTTTGCCGCGATTCAGCTTTTTGGGCTTGTCAGATCAGGGATTTATCTGAATTATGTAACGCCGAGGATGAAGCCTTATCTGTACGGGCTGTCGGCTCTGCTGTTTTTATGGGCCATGATGACGGCAAGACAGTTGTTTGTTCCGCGCTATCATGTACACCTGTCAAAAGTGCTGTTTCTGTTGCTTCCGGTTCTTTTGGTCTCGATCATGCCGGGAGAGGTGGAAGGAAGCAGTCTGATGAGAGGGACAGAAAATTTGTCTGATGAAACAGCCGAAAGCTACACCGTTGCGGACAGCGGACTCTCCTCAGAAACAGAATCTTCAGAAACAGAATCTCCAGAAGCTTCTGAGACGCTTCCGGGACTGGACGAGGCAGCAAAGCGCATCACCATCGCGAATGAGGATTACTATGACTGGATGGTGGAAATGGACATGAATTATCAGAAGTATGTCGGTTATACGGTTCAGATGCAGGGATTTGTTTATCGCGATGAACAGCTTCAGACGCAAGGCGACCTTGCGGTCGTGCGGCTGTCCATGTGGTGCTGTGCCGCGGATCTGACGCCGATGGGCTTTTTAGTGAATTCGGCAGAAGCATCGGAATTTTCGGATGATGAGTGGGTGATGGCGACGGGGACACTGACGGTGAATGAGGATGCAACGGCGATCATTTTGGAGGAAGCCAGGCTGCAGACGGCACAGGAGCCGGAAGAGTCGTTTGTATATCCGACTTATTATTAAGATGAATCTTAAAGAATGGAGGAATTAAGATGACAAAGGTAATGATCATATCAGGATTTCTTGGCGCTGGTAAGACAACGCTGATTATGGAGCTGTTAAAAAAGAGATGCCTGCAGGGCAAAAGGTCAGTTATTATCGAAAATGATTTCGGTGAAGTGGAAATTGACAGGAGTCTTTTAAAGGATGCGGCTGTAGACGTGGAAAATCTGAAAGCGGGCTGCATCTGCTGCGATTTAAAGGAGCATTTTGAAGAAACATTGACTCAGGCGCTGCTGCAGAAGCCGGAATATATTTTGATAGAGCCTTCTGGCGTTGCGCATCTGTCAGAGGTGCTTGAGGTCGTTTTGAAACTTGAAAATCAGGGAAAACTGATATTTGGAAAAGCAATTTCGATCGTAGACGCAAAGCGTTACCATGAATATCTCAGATCTTACCGCAGCCTGCTGCAGGATCAGATCACATATGCGGATTTGATCTTGCTGAGCCATACGGAAGGGATGTCTGCGGAGGAGCTGGAAGAAATCAGGGATTTTTTGAAAAAGACAAATGGAGAGGCCGTAATCTCTGCGAAGAATTGGGAGGAAATTCCGGGGAGTATGCTCATGCATGGGTTACGCGGAATACAGACTTTCCTGTTGGATCTTCACCTTGAAACCAGTCCGGAGATCGGTTTTTTGCGATCCGGAGATCGCTGTGGACGGAAGCGGCATAGCTCCTTATTTGGGCACAGCAGACTCAAAGTGGTGACGGTGAACTGCCCGGACATTTATGCGGAAACGGATTTGGAAGAGAGCTTTAAGAGGGTAATTGCAGATTCGGTACAGCCGGTAATACGCGCAAAGGGAATTGTCCAGACTGAAAAAGGAAGTGTGCTTTTGCAGTATGTAAAGGATGAATTGAAGATTGAGCCGGTTTCTGTTGAGGGGCATTGCATTTGTTTTATCGGATCTGATTTGGATGAGAATTCAATTAAGAAAATATTTCACAGCAGGTAAATTGATCGGATCGCCTCGTTACAAAACAGAGGCGATCAGCTTTTTGGTATAAGGGTCTTTTGGATGGAAGATGACCTCGTTTGTCGCACCGCTTTCCACCGCAATACCGTTTTTCATGACGAGAATCCGGTCGCAAAGCTCCTGTACGACAGCCAGGTTGTGAGAGATGAAGAGATAGGAGATTGCTTCCTTTCTGCGCAGATTTACGAGCAGCTCCAGAATCTGTTTTTGAACCGTCACATCCAGGGAACTGGTCGCCTCATCGCAGATCAAAAGCTTCGGGCGTACGGCCAGCGCCCGTGCAATTGCGGCGCGCTGGCACTGTCCCCCGCTGACCTCGTGGGGATACCGGGAGAGAAATTCCTCCTCAAGACCACAGAGCTTCAGAAGCTCCTGCGCCCGGCTCTTTCGTTCCGAAGGACGCATCCCAAGCATCCGAAGGCTTTCTCCGATACCGTATCCCAGGGTATGGCGCGGATCGAAAGAATCGGCAGGTGTCTGAAAAATCATCTGGATATTCTGATAATAGTCCGGAAGTTCCCGATGCCGTAATTTTAAGATATTCCTGTCCTCGAAAAAGATTTCGCCGGCTGTCGGTTCAATGAGGCGCGTGATGAGTTTTGCGACCGTGCTTTTTCCCGACCCGGATTCCCCTACGATTCCCAGTGTTTCTCCCGGATAGACAGAAAAATCCAGACAATCCACAGCGGTGACGCAAGGGCGTCCTTTTCCGGAGAATACCTTCCGCAGAGCTTTCACATTTAAAAGTGGTCTCATGTGTCATTCCTCCCATTTAAGCAATATTTCGTTTCAGAACCGGCACAGCGCCAAGAAGCTCTCTCGTATAGGCGGCCTGAGGGCGGTTTAAGACCTGCTCTTTCGAGCCGTATTCGACCATCTCACCGTCTTTTAAAATGAGCACGTTGTCGGCCATTGCCCGGACGACGCCGATGTCATGCGTGACAATAATGATTGAGGTTCCATAAAGCTTGCGCATCAGGAGCATCTCCTCGACGACCTGCATTTGAACGGAGACATCCAGCGCGCTTGTCGGTTCGTCCGCCAACAGTATTTCCGGACCGGGCAGCATTGCAAGAGCAATGCCGACCCGTTGGTTCATGCCTCCGGATAATTCAAAACTGTAACTCGAGAGGATCCGCTCTCCATCAGAAAGCCCGATTTTCTGAAACAGGTCAATCGCGTATGCGTCACTCTCTTTTCTGGAGATCCTGTGATGGGCGCGCCGCTCCTCATAAATCTGTGCGCCGATTGTACGGACCGGGCAGAGAGCGGCGCCGGGATCCTGAAAGATCATCCCGATCTTGGCGCCGCGGATCTGCCTTAACTGAGACGATGAAAGATCCGTCAGATTCTTTCCATGAAAGAAAATGTCGCCGCGGGTCACGACGCCGCTTTTCCCGAGGAGTCCCAGAGCCGCTTTGACAAGAGTGCTCTTCCCGCTTCCTGATTCCCCGACAATTCCGAGAATTTCGCCGGAGCAAAGAGAAAAACTGATGTTTTTTACGATCTGGGCGTCGTCATAGCAGATCGCTACGTCATGATATTGTAAAAGCTCGGCCACGGTTTTAAACTCCTTTCTCTGTTGCGCCTGTTATTCGGCGATATCCAGCTGCGGTGTGATCTCATAATAGTCCGTTGTGTGGGCCGCGAGCCCTTTGACTGTCGGCTTTGCGATCATGTTCATCCGAAGATGGGATACGAAGAGGAAAGCGTCGTCATCCAGGATAGTCTGCTGCATCTGAACGGCAAGCTTCTGGCGTTCCTGGGGATCAAAGGTCTTTGACATTTCTGCGTGCAGCGCTTCCAGCTCGTCGCTGTGATAATGTCCGTCGTTATTGCCGGAACGATCGAGGCAATGGTATGCAAAGAAATATTCCGGGTCTCCGGTCGGCGCGGTGATCATGGCGCTGAAATAAACGTCCCATGCGCTTGGATCCTGACGGATGCTGTTATAATTCGCCGTATTATTGATCTGCACATCGAAACCGATGTCGCCGAGGGTTGACTGGGCATATTCCGCCAGCAGGGGAAGCTCCTGACGGTTCGGAAGTGTCAGCCAGCGAAGCGTCAGCGGCTTTCCGTCTTTCTCGCGGATTCCGTCGCCGTCGGTATCCTTCCAGCCTGCGGCTTCCAGGACTTCCTTTGCGCCTTCGGGGTCGTATTCCTTTGCTTTGACTGCGTCGCCGCCATAAGGAAGGCTTGCCGGGAATACGCCGGTCGCGGGGTACCCGTTGCCGTTTAAGAGCGTATCGACAAAGCCGTTTTTGTCGATTCCCATCGCGATCGCTTTTCTGACAGCCGGATCGGATGTGATTTCACTCTCAAAATTCATCGCACCGAAGAAAACACGGCTGGTCGCGCAACCGGCGAAGGTGTAGTCGTTTTCAAAAAGCGGATAGCTGGAATACGGGATACCATATGCTACGTCGATTTCACCGGACTGGAGCGCCATTGTGATGGTATCGCTGTCCGATATGGTGCGGACCGTAATCGTGTCGAGCGCAGGTTTGTCGCCCCAGTATTCTTCATTTCTGACAAGTTCAAGGGAGGTGTCCGGCGTAAGCGCGGTCGCCTTATAGGGACCTGTCCCGATGACGATGCCCTCAGCTGCGACGTCGGCGTCCACATCGATGATGCAGCCGTAAGGATCGCAGAGATAATTGAGGAGAGTCGGTACGGGCTCCGTGGTCCTGATGGTAAGTGTTTGACCTTCGGCGGTTAACGTATCAATATGAAGGGCGCTGGCCGCCCGCTCCATCTTTGCGATGAGGGTCTCCAGGCATGCCTTGACCGCATTTGCGTCCATCGCCTTGCCGTTTGAGAAACGAACGCCGTCACGCAGCGTGATTTCCCAGGTCAGTTCATCAATATTTTTATAACCTTCCGCAAGCCATGGCTCCATTTCCATTGCGTCGGAAAAATGGAAGAGCGTTTCGCCTACGCCGTAACGGATGCAGGCCCATCCGCCGCTGTCTGCATGCGGATCAATGCTTGGCTCGCCGTTCATCGTGTTGAAAGTCGTATCTCCCCAGACCAGACTTTTTTGGGTGTCGGAAGATGTTTCCGATGCGGCTTCGCTGCTTGTTTCCGCTGTATTTGCCTGACTCGCCTGGCCTGTCTGGCTTGCCTGGTCTGTCTGACCGCAGGCGCCCAGAGACAGGGAAAACAGTACGGTGCACAGCAGTGCTGCAATGTTTCGTTTTTTCATTTTAAGATAACCTCCTTGTTGTTTGGTGTTTTTGGGTGGAATGCTCGGAGACACTGTGCGGATCGATTGCGTCGCGCAGCGCGTCTCCCAACAGGTTGAAAACGGCTACAAAGCAAAAAATTGCGAGGCCGGGCGACAATACAACCCATGGGTAGGTCTGCAGGAGACTCCGTCCGTTGCTCATCATGCTTCCCCATTCTGCTGTGGGCGGCTGTGCGCCCAGGCCCAGATAGGAGAGGGCCGCAATTTCCATCATCATCGTGCCGATATCGAGCGTCGCTGTTACGAGCAGAGGTCCGGCGATATTTGGGATGATGTGTCGGAGGATCAGCTGAAAGGAACGGCAGCCGGCGAGTCTTGCGGCATCCATGTATGGCGCACGCAGAAGGCTCAGCGTTTGGCTCCTGGCAAGCCTTGCAAATTTCGGCCAGTTGATGAGTGCGAGTGCAAGGACGGCGTTTTCAAGACCGCCTTGCAGGACTGCGGCGAGCGCAAGGGCGAACACCAGTCCGGGAAATGCGAGGCAGATATCGGACAGGCGCATGACGATGACGTCGAACAGGCCGCCTGTTTTTGCACAGATGATCCCAATCAGGCTCCCGCACACCGAAATAATGGCAACAAGAGCCAGCGTGGCTCCCACGCTCGCGCTCGCGCCGGAAATGACGCGCGAGAACATATCCCTTCCATGGCGGTCCGTACCGAACAAATGCGTAAGGCTCGGAGCTTTCAGAGCCGCGCTGAGATCCTGCCTGTTCGGATCGTATGGGCAGAGCTGTTCAGCGAATACTGCGGTAAGAACCAGCAGGAGAGCAAGCGTCAGGAAAAACAGGAGCCTGGCTTTGGTATGATCCTGTTTGCAATGCTGCGGGCGCAGACTGATATTGTCCTGCAGCAGCGTTGGACTTTTTGAATAAGCGTTCATGACTCTCCTTCCATGCGGATCCTGGGATCCAGAAAACGGTATGAGATATCGGTCAGCAGATTGATCAGGACATAGATTACCGCCATCCATACGACGTAAGCCTGAATCACCGGAAGATCGCGCATCTCGATCGCGTCTACAGCCATTTTCCCGACGCCGTCCCACATAAAGATCGGTTCAATGATCGCCGTTCCGCCGAGAAGGCTTCCGATTGAGAGCGCAAGCAGCGTCATCAGCGTTACGAGGCAGGAACGAAAGGCGCTGTTCCACAGGATTTTCCGGAAAGGGACGCCGCGTGCCCGGGCTCCGGAAACATAAGGCTTGTGCAGTTCTTCCAGCATCGCCGCCCTGACCTGCCGCAGATACTTTGCAGACATGGCAATCGTGAGTGTCAGTGTCGGCAGGACGGCATTTTTTAAATCGACTGCTTTCGAGATGACCGGGAATACCGGAAAGCAGATTGCCAGCAGATACACCAGGATGAGTGCGACGAAAAAATTTGGCAGGCTGTTCCCAATGAAGCTGCAAAAGCGGATCAGGTAATCGGAGAAGCGATCCTGCCGCACGGCAGACAGGACACCGAGCGGAACGGAGATAAGAACCGTCAGGACTGTCGCGCTTCCGGTAAGAAGCAGCGTGGCAGGAAGCTTTTCCCAAAATGCATCGAGCACGGGTTTCCCTGACACGAAGCTGTTCCCGAAATCTCCGGAGAGAAATCCTTTCAGCCAACGGAAGTACTGGACAAAAAAAGGCTGGTCCAGTCCGAGCCTTGCCCGTTCTGACGCGATGAGCTCCGGCGTCAGCAGCACGCCTGTGGAGTCTGCATGTTGGAGTACAGCGTCGCTGCCGGCGAGCCGGATCATCGCGAACGAGAGGAGCGTAACCCCGAACAGGATCGGGATTGTCCAGAGCAGACGTTTTAAAACATATCGTTTCAATCGAAACTTTCCTCCTTTCTTGGCAGGACCGGGGGCTTGCGGAACGCCTCGCACCATTTCCCGGACCGATAATACAAAAACATACAAAACGCCGTACTTGCCCATGTCAGCGGATAGACCATCGCCACCGTGACTGCATCGGGCGAAAGCCGCATAATCCAGAACAGCAGGAACAAACGAAGCCCGCAAAGATTGCTCAGTGCGATAATCATGGAGACGAGCGTCTTGCCTGCGCCGCGGATCACGGAGGAGTACACCTCCAGGAATACATACAGGAAATAGAACGTATAGGCGACACGGGCGATTTCCTCTCCAAGACGGATCACTTCGGCATCTTTGGAAAACAGGGAAAAGAATGCTCCGCTGAAGGAAAGGACAATTGCGCTCAGTGCGACGGTGATTGAAACGCCCATCCAGATCGAGACTTTTGTCCCTTTCCGAATCCGGTCCATCGCTCCCGCGCCAAGGTTCTGGCTTGTAAATGTCGAAGCAGTCTGACCGAACGCGAGAATCGGAAGGTAGATGAGATTCTCGATTTTAAAATAGGCCGTAAAAGCCGCGATGCTCTCGACACCCATCCGATTGATACACGATTGCAGTACCAGATTCGACAACGTCATCGTGATTGCCTGAACTGCCGCGGGAATGCCCAGCTTGAAGATCCGGACCGACAGCTGCGGATCGAGTCGGATGGACTTGAAGCGGAGGCGGTAATTTTGCGGAAGCCGGCAGAGGGCATGGATGACGAGGAGGGCCGCAAGTGTCTGAGAACAAGCCGTCGCGAATGCGGCGCCGGTGACGCCAAGCCGCAGAACGTAGATAAAGAGCGTGTTCCCGAGGATGTTCACGATCCCGCCGATTAGCTGGTAATACATCGGGGCTCTCGAATTTCCAAGTGCACGGAGAATCCCGGCGCCAAGGTTGTAGGTGACGATCGAGAACAGGCTCAGAAGATAGATGCGGAGATACCGAACCCCCTCGATGAGAATCGACTCAGGTGTGTGCATCAGCCGCAGGAACCAGGGCGTCAGCACGATTCCTATCAGGGTCAGGGAGATGGAAAAAAGGATTACCAGCGCAGCCGTACAATGGATCGTCTGCCGGACCTGATCCTCCTCTTTTCCGGCAAAGAAACGGGAGACAAGAATCCCGACGCCTGTTCCCATTCCGGTGAAGAAGCCAATCATACAGGTTACCAAAAGACTGCCGGAGCCAACGGCTGCGGCGGCCTCTTTCCCCGCAAATTGGCCGATAAAGATCAGATCGACGGTATTGTACATTTGCTGGATTAAGCTGCCTGCCAAAAGAGGAAGCATGAATAAAAGCAATTCCCGTGTGATCGGACCCTGCGTCAGATCCTTTGTCTTTGATAATGTTTTCATAGGCTGTTGTATGACCTTCTCCTTTCGTCCTGCGATGAACCCAACGATAAGAGATTCTATAGTTAGTCATGACTTTTGTCTATATTTTTGATCGGGACTTCAGATTTCTTAAGAAACAGAAGTAGAATTTCTGCCGCAGACGAAAAGCGTTTACCGTCTTGACAACCTCATCCATCAGGCGTATATTTTAGATAGACGCTCGTTCTGTAAGAACGGGCTTTTATCGGAAGCACCAATTAGCCTAGACTAACCTTTGGGGGACAGGAGGTGATTTGCCTGAAAAAGAACAGTAAAAAACCGGAAATCAGGCGGCAGGAACTGATAGATGTCGCATCTGCCCTTTTTACGGAAAAAGGGTATGAAGCAGTTTCCGTCCGGGATATTCTGAACGTGGTGGATGGAGCGCCGGGAATGTTTTATTACTACTTCAAATCCAAACAGGATATTTATATCGCCGCGATGGAGCAGTACATTGCCCGGCAGTTGGAACGGAAATGTAAAATCATGGAGGATGAAGCCGTTCCCTTTGATGAAAAGCTGCCCATCTTCCGCAGCATGGTTGAGGAAGATATACAGGGTTATATGAAACGCTTTGCGCCGCAGGCTGATACTTCCATTTCTGATACGTCCTATAAGCTCTATGATTTGGTACATATGCTGGGGCGGATGATCGTTCCATACTCCAAATTTATCCTGCAGGGGATACGGGAAAATCGACTGAACAACCGTTTTCATATCACGGAGGAAAATGCGGAAGCGTTCGCAACCTTTGTGTTATACGGCGCATGGGGGATGATTTATAACAACAAATTTACAGGCAACGGGAAGCCCTATGAGTTAGAAAGCATACTGGAAATCACCGACCAACTATTTTATTAACCTCAAAACAATTTTATATACAGCAATCACAACGGAAATGTTTCGCAAGAAGCATTTCCGTTGTGGCGTTTTAGGGGTACAGAACGAATTCGGTCTGTAAAAAAGAAAGCGAGGTTTGAAGGATGAAGCAGAATGAAAAGCCGAAACAGGGTATTTTCCGGCTGCTGGAAATTTCCGGCGAAAAGAATACCTCATTTGCAGCCAGTGTTCTATTTTCCATACTCGGAACACTGTGCCAACTGGTCCCGTTCCTGTCCGTCTATCAGGTGATGGCGGAACTGTTACGCCATACAGCCACAGGAGCGGCGCTCCGCACAGATTTTATGATCCGCTGGGCGCTGTATGGTCTTACCGGCCTGATTGTGGGATATGTGCTGACCTATGCCGGCGGCATGATGGCCCACACCTTTGCCTACCGTGTCATCTGCGGTGTCCGCCTGAAAGTGGCGGAGCATATTGGAAAGCTGCCAATGGGTTATGTTACGAATCATTCCATCGGAAAAACAAAACAGGTTTTGGATGCGGATGTAGAACAGATTGAAACCTTTCTGGCCCACCAGCTTCCCGATTTTGTGAGCACCATTGTCATGCTGCTTGCCATGTTCATCATTATGTTTTCTCAAAATGTCTGGCTGGCACTGGCCTGCCTGATCCCGATTGCAGTCGGCTTTGTCTGCCAGTTTGCAGTCATGATTAAAATTCTGAAAAACGGCGGGCTGAAGGAAAACTTTGATGCGCTGGAAAAGATCAGTTCTTCTTCCCTCCAATATGTGAAGGGAATGCCCTCCATCAAAATATTCGGGCAGACGGTAAAATCTTTTCGACAGTTTTACGGGGATATTATCAGTTACCGGGATTTCACAACGAAAATGACCGAAGTGATCCGGCCCGGCTATGTCCTCTTTCGGATGTTTGTGCTGTCCGTGGCAACCTTTCTTGTCCCTGTCGGGCTGATCCTGTTTTTGCAAAATCCCGGCGACATTGCATTTGTTGTGACATTCCTGTTTTTCCTGATCTTAGGCCCCGGAGCGGCGACACCTGCATTGAAATTACGCGGCTTTTCCGAAAGCATGAATGTCATAACGGAGGGGATTAAACGTGTGGATGAAGTGTTGAACGAAAAGCCGTTGCCGGAACCGGCACAGAGTAAGGCACCATCCGGCTGTGATATTTCCTTCCGCAAGGTGTCTTTTTTCTACGAGGCGGGCGGGAGAAAAATCCTTGACGATGTTTCCTTTACCGCCAGACAGGGGGAGATTACAGCCCTCGTCGGGCCATCCGGCGCAGGTAAATCTACGATTGCAGAGCTGATCCCCCGCTTTTGGGATGTAACAGAGGGCGAAATCGAGATTGGCGGCGTGGACATTCGCGATATGTCAGTCCATGACCTGATGGAGCAGATGGCGTTTGTCTTTCAGGAGAGCTTTCTGTTTTCCGACACGATTTATAATAATATCGCTTTCGGGAAACCGGGAACCACGAAAGAACAGGTGGAACAAGCCGCAAAAGCAGCACAGTGCCACGATTTTATTATGGCGCTTCCCAATGGCTATCAGACAAAAATCGGGGACGGCGGCGTATATTTGTCCGGCGGAGAGCAGCAGCGCGTATCCATCGCAAGGGCAATCCTGAAAAATGCTCCTATCCTGATTCTCGATGAGGCCAGCGCCTATGCGGATGCCGAGAAGGAACATGAAATGCAGATTGCCTTGCAATCCCTGATAAAGAATAAAACGGTCATTATGATTGCCCACAGGCTGACAACCATCTGCAATGCCGACCGGATTTTAGTTGTGGACGGCGGGCAGATTAAGGAAGATGGCACCCATGATGAATTGCTGAAAAAGCAGGGGCTATATGCCGCCATGTGGGATGCTGGCGCTAATTCGGCTGCATGGACAATCCGCGCCGGGAAGGAGGCCGTGACAGAATGAAACAGTTATGGAACGCGATTACCTGCAATGAACCAAAAAGGTTAATAAAGCCAGTGCTTTGGAACGCGCTTGCAAATTTGTCTAACTTGCTGCCATTCTTGTGTCTGGCATATATCGTCAGCCGGATTTATGAGTATTTTGTCAGCGGGACATTGAACCGTACATCCCTGTGGGCAGCATGGGCTGTCATGATTGCCTGCTTTGCTGTCACATGGATTTTTGAGAATATTGCCTGCAAATTGACCTATCGGGACGGCTTTATGGCGTCCGCAGATGGACGGATCAAGCTGGCGGAACATATCCGCAGGCTGCCGCTGGGCTTTCTTATGAGCAGAAATTCCGGCGAAATCGGAAATACCATGATGAATGATTTTTCCCGTACCGAATCCGCTATGACCCATATCCTGCCGCAAATCATCAGCGGTGCGATTATGGCGGTTCTTGCTTCTGTCGTTCTGCTGATTGCGGACTGGCGTATGGGGCTCGCCATGTTCGCAGGCTTTCCGATTGCGCTGGCGATGATGTTTGGGATGAGAGGATTGGAGCGCCGGTTGGACACGCAGCTTTCGCAGGCAAGGGTCAAGCAGGCCGGAAAGCTGCAGGAATATCTGTGTGGGATGCGTGTGATCAAATCCTGCAATATGCAGGGGGATCACTTTGAAAAACTGCAAAGGGCTTGCACAGACTACCGGGACGCCTGCATGAAAGTGGAGGGAGGTATTGGCCCCCTGAATTTAGTCGCGGCGGCTTTTCTTCGCAGCGGTCTGTCCCTTATGACGGTGGTAGGTGTATTCCTCGTAAGCGGCGGCACTTTGACTGTGCCGGATTTTGCTCTGTTCCTGCTGATCGGAACCCGTGTATTTGACCCGCTGGCTGTCGCCATTATGAACTATTCCGAACTGATGATGTGCGGTATGTCGGGAGAGAGGATTTGTTCCCTGCTGGATGAGCCGGAAATGGCGGGCAGCGGCGATGCCCCGCAGGAGCACGAAATTTGTTTCGAGCATGTGAGCTTTGGATATGGCGGGAAAGAAGTTTTACACGATGTCAGCGCCCGATTGGAACCGGGAACCATGACCGCTGTTGCAGGGCCGTCCGGCTCCGGGAAAAGCACGATGCTGCGGCTGATTGCCCGTTTTTATGATCCCACATCCGGTAAAGTGCTGTTCGGAGGTGCAGACGAAAAAGATCTGGAACCTGAAAAGCTGATGAAAAATATTTCTATGGTTTTTCAGGACGTATATTTGTTCCAGGACACCGTTGCCAATAACATTCGATACGGAAAGGAGGATGCCACACAGGAGGAAATTGAAAATGCCGCCCGCCTTGCCAACTGCTATGACTTCATTCTGCAGATGCCGGATGGTTTTGACACAATGATTGGCGAGGGAGGTTCCACGCTTTCCGGCGGTGAAAAACAGAGGATATCCATTGCAAGGGCTATTCTGAAAAATGCCCCTGTCGTCCTGCTCGACGAATCGACCTCATCCCTGGACCCCGAAAATGAGGCGGAAATCCAGCAGGCGATCAGCCGTCTTGTTCAGGGCCGTACCGTTGTGGTGATTGCCCACCGCCTGAAAACGATTGTCGGCGCAGATACCATCCTTGTGCTGGATCAGGGCCGGATCGTGGAGCAGGGAACCCATGAACAGCTTCTTACCCAAAATGGACTGTATGCAAAGCTGTGGAATTTGCAGACTTCCACTGAGGGTTGGAAGGTCTGAGCTGCGCTCAGACTCTCGCGGAAATAAATGAAAACCAATAAAAGGAGGACTTTCCAAATGAAAAACCAAAGAAAGAAAAAATCAGGATACCTTTGAGCGTGGCATGAGTCAGGCTTTTTGCGATACACTCCGGGCTTTGACGCCGTGGTGGGTGCTGCCGGTGATGATGATTGCCACGGCGCTCTGCTCCCTGATGGGATCCCTGTTCACAAAGAAAGTGCTGAATAAGCATTTAGCGAAAGCGGGCGTGTTATGAGCAATGCAGCAATTTTCACCGATCAAACAAAATGCGGAAACAAAGGTTTGAGCTTTGACCCTCGGACAAAAATTCTGCTGTTGATAGAACTGGATATATTGCTGTTTCTCGGACGTTCCCTGGCCTATGAAACAAGTGTGTTCCTGTTCTGTACCCTCATCCTGCTGGTTGGGGGTCAGAACAGGACCGCTTTGAAGTGTGCCGGGATGTTCCTGCTTTTCGTTCTGACAGAACAGTTGATCCAGCCCTATCTTGCAAACGCCTTTGTTTCTTTTGTACATTTTATTGTGGTTGTCGTCCGAAAGGTGCTTCCGGCTTTCATGCTGGCAAAATGGTTGGTTGCCACAACAGAGGTCAGCGCCTTTGCAGCTGCCATGTGGAAGTGCCAAATTCCTCAAAGCGCTATTGTTACAACCTCGGTGATATTCCGCTGTTTCCCGACAATCAGCGAGGAATGGAGAGCGATTCAAACGGCCATGAAAATGCGCGGAATTGAATTTAACTTAAAGAATATGGTGAGGAGACCATCGGAAACGATCGTGTATATCCTTGTCCCATTGTTTATCTCGGCTTTGAATATCAGCGATGAACTGGCGGCAGCCGCACTTTGCCGCGGGCTGGACAATCCGGGAACCCATACCTGCATGACACAGATACGTTTTCGTTGGTATGATATTGCCTTTCTATTAGTCGTTGCGTTCGCGTTGGTTGTAATCTGCGCATTGAACATAGGGGGGTACAGCCTATGATCGAAATAAAAGATGTTTCCTTTACCTACAATCAGTCCGAGGCCCCCAGCCTTTCCCATGTCAGCCTTTCAATCCATGAGGGGGAATGTGTGCTGCTCTGCGGAAAAAGCGGCTGTGGGAAAACAACCATGACCCGCCTGTTAAATGGTATGATCCCTGATTTCTGCGATGGAACAATGGATGGGACAATAAGGGTAAATGGCATTGATCCGATCCATTGTTCCATGTATGAAATATCAAAAGTTGTGGGAACTGTATTTCAAAATCCAAGGACACAGTTTTATACCGTCAATACGACCAGCGAAATTGCCTTTGGCTGTGAAAACCATGGTTGGCCTCCGGAGCAGATACGAAAACGGGTAGCACAGGTCGCTTCTGATCTACACATAGAGGAATTGCTTGACCGCAATATTTTTGAATTGTCCGGGGGAGAAAAACAGAAAATTGCTTTTGCCGGTGTCTATGCACTGAACCCGGATATTTATGTGCTGGATGAACCATCATCCAATCTGGATTGCTTTGCCATCCGGGAGCTGCAAGGTATTTTGGAACTGCTGAAAAAACAGGGGAAAACAATCCTGCTGGCAGAACACCGCACATGGTATTTGGAGCATTTGGCGGATCGGGCAATTTACATGGAGCAGGGCAAAATCGCCCGGGAGTATTCCATGCGGGAATTGGCGGAATTCTCTGTGCCAAAGTGCGTGGAAACAGGGATTCGCCCCGTCCGTTTGGCTGATTTTACTATGCCACATAAAGGAGCTTTCCCATCGCCGCATACGCTTTCTTTGCAGAATATCCGGTTTTCCTATCGGAAGCAGAAGGCGCTGCATATCGACAGCACTTTTTTCCATGCGGGACGGATCATTGCCATCATTGGGAAGAACGGTGCGGGAAAATCCACCTTTGTTTCTGTATTGTGTGGGATTTTGAAAAATCAGAAAGGCCGCGTCTATATGGATGAAATTGCCGCCCCACCAAAGAAAAGGCTGTCTGTCAGTTATATGGTGATGCAGGAGGTAAACCATCAGCTATTTACCGACAGCGTGGAGGAAGAAATTGTTCTCGGTGTCAGGGAACCGTCCGAAGAACGCTTAAAGCAAGTGCTCCTTCAAATGGATATAGCCACATTAAAAGAACGTCACCCAATGACACTTTCCGGGGGACAGAAACAGCGGGTGGCGATTGGGGCGGCTGTGTTTTGCGGCAAGACCATTCTTGTATTCGATGAACCCACCAGCGGACTTGACTTCAGCCATATGATGCAGACTGTGGGATTGCTGGAGCAACTGAAAAACCCGGACATTTATATTTTGGTGATCACGCATGATTATGAATTTATCTTGTCTGCCTGTGATGAAGTCATTGAGATTGAGAATGGTACGCTGAAACAAAAATATCTCTTGAATACTACCGGCTTACAGCGACTGAAAGAATTCTTTGGTATAAAAAACAGTATAAAAAACAGCGACTGAACGACAGAGCTTAGGGCATTGACTTTTTTGTCGCTTCCATAATATAATTAGGTATCTCTTTTTTTGGAAAAATACAGAATGAGGCATAACAAATGAAAAAATTGGAAGAATATGTGAGAAGTATTCCGGATTTTCCCCAGGAAGGAATCATTTTCCGGGATGTGACAAGCGTGCTGGAGGACGCGGACGGCCTGCACCTGGCGGTGGATACCATGCAGGGGCTGGTTTCCGATTTGGAATATGACGTGGTAGTGGGCGCAGAGTCCAGGGGCTTTATTTTTGGTGCGCCGATTGCCTACAATATGCACAAGCCCTTTGCTCTGATCCGGAAGAAGGGAAAGCTTCCCTGTGAGACGGTTTCCCGGGAATATGAGCTGGAGTACGGCACGGCGGAGATTGAGATTCACAAAAGCTCCATTCAGCCCGGACAGCGGGTGCTGATCGTGGACGACCTGATCGCCACCGGCGGAACCACAAAAGCCATGATTGAGCTGGTGGAGAGCCTTGGCGGCCAGGTGGCCGGCGTGGTGGTCCTGATCGAGCTGGCCGGTTTAAAGGGCCGGGATCGGATTTCCGGCTATCGTCTCGACGCGGCAATCAGCTATCCGGGAAAATAGGCAGCGGGGGAAAAGACAACCGGGGGAAGAAGACAGGTAGGTGCGCGTATGGGAATGACGGAAGAAAAAACGAAAAAATCGAATACAACGACGCAGCTTGTGCTGGATGACGGGCGCATTGAGGACATCCGGGAGTATACCGGGCCGGAGCAGCTTTACCGGGAGCTGATCGAGCGGGTCAGGAAGTATCACCCTTCGGATGATATTTCCATGATTGAGAAGGCCTATAAGCTGGCGGATGCCGCCCATCAGGGACAGGTGCGCAAATCCGGCGAGCCCTACATCATCCATCCCCTTTGCGTCGCGATTATCCTGGCGGACCTGGAGCTGGACAAGGAGACGATTGTGGCGGGGCTTCTCCATGATGTGGTGGAGGATACCGTCATGACGACGGAGGAGATCAGCCGGGAGTTTGGCCCGGATGTGGCGCTTTTGGTGGATGGGGTGACCAAGCTGCAGCATTTGCATCTGGCGGATAATTCCGGCAACAAGACGGAGGCCCAGCTGGAGATGCAGGCGGAGAACCTGCGCAAGATGTTCATGGCCATGGCCAAGGATATCCGGGTCATCATGATCAAGCTGGCCGACCGTCTCCATAATATGCGAACCTTAAAGCACATGCCTCCGGAGAAGCAGCAGCGCATCGCCCGGGAGACGATGGATATTTATGCGCCCATCGCCCAGCGGCTCGGTATTTCCAAGATTAAGGTGGAGCTGGACGATCTTTCCTTAAAATATCTGGAGCCGGACGTGTATTACGATCTGGTGGAAAAGATCGCGATGCGCAAGAGCGAGCGGGAGAAATATATTGAAAATATCGTGCAGGAGGTATCCGAGCACATCCGCAAGGCGGGAATCGACGCCAAGATCGATGGCCGTGTGAAACATTTTTTCAGCATTTATAAAAAAATGAAGAACCAGCACAAGTCCATCGATCAGATTTATGATCTGTTCGCGGTGCGCATTATCGTGGACACGGTGAAGGACTGTTACGCGGCGCTGGGCGTGATCCATGAGATGTATAAGCCCATTCCGGGCCGGTTTAAGGATTATATCGCCATGCCGAAGGCGAATATGTATCAGTCCCTGCATACCACGCTGATCGGCAGCTCCGGTCAGCCCTTCGAGATCCAGATCCGTACCTATGAGATGCACCGGGTGGCGGAGTACGGTATCGCCGCCCACTGGAAATACAAGGAGGCCTCCGACGGCAAGAAGGTGGAGGCGCAGGAGGCGGAAAAGCTGTCCTGGCTGCGCCAGATTCTGGAGTGGCAGCGGGAGATGTCCGACAACAAAGAGTTCATGAATATGCTCAAGAGCGATCTGGACCTGTTTTCGGACAGCGTGTACTGCTTTACCCCTACCGGCGATGTGAAGACTCTGCCGGCGGGTTCCACGCCGATTGATTTTGCCTACAGCGTGCACACGGCGGTCGGCAACAAGATGATCGGCGCGCGGGTCAACGGCAAGCTGGTGACGATCGATTACGAGATCCAGAACGGCGACCGGGTGGAAATTCTGACCTCTCAGAATTCCAAGGGCCCCAGCCGGGACTGGCTTACCGTGGTGAAGAGTACACAGGCCAAGAACAAGATCAATCAGTGGTTCAAAAACGAGGTCAAGGAAGAGAACATCGTCAAGGGCAAGGACCTGTTCAACAGCTACTGCAAGGCCCGGAATATCAATCTGGGGGAGATCGGCAGGCCCGAATACCAGGCCGCCGTCATGAAAAAATACGGCTTCATGGACTGGGACAGCCTGCTGGCGGCCATCGGCCACGGCGCTCTGAAGGAGGGCCAGATCGCCAACCGGATGCAGGAGCTTTACGATAAGGATCATCCGAAGGTTGTCAGCAATGAGGAGGTTTTGGCCGCCATTGCGGAGAATAGCGCCAACCAGGCAAAGCAGATGCGCCCCCACAGCAAAAACGGGATCGTGGTCAAGGGGATCCACGACGTGGCGGTGCGTTTTTCCAAATGCTGTTCCCCTGTGCCGGGGGACGAGATCGTGGGCTTTGTCACCCGGGGACGCGGCATTTCCATCCACCGGACGGACTGTATCAACGTTCTGAACCTGCCGGAGATCGAGCGGCCCCGCCTGATCGAGGCCGAGTGGGAGCAGCCCGATAAGGGAGCCGACGGAGAAAAATATATTGCGGAGATTAATATTTTTGCGCACAACAGAAGCGGGCTTCTGGCGGACATCAGCAAGACGCTGACGGAGCGCAATATCGATATCCAGTCCATGAACACCCGCACCAACAAGCAGGGGATCGCTACCTTGTCCACCTCCTTTGAGATCAGCAGCAGGGAGGAGCTGAACCAGATTGTGGCGAAGCTGCGCAACATTGAGAGCGTGATCGACATCGAGCGGACCACGGGCTGAGAGAAAGGAAAATCTATGTCAGAGATCAAAATCGGGCGCATGACTCTTGGAGTCTGCGCCACTAATTGCTATTTTTTGTACCGGGAGGGCGCGTCGGAGACGATCGTCACAGATCCGGGCGACCGGGGAAAGGATATTTATGAAACGCTTGGCCGGAACGGCTTTTCCGTGGCGGCGATCCTTCTGACACATGCGCATTTTGATCACATTGGCGGGGCGGAGGAGCTGCGGAAGCTGTCCGGCGCCAAAATTTATGCGCTGGAGGCGGAGAAGGTGCTCTGCCGGGATCCCTATGTGAATGTGTCCGCCCAGATGGGGGCGAAGGTCACCATTGAGCCGGACGAGTGGCTGACGGACGGGCAGGAGCTCTGCTTTGCGGGGATTTCCCTGCAGGTGATCGCCACGCCGGGACATACGGTGGGAGGCTGCTGCTATTATTGCAAGGAGGCGGGGCTTTTGCTGTCCGGGGATACCCTGTTTGCGGAGTCTGTCGGACGCACGGATTTTCCCACGGGGAGCATGAGCAAGCTGGTGCGCTCCATCAAAGAAAGGCTCTTTGTGCTGCCGGACGAGACAAAGGTTTATCCGGGACACGGGGAGGCCACCACAATCGGAAGGGAGAAGCAGTACAATCCCTACTGCCAGTAAAAAAATGATTATCGTGACATTGAACGAGGATCGATACGCATACGACATCCATTCTCTGGTAAAGGCATTTTATCCGGAGCAGGAGGTCAAGGTATTCGTTGAGGGAACAAAAGAGGAAGAAAGCAGCGCCGGCTTGCCGGCGCTTTTCGTGGACTTTAAGGCCGAAGGCATCCGGGCAGGTATCCGGGACGGACGGGAAAAAACGACAGCGCTTCAGGATCCGTCGGACCGGGTGAATGTAAAAAACGAGTTGAAGCGCCTGCTTTACGGGCTGCTTTCGGAGGAGACGGGCAAATGTCTTCCCTGGGGCACGCTCACCGGGATCCGTCCCACCCGGATCGCCATGCAGCTTTTAGAGCAGGGAAAAAGCGACGGGGAGACGGAGCGCTATATGCGGGATGTTTACCTGTGCTCTGCCGGGAAGGCGTCCCTCTCGGTGGAGATTGCCCGCCGGGAGCAGCGGATTCTGTCGGGCATTCATTACGAGGAGGGCTATAGCCTTTACATCGGAATTCCGTTTTGCCCGACCACCTGCCTGTACTGTTCCTTCACCTCCTTTCCTATCCGCGCCTGGAAAAACCGCGTGGCGGACTATCTTACCGCGCTGGAAAAGGAGATTGACTTTGTGAAAACGGCCTGTGCCGGCAAGGTGCTGGACAGCGTTTATATCGGCGGCGGCACCCCCACGACACTGGAGCCGGAGGAGCTGGAACGGCTTTTGTCCAAGCTCAAAGCTACCCTGGACTGGTCAAATGTCCGGGAATTTACCGTGGAGGCGGGCAGGGCAGACAGCATCACCGCAGAAAAGCTGCGGGTTCTGAAACGCTTCGGGGTGACACGCATTTCCGTCAATCCCCAGACCATGAAGCAGGAGACGCTGGATATTATCGGCCGCAGACATACGGTGGAGCAGGCGGTGGACGCCTTTTTGATGGCGCGCCGGGAGGGCTTTGACAATATCAACATGGACCTGATCCTGGGCCTGCCGGGGGAGAGCCTGGAGGATGTGGACAGGACGATCCGCCGGGTAAAGGAGCTGTCCCCGGACAGCCTGACCGTCCATTCCCTGGCGATCAAGCGGGCGTCCCGTTTAAGTCAGTGGATCCTGGAAAACAGCATCGAATCCCTGCACAATACGGAGGAGACGATGGAGATCGCCGCCCGGGGCGCCCGGGAAATGGGAATGGAGCCCTATTATCTCTACCGTCAGAAAAACATGTCCGGCAACTTTGAGAACGTAGGCTATGCAAGGCCCGGCAAGGCGGGCATTTACAACATCCTGATCATGGAGGAAAAGCAGTCGATCCTGGCGCTGGGAGCAGGCACCATTTCCAAGGCCGTGTTCCCTGACGGGCGCATCGAACGCTGCGACAGCGTGAAGGATGTGGGGATGTATATTGGGAAGGTGGACGAGATGATTGAGAGAAAGCGCAGACTGCTGGAGGGGTGATGGAGAGGGAAGCGTTTCTGGCGGAACTTGGAAAGCCGGACGAGGGCTCTTTGTACCGGCGTCTGTATCTGTATTGCCCCGAGGCCTTTGAAAAACCGGTCAGGAGCTGGGAGGAATTCTGCGGACGCTTTGCCGGGAACGGCGTCTGCAGGAATCTGCTTACCGAGACCGCTCCGACCCCTATATCGAGCTTTTTTTCGGAGGACGAATTCTTTTTGAGCAAAATGCCGGGTGAGGTCAGCATTGTCGTAAATGCCAGATACTGCCCGGCTTTTTTGCATCGGCTGGAATTTGTTAAGGTGATTTATGTGTTCCGGGGAAACTGCAGCTTTTTCGCAGCTGAGAATCGATATGAGATGCCGGAGGGAAGCGTCTGTATTGTGGCCCCTGGAGTAGAGCAGGCGGTTTTTTCCTGCGGCGACGAGGATATTGTGCTGAATCTTTTGATCCGGAGAAGCACTTTTTCAAAAGCGTTTCCGGAGCTTTTGGAAATCAGCGACGGAGGGGTAATCGCGGATTTTTTCTGGCGAATGCTTTATCAAAAGCCGGGAGGAGAGTTTGTGATTTTTTCCGGATGCAGGACGCCCCTTTTAGAGGAGAGCGTGATGGAGCTGTATGAGGAAGCCACGCACAAATCCGTCAAAAGCGGATTGATTATGAAAAGCATGATGCTGTCTGTTTTTGCGTATATCCTTCGATGGGAAGAAAAAATGGATCCGGATAAGCGGAGGGCGGAAAGTCTGATCCGCCGCGGAAGGCCGGAAGGAAAAAAGAAAGAGGGGTATTTTCCCCTTCCGGGTTATCTGCAGTATATGAGAAGGAATGTTGCATCGGTTGACCTGAGCCGTATGGCGGGAGAGTTTGCGGTAAGCGAAGGATATTTGAGCCGATATCTGAGAAAAGAGACAGGGTACACCTTCAGTCAGATTTTGAGAGAAATGAAGCTGGAGAAGGCGAAGGAGCTTCTGGTCAGTACGGAATGCAGCGTACAGAGGATCTGCGATCTGATCGGATATACAGATCAAAGTATATTCTTCCGTAATTTTAAAGAAAGCTTTGGCATGAGTCCGATGCGCTACCGGAAGAAGAGCAGAAGTTTCGGATTCAGAAATACAGAATTGACCTATTAGGACGGGGGAAGAAATGCAGTTAGAGCATATGTCGAAAGAGGAGCTTTTGTATAAACAGCTCTACAGGATGGAGCCACAGCTCTGGAGAGAGCCTGTGGAGGACTGGGCGGAAATGGTAAGAAGATTTCGTCGTAAGGGGATCGGGCAGATTCCGGAGGAGCCTCCGTCCATGATAAAGAATGTCATGACGGAGGAGGATTTTTTTGCGGAAAACAGAGAAGTGGTTTGTTTTCATAACCTTCGCTACGGCCCTCCCTTTGTGCACCGTCTGGAATTTATTAAAATTATTTACTGCATGAGAGGGAGCGCGGATGTCTGTCTGAGGGATACGGTTTACCGGATGGAGGAGGGAAATCTTTGCGTGGTAGCGCCGCAGGTCAGACATGCCGTGTTTTCGTATGGGGATTCAGATATTGTCATCAATATTCTGATGCGTACAAGCTCGTTTTCGGAAACGTTCTCAGGAATTTTGCTGGAGCAGAATATTTTGACAGAATTTTTCTGGAAGCTATTGTATACCAGTCACAGCAACCGCCTGCTGTTGTTTCACAGTCGAAAGGACAGAAACCTGGATCTTTGGGCGGAGCGAATGTATGATGAGTCTGCCCGCGGCTCGAAGGCAAGCAGACTTTTGATGAAGAGCTATATGGAAATCTTTTTGGGGATGGTGATGAGGGATCATTTGGGGGAACTGCAGAGCTTTGACGGGCTGCCGGAGGGAACCTATGTGTTTCCCGCCATGATTCAGATGATCAGGAGCCATTTAAAGACAATCACGCTTCGGGAGCTTTCAGACCGTTTTGGAATGCAGGAAAATGAAATAAAACGATATATCCTGGAGGAGAGCGGCTACTCTTATCAATACCTGCTCCGCGATCTGCGGATGCGCCGCGCCGCCTGGCTGCTTTTGAATACGGATTGGAGCGTCGAGCGGATTATGGAAGAAACGGGCTACACAAATCTGACTAATTTTTATCACGCGTTCAAGGGATATTTCTCCAAAACACCGCAGGAATACCACCAGATTGGAGGTAGAATACTAATTTGACAAAAAGGTCATAAAAAACAAGTTGTCAATAGAGTGCCCTAAACAAAAACAAGAAGTATAATTAACTCATACAAAACATACAACGATTTTCCGGAAAATAGCTGATTGTATCGTCAATATATCAAGGAGGAAAAATAGATGAAAAAGAGAACATTGGCAATGCTGTTGTCAGGGGTGATGGCTCTTTCCGCCCTTGCAGGCTGTAGCTCCACAGCGGATGAAGGGACTGCTGAGGCTGCAAAAACCGGGGACAACGGGGAGACGGAGACAACGCAGGACGGTCTGATTCCGGTGACCTTCAGCAGAACGCAGGATTCCACGATGGAATCGGACATATTTGCAAAAATGGAGGGAGCGACCTACGACGACAATTTGTGGACGGATCTGATCGCAGAACGTCTGGGCTATGATATCCAGTATTTATGGATTGCATCCAGCGGAGATCTCCAGACACAGAAGTTCAATGCGGCTGTCGCTGCGGGGACGATTCCGGATATTGTTCAGGTTGACAAGACGACGTTAAAGCAGCTTGTAGAGGCGGATCTGGTCGTAGACATTAAGCCTTATTTTGATGAATATGCCAGCGATTTTGTTAAGGAACTGATTGGGTCAGCAGGAGATGCCTGCATTACTGCGGCTACCTATGACGGTGTTCAGTACGGGATTCCCTTTGTGGACTGTGATCTGGAATCTGCTCAGATGATATGGCTGCGTCAGGACTGGATGGACGAATTGGGGCTGCAGGCGCCTAAGACGCTGGATGATTTAAAGGAAATCCTGAAAAAATTCCAGGAGCACGCAGGAGCGGGAAGCATTGGTCTGGCGTTGGGAGAGAATCTTTACGGAAACTTTTTTGACATCAAGGGCTGGAGTAATGCTTACGGAGCTTATCCGCAGTACTGGGTGGACGATGGAACCGGAAAGCTGGTATACGGCAGCACGACTCCTGAAATGAAGGAAGCGCTGGGAGGTTTGGCCGAGCTGTTTGAGGAGGGGCTGATCAATCCGGAATTTTATGTCAATGACGACGAAAAGACGAAGGAAGCCCTGGTAAATGGCAAGTGCGGCGCGCTGTATGGCTATCATGCAACAGCTTTATATCCTCTGCAGGATGTGATCGATGCGGATCCGGAGGCGGATTTTCGGCCGTATGCCCTGCCGATGCTGAATGCGGACGATACGGTAAGCCCCGGCATCAACATGGTGACATCGAGCTGGTTTGCGGTCAGCAAAAACTGTGAGCATCCGGAAGCACTGATTGAGCTTCTGAATCTATATTGCGAAAAAGTACTGGATCCTGAAAAGAACGAATACAGCGTGTATGCGAATCCCGGAAATGGTCTGGAAGGCGTGTGGCGTCTGAGCCCGGTGACGATCAACAGTCCCAACAAAAACCAGGTGACAGCCAAGGCGATTGCAGAGCCCTTAAAAACAGGTGATCCGGGAGATCTGTCTGGCGAGCAGTACAGCATGTGGGAGTACAGCTATGCAGCGTTGAATGGGGATAAGACCCTTTGGGGATGGAACCGGGTATTTGGTGAAAACGGTTCGCAGCAGCTGTTGATTTCCTATCAGGAGGGCGGTGATACCAATCTGGTATACGATCAGTTTACAGGCGCGCCCGGGCCGGTGATGTCCTCCAAAAAATCCACGCTGGATGATATGCTGGACCAGACCTTTATTAAGATTATCGCGGGGCAGGAATCCCTGGATGCCTTTGACACCGTTGTGGAAAACTGGAAGTCGGCGGGCGGCGATGATATGACAGCGGAAGTAAATGAATGGTATGCTTCCAATCAGAAATAATTTTAGTGCAGATACGGGAGCTGGCGGGAGGGATACAACGTGTCCCTCCTGCATTTATCCCGGCGGACAGATAAATTGACGGAGGAAATGAGTATGTCGGCAAACAAAAAGAAGGGGAAAAGCAAATATACGCGGGCTGTTTTTAAAAGGGAGCTGCCGTTGCATCTGATGTTGGTTCCGGGGCTTATTCTGATTGCGGTCTTTAGCTATACGCCGATGGCCGGTCTGGTCATCGCTTTTCAGAATTTTATTCCAAGCAAAGGGATGTTTGGAGATCAGCAGTGGGTAGGCCTTCAGAACTTTTCTTATGTGTTCAGCCTTCCGGGCTTTGAGCAGGCATTGAAAAATACGATCGTTATCGCCTTCTGGAAAATCCTTTTGGGATTGGTCGTCCCGATTGCGTTCGCGCTTCTTTTAAATGAAATTCACAGAAACGGATTCAAAAGGACGGTACAAACGATTGTCTATTTGCCTTACTTTCTGTCATGGGTGGTTTTGGGCGGTATTTTCCTTGACCTGCTTTCCCCGAGTACGGGAATTGTCAATCAGCTCATAACGGCTCTTGGAGGGAAAAATATATTTTTCCTGGGAGACAACCGGTATTTTCAGCCAACCCTGATCCTCACGGATGTCTGGAAAAATTTCGGATACGGAGCGATTGTATACCTGGCTGCCATTTTGACGATCGACACGGATCTGTATGAGGCGGCATCCATCGACGGGGCGAACCGGTGGAAGCAGACCTGGCATGTAACGCTTCCCGGAATGCGGATGATCATTGTGCTGATGCTCGTTTTGAGTCTGGGGAATGTGCTGAATGCAGGCTTTGATCAGGTGTTTAACCTGTACAGCAAGGCGGTGTACGAATCGGGCGATATTCTGGATACCTTTGTGTACCGGTTGGGTCTGATCGATGCACAGTATGGACCGGCCACGGCGGTCGGTTTGTTTAAGTCTGTAATTTCAACGGTATTTATTTCCGTATCCTATTTCCTGGCTTATAAATTTGCAGATTATCGGATTTTCTAGGAGGGGACTGCTATGAGAAAAATGTCCAGGGGACGAATTGCGTTCCAGGTGATGAATTATACGGTTTTGACGCTGCTGGCGGCAGCGTGTTTATTTCCGCTGATCAATATTCTGGCAATGTCGTTTTCAAGCGCCACGGCGGTTTCCGCAGGAAAGGTATCTGTGTGGCCTGTTGAATTCAACGCCAACGCATATGAGTATGTGATCGGGAAAAAAGATTTTTGGAATTCTCTTTTTGTTTCTGCCAAAAGAGTACTGATCGGCGTTCCGCTTACCATGATGATTACAATCCTGACAGCCTATCCTTTGTCAAAGGAGAAAAAGCAGCTTCGGATCAGAGGGGTTTACACATGGCTGTTTTTCTTCACTATGTTGTTTTCCGGCGGATTAATTCCCGGATATTTGCTGATCCAGAACCTGCATTTGATGGATACCATCTGGTCATTGATTCTGCCTATGGCGGTGCCTGTGTATAATATTGTGCTGATGCTGAATTTCTTCAGGGGAATTCCCAAGGAGCTGGAGGAAGCCGCTTTGATTGACGGGGCAAATCAGTTCCAGACCTGTTTCCGGATATTTGTGCCGTGTGCAAAGCCATCCATTGCGACGCTGACGCTTTTTACCTTTATCACGCATTGGAACAGCTACTTTGATGGTCTGATTTTTTCAAATTTTCCGGAAAGCTATCCGCTGGCGTCCTTTTTGTATACGGTAGTAGTGCAGAGAGATATGAGTCTTTTGAGTATAGAGGAGTTCAAAATGCTGTCCATGATCGATGACCGGACAATTCGGTGCGCGCAGATCTTTATTTCCCTGATCCCGATCATGCTGGTGTATCCGTTTGCGCAGAAATATTTTGTAAAGGGCATGACCGTGGGAAGTGTGAAAGGATAAGGGAGCTTCCTGTATAATAAAAAATGTGGATGTTGAAAATTGAAAATACCTCAG
>JAUNGT010000018.1 GCA_030524455.1 Eubacteriales bacterium | reverse complement strand
ACAATGATATCTGCGAAACCATAGATAATTATAATTGCAGCGCATTTTATGAGCCTTCTTATGTAATTGCCAGAGCTTACCAGGATGGTGGGTTCTAAGGAAACGCTGATTTTACTTTGGCTGATTTCAACCGGTGCAGGATGGTGGTACAGGTTGGAACAGGCGCTCCATTTCACCGGAATTTGCACATTAAAACGATAATTGCATAAGATATTTTCGTCATACATGACAATACGAATTTGATTTACAAATGAATCTGGAAGGAATAATAGCATGAAAAAAGTGAAAAAATTGGTTTCGATACTGACGGTAAGTGTCTTTTGTTTGATGTTAGCAGCTTGTCAGAGTAACGCCGGTGTCAAAGAGTCTGATGCGGTTGTGACAATTGAGTCAAATGCAGCTGCAATTGAGGACACTACAGAGACAGGCAAGAATGCTGAGCATGATATGGAAAACGACAGTGAAGAAAGGATTACCATCTGCAAAATGCAGGAAATGATAGAGGAAATCGGATTGGAGAATGCGATTGTTTATGGAGAGGCAGGTGAGGACGTTTTAAAGGATCAGATTGTCCTACTCTGTGAATCTTCGAGCGGTCGTTACAAAGCATACGGCTTTATCAGTCAGGAATATGGAAGGGACGGAATTTTGATCGACAATATCATTGATGGGGAGAGCAATCATAATTATTTTATTCAAAAATGGGTATATTCAGAAGAGCAGCCTACATTGAATGAATCCGATGACTTCTATCAAGTGACGTTTACCATTTGTCAGGATCAGGCAGAAGGAATGAAAGAAGTTTTGCTTGATACATATGACACAGGTACTATGGACAACACAGAGGGTTGGAGCAAGATGCAGTAATCCCCAATATGTTTGAAAATATTTCAATTTTGCGGAAAAAAGCCGAATCACCTTTTTTCAGCCCAACTCCGCCCGGCAGCAGGACTCCCGCTCCGCCAGCTTTGTCTCCATCAGCTGCAGCCGCTGCGGTTTTCCGCCTCTGGCGGCCTCCACGGCTGTCCCGATCAGCCGGCGGACCAGGTATTCCATCGCCTGCTCCATCGCGCCGGACTCGTCAATCCGCACCTCATAGTAGGGCACGCCCTGGGATTTGCCCATGACGACCAGGGGCACAGATTCCGCCATGTAATTGACGATGGAAAGCATCCGCTCGTCAATCGCCTGATAGTCCATGTTGCCGCCCAGCAAGATCACGCTCTCCACCTGCTGCTCCCTGATCCGTTCCAGCAGCTGGGACTCCTGCTTCTCATAATATTCGCTGGCCATCACCAGCACATAGCCCTGTTCCTCCGCCGCAATCAGACATTCGGACACCAGCTTTCCGTAAAACGGGCTGTCCACCATCCCGCTCAGCAGGCCCAACACTCCGCTTCTTTTTTCCATAGCCGCGCCCCCGCATTTACGCACTTTTCCTTACGTTTTCTACTGCCATCATACAATGCTCATGTGCGGTAAAGTAACACACAAGAATTTGAAAGACAGCCCCTACTATTCTAAAAATCCAGATACACCCTACAATGCATAGAGGTATATCTGGATTTTATTTATTCATCGTCTGCGTCAATTAAATTGCTGGTGTATTTTATTTTTCCTGCAAGTACATTATCGTAGTAACTTTGTTTCCAGTCAATAAAAGCAATATCTTCTTGAAGCTTATCCATTTTATCGAGCAGTTGTTTCCTCTGCTTTTCAAGAATTTCTTTTCGCTCTGGAATTGTGGACTTGCCTTGCAAACAAAGGGTTAGATATAGTTTCATATCTTCAAGGCTCATTCCACACCGCTTTAAGCAAGTAAGCCCTTTTATCCATTCGATGTCATGCTCATCGAATACCCTGTAATTATTTTTATCACGTTTGACATTCGGGACTAGGCCTTGATTGCAATAAAATTTTAATGCTTCATAAGTCATTCCCACTGTTTTACAAGCCTGCTTCATACTGTATAACATAATTTTCTCCTCATTTCAAAAATTTTTTAGAAATAAATCTTAAAAGGATATTGACCGGTAGTTACAACCGAGTGTTACACTCTGTATCGTAGCACGCCAAAGATAGAATAACAAGGAGATGATGGAAATGACATTTCAGGAAAATCATGATTCTATTTAACGCACATAGGGAAGTAGACTTGCCGGAACGGTAAGTTAGGACATTGATAAAACGGAGGTAAATTTCATGGAATATGTAACTTTAAGCAACGGTGTTAAAATGCCGATATTAGGCTATGGTGTCTATCAAGTATCAAAAGAGGAATGTGAACGGTGTGTAGCAGACGCACTTTCTGTCGGATATCGCTCATTGGACACGGCACAAAGCTATTTTAATGAGGAACAAGTGGGAAATGCGATTGTGAAATCCGGCGTTGCAAGAAAAGATATTTTTCTTACCACCAAAGTTTGGATTGAACACTATGGATATGAAGAAGCAAGGAAATCCGTTCTTGAGTCAATGAAAAAATTACAAACAGATTATCTTGACCTCGTTTTACTTCATCAGCCATTTGCAGACTATTATGGGGCATATCGGGCATTGGAGGATCTATACGATGAAGGAAAGCTTCGAGCAATCGGCGTTTCCAATTTTTATCCGGACAGATTGGTAGATATAGCTTCCTTCAGCCGAATAAAACCCATGATAAATCAGGTGGAAACACACCCATTTAACCAGCAGATTGAAGCTAAAAAGTGGTTTGATAAATACGGTGTGCAGATTGAAGCATGGGCGCCTTTTGGTGAGGGGCGTGGCGGTTTATTTGAAAATCCTGTACTTTCTGAAATCGCTGAAAAATACCGCAAAACAACGGCTCAGATTATCCTGCGTTGGCATATCCAGCGTGGAGTTGTGGTAATTCCGAAATCAACCCACAAAGAGCGTATGGAACAAAACTTTAATGTATTTGATTTTTCATTAAGCAGAGAAGATATGGATAAAATTGCTGCACTTGACAAGTGTAAAAGCTCTTTCTTCTCCCATTATGACCCGGCAAAAGTCGAATGGTTTGTTCAAATGGTCGAGGAAAGAAAAGGAAAATACAAGCCGATTGGCGGCGGTGAGGCTTGCAATTGAAAGATAGCTCCATATCAAAAATATCAATCGTATTGTCACCCATGAGGTTTCGCTAAATCAGATAAAAGAAGCTCTGGAAACCGCTTCAAATACAGAACAGGCGTTAAAGGTTATGATTACTTTTTGAATGAGGAGGGAGGAAGCTATCCTCCCTTTCCATTCCAATACGGCTTCAAAACTTATCGCCGCCGCCCGATCTTTCCGAAAGCGCAGCGGCTTCCTTCATCATATAATACAGCGTCGTCACAGCCGCCCCGGTCGCTCCCTTGCTCTCGAAGGCATAGGTGGGCGAGCCGCACCAGGCGGTCCCGGCGATATCCAAATGGATCCAGGGACGTCCCTCGCAGAAGCGGTGCAAAAACAGCCCTGCCGTAATCGTCCCGCAGAAATCCGCCCCGATATTTTTCACGTCAGCCACGTCGCTGTCGATCATTTTCTCATGCTCCGGCCCGTAGGGCAGCCGCAGATACCGCTCCCCGGAATGGGGCAGCGCCCGCTCCAGCAGGCTGTAAAATGCGTCGTCGTCCGACATGGAGCCCGCGATCGTGTTGCCCAGCATATTTGCGACGGCACCGGTCAGGGTGGCGATATCCAAAAGCCTGGTGATGCCCTCCTGACGGATTCCGTAGCTGATCGCGTCGGAAAGGACGAGTCTCCCCTCCGCGTCCGTGTTGAGCACCTCGATGGTTTTTCCCGAATAGCCGGTGATCACATCCCCGGGCAGCAGGGCCGACTGCGAAATCCTGTTTTCGGCCAGGGGAAGGCAGGCTGTGATATTGACCTTCAGCTTTTGCCGCGCCGCCGCACAGACCGCCGCGCAGACCGCTGCGGCCCCCGCCATGTCCCCCTTGATCCCGCCCATGGAGGAGGCGGCCTTTAAGCAATAGCCTCCGGTATCGCAGGTGATCCCCTTTCCGATCAGCCCGTAAATCTCGCTGCTCTGCGGGTTTCCTCTGTAACGCAGGATCATCAGGCAGGGCGGATATTCGCTGCTGCCGCCGATGCCCGCCAGCGCGTTCATCTTCATGGCCCGCAGCTGTCCGTACACAAGCGTCTCCGTCTCCACGCCTGCCTCCCTCGCATACCGGGTGATCTCCCGCTCAAAATCCATGGGCCGCAGATGGTTTCCCGGCGTGTTTACCATATCCCTGGCAAACCGCACGCCCTGCAAAAGGCTCTGCCCTTCCTCCCAGGCCAGCCGGTATTTTTCCGGCACAACCACATGGAACTCGCAGGCAAAGGCCTCCTCCCGCTTTTTGCCCCAGGCGTAGGGATAACCGCCCAGGCCAAGGCCCAGGACGGCCGCCGTCACGCCGTCTGCTCCCAGCCTTTCCGCAAAAGGGCTTACGTCCACCGAGCAGGCGGGGATGCGCAGCTCGCAGCATTTCGCCGCGGCCGCCGCCAGGATTTCCTTGACGCGCAGC
Organism: Eubacteriales bacterium; assembly: GCA_030524455.1. Lineage (GTDB taxonomy): Bacteria > Bacillota > Clostridia > Lachnospirales > Lachnospiraceae > Gallintestinimicrobium. Next base: position 50,475 of record JAUNGT010000018.1, on the reverse strand, counting down.
ACATCCAGCTCCTCCTCCGAGCCGCAGCCGGTCAAAAGCACCGTCTGCCCGGCCAGGGGCAGAGGCAGAACCTCGCGGCAGCGCCCCTCAAACAGCTTCTCCAGCCCCAGCCGGTAACCCCGGATATGGGCGTCCCCCTTCCAGGCAAAGTCCAGATAGCAGGGCTGGTTCCTCTTTTCTGTCAAAACAAGCATTTTTTCTCTCCTCCCGTAACAGTTCAGCCCGCGCCATTCGCACAGACGAACTTGTTCGTCTTTCGAACTTGTTCGTCTTGCGCGCATAGCGCGCTTTCCGCCGCTACGCGGCTACCTTTGCTCATAATCGGGCACTCCCTCAGCCGGGAGTAACCGGCCAAAATTCGTGCGAGCACGATTTTGGCCGTTCACTCCCGGCTGGCTGAACTGTGCTACAACATTCTTCCGAACTCCTTGCCGGTCACGTTATTGGCCTCCGCCACAATAATCAATGCGTTCGGGTCCACCTCCTGGATTTTCTGACGGATACGCGCGCAGTCCGCCCGGTTCGAGGCTCCCATAATCACCCGCTGGGTCTCGCTGGTGTAGCCGCCCTCTCCCTTCAGGATGGTGATTCCCTTTTTCTCCTCCAGAAAAACGCAGCGTACCAGATCCGTACACTCGCTCATCACAATCATCAGATCCCGGGAGTTGGAATCGTTGACCAGCATATCCATAAATTTTCCGGACACATACACCGTCACGGCCGCGTACAGGATATTCCGGATATCGCGGTACACCAGTCCCGAAAAGAGCACGATCGCGATATTCATGGCAGACGCCGCGGCGCCCACCTTGATCTGCGGAAAATACCGCTGCAAAATCAGACCGATCATCGTGATCCCGCCGGTATCCGAATTGCCCAGATACACAAGGCCCAGTCCCGAGCCCATAAAGGCCCCCGCAAACAGGGCCGCCAGCAGCGGATCCTCCCCGAAAGCCGGAAGGATAGGCTCCAGCGCGTCCGTCATCACGGACAAAAGCACAATGCTGCAGGCCGCTCTGGCGGCGAACACTCTGGGAAAAATCCGCTGCTTCCACACATAGGCCAGAAGCGGCAGGCTGAACAGAGAGCAAAACAATCCCACCGGAAAGCCTGTCACATAGTTGACCAAAATGGCGATGCCGCTGGCCCCGCCGGGCGCGATCCCGGCGGGAGCCGCAAAGCACCGGATCCCGATAGTATACAGAAAGATTCCCGTCACGTTCAGCACGATAATCTGGGACAGCTTTTTCTCCTTCATCCCTCTTCCCTGCCTTTATCCGCGAGAAGCTTTCGCATCAGCTCCACGCTTCCCACATTGTAGCCGGAGCAGGCATAAATCCCAAGGCCGCCCTCCGCCACCGCTGCCATCACCGGCAGCCGCAGCGCATCCGTCCCCATGATCTCTGCCGTTTCCCGACAGCTGTCCTCCCCGCCGTAAAACAGGCGGATCCCGTCCAGGTTATCCAGCACCCTGCGCAGCGTGGCATTTTCCAAATCTCTCCGGCTGCGCAGCACCGCCAGCAGCCGTCCGTTCGTCTCGTTCCAGACGGCGCTGCACTCCAAAAGCTCATTGAGCACATGCTCCGTGGGCTCCGCCCCCACTCCCAGAAAGGCCAGGATACAGCCCTCTCCGGCAAGCTCTGCCAGGCGGTGCGTCTGCCCGTTTTCATCGGTCAGCTCCAAATTTCCGAGGGGACGCTCCTCCAGCCCGGGCTGCTCCTGTCTCCAGCCGTGCATGGCAAGGCAACGCTCCTGTCCTGCCCCGGCATCAAAAATCCGGAAGGCCGTATACTGGCTGCCGTCCGGCAGCCGCCGCGCCGTCACCAGCCGGTAGCGGCCTCTGCTCAGGCGCAGAGAAAGCCCCTCCTCCCCGAAGGAAAGCCCCTCGTAATCCATCGTCTCAAAGCCTGTCGCGCCCCAGCGCCCCAGCGTCCAGTCCTTAAAATAGCCCCAGGTTTCTCCTGCCCGGGCCGTCAGGCGGACAAGGGCCTCCTCCCCGTTTCCGGCTCCGGCATCCCGAAGGCTCACAAACCTGTCCCCCGCCCAGTACTGCGCCTCCATGGTGCTTCTCTCAATCCGGGCCGGGAGCTGCAGACTGCGGCAGATTGCCGCAAACAAAATTTTCCGGGACAAAAGACTGCCCCGTCCCATGCGCAGGCAGCCCACCGGGGTGGCGCAGAGCGTTTCGTACTCCTCCCGCGGCTCATAGCAAATATGGCTTTCCAGGTAGGCCCATATCCGCTCCGGATCGCGCGCAAACTCCGTTTTCTGCTCCTCCGTAAAATAGCTCCGGATAAAGCTCCGGTAGGGCGTCAGCTCCTCCAGATAAATCCGGGGGCACAGAAGCTCCCTTTCATAAACCTCCTCCGGCAGTCCCTCCGGCCGCGCCGTCAGATGATCCTCCAGCACCTCCGCCCGCAGATCCTTAAAATCCTTATCCGACAGGGTGTGCAAAAGTCGGACGCGCTCCGGACGGCTGTCCCGCTCCAAAAACAGCGCAAGCTGGCCGCAGTTTTCCCCGGCGATCCGTATCCTGCCGCGCTCCTGCGGGTGCCGTCTGCTCTCCGCTTCCCCGAAGGCCGCAAAACGCTTCTCCCGCAGGGCGGCCGCCTCTGCCAGCCGCTTTGCGCCCGTCTGCTCCTGCTCCTGCGTCAGCTTCGCTTCCCGGACGATGGCCTCCCGGGGCGCACGGATCAGGCTTTCCGTCCAGTCCGTCTCCTCCGGCGCCTGCCCTTTTTCCGGGGAAAGCACAAGCTCTGCCTCCCCCCGCTCCGTCAGGTCTGCCTCCGCCTCCGCAAAGCGGCCGTCCCAAAGGGCCGTCAGGCGCACGTCCCCGAGCCCCAGCCGGATCTGCGCGTTCCCCTGCCCGTCTGCGGTCAGGTTCGCCGCCGGAAAATATTCCGCCATGTTCAGAATGCACACGGATACCTGTGCGCCCGCCGCCGGGCGCCCTTCCTCATCCTTTACCCGGATGCGCAGAAGCCTTGTTTTGGTGTAGGCCGCCGTGCGGTTGTGATAGGCCAGCAGGCCTTCCCTCCCGATCAGCTCCTCCGACTCCCCCGCGGCAAAATCCCCGAAGGTGCGGCTGTGAATCAGAACGGCCCGTCCGGCGGGCCCCACAAACCAGCCCCGGTCCAGCTCCTCCTCCGGCTCGCAGGCCCCCAGAAAATGCCATCCGCCGTTCACATAGACCTCCACCCAGGCGTGGTTGTCGTCGCAGTGCGCCCAGCGGGGCGTATACACCTGGCGGGCCGCCAGCCCCACACTGCGCAGCGCCGTCACCGTGAAGGTGGACTCCTCGCCGCAGCGCCCTTTGCCGCAGCGGTAAAGCGTCATGGGAGCGGCCGTCCTTGTGTCGGTGGACTCATAGGTTGCGTGCTCCGCGCACCAGTAATTGACCTCCACCGCGGCCCGGTACGCGTCCAGCCCCCGCACCCTTTCCTTTAGCTGCTCATAGAAAAACGCCCGGCAGTCGCCGATATCCTCCGAATTGATCCGGTAATACAGCACATGATGGACAAACAGCTCCTCCGGAAGCTCCCGGCACCAGTCCACCTGCTCCCGGAGCCAAAGGGCGTGCCGGACATAGCCCAGAAATGTCCCAAAGGAATATTCCCCGGCGTCCCGCAGCGGCATCGTGCCGTAAAAAAATTTCATCAGCACGGCTTCCTCATCCGTACACCCCAAAAGCCCCTCCTCAATCTGTCCAAGGACCGGCCGCAGGCAGTCCCTCCGTTCCGAAAAATGCTTCTCCGCGTATGACCGCAATCGTTCTGAAATCATTGTCCTCATGCCTTTCCCCGGCGCCTATTGCGCCGAATCCATCCTCCTGCGCAGAAACTGCGTCAGCGTCCGCGTGGGATCACAGCAGTATTCCCAGTACATCACGCCGTAAAGCCCCTTTTGACGCGCATAGTCCGCCTTGATTCCCAGGGACTCCTCATCCTCATAGCTGATGAAGGTGCTGCCGTCAAAGAGCCAGGGCGAGCAGGCCTCCTCGTCCCAGTGGCGGACAAAGCCGTTTTTGTTGATAAAGCGCTCCGTCAGCTCCCCGTAGTCCGGGCCATAGCCGCCCACCGTCTGGGCCTCCACGCCCAGGCCGTCCCGCAGATTCGCTACTCCCATCCACTTGCGGGAATAAAAGGGCAGGCCCAGCACCAGCTTGCCGGCAGGCACCCCGGCCTCCAGAAAAGCGCGCACCGCCTTGTCCGCGCAGGCGTCCGAAAGATTTCTCCTGCCGTGATAGAGCGCCGCGTGATGTCCCGTCACCTTCTGGAAGCCGCCCTGCAGGTCGTAGGTCATCAGCTGCACATAGTCCAGGCACCGGACCAGCCGGTCCATCTGCGTCTGCTTTACAAAATAGGTGTCGCCGCCCGCCGCGATCGTCAGCATCCGTCCCTCTCCCAGACGGTCCAGGCTCTCGCGCAGCGCCTCCAACAGCAGCGTGAAGTTTTCCCGGTCCTCCCGGGCGGAGGCGATTCCCGCCACGGAGGTGCCGGGGTACTCCCAGTCGATATCGATCCCGTCCAGCGCCCAGCGCTGCGCTGTCTCCGCCGCGCTCTCGGCAAACAGCCTGCGGGCGGCGGGCCCGGACGCCGCCTGGGAGAATCCGTCCGCTCCCCAGCCGCCCACGGAGAGCAGGATTTTTATCTGCGGATGGAGGCTCCGGATCCTTGCCAGAGCCTCCCGGCAGCCATCCCCGTCCCAGCTGATTTTGCCCTCCCTGATCTGTCCGAAGGCAATATTGATCACATCCAGGCTGCGGATATCCTCCTCCCACATGCCCTGCAGATCCTTTGTCCCCACATATCCGATTACCCTGTTCATAATTCCTCCCGGCTTTTCTCACCCTCGATCACATAAACCCGCGCGATGGGCGCTTTGCTCTCCCTGCGCTCCTCCCGGCCATCCTGCGGCGCCTGCGCCCAGAATCCGCCGTCTCCTGCGGTAACTGCCGCCTCCAGACCGCTGTCTAACATCGTCACCCGTTTGACCGGCCCGCTGTAGGGGATCCAGACGCGCTCCGGAACCGCTGCGTCCTCCTCCGGGAACATTTCTAAAGCATACACCCGTCCGGCCTTTTGTGTAAAGGCGATCCCGTCCTTTTTATAGGGAACGCACACTCTTGTCCCGTAGATCGCCTCCCCGTAGACCTTCAGCCACTCTCCCATACCCTTTAAGGTAGCGATGCACTCCTTCGGCAGACGGCCGTCCGGCTGAGGCCCCGCGTTGATCGCCAGATTTCCTCCCTTGGCCACGATATCCACAAAAAGGCAGAGCACCTCCCTCGTGGATTTATAGGTGTCGCTAAACTCATAGGAAAAATCATTTCCCAGCGTGATATTGCTCTCCCACGGCACGCCCAGCGGCTCCCCGGGCACGCACTGCTCCGGCGTGATATAGTTTTCATAGGGCCCTCCGACCGTGCGGTCCGCGCACAGCATTCCGGGCTGCCACTTGCGGACCTCCTCCACCACCTCGCCCAGGCGGATGTCCTGCCCGTTCTGCGCGCACACCCATCCGGCGTCAAACCACATGCCGTCCAGCTGGCCGTACTGCGTCGCCAGCTCCTTAATCTGGTTCTGCGTAAAGATCACGAACTTCTCCCATTCCTCCGGATGCTCGGCGGGCACATAGGAGGGGCCTCTCCACATATAATCCCCTCTCGGATAGCCCTTCGCCCAATAGCTGTCCACATGCCAGTCCGCCTTGGAAAAATACGGGATAATCCCGATCCCCTTCTTCCGGAAGGCCTCGAACAGATGCGCCACGACATCGCTGTATTTGTGCGTGTGGAAGGGGCAGTCCGGAGCGGTGATCTTATAATCGGAATATTTGGTATCCCACATGCAGAAGCCGTCATGATGCTTCGTCGTAAAAATCAGGTAGCGCACCCCGGCCTCCCTGGCCAGCTCCGCCCATTTTTCCGGCTCGAACCGGATGGGATTGAAGGTTTTGTTCAGATCCGCATACTGTTTCTTAAACTCCCGGTTGTCCGCCTCCCAGTCCACTCCCGTCCGGGACCACTCCGCATCGGCATCGGACAGGGCCCAGGACGACACAAGCCCCAACTGGGAGTAAGGGCCCCAGTGCATCATCAGCGCCAGCTTCTGATCCTGGAACCACTCCAGCTTTTTTAACACCTTCGGGTCTGTGGGCCACACATAATCCTCGGCCGCGCTGTAATTATGCACGCCCTCCTGGATCATCTCCTCCTGATCCTTTTTCTCCGTATTTTCCTGCTGCAATTCCTTCTCTTCCATTTGTGTCTCTCCTTTGTCAGTCATTGTTGGTCACGACCTCCCCGTGGCCCAGGTTGTAGGTGATCTCTCCCTCCAGCTCCACCTTCAGGACGGTGGCGAAGGGATGCACGTCCATCTCCTTTGCCCAGATCCAGCAGGTGCCCGGAATGCCGCTCCAGGGCAGGGAGCCGGTGTAGCTAAAGTCCAGCTTCTGTCCGGTGTGAAGCACGGTCACGCGTTTGACCGGCGTCTTGACGCCCTTTAGGCACAGCGCCTCCTGGGGCCTGTCATAGACAAACAGATAGATCGTTTTTTTGTCCCGGGAAAGCGTGCTGCCTCCCAGAAACTGCTGATAGGAAAGGCCCTTTCCGGTGTCGTATACCGCCTCCCGGTGATCCGCGATCCAGCCTCCCAGATCCAAAAGCACCTTTTCCTGCCGCTCGTCCAGGGTTCCGTCCTCCTTCGGGCCCACATCCAGAAGCATCCTTCCGCCCAGCGTGATGCAGTCGCAGAACATCCGCACGATCTGGCCGCTCGTCTTGTAGTCGTTGTCGCTGGGCCGGTAGCCCCAGGAATCGTTGATCGTCGTGCAGAATTCCCATTCCCTCTCCGGGCCGTACAGCGGGATCCCCTGCTCCGGCGTCTCATAATCGCCATAGCCCTGCATTCTGGAATTCAGCACCACGTTGGGATTGAGACTGTGCAGGTATTCCCGGAAGGCCGGCATGTTCCACTGCGCCGCGCTCCTCTCCCAGTCGCCGTCGAACCACAGAAGATCCACCGTCCCGTAATGGGTCATCAGCTCCCGGATCTGGTTGTTGTTAAAGGCAAGAAACTCCTCCCACTTTGCCGGATCCTCCTCCCCGCCCGCCGGGGAGCCGTAAATATCCTTCAGACAATCCTCGCGCTTTGCCCCCTCCGGATATACGCTCCGGTAGCGGGGGTCCGACCAGTCGATCAGGGAAAAATAAATTCCCGTTTTCAGCCCGGCCCGGTGCATGGCGTCCGCATATTCCCGAACCAGGTCCCGGGCCGCCGGCGTCTTCTTCACCACGCTCAGATCGCTGTATTTCGTGTCAAAAAGCGCCACCCCGTCGTGGTGCTTTGAGGTCATGACCACATACTGCGCTCCCGCCTTGCAAAACAGCTCTGCCCACCGGTCCGGGTCAAATTTGGAGGCGGTGAAGCCCTCGCACTGTTTCATGTAGTCCTCATAGGAAATATTCCCGTTGTGGAAGGACCAGGACTCCGAAACATCCCCCACCGCATAAATTCCGTAATGGATAAAAATTCCCAGCTTTGCCTGCCGGAACCAATCCTGCATCATCGTAAGCTTCCTCCCGATTCAATAAAAAATGTGCGTCCGAAAAAATTCAGCCAGCCGGGAGCGCCCGGCCCAAATCGTGCTCGCACGAATTTCAGACCGTAACTCCTGGCTGGCTGAACCGTTACGTTTATTCTGCTACGTTGTCAATCCCGCGCATGGAAAGCCAGTCCTCCAGGCCCAGGGAATAGAAGCCGTCCACATAAGCCTGCCACGCCGCGTCATCATCCACATCCAGCTCGCCGGTCACGAACATCGCCTGCTGCTGATCGAAGTAATCCTGCAGCATGGTGGAAATATCGGAAAATCTGTCGATATTGTCCAGCTCAACCCAGTAGGAGGGGATGATCTCGTCCGTCAGATCCTCCTCGTAGGTCTGCTCCACTACCTTCTTCTCGTCATAGATCGGGTTATCCTCGATAAACTCAAAGCCGGAGGGCAGATACTTGGGCAGGGACTGAGGCCATAAGTTGCTCCAGCTCACCTTCTCCTGGGTCTCCTCGTCCAGCGTTGTGGTGTCGATGGAGCGGTAGCCGTCGCCTTCCTTGAAGGTCACGACACCCACAGGGCCTCTGTTGCAGCCAATGCCGTTCTCCAGCTGGAACGCATTGTCAAACCAGCGGCAGATTACCTCGGGATTCTTCGCATTATCGGTTACAACGGCCTGGGTACGGTATACGCTGAAGCCGTTGGTGGCACGCAGCCAGATGCCGCCCTGATCGGTGTTAAGCACGGGCAGTACGTCGTATTTGCTCTTCTCCGTGGACTGTGCGATTCCGGAATACTCGCTGCTGCCGTAGGCGATGGACACGCCGTAGAGATCCTGGCTGCCCTTGCCCTCCCAGGTAGAGCTGTCCTGGGTGTAAAGCTCAACGTCAACCAGTCCCTTCTCATACAGGCTGTTGAACCAGCTCAAAAACTCGCGGTAGGTGCTGCTGAGCGCCGCGAAGGTCACCTTTCCGTCCTTGATGCCCACGCCCTGCTTATCCATCGGAAGGCCAAACCAGCCGGTCATCGCCTCGATGTGCTTGTTATTGGGGTCTGCGGAGAAGGGGATCTCGTCGGAGGGGTCTCCGTTGCCGTTCGCATCCTGATCCTTGAAGGCCTGCAGCACCGCCTCAAACTCCTCGGTGGTGGTCGGCATCTCCATGTTTACATTTTTCAGCCACTCTCCGTTGATGAACGGGGAATAGTTGACCGTGGTGTCGTCACACACATAGGGGATCGTATAAATATGTCCGTCGGGAGCCGTCATCTCCTCCCGCACGCCGGGCAGATCCAGAATCTCCGTGATCCGGGGACAATACTTTGCAAAATAGTCCTCCAGCGGGATGAACACGCCCTGTCCCACGCCGTAGGTCAGGATCATGCTGTCGCTGAGCGTCCAGCCGCCGATTAAGTCGGCGTAATCGCCGGAGTTTAAGTCCAGGTTCAGACGCTCCGTCGCGGTCTCGTAGGGGAAAATCCTCAGATCCACGTCCACGTTGGTCTGGTTTTTGAACTCGTCGAGCATGTAAAATTCTCCGGTTTCACTGGAGTCGTCGCAGAAAATGGAGAAGCTGTAGGCGCCCTCGTCCACCAGCGGCAGGCCGGTCTCATACATCACCCCGTTCACCTTGCCGTCCGCGTCCACAACCGCCTCCGTGACGGACCCGGCGTCATTGCCGCCGCCCGAAGCGCTGTCCGAACCGCCGGAGCCACAGCCTGCGATCGTCCCCGACAGCATCGCTGCGCTCAGTAATAATGCAACTGTTTTCTTTTTCATGGTTTCCCTCCTGTAGAATGAATCTTCCTTTATGCTTCCGGCCCGCATAAGCCTGCGCAGCCATTCCGCCTTTTTTGCTCCCTGCGTCAGCCCTTCACGGAACCGATCATGACGCCCTTTACAAAGTGCTTCTGAATGAACGGATACATGATCAGCACGGGCACGCTGCTGATGATAATCAGGGAGTACTTCATGACCTCGATGAGCTGCTGCTTCTCCCGAAGAGCCGCCCTCGCCGCCTCCGTCGTCGCCGTCTGGGACAGGGCCGTCTGGTTCGTGATCAGGATATTGCGCAGCACCAGCTGCAGAGGATATTTCTCCGGATCCGAAATATAAACCAGGGCGGAGAAGTAAGCGTTCCAGTGTCCGACGCCGTAGTAGAGCACCAGGATCGCGGTGATCGCCGCGGACAGCGGCAGGGCGATGGAGAAAAAGAAACGCCCCTGGGTACAGCCGTCGATCTCGGCCGCCTCATAAAGCTCCTCCGAGATATTGGACTTAAAAAACGTCCTCGCCACGATCATATTGTAAACGCTCAGACATCCGGGAAGCACCAGCGCCCAGATGCTGTTGAGCATCTGCAGATTGCGGACAACCAAATAGGTAGGGATCAGACCGCCGCTGAAGAACATCGTAACCATATAAAACATGGTAATGATCTTTCTTCCGCCGAATTTATCCCTGGAAAGCGCGTAGGCCGTGGGAAGCGTCACCGCCAGGTTCACGCACACGCCCACCACCGTGATGATGATCGCGTTGAAAAAGCCGCGCATTACCGACTCGTTTTTGAACACCTCCGCGTAGCCCTTCAGCGTAAAGCCGATCGGCCTCCACAGCACCTTACCGCCGGATACCGCGATGGGATCGCTGATGGAGGAGATGATAACCCAGTAAAGCGGATAGGCCACGATCACCAGGATCACCGTCAGGATAATGAAAATGACGGTATCGAAAATCACGTCCTCCCGGCAGCGCTTGATTTTTCTTTTTGTCTCGATTTCTTTCGGTTCTTTTACTCTTTGCATTTTGCTCCCCCTTTTACCACAGGCTGTTGCCGGAAAGCTTATCGGCGGCTTTGTTGACAATCAGCAGCATAATCAGGTTGATCACCGTGTTGAACAGGCCGATGGCCGTGGAGTAGGACATATCGTTGTTGATCAGACCTACCTTATACACATAGGTGGAAATAATTTCCGATACCTGAAGGTTTAAGTCGTTCTGCAGCAGGTAAGCCTTCTCAAAGCCGATGGAAAGGATGCTGCCGCAGTTCATAATCAGCAGGATCGTCGCGGTCGGCAGGATGGACGGGAAGTCGATGTAGCGGATCAGCTGGAATTTGGTCGCGCCGTCGCACTTGGCCGCCTCATGCAGCTCCGGGCTGATGCCGGAGAGGGCCGCAAAGTAAATGACGGAGTTCCATCCCATGCTCTGCCACACGCCTGTCCAGATGTAAATGTGGCGCCAGAATTCCTTCTTCGCCATCAGGTTGACCGCATCCCCCGTAAAGGTCTTCATCACGTTTCCGATCACGCCCACGGTGGGGGATAAAAACAGGATGATCATACCGCACATAACCACGGTGGAAATGAAGTTCGGCGCGTAGGTAACCGTCTGGATAATCTTGCGGTATCTCTTATGCCGGAAAGAATTCAAAAGCAGCGCCAGCAAAATCGGAATCGGGAAGGACACGATCAGTCCGTACAGGCTTAGGATCAGCGTGTTCTTGATCGTGGACTCAAAATAAGGCGACTCGAAGAACCGCTGGAAATAATAAAGCCCCACCCACGGGCTCCCCCAGATTCCCGCCTTGGCGTTGTACCTTCGGAACGCCAGCTGCACGCCGTACATCGGGATGTAACTGAAAATGAATGTCAGTATAATTCCCGGAAGGCAAAACAGATACAGGGACACGTCCCGCTTGAAGGCTCTTACGGTAGTCCCTTTCTTTTTCGGCTGCTTTGTTTTTGCACTCATACACTTCTCCCTTCTCTCTTTTTGTTCGTCGTCTCCGCACATCCGCCCCCGTTTCGCCCGTGAAACTTTTGTTAACATTAGTTAACATTTTTGAATTCCGCGTTTCCTCCCGTTCTTTCCTTCCCCCGACGGGATTCTGGTGATTTTGACTAAGGCGCAAAAATTTGCATTGACTAATTGCTAAACAAATAATAACTTGAATCCTTGTATTTGTCAATATTTTAAAACAGTTTGTTTATTTTTATTATTTTTTAACAAATTTTACCATTATTTTATGATTGAATTTTATGTAAATTGATTTTTTATGATTTGATTTTGTTCACAAATGTTAACTTATTATTGCGCAACGATGGCTTTCATGGTACAATGCAGAAAAAGAATGCGGCCGCGCGGCTCTTTCGCCGGCGGCCCGCAGAAATGAGGTGAATATGTCAAACATCAGCATCCCGATCCCTGCCGTGGACTTTGCCCCTCCCGTCTATCTCTGCCGCCGGGCCGCAGGGCCCCTGGCGCTGGACGGCCGGCTGGATAAGCCCTTCTGGGAAAACGCCCCCTGGACGGAGCTTTTTTCCGACATCGAGGGCCCCCATATGCCGGCCCCGCGCTTTGCCACCCGCGCCAAAATGCTCTGGGACGACGAAAACCTTTACCTGGGGGCAGAGCTTTTGGGCGATGAGATCTGGGGAAGCGTCTCCAAACGGGACGACGTCATTTTTTATGACAACGATTTTGAGATTTTTATCGATCCTGATTCTGATACACAGCAGTATTATGAATTTGAGATGAATGTTTTAAATACGGTATGGGATCTGTTCCTGCCCGTGGCTTACCGGGACGGTGGCAGCGCCTTAAACGGCTTCGACCTGCACGGGCTGCGCACCGCCGTCCATGTGGACGGAAAAATCAACGATCCCCTGGCCCAAAACCGGAGCTGGTCCGTCGAGGTGGTGATCCCCTTCTCCGCTGTCAACGAGTGCATCCCCGGCCAGCCTGTCCCCTCCCCCGGCGATTACTACCGCCTGAATTTTTCGCGCGTCCAGTGGAAGGTGGACATTGAAAACGGCCGCTACCAAAAGCGCACCGGCCCGGAGGGCAGGCCTCTTGCCGAGGACAACTGGGTCTGGTCCCCCACCGGCGTGATCAACATCCACTATCCGGAGCTTTGGGGCTTTGTGTTTTTTGCCGGAGCGGATGGGCAGACAGAGTGCCGCATTCCGGAGGATGAGTCCCGCAAATGGGAGCTGCGCAAGCTCTACTACGCCGAGCAGCTCCATTGTGACCTGCAGGGGCGCTACACGGACTCTCTCGACACCCTGACCGGACTTCTGGCAGAGTATGCTCCCAACGAAAAAAACGCGGCCCTGCGGCCCCTTCCCTATACCGTGGCGGCCACACCCTACAGCTTTGAGCTCACCTGCCCCTCCTCCCGCGACGGCTTTTGCCTTGTGCTTTGCCAAAACGGCAGGATCTCCACGGTTCCCGTCCGTCCCTGCATATAATTTTCAGCCCTTCTGATGCCGGGCCAGCGCTGCGTTTATTTTCGCGCGCAGCCGCAGCAGATAGTAGTCTGATTTGGGATAGGTTTCAAAGGTGATCTCAAAGGGCAGATCCTCCTGGAGCATGGCGATCACCGCCTCCCGCCCGATATAGGACGCCAGCAGGTTCATGGCGCGCAGATCGTTCATGGCCTCCTCCATCACCATCAGACGGATGGAGCCCTGGGGCGCGCCCTGGGGGCCGGGATATACCAAAAACGGATCCCCGCCGGGGAACACCCCGCCGCTCGCCGTATCCCCGAAGGGATCGATGGGATAGCGGGACTCCGCCGCATTGTAGAAATTAAAGCCCCAATGCAGGCAGCCCTCGATCTGATATTTAAAAAGCTGCAGCCCGTAAATCCGCGTGCGCGCCGAGGGCATCGCCAAAAACCGGTTGCTCACCCTGTTCCACTGGGCCGTGCAATAGTAGGACCACACCGAATGCACCCCGGCGTCCAAGAAGGTGTGGATATGGTTGGTGGCGCACACCGGCAGGGTGACATAGCCCTTCTGGTAAAATTCCAGATCCGACAGGGCATCCATGATCACCTGCCCTTCCAGCAGCCCGGCCACGCTCTCCCGGGCTGCCCGGTAGCTTTCCTGCTGCTCCCGGGAGGGCTCATCCGAGATATGGAAAAAGCACCGATCCCCCACGCCCTCCCGGCGCAGCACCTCCAAAAGCTGCGGCAGAAACGCCCGGAGAAATTCCGTGTAGGCGCCGCCCACCGCAGGGGTTTCCCACCCAAAGATCCGGCTCCGGCTTTCCGCCCCATTGACATAGGCCATCACCTTCGGCGCGCTGACCGCGCCCCACTGGGAAAACAGATGGGAGATCTCGATATAGGAAATGCCGCAGGAGAGGCAAAGCCGGATCCACCGCACCAGCTTAGCAAAGTCAAACCGGTAGCTGCGGCCGTTTTCGGTGTCCTCCGCATACACCTCCACCAGCTGCACCGTGGTGCGCTCGCCTCCCACCGCGGTATCCAAAGGCGGCGTAAAAACAGGGGTCAGCAGCATATTGATGCCGTGCTGGGCGGCACAGCGGATGAACCGCTCCAGAATCTCCCAGTGCGCCTCGGAAAAGACCGGCACATGATAATAATCCGCCAGACAATCCGCATGGAACCATTCCGTGCGCTTCAACGTCTGCTCCGGCAGCGACACTCTGTAGACCATAATCTCCTGGGACGCCTCGCACAAAAGCTCCCCGGTGTCTGGATCCGTAAACCGGATGCGGACCTCCATCCGGCCCTCCGGCGCCTGGGCGTCCGGCCGCACATCCACCCAGAGCGCCTTCCACTGGGTCGGGGAAAAGCTCACCAGCCCATCCCGCAGCTCCTCCAGAAGATCCGGATACATGCCCGGCTCTGTGCGCAGATAATTATCATCGAAGGTCTTGTGGGCCGGATAGGAGTTTGGCACGCAGACCACCTGCCGCACCTGCACGTCGGCCGCCTGGTCGCACACCGCCTCCACCCTGGCATAGCGCATCCTGCCTGTCTGTTCGGCCTGCTCGGACACATTCTGACTGTAGGCCACCTGGAAGGAGACCCGCTCCTGCAAAAGCGCCGTCAAAACCCCGCATTCCGGCTCCCACACAGGCGCTTTCGCCTCCGGGAATATTTTGACCAGACTATTGTAGACTCTTGCCACACAATGATTGTTTTCCATATCCTCTTCTCCTTTATCAGCTGTTTCCCCTTTCTCAGCCTTTGATCCCGCTCAATGCGATCCCCTCCACAAACTGCTTCTGCAAAAACAGATAGAGCGTAAAGGGAAACAAAAACGTCAGTACCGAGCCCGCCATCACCAGCCCGTAATTGGTCGTAAATTTCCCCTTCAGCAAGGACAGCGCCACCGTCAGCGTCTGCATATCGTCGTCCGTACAGATGACCAGCGGCCAGAGGAAATCGTTCCAGGTAGAAATGAAGGTAAATACCGTCAGAGACACCAGCACCGGTTTAATCAGCGGCACCACCATATTCACAAACAGCCGGATCTCCCCCGCGCCGTCCATCTTGGCGCTCTCCAGCAGCTCATCCGGCACGCTGCTCATAAACTGCTTCATCAAAAATACGCCGAAGCCGTTGATGATCGGCAAAATCAGCGCCGGATAAGTATTCATCATATGCAGCTTCGTCATCGTGGTAAACACCGGGATCAGCGTCACCTGTCCGGGCACCGCCTGGGTCGCCAGGTACAGAAAGAATAAAAAGCCGCTTCCAAAGAAACGCTTTTTTTCCAGGCTGTAGGCCGCCATGGAGCAAAACAGGCAGTTTAAAAAACACCCGCCCACCGCCACGATCATGCTGTTTTTCATGGCGTTTAAAAAATTGGTCAGCTTAAACACTCTGGAGTAGTTGACAAAATTCAGGCTCACATCGCTTAAGGAAAACCGCAGGGACTCGGATTCCGTAAAGGACAAAAGCAGCATATAGACGAAGGGAAAGAAGGCCGCCACCGCCAAAAACGCCAGAATCGCGCCCAGCACCAGCGTGCCCGCCCTTTTTGTCCAGGTCTTTTCTTTTCTCGTTGCGCTTATCGTCGTCGTCATTCCAGGCGCCTCCTTCACTCTTTTTCCCGAAAGAACATCCGCTGAATGCGGTTGACCAGCAGGATAAACAAAAACAGGACAATGGCAATCGCGCTGGCATAGCCCATCCGATACTCCCGGAAGCCCTTCTGATAGATGGTCAGCACCAGCGTGGAGGTCGCGTTGCCGGGACCGCCGCTTGTCATCGAATACACCAGATCGAATACCTGGAAGGACCAGATGATGCCCAGCGTCACCACCAGATAGGTGATGGGCTTGATGCAGGGAAGGGTAATATGGAAAAACCGCTGCAGCCTGGTCGCGCCGTCCACCTCCGCCGCCTCATAGTAGGACTGGGGCACATTCATCAGCCCCGCAAAGTAAATCACCAGAAAGTATCCCACATTTTTCCACACAGCCACCACGCACACGCATAAGAGCGCCGTGCTTCTTTGCCCCAGCCAGTTGATCTTATCGATCCCCACTGCGCCGAGTATCCCGTTTATGATGCCGTTGTCCGTGGCAAACAGCATGGTCCAGATCGTACCCACCAGCACCGAGGAGGAAATCACCGGCACAAACATTGCGCCCTTGCAGGCTCTGCCGAACGTATTCTGAAACCGCTCCGCGATGAGCGCGCCGATCACAAGGGAGAGGATTGTCTGCAGCGGCACGGTCAGCAGCGTATAGAAAAAGGTGTTTTTCATGGAGCTTACGACCACCCGGTCCGAAAACAGCCGGATATAGTTGGACAGCCCCACCCACTTTGCGGGCTCCAGCACATTGTACTCCGTAAAGCTGTAATACACGGACATCACGATGGGAATCAGGGTAAATACGAGCAAAATCAGAAAGCTGGGCAGGACGAAGGCCCAGCCCACCAGATTATCCTTGAGTCTCTTTTTTCTCACTCTGTTCATAAACGACTCCTTTACGCAGCCAGCCGGGCATGATACGATACCCGGCTGACATTTTTGTGAAACGATGAACTTTCGACAGTTTTGCCGTGCGGCCGCTTACTGCTGTACATAGGCGATCGTCTCGTCGATCACCTGCTGCGGCGTCAGCTCGCCCATCAGCATCAGCTGCATGTTGGAATGAAGCTGCGTGTACATGTTGGAGGAATCCGACACGATCGGAAGAGAGTGGAAATACTGGGAATACTCCTCGTAAAAGCTCTCGAACTTCTCGTTGTCGCAGTAAGTCTCGCTCTTATTGATCGGCGGCATCGCATACATCTTCGTGTGGAAGTCCTCCATCACAGAGGGGGAGGTCATCGCCTTCATCACCGCCGCAGCGGCCTCCTTGTTTTCGCAGGAGCTCATCATCACCAGAGAGTCGTTGGCGATAAAGGTGCCGTAGGTCTCATCCTGAAGAACCGTAAAGCCCCAGTTGATACCCGCGCTGTCAATGCCGGTGGCGGAGGAGGTGGAGCCGTCCGCCATCGCCAGGTTGCCCGCCTTAAACTCATCCATCACCGCAGAGCCGTCCATGGAGGTTGCGGAATCCGTGATCACACCCTCCTCCTTCAGGCTCTGGATATACTCGATGGCCTTTAACACCTCGGGCGTATCCAGCGTCAGATTGCCCGCCTCGTCATACCAGCTGCCCCCTGCCTGCCAGATATAAGGCAGCAGAAGCTCGTCCAGATCCCCGAAATAACCGCCCCAGTACTGCTGATAGCCCTGCACGCCGGTCGCCTCGGTGATGGTCTTTGCACACTCCTTTAACTCCTCCCAGGTCGTGGGCAGCTCCTCGATACCCGCCTGCTCGAACAAATCCAGATTGCAGTAAATAATCCGGGGATTTCCTACCAAAAACGGCAGCATGTACTGAGTGCCGTTGACCTGTCCCTGGTCATAGTAAATATAATCCGCCGTGTCCTCCTCGGAAAAATATGCCTCCAGAGGCTCCAGCTGCCCTTTTTCAATGTAGCCCATGACCATCTCATTGTACATGTAACCGATATCAGGGCCCGTGCCGGAGCTGATACCCGTCAGGAACTTTTCCTCGTAATTGTCCCAGGGCACCACCTCGATATCCAGCTCCAGATTATACTGAGCCGCCACCTCGGCCAGCTCCTCCGTCCAGAAATCCTTGTCCGACAAATCCTCGTCGCCGTAAGGAGGCAACCAGATGCTCAGCGTCTGCTTCTCTCCGCCGGAGGAAGCGTCAGCCGCCTGGTCGGCGCTGCCTGTTGTCGCCGAATCCGACGAACCGCCGCAGCCTGCCAGCAGCCCCGTCGCCATCGTCAGTGCCAAAAACATTGCAACCGCTTTCTTTTTCATAACCGTCTCCTTTTGATACAAAAAAAGGACAGCAATCACCCTCGATCACCGCCCCTTCGCAGTTTTATATACCGAACTGTATTATAGCACTGTCGTTTTTTCGATTCTTTACACAATCCTTGCAATAATTTGTCTTTTTCATCACAATTGTCGTGAAAAAAAAGCTTTTATCTGATAAAATATAGCAATACAGAAAGGATGGTGTGCATGGATCAGACAAACTATTACCGCAGCGTATCCCTTCCGCCCTCGCTTCGGATCCTGCGGATTTACAGCATTCACTATTTTGAATATGCCTCGGATTTTTCCTTCCCCGGAGAAAGCCACGCCTTCTGGGAGTTTCTCTGCGTGGACAAGGGATGGGTGTTGGTGACGGCCCGGGACCGTCAGCTGCGGCTGGAAAAGAATCAGATTATCTTCCACGAGCCCAATGAGTTTCATGCGCTGCGCGCCGACGGGCAGACCGCGCCGAATCTCATCGTCGTCTCCTTTGCCTGCGATTCCCGCGCCATGAATTTTTTCCGCTCCCGCATCTTTACCGTGGACGAAACGGAGCGGCAGCTTTTGGCCGCTCTGATCCGTGAGGCTCGTCTGCTTTTTTCCTCGCCGCTGAACGACCCTCTTCTGCCCTGTCTGGAAAAAGCGCCGGATCCGCCCTTCGGCAGCGCCCAGATGGTACAGCTTCTGCTGACCCAGTTTCTGATCCGTCTCCAGCGCCGCTATACCCTGCCGCCCGAAAAGCCCGCCGGCGTCTCCACCGTCTCCAAAAACGAACGGCTCTACGGGCACATTTTGCTTTACTTAAACCAGCGGGTGCGGGAGCCGCTGACGGTTCCCCAGATCTGCCATGACAACCTGATCAGCAGCTCCTGCCTCCAGCGGCTTTTTCGCCAGCACCACGGCTGCGGGGTCATGTGCTACTTCGGCGACCTCAAAATCGAGGAGGCCAAGCGTCTGATCCGCAGCCGGAGCATGAACATCACCCAGATCGCCTACTGGCTGGGCTACAGCTCGATTCACTACTTTTCCAGGCAGTTTACCCGCCGCACCGGCATGACTCCCAGCCAGTATGCCGCCTCCATCAAGAGCCTGTCCGACACCTACCGGCCGGAGGCGTAGGACGGCTGCGCCTTTTTCATTTTCACAGCGTGCCGGAGGAGAACAGGCTCCTCACATGCTCCACTTCCTGCTCCGTGGCCTTCGCCGCCGGCACATAATAGGATTTCTCCCGCGCAAGCTGGTACAGCTCCTCCTGGGACTGCTCGCAGGCCGCCCGAAACTGCTTGAGCGTCGTCTTAAGCTCCCTGTTGTCGGTCTGCGGGATCATCTCGCCGAACCGCATCAGCTCGCCGTTGATCCCGGCCAGCGTGTCCGCCACCATCGTCTTGTCCTCAAACATGGTTCCGTCCCCCCTTCTCATCCCAGAAAATCCATCAGGACGCGCTTGTTCTCCATTGCGGATTTCGCCCCTTTTTCAAAAAACTGCCTCACCTTCTCATCCTGCGCGCAGTCCGCGTAGGCCTTCATCTTGCAGTGGGTGGTGTCATAGCCGCCGATCAGGTGCCGCAGATTCTGCAGCTCCAGCTCCGATAAATTCGCCATAATGACCTCCTTTTCAGGCATTTATTCCCGTCCGCGCCCCGCGCGTCCGGCTGCTTTTGAGTATGGCCCATTCCGGCTTATTTTATGCGCGCCTCCTCAAACGGAATTTCCACCTCCACATAGCCGGTGGAATAGGGCGCGACCGTGTAGGGCGGCAGATAAAAGACGATCCCCGTATCCGTAAAATAATAGCCGGATTCCTCCAGCTGCGCCGTCCGCAAAATTTCCTCCGCGTCCACATAGTAATCGGAGGCGCGTCCCTCCCCGATTTTCTGCAAAAAACGGTCCCGCAGAAGCACCCTCCACTCCCTTTTGCTCCGCTCCGTCATATCCTCCAGCTCCATCCGCTCCCCGTCGGAAATGCGAAAGGCATAATCCTCCCGATAGGGCATACTGTGCGCCCCGCCCTCGTACAAATAGGAATCCAGAAGCACGCTCACATAATCCCGGCAGGCTCCCACGGAGCCGACCTGGTACTCCTCGCCCCAGGGCCCGGCCCAGCCCGCGTCCCGGCTTTCCCGATACACCTCCAGCGCCGACTGTCTGGTGGATTCCGCATCCTCCTCGTACTCCTCCAGCTTTCCCTGCGCCCATTCCTCAAAAAAAAGGTTGATCCTTTCGATTCCCTCCGACGTTCCGGACAGCACCGGCCAGGACAGACGCAGTTGGAAGATATCCGCCCCGTCGTCCGCCGCGTAGCGCTCGGCCCGCTGCCGCACCTGATAGGTCAGCCTCCCTGCGCTGCCCCCCGCCAGCAAATCCCGCGCCCCGTCTCCGGGCGCGCCGCTCTCTTTGCCCCTCTCCCCCTGTTCTGTCCGCACTTTCTCACTGTCCTGCGCGTCCCGTCCGTCCACGCCTTCCTGCCCTGTCCCGGCCCGCTGCCAGATACAGCCCGCCGCCAGAGAAAAGGCCAGCGCTGCGGCAGCGGCCGCCGCAAATGCCCGCCGGTGGCTCCGCACTCTTTTTTTCAGCCGCCAAAGGGCCGTCCTCTCCTTCTCCACAGCCTTACCTCCTGCCGATCTCTTTAAAATCAGAATGCCCGGAGAAGGAAAAAATATTCACGCTGACCGCTATTTTGCAATCATATCAATCCCCCGCTGCAGCGTCTCTGCGTCGATCGCTCCGCTGGCCCGCGCCACCGCAGCGCCCGAGGCATCGATAAAATAAGTGGTGGGCAGCGAATATACCCCGTAGGTCATCGCCGCCTCCGACTCCGTATCATAAAACACCGGAAAGCTGTAGCCCTGCTGCGCCACAAAATCGGATGCCGTCTCCACCGTCTCACGGGAGCCGTCCGTCATATTGATCATCAGAAACCGGACGTCCTCCCCCAGCTCCTGATACTTCTCCTGGAAATCCGGCATCTCCGTCTGGCAGGGTCCGCACCAGCTCGCCCAGAAGTTCAAAACCACAGGCTTCCCCTCGTAATCGGAGAGACGGACCGCATTGCCGTCGATGTCGTAAACCGTAAAATCCGGTGCCTGCGCCCCCGCGTCCTCCCGGGTATCCTCCTGCGTCCCGGAGGATGCGGCCGCCTCGGCGGATGAATCCGTATCGGTGGATGCAGCCGTATCGGGAGAGGAAGCGGTCTCCGCAGACGGCTCCGTCTCACGCACCGCAAGCCGGTCCGCCGTCATTTCGCTCCCCAGCCTTCCGTAAAGCGCATAGGCCCCGCCCAGCAGCAGGACGAGGGCAAGCGCCGCCAGCAGTAATTTTTTCCTGTTCTCCATAAAACCTCCTCAGCTCAGAAACGCCAGAAGCCGTCCCAGCGTCCCGGTCGCCATCATCACGCCCACCAGCACCAGAAAACCGCCGCTGACCAGATTGATCACCCGGTAATGCTCCTTGATCCAGCGAAACGCGGACTTCAGATAATCGATCAGCAGGGCGCTCACAAAAAACGGGATCCCGAGTCCCAGCGAATATGCCAGAAGCATCAGCATCCCCTCCGCTGCGTGGGCTCTCTGGGAGGCCAACAGCAGCGCCGAGCCCAGAAAGGTGCCGACGCAGGGCGTCCATCCGACCGAGAATATCACGCCGAACAGCAGCGCGGAGAAAAAGCCCATGTTGCTGGGATCCACTGCCCGGCCGCCTCCCCGGAACAGTTGAAACCGGAACACCCCGAGGAAATTCAGGCCAAAGAAAATCACCGCCAGGCCGGACACGATATTGACCGCGGTCTGATACTCCCGCAGAAAGCCTCCCACCGTTCCCGCCAGCGCTCCCAGCGCCACAAACACCGCCGTGAAGCCCGCAATAAAGCCCGCCGCGCAGAGCAGCGTTCTTTTCGTGCTCCGGTCTCCCCCTCCCGCAAAGTAGGAAATATAAATCGGGAGCATCGGCAGCAGGCAGGGAGAAATAAAGGTGATGATCCCCTCCAGAAAAGCGATAAAATATTGCATTGATGCACTCCTTTTAAAAACGGCATAGCCGAAGCGACTATGCCGTCCAAATTCTTATCTTGCTGCGGATCCGGTATCAGCGTCCAATCAGCCAGTCATACATCTCCTGATACTTCTGCGCGGATACATGCCAGGAGAAGTCCGCCGCCATCGCCCGGTCGATAATCTTGTTCCACTCGCGCTTGCGGTCGTAATAGATCTGCTCCGCATAGCGGATGGTCCGCAGCATCTCATGGGCGTTGTAGTTGGTGAAGGAAAATCCGGTGCCGCTCCCGTCGTACTCGTTGTAGGGCTGTACCGTATCCTTTAAGCCGCCGGTCTCCCGCACGATCGGCACGGTGCCGTAGCGCAGGCTCATCAGCTGGCTCAGGCCGCAGGGCTCGAACAGCGAAGGCATCAGGAACGCATCGCAGGAGGCGTAAATCCGGTGCGACAGCTCCTCCGAATAATAAATCTGCGCGGAAACCTTCCCGCTGTACTTCCAGGCAAAGTGCCGGAACATGTTCTCGTAGCGCTCCTCGCCCGTGCCCAGCACGACGATCTGCACGTTGTCCTGGCAAATCTCATCCATCATATAGGAAATCAGATCGAAGCCCTTCTGGTCGGTCAGCCGGGAAACGATACCGATCATCATCGTCTTATCGCTCTGCTCCAGTCCGAGATCCGCCTGCAACGCCCGCTTGTTCTTGATCTTCTCCTTGCGGAAATTCATGGCGTTGTAGCGGTTGACGATATAGCGGTCCGTCTCCGGATTGAAATCGTCATAGTCAATGCCGTTTAAGATGCCCCGCAGGTCATGGCTGCGCGCCCGCAAAAGTCCGTCCAGCCCCTCACCGTAGAAGGGCGTCTTGATCTCCTCCGCATAGGTCGGGCTCACCGTGGTGATCGCGTCCGCGTACACCAGTCCGCCCTTTAAAAGGTTCGCATCCTTATAGGCCTCCAGCTTATCCGGCGTAAAATAATAATCCGGCAGGCCGGTGATCTCCCGCACCTCCTTGATGCTCCACTTGCCCTGGAATTTCAGGTTGTGGATCGTCATGGCGGTCTTGATGCCCTTGTAAAAATCGCCGGCGGCAAAGCGCTCATGCAGATAGACGGGAATCAGCGCCGTCTGCCAGTCATGGCAGTGGATCAGATCCGGCTGAAAGCCGATCACCGGCAGGATGGACAGCGCCGCCTTGGAGAAAAAGGCAAACTTCTCGATCTCAAACA
The DNA here is from genome assembly GCA_030524455.1 of Eubacteriales bacterium. Lineage (GTDB taxonomy): Bacteria > Bacillota > Clostridia > Lachnospirales > Lachnospiraceae > Gallintestinimicrobium. The sequence goes on along the minus strand of JAUNGT010000018.1, from coordinate 27,595 downwards.
GCGCGTTGTCACAGTAGGGCTTAAAGCCGTTGAAATAGTATTCGTTATCTATGAAATAAAATTTGATCCCTTCATATTCCGCTTCCAGGATGCCTACATACTCGTTCTTCCAGTGGAACTCCATATAAAAATGGTCCCTGTAATGAAGCATATCCTTTTTGTTCTGGTGCATGCAGTTGTACTTGGGCAAAATCACCCTCACATCATAATATTCCTTATCGATGCACTTGGGCAGGGAACCCACCACATCCGCCAGGCCTCCCGTCTTGATAAAAGGCACTCCCTCCGACGCGACAAACAGAATGTTCTTCATAATACAGCCTCCCAATTCATAATATAATCGCCGGAGCTCCCCAGCTGCCCGGCCATGCGCACTGCATTTTTCTTTATTATACATCATTCCGCGCTTTTATGAAAGCCCTTTTCTTCCCCGGAAAGCCTTCCGATTTCCTCCACCACGCTCCCGATCAGACGCGCCGTCGACAGATCCGGCACGCCCGCGATAAAATTGTCGCAGTGATTCACGGGAATCAGAATCCGTTTTGCCCGGCTCTGCCCGACGGCCACCGCCATCGCCGGCGTAATCTCCCCCAGCAGGGCGTCCGCAATCACGATTCCCACCGGTCCCACGATCACATCCGCCCTGCGGCTGCACACCTTCACCGGATTCTCCCCTGTGGCCGCCTGATCCGCCCCCGCCTTCAGCATGGCCGCCGTGGCCGTCGCGTTGGTTCCCACCGCCGTCACGGTCAGACCGCTGAATTTCTTTTTCAGGGCCGTGATCACCTGTTTCCCGATGCCGCCTCCCTGGGCGTCGATCACCAATACCTCCATATGTCCCGCCTTTCCCGATGTGTAATCTATCTGTCATTATATATTACATGATTCTCCCTTTCAAGCCGGCAGGCAAAAAATCAGCCAGTTAGCTTCCAGTTCTCAGAAGCCGTCTGCAAATCAACCAGCCTGCGGTATATGCCGTTTTCTTTCATCAATTCCTCGTGGGTTCCGTTTTCGGCCACGACGCCATCCGCCAGCACCACGATGTGATCGGCCGCTTCCACCGTCCGCATTCTGTGGGCGATCATGAGAACCGTCTTGCCTTTTACCAGTCTGGAAAGCGCCTTCTGGATTTCTGTTTCATTGTCCACGTCAAGAGAGGCCGTGGCCTCGAGCAGGATAATCGGAGCGTCCTGCAGGATTGCCCTTGCCAGCGCAATTCGCTGATTTTCTCCTCCGGAGAGATAGGTGCCCCCCGTCCCGACGAGCGTATCCAGCCCGTGGGGGAGCCGGTCAATGATCTCTTTACACTGCGCTTTTTCGGCCGCCTGCAGCACCTCCTCCCGGGTCGCGTCCGGCCGGGCTGCCCTGATGTTATTCAGCAAAGTATCCTTAAACAGACGCGTATTCTGGAATACGAAGGCGACGTTTTTCATCAGCTCCCGTTTTTCCATGTTTCGTACATCCACGCCGCCAATCGCAACGGAGCCTGACGAAACATCATAAAACCGGGGGATGAGACTTGCCGCCGTACTTTTGCCGCTGCCGGAAGCCCCCACAAGGGCAACCGTTTTTCCGGCCGGGACCTCAAAGCTGACATGCTCCAGCGCTTTTTCCTTCGCGCCCGGATAGGAAAAAGAAACCTCCGAAAACACGACCGAGGCATCTGCCGGCATCCCGGGCCGCTCCGGCTCTTTTAAGGGCTGTTCCCGCAAAATTTCATCCAGCCGGCTGACGGCGCTTTTTGCCGCCATAAGCTGTTCACTCGCAAACATAATGCGGTTCATCATCGTCGCACAGACCGGGGTAAACAGGCTGTAAAACAGGAAATCCAGGACAACCTCCTCATAGGCTGCCTGCCCGCCAACCCCGGACAGAAGAAACAGCGCGACCGGAATGAGCAACACAAAGGCGCCGTTTAAGGTCACTGTGAAGCCGGTGAGAGGGATGCGGCACTTCAGGGCATATCCCGAAGCGAATTTCTCATATTCTGTGATTGCGGCATGGAAATTTTTGAAGGAGTAAATGGTCTGCTGAAATACCTTCACGACAGGAATCCCGCGAATATATTCCACCGCCTCCTTGTTCATCGTTTCCAGCGCCGTCATGTACCTGCCCATGAACTGCGCGTTCTCTCCTCCCATCATCTGTTTCAGGAAGAGGACGCCAAGCCCTAAGGGAATCAGACAGCAGATCCCCAGCCGCCAGTCAAAGAGGAAGATCAACACAAGGACGGCAGCCGGCATGACCGCTGCGCCGGTCAGATCCGGAAGCTGATGGGCCAGAAAGCCCTCCGTAAGCCCTACATTATCGTCCATGATTTTCCGCAGACGTCCGCTGGCATTTTGGCTGAAATACCCCATCGGCAGCGTTACCATATGATGAATCGCCCTTTTCCGCATATTGGTCGCCGTGCGGAACGCGGCCAGGTGGGTGCAGTTGAGGGCGATGAAATAAAGAAAAATACCCGCCGCCGCAAAAATGACCGCCATCCACGCATAACGGGCGCTTCCCGCCGCAAGAGAGAGATCGCCTGCGGCAAAGGCCCGGATCAGGCCGCGGATCACCAGCCAGATACAAACAAAGGGCAGCATCGATAAAACCGTGCTGATCCCGGAGAGAACACAGCCCAAAACGGTCAGGACTCGAAAATTTCCCGCATATCCGATCATTTCGGACAGCTCCCTGTCTTTTTTCTTCTCCATAAAAACTCCTTTCAGAAATACAGCTCACCGGCCCATCAGGCAGGAATAGAGCCGTGACAGATTCCCCTGCAGGGGAAATGCTTCCGCGTGATCCTCATCCATGAAATGAAGGACGCGATTACAGGTCATCGCGGCAAATTCATAATCGTGGGTGATCATTAAAATCGTTTTTCCCTTTTGCGCCAGCGACTTCAAATGCTCCGATATGTTCACCATATTTTTAAAATCAAGGCCGCTGGTGGGCTCATCCAAAATCAGAACCGGCGTATCGATCCAGTCCGATACCGCAAGCGTCAGCCGCTGCTTCTGACCGCCGGAAAGGGTGGCCGGATGCCGGTCCCTGTACGCAAGCAGCCCGTACAGCTTCAGCAGCTCCTCCCTCTGCGCCCCGGTGCTGCCCTTCCCGTTTAAGAGCAGCTCCCCCTCCACGCTGTCCCCAAACAACTGACAATCCGTATTCTGCATCACAAAATAGGCAAAATTTTTCCTTTTGCCTCTGGGGATCTCCTTCCCGTAATACAGGATCCGCCCGCTTTTTTCTTTCTGTATTCCGTAGAGAATCTTCGACAATGTGGTTTTTCCCACTCCGTTTTGACCTACCACCGCAATCCGATCGCCGGCACAGGCCTGAAAAGAGAGGCCCTGAAAGACCGGATGCCTGCGGTACGAAAAAGCCAGTTCCTTCCCTTCCAGTGTCACCTTCTTTTCCGCCGGAGAAAAAATTTCCGGTTCAATGCGCCGTAAATCCGCCGCCCGTATCCCAAGCTCCCGCCTTTTTGCCTCTGTCATGGAAAGCAGTTCCCCGGGCGTCCATTCCTCCTTTTGCGTTCCGTTTTCCATGTAAAGGAAACGGTCCGCAAGCTCCGTCAGATAGTAAAGCCGATGTTCCGCCACAACGATGGTATGGCCCTCCGCCTTCAATTCACCCATCAGATTTTTCAGCGCTTCCACGGAAGCCATATCCAAATTGGCGGACGGCTCATCAAACACATAAATTTCCGGATCCACCGCGTTGACGGAGGCCACCGCTATTTTCTGCTTTTCCCCGCTGGACATGGGATAGATCTCTTTTCCGCGCAGCATAGCCCCGTTTATGCGTCTGATCGCATTGGAAACGCGTCCGTCCAGCTCCTCATAGGGAACGCCGTAGTTTTCGCACCCAAACGCAATTTCGTCCTCCGTAACACTGGCAAAAAACTGGCTTTTCGGATCCTGAAAAACAGAGCCGACTTTTTTCCCGATTTCATACAGCGGATATTCCGATATGCTGCGTCCCAGCAGGGTAACGCGCCCTTTCAGCGTCCCATCATAAAACTGTTCGCCCAGGCCGTTGATCAGCCGTGTCAGCGTCGTCTTACCGCAGCCGCTCCCGCCGGTCAGCACGAGAAACTCGCCCTCTTTTACGTCCAGGTCAATCCGGCGGATACTTTCCGTTTCCGCTCCCGCATATCGAAACGAAACGTCCTCAAACCGGAGCACGGTTCGCCTTATCTGATCATTTTCCATCATACCGCCATCCTTTCCAGCGCAAAATAAAGCGCGGTGACACAGACCGCAATCACGCACAGGACCCCGTCTTTTTTCTGAAACGCAATCCTCCTGCGGCAGGTATGCTTCCCGGGATTGGAGATTCCCCGGCTTTCCGCAGAGGCGGCAAGCTCTTCCGCGATTCTGGAGGAACGGAAAATAACAGGCGTCACCGTATACTCCATCGCATCCAAAGGATGCTTCCATGACAGCAATTTCCGCAGCCGGAGGGCGGCAAATACATCGGAAAATTCGCTGCGCACCGTGGGGAAGAAACGCAGCATAAACGTCACAGGCAAGGCGATACCGTCCGGCGCGTGGATTTTCTTAAAAACGGCCACGGCTTCCCCCGGCGGCATCCCGATCACGGGCTGCGCCGCCATCACCATCAGCAGGATGCGAAGCACCATGAACAGAAACATTTCCGGCATAAGAACGGTAACGCCCTGTCCGCCGGAAAGCAGCCGCAGCACGATAAAAACGCTGCAGACGAGCAGATATTTTACAGTCTGCCTGCCAAAGCCCTGGATCACCAGATACACGCTTAAAACGCCCGGAAGCGTGTAGATCAAAATGTCGCTTGTGAGCACTGCCACAAGCGACATGATAAGGACTATGACAAGCAATTTGGTTCGGAAATCAAATTTTATGTCCATCGTTTATTGAATCGCACCACTCTTTCTGAAATGCTTTACAATCAGTTTGTTGCTGATCATACAGCCGAGAATCGCCAGAACGATTGTGACAGCCAGGCTCAAAAGAACATACTTCGGATCCGTGTAATACCGGGTCTGAAGCTGAACCTGCTGTTCGCTGACGCCGGTGGCAAGAAATGCGTCTTGAAAGAACCAGATTTCCGACATCCCATGCGCCGCACGGACCAGGGCCGTAATGACCCACGAAACAGATACCCGCTTCATGTCGCGGTAGGCATCTTTTCCGCACATGGAAAGCTCTGCGACAATCCCGCCGCCCAAAAACCAGGGAACCATAAACGGCCCCATCATCAAGCCGGCGATGAGCGCCCACATGAGATTGTAGATCAGCGCAGGGCCATGCTTGCCAACCTTCATGCACATGTAAACATAAAACGGCGCGAGAAGGAGCGCCGCGCCGGCGGCATTAAAAATCATAGAGTAAAACAGAGACGCGCCGGTCAGCATGGAATAGGCCATAAACACAACAAACATGACCGCGCAGAAGATCCCGATGATCGCCGCATCCTTGACAGTGTATTTGTTACCTGTCTTTTTTTCATTTTCCATTTGGAAATCCTCCTTTATCCTGCAGTAAGTTAGCTTTTTCTAACTGCAAGAGACATTTTAAAGGATCTCAGATTTCCTCGCCACTCCATACGGCCCCGCTTCTATCCAAACGGACACTCTTTCGGAACCCGGTCGGGGAATGGCCGAACATTTCTTTAAAAGCGGAAGTAAACTTATTCGGATTTTCATATCCGATCCTGCTTGCGATCTCGGTCACGGACAGCTCCGTTTCCGCCAGCAGCTTTTTGGCAGCCTGAAGCCGATAGGTGCGGAGGTAGGAATAAACAGACGTTCCATAAACGCCCCGAAAGCACTTTTTCAGTGCCGTTGCAGAAATTTCAAAGGTTTGCGAAAGCTGTCCGATCGTATGATGCGCCGTCAAATCCTCCGTAATATACGACGCGACCGCCTTAATCAGGGCAACCTGATTTTGATTGAAATAATCTGTCTGCAGCGCTTCCTCCGCCGTATTGAGATCGCTTAAAAACAGAAGCAGCTCCAGTATTTTGATCTTCATATATCCCGGTTTTCTCTGCTCCCGGACATGATAGAGCTCCGAAAAAATATGTTCAATCGACGGGTTGGCCCGCATAATGTAGCAGCGGTTGCCTTCGCATATATATTTTTGAATGTGCCGAAGATCAATGCTCAGCAGCTCCATGACCCGCTGCACCTCCGGCAGCAGCTCGTCAAAATGGATGAGTATGGAAATCCCGTGATAATGGTTCAGCGGAAAACAGGAATTCGATTTTTTCTTCATCCCGGAGCTGATGGCCAAATCGCCTTCCGCCATATAGCAGCAGCTGTTTTCGCCAAAGCTGCACTCAAAGCGCCCAACGGAACAATGATTGATTTCCACCATATTTTTTGCGGTGGCCTGATTTTGGTTGCAATATCCCATGTGCATATCGTTGTAGTAGAGCTCAATCCCCGAAAAAACCTGATAAACGGTAATCCGCCCATGTCCCGTTTCATTCGACACCCGGAACACCTTACCGTCCGGGCGCAACAGATCTTCCTCCTCTTGCGGAGCGCCGTATAAGCCCGTTCCCTCAAATTTATCCGGTAATTTCGGATGCGCTAAAATATCGACCGCACCGGCAAGCGCCTGCTTCTCATCGGGCAGCACTTCTTCCCCCTCCTTTCGATTCCGCGGTGTTTTATAGGATCTATTATATACCAGACATGTCGCTGCGAAAAGCAGTTCATCGAATTAAAGTGATGACTTTTTCTTTTTATGCGACTCAATGCGGTTTTTTATTTGATACCACAATTTTTAACTCTATATTTGTCTTTTAACTTTTGTTATGTTATAATGTTCTTATCAATGTTAGAAAGGTTGAAATAACGTATGAAATATCTGGAAAACGCCTTGAAGTTAAAAGTGACATATCATAATTGGCCAGAGCAAGCCTCCTTACCTTACCTGCTGACAGACCGTTATCACTTCCAGATGGTTCTTCTCGGAAAAATTAACGCTCTGTTCGTCTATCCGAAGGGAAAAATGGAACCAATCTCCACAGTCAAAAAGCATCTCTCTTTGCTTATAAAGTCTGCATCGATACCTGTTGTATTGATTCTGAACAAATGCACCGCCAGGCAGCGGAAGGCCTTGCTTGATAACAATATTGCGTTTGTTGTGGAAAACCGACAGATCTATCTGCCATTTATGGGAGTTTTGCTTCAGGAGATGTTTTCTCCGGAACATCTCACAGCGCGGCTCTTACTTCCATCTGCGCAGATGCTCCTGTTTTATTACATTTACAGCAGCGTGCAGGAGCTTCCCATGAGCGATATCTCTGATAAACTACAGTTCTCTGCCATGTCAATCTCCCGTGCAGTAAAACAGCTGGAAGATACCGGGCTGCTCCGTACCTACAGGATTGGAGTCAATAAAATTATCACATCCGACTTTCATGGGCAGGAATTGTATCAGAAAGCTGAGGAGTTTCTTCGTTCCCCGGTAAAAAAACAGGGTTACCTTGATCGCACTTCAATTGGTCCGGCTTACAAGGCAGGGCTTACCGCATTATCGGAATATACCATGCTGAATCCTCCAAGGATAGATACCTTTGCTCTGGAAAAAATGCCAGATAAGACAATTCAGCTTGAACAAAGTCTGACGGATGCCAATGCACAGCAATGTGTTCAGCTTTGGACATACAATCCTAAGATTCTTGCCAGGAATGGCTGCGTCGATGTACTGTCACTCCATCAGTCTCTGAAGGACGAAACAGATGAGCGTATTCAAAGTGAACTGGAAAAACTTTTAGAAAAATTCTGGGAGGATTACCATGGTAAAGGGATTTGAGAGTTTTAGAAGCTGGTTTTCAGGTTATGAAGACTGCTATACTATTATTGGCGGAACTGCCTGTGACTTAATCATGTCCGAGGTAGATCGGGACTTTCGTGCTACAAAAGATATTGATCTTGTGCTGATCGTAGAAGCGCTTACAGCCGATTTTTGCATAAGATTCTGGGAATATATCGACTTTGGCGGTTATGAGCATCGGAATAAGAGCACTCAGAAGCCACAATTTTACCGTTTTACCCATCCGACTAATGCTGCGTTTCCTGCAATGATTGAACTATTCTCTCGAAAAATAGATGCCATCTCTCTTCCGGAAGGTGCAGTACTTACTCCCATTCCTCTGGAAGAAAGCATTGCAAGCCTGTCAGCAATTCTCCTTGATGACAGCTATTACCAATTTCTGCGGGAAGGAAAATATATTCTTGACGATGTTGCTGTCCTTAGTACACCATATATTATCCCTTTTAAGATGAAGGCATGGCTTGACTTATCCGGACGAAAGTTTGCAGGGGAGCAGATTGATAGTAAAGATATCCGGAAACATCTCAATGATGTTTTCCGACTGGCAGAACTGCTAAATCCTACCCAAACAATTCAGGCGCCTACCGCTGTTCTTCAAGATATACGTCGCTTTATAGAATTATCAGAGGATGAAAATTTCAATCTCAAACAGCTTGGAGTGCGCATGACGGATAAAGAGTTGTTTGAAAGACTTCGCCAGGCATATGGCCTGATAAAGATTAAAAATCCTCTGAACCTGCATCGTTAATGCTTGCAAATCGGATAGGGAAAGATTTCCTTCCCCTATCCGCCGCAATACTGCGGCCAGCTCACAGCAAAGCTGTTCACTGGCCGTTTTATAATGATTTATTTGTTTATCCAGATCTTACTTGTAGTTGACAATCTTGCCGAAGTCAGCCTTCAGGGAAGCGCCGCCTACCAGGCCGCCGTCGATGTCGGGCTGTGCGAACAGCTCTGCCGCATTGGCAGCATTTACGGAGCCGCCGTACTGGATGCGGACAGCCTCAGCCGTATCGGTATCGTACATCTCTGCGATGCACTCGCGGATGCCCTTGCAGACCTCCTCCGCCTGTGCGGTGGTAGCGGTCTTGCCGGTGCCGATTGCCCAGATCGGCTCGTATGCGATCACCATGCCCTTAACCTGATCTGCGGTCACGCCGTCCAGGTCAGACTTGATCTGCAGGCGGATCCAATCCATGGTCACGCCCATCTCTCTCTGCTCCAGGGTCTCGCCGCAGCACAGGATCGGGATCAGGCCCTTCTCCAGCGCCTTCTTCACCTTCTTGTTGAGCAGGCAGTCGCACTCCTTGAAGTAGTCACGTCTCTCGGAATGTCCGATGATCACATACTTCACGCCTGCGTCCAGCAGCATATCCGCGGAAATCTCGCCGGTGTATGCGCCCTTCTCCTCAAAGTACATGTTCTCCGCGCCAACCTCTACGTTGGTGCCCTTTACCGCCTCCACAACAGGTACAATGTCGATGGCGGGCACGCAGTAAACCACGTCCACGTCGTCAGACTTTACCAGATCCTTCAGCGTATTGCACAGCTCTACCGCCTGGCTGGGAGTCATGTTCATCTTCCAGTTTCCGGCTACAATCTTTCTTCTTGCCATTGGAATCCTCTCCTTCTTTATCCTGTAATCAGGTGTTTTTATTTGTCGTCAGCAGCAGCCACGCCGGGAAGCTCTTTGCCCTCGAGGAACTCCAGGGAAGCGCCGCCGCCGGTGGAAATGTGGCTCATCTTGTCCGCAAAGCCAAGCTGGTTGACAGCCGCTGCGGAATCGCCGCCGCCGATGATGGTGGTAGCGTCGGTCTCCGCCAGAGCCTTGGCAACCTCGATGGTGCCCTTCGCCAGGACGGGGTTCTCAAACACGCCCATAGGTCCGTTCCAAACAACGGTCTTTGCCGTCTTTGCAGCCTCTGCAAACAGAGCTGCGGACTTGGGTCCGATATCCAGGCCGATCTTGTCTGCCGGGATCTTGTCCGCATCCACATACTCTACGTCGATCTTCGCGTCGATCGGGTTCGGGAATGCGTCAGCCACAGCCGCGTCAACCGGAAGCAGCAGCTTCTTGCCAAGCTTCTCTGCCTTCTCCATCATCTCCTTGCAGTAGTCCAGCTTCTCATCGTCTACCAGGGACTTTCCGATCTCCAGGCCCTGTGCCTTCAAGAAGGTGAATGCCATGCCGCCGCCGATGATCAGGGTATCGCACTTCTCCAGCAGGTTGGAGATTACGTTTAACTTGTCCGCAACCTTTGCGCCGCCCAGGATCGCCACGAAGGGACGAACCGGATTCTCAACCGCGTTGCCCAGGAAGTTGATCTCCTTCTGCATCAGGTAGCCAACCACGTTGGAGCCGCCCTTCGCGGAAATATACTTGGTCACGCCCGCAACGGAAGCGTGTGCACGGTGGGAGGAACCGAATGCGTCGCATACATAATCGTCCGCCAGATCTGCCAGCTCCTTGCTGAACTCCTCGCCGTTCTTGGTCTCCTCCTTGCCGCGGAAACGGGTATTCTGCAGCAGGATCACATCGCCGTCCTTCATCTGCGCAACCGCCTCGGTCGCCGCAGGGCCGGTCACATTGTAATCCGGAATAAACTTCACTTCCTTGCCCAGCTTCTCGGACAGGCGGACAGCCACGGGAGCCAGGGACTCGCCCTCGTTGGGGCCGTTCTTTACCTTGCCCAGGTGGGAGCAAAGGATCACCTTGCCGCCGTCGTTGATCAGCTTCTTGATGGTGGGCAGAGCCGCAACGATACGGGTATCGTCAGTGATCACGCCGTCCTTGAGCGGCACGTTGAAATCGCACCTTACCAGAACTCTCTTGCCTTTTACGTTGATATCATCAACAGATTTTTTATTTAAGCCCATGACAGGCACCTCCTGATTGTACTGTGAAAATGATATAAAAAGAGGTCCGGTCCTTCTCAGACCGGACCTCCACTGGTCTCTATGTCTTCCGACAATACTGCCCAACCCGGGCAGCGGCTTGCCTTGAACGATTAAGCGTTCAGCAGCTTGCCGAAGTGCTTGATGGTACGAACCATCTGGCTGGTGTAGGAGTTCTCGTTGTCGTACCAGGAAACAACCTGTACCTCAGCCAGATCATCGCTGATCGGCAGAACCATGGTCTGGGTTGCATCGAACAGAGAACCATATCTCATGCCGATGATGTCGCTGGATACGATCTCATCGGTGTTGTAGCCGAAGGACTCGTTTGCTGCAGCCTTCATCGCCTCGTTGATCGCTTCCTTGGTGGGGTTGCCCTTCACAACAGCGGTCAGGATGGTGGTGGAGCCTGTAGGGGTAGGAACACGCTGAGCGGAACCGATCAGCTTGCCGTTCAGCTCGGGGATAACCAGGCCGATTGCCTTTGCAGCGCCGGTGCTGTTGGGAACGATGTTCACAGCTGCAGCGCGGGATCTTCTCAGGTCACCCTTTCTCTGAGGGCCGTCCAGAGTCATCTGGTCGCCGGTGTAAGCATGAATGGTGCACATAATACCGGACTGAATCGGGAAGGAATCGTTCAGAGCCTTCGCCATAGGAGCCAGGCAGTTGGTGGTGCAGGAAGCAGCGGAAATGATGGTATCCTCATTGGTCAGCGCCTCGTGGTTAACATTGTAAACGATGGTAGGCAGATCGTTGCCCGCAGGAGCGGAAATAACAACGTGCTTAGCGCCTGCATCGATGTGAGCCTGAGCCTTTGCCTTGGAGGTGTAGAAGCCGGTACACTCCAGAACAACGTCAACGCCGATCTCGCCCCAGGGCAGCTCTGCTGCGTTGGACTTTGCGTAGATCTTGATCTCCTTGCCGTCTACAGTGATGGAATCCTCTCCTGCTACAACCTTGTCAGCCAGCGCATATCTGCCCTGGGTGGAGTCATATTTCAGTAAGTGAGCCAGCATCTTGGGAGAGGTCAGGTCGTTGATTGCCACGATCTCGAATCCCTCTGCGCCAAACATCTGTCTGAAAGCCAGACGACCGATACGGCCGAAACCATTGATTGCTACTTTTACTGCCATTTTAGTTTCCTCCTAAAAATGTTTTTAGAATTCTTTTGCCAGGCGGCTGTCCGAAAAAGGGCAGAGTGCTTGACAAAATTTTATCAGCACTCTTATTCTACCTAATTTGTCCCAAAATATCAAGATCTAAAATGAAAATAATTGGAAATAAGGCCCCCTTTTGTGGTATACTGGTTCCTGTTCAAAGCAGCCTCAAACGCTGCAGAAGGAGGTTCTCTTATGCCAATCAGGGCTGATTACCATATGCACTCCTCTTTTTCCGGGGATTCCCAGGCCCCCATGGAGGACATGATACGCCAGGCTATATGCCTGGGACTTTCAGAGATTTGCTTTACCGAACACATGGACATGGATTTTCCGGTATCGGAGGAATGCCCCGCCGGTATGTTTGAGCTGGATGCCGATGCCTACCGGGCTGCCCTGCTTTGCCTGCGCGAGCAGTACCGGGACCGGATCAAGGTCCGCTTCGGCGTGGAGCTTGGGCTGCAGCCGGACATCTCCCGGCGAATCGCCGCCTTTGCCGCGGCCTATGATTTTGACTTTATTATCGGCTCCACCCATGTGGTGCGGCACCTGGATCCGGCCTATCCCTCCTATTACGAGGGACGCACCACCGAGGAGGGCTACCGGGCCTATTTTGAGGAGATTCTCGCTTCCGTCCGCTCCTTCTCCGATTTCGACGTGTACGGCCACATCGACTATGTGATCCGCTACAGCCGGGAACGGGACGCAAACTACCGCTACGAACAGTATGCCGACATTTTCGGCCAAATCATCGACGCCCTGCTGGAAAAGGGCAAGGGCATCGAGATCAACACCGCAGGACTGCGAAAGGGGCTTCGGGAGCAGCATCCCTGCACCGGCTTTCTGAAGGAATACCGCCGCCGGGGCGGTGAGATTGTCACCGTGGGCTCCGACGCCCACCGCCCTGCCGACATCGCGCTGCCCTTTGCGCGGGCCGAGGCGGTTTTAAAGGAATGCGGCTTTACGCACTACTGCACCTTTGAAAAGCGCCGCCCTCTCTTCCACCGGCTTTAAGACCGGCAGCCGCTTGCAGGGCGTATCACACCAAAGGACGCTACCGCTCCACGCCGGAGCGGTACTCGTCCTCCAGCTCACAGAGCTTTTCCTGCATCATGCGCCGGCTCACATCCTGGGCTCCGTCCCTTCCGGCCCGCCGCACCTTTTCCAGAAAAGCGGCCTGCTCACTCTCCTTCCACTCCTCCTCCAATTTTCTGACGCGCTCCTCCAGCTCCAGCGAAAGCTGATACAGCTCCGGATGAAGGGCCAGAAAATCCACATACTCCTGTTCCGACAGCGCCAGACGCTTCGCCGTCAGAAAGCGCCGCGCGTTTTCCCGTCCGCCCAGCATCCTCCAGGTCCGCTCAAAGGCATCCGCCGCCCGGTCAAACAAGAACAGTCCGGCGTAGGCACGGCCCGCCCCCTGATAAACCTGCCCCAGAAATTCCGGGCGCGCCCCGGCCAGATCCGTCAGCAGCTCCTCATACTCCCGCAGGGCCATGGCATATTTTTTCTGCTCCAGAAAATAATCCCCCCTGGCTCTGCCCCGCTCCGCGCTGCTGCTCTTTTCCCCCAGCTCCAGGATCTTTCGCACCTGGGCCAGTTCCCCGGCTGTGCAGTAGCCGGTGTAGGAAAACAGCGTCTCTGCAAAGCCCACCGCAGGCTCTCCCCGGCGCAGCGCCTGGGAAAGCGCCTCCGAAAGCTCCGGCAGGCTGCACTGCTCGCCCACCCAGGCCGCCAGCGGCTCGCCCAAAACGCCCTCCTCCAAAATCCAGGCGTTTTCCCGCACAAAATAGCACAGCTCCTCCACGCTCCAGACATGGACTCTGGCTTTTTCAAAATAATAGGGCACCTCCGCGCTTTTGCCCAGGCAAAAATAAACCCGTCCCATCCTATTTTTTTTCCTCCAGCATTAACCTCTCCTCCCAGAACCGGTGCGTGGCCGCGAAAAACTCCCCGAAGCCCAGATCCTCCATGCTGATGCGCACACTGGAAACATCCGTCATCTCCACCCGCAGCCGGATCCGGGTCGTCCGGGGCGGCCTGTCGGGCAGTCCCGCAAGCTTCACCTGCACCTCCCGCGCTGCGCCGCCGTTTAAGGGCGTGATCCGCAGAGAAAAATTATCCTTTTCCTCCAGCAAAAATTCTCTCTCGCAGCCGGCCTCATACCAGTTGACGCCCGCGTCCAGCAGGGGAAGATATGTCTCCCTGCCCCGGTACAGGCCGCTCATGCCCAGATTTGCCTTGACCATATCCCGGCCCAGAAAGGCGTACTCCCCGGCGATCCCGCCGGGCACAAGGCGCTGCATGGCCGCGTAGCAGGCTCCCTTGCTGTAGAGATTGCTGCCCAAAAACACCCGCCTCTCCCGGCAGAGAAATTTCAGGGATTCCCGGTACCACTCCCCGTCAAAGCCAGCCCCGATCAGATAAACGCAGCCCGTCTCGCGGCCCTCCGTCACCTTTTGTGCGGCTTCCAAAAAGCAACGGTCGAGAAACTCCTTTTCCTCTGCGGCAGGCTGCTCCGCCAAAAGCGGTCTCACCGTCTCCCAGTCCTTCTCCTCCACCAGGCAGGCCACCGGCGTGGTGCGCCGGTTTGCCGTAAACAGCAGGGTGCGCAGATGAAGCCCGGTAAAGTCGCACAAAAGCACATCGCGCAGCCACAGCTCCCTCGGCTGGCTGATATTGTAATAGAAAAAGCTCTCCGCCCGCCCGATCACATAAAGCTGCACTCCCGCAAGCTCCAGCAAGGCTACCGCCTCCGAAAGCGTCTCCGCTGCCCGCCCGGAAATCTCCTCCACGGAAAATACAAGCGCCGAGAGCTTCTGCGACCGCACCGCCGGCGGCAGCAGCGACATGGCGCGCTTTAAAAACAGGGATAGCAGGGCGGTTCCGTCGTAAAGCTGCTCCCCCACCTGCACCTGTTTTTTGCGCACCGCGTTTTCCAGGAGGGACTCTGCCAAAAAGGCCTCCCCCTTTTTCGCCGCCTCCAGCGCCCTCCCGCCGTACAGCCACAGATCCTGATCCGTCAGCCGGGCCAGCGCAGCGGGAATCCAAAACGGCTCCGCCCCCTGCGCCCGCTCCTTTTCCGGGACGCTCAGCGTCTCCGGCTGGGTCCCTCCGGGAAGCAAAAAGCTCATCTGCAGGGCCTTTCCGGTCAGGTCAAAGCCTACAATCGCGCCGCCTATGCCGTTTTTCGTCTCCCTTTTTTCCAGAAACATCCGTTTCATGCTCCTTTCCGGCTTCTAAAACAGTTTTTCCGCGCCGAACTGCCTGTAAAGATAGTCGCTTAAAATGTCCAGCCGCTCGGCGCTGCTGCGCCGCCCGTCCGCCGCCGCGCAAAGCATCCCGAAGCGGGTGGAGGCTGCAGCCTCCGGGCAGCTCTCCGCCTTAAGCAGCCCGCTTTCCAGGATTTCGGAGGGATTTTCGCGCTCCGTCACATAATACTGCAGACTTTCCCCCGGAAAGAGGATAAAGCAGGAGACGTAGATCCCGCTGCACACGGCCAAAAGCTCTGCGCTGCGGTAATCCTCCTGCTCCTCCTCCCGCACCACCCGGTAATTGAGCACGGGCCGCACAGCTGCGCTGTCCTGATAAACCACAAAGGTTTTGTCCGCCAGCACATAGGCCCCGGGGACGAGCTCCAGAAACTCCTTTATCTCCGGCAGCAGACAGCCCTGCTCCAAAAGAGCGCCCGCCGCCGTGCGTATCCAGCGGACGGTCTTTTCGTCCAGCTGGCCCTTGTTGCGGGCAAAATACCGCAGGCAGGCAATCCGGCACAGCGGTGTGACCGGCTCGTGACAGCGCTCCATCCGCAGCATTTCCTGAATCATATAAATATGGACAGGCTGCTTTTCCATCACATAGCTGTAGGCACAGCGGTGCAGAAACGCCCGCTCCAGCCCCCAGGGGCCGCCCTCCCGGGCGTACTGGCGCAAAAGCTCCATGCGCTCCGTCACATCCTTCCCGGTAAAGAGAAGCTGGGCGATCAGCCGGCGGCACAGGGGCCAGGTATCGATGCCGAAGCCCTCCGCCGCTCCCTTGATCACCTCCAGCTCCGCGCAGCTGCCCTCATAAAAGTCTGTCAGCTCCTGCAGGATCCTGCCGTCGTACTTGCCCCGCAGGGCGGCCGCGGCGCACAGCCCGGTCATGCGCTGCTGCCCGGCAAACAGCCGCCGTTCCAAAAGACCGCTGCACAGGCGCAGCAGCACCCTCGCATCCAGGGCCCGGGCATCCTGTCCCGCCATCCAGCCATAGGCCTTCTCGCACAGCCCCTCCTCCGTCAGGCAGGCCACCGTCTCCAGACGGTGCGCCGGGCTTAAATCCTCATCCCGCAGCCCCGCCAGAAACAGGCGAAGCTGCCGCCGGCTTCCCTGATGCCTGAAAAAGGTCAGAATCGCCCAGCGCAGGCTCTGCCCGCTGTCCCGGTCAAGGCGCTTTTGCGCCGCCAGCGCCAGACAGCAGTCCACATTGTCCCCGGTGACGCAAAAGGGCTGCTCCCCGGCACAGGCCAGCTGGAAGGAAACCAGCCCCCGGCCCCAGCGCAGCAGATTTTCCCGGCCCCAGAGACGCTCTGCCTCCGCCCCGTCAAACAAAGGCTCCAGACAAGCCTGTCCGCTGACGCAGCGCCGGTTTCCTGCCTCGTCCTGGACAAACAATGCAAAATCCTTCCCGACTGCGCAGACACAGGCTTTTCCCTCCTGCAGGGCCCAGCTCTCCTCCCCGCGCAGGCAGCCCTGCACCAGCACCAGCTTTTTGCAGGCAAGATCCGGCAGGCTCACCAAAACCGTGCAGAGCAGACCGGCCAGCGCCCTTCCGCTCTCCTCCGTCAGCATATCCGCCGTCAGATTGCGCTGATAGAGCCAGGCCAGCCGCTTGCTGATCCTCCCCTTAAGCAGGCAATCCAGCAAAAAGCGGTCGATCTGGGGCTTATAAGCAATGTAAAGCTCCGGATCCTCCTGCCGGCAGCGCTCCACGCACACATACAGATAGGCGCTGTACTCCCAGTCCAGATTGCTCTGGTAGGCAAAATACAAAAGCACGCTCTTGGGCAGCGTCTCCTCCTTTTCCATATCCAGGCTCATCAGATAATACTCATACAGCCGGGTTACGCGAAGCTTTTTCTCCACGCCCCGGGCGTACCAGACGTGCCACTCCTTCCCGGTCCTGCCGCCCTTGATCAGCAGGGAGCAGATCGCGTGCAGAAGGCGGTCCTCCGGGCGCTTTTCCCAGGCCAGGCGCAGCACCGCAAACAGCGTCCTGTCAAAATATTTCTCCCGGGAGGCCAGCTCCGCAAGTTGACCGGTCAGGTCAGCGCCAAGGAGCCCTCTTTTCGCCCCGTACATCAGCACCCGCACGGCCACCCGGTCAAGCGTCAAAAGCGCCGGATTGGCGTTGAGCACCGAAAGCCCTTCCAGATACAGCACCGGACTGACGCAGCCGGCGCGGTACTGCTTTTCCAAAAACTGCCATCTTCGCTGCGCGCTGTAATTGACTTCCCTGGACAAAAACAGAAGAAGCCAGGCAATCCGCCACTCCCCCGGATTCTGCGCAAAGATCTCCTCCACCTTCCGGGCCGCCCGGCGGACGTACTCCTCCCTCCTGTCGTAAAGCGTCGTCAGATACAGATAATAGCAGACCACCGCCGGCGGACAGGACAGGATGTGCTCCTTCAGGCGCCGAAGGACGGCCCCCGCTTCCTCCTGCCGCTCCTCCGTGATCAAAAGCTGCACCTCAAAAAGCTGCACCACCGTCCTATCCTGGCCCTGGCGCGCCATCCGGCCGATGCAGTCCCTGGCCTTCTCCAGCCATTCCTCCTGCCCGATCCGGCGGGTCCTCATCTGCTCATAAAGCTCCACCAGCTCTGCACTGCTTTTTTTTAAGGAAAGGCTCCGCCGTTCCCCGAGCCGGGGCAGGGCCCTATGGCGCACCGCCGTCACCGGCACCGTAAAGCCGCCGCCGTACCAGGAAACCCGGACCTCCCCGAAATTCCGGCCGTCGTGCATCCGTTCCCCGTCCAGAAAGACCGGAAGCCGGCACAGATTTCCGAGAAAATCATCCTCTCCGATCCGGGTCTTTTCCAGCGCGATAAAATCCCCCTCCGCCTCCACGCGAAGCTGCACCGGCCCCCAGCCCTCCCGCAGGATCCGGATTTCCTCGCTGACCTGGCCCTGCAGCTGGTCTGCGCAGATCTCGCGCTGCACCGGCCAAAACCGCACCGGCTGCTTTTTGCCGGCGGCCTCCAGAAAGGCTTCCACGTTGGCCTCATTTCCGAAGGACGCCGAAAGTCCCCGGTACAAAAGCGCTGCCTTTTTCTCCCGCCGGACAAGGCCGGAAAAATCCCCGGAATAAAAAAGGCGTACCGCCTCCCGCCAGTCGGTGCGGGCAAGGGCGGCAAAACCATCCAGATCCTCCACCGGTCCCGCCGCGCCCGCCGCCGGCTTCTCCGCCACCACGACCCGCCAGCCGAGCTCGTACTCCCCATAATTGGACAGGATCAGAAAGCGTCCCTGACGGCTGTCCCCCGGCTCCAGTTCCGCCGCGTCGAAGGTAAAGCCGATCTGCTCCCTGCCGCCGTCAAACCACTCTGCGCTGCATTTCATCCGCTCATCCCCGGTGCAGACGCGGCCGCAGGCCGCCGCCGGACCCGATGCGCTGATCCAGAAGCTGCCCCGGGCCGTCTCTCCCGGATATGCCGTCAGCTCTGCCAGCTTGACCGAGAAGGTAAGGCTTCCCTCTATTTTTTTGTATTCCTCCGTCAGGATGTGCTCCTCCAGCTCCCTCACTCGCAAAATCTCCTTCCCGCCAGGCTTTCCAGGTATGTAACAGTTCAGCCCGCGCCATTCGCACAGACGAACTTGTTCGTCTTGCGCGCATAACCGCTTTCCGCCGCTTTGCGGCTCCCTGTGGAATAAGGCGGAACGCCGTTTCCTGCTCATAATCGGGCGGTCACTCCCGGCTGGCTGAACTGTTATCCATGTATTTTACCCTATTTTTTTTTATTCCGCAACCTCTTGACTTTTCCAGCTTCCGATAATATCATTGTATTAGATCAGTAATACAATATAGCCGCGGCGAATCGCCGGCGCGACAGGAAGGAGATTTTCATGGCATGGGAGCTTGACAACGACAGACCGATTTACACACAGCTTGTAGAACGCCTGAAGCTGGAGATTGTCTCCGGCTTTTACCCGCCGGGGGCAAGGCTTCCGAGCGTGCGGGAGCTGGCGGCGGCCGCCAGCGTCAACCCGAATACGATGCAGAAGGCTTTCGCCGAGCTGGAACGCACGGGGCTGATTATCACCCAGCGCACCAGCGGGCGGATTGTCACGGAGGATACGAATATGATCAGTCAGACGCGCCGGGAGCTGGCGGAGGAGCAGATTGTCCTTTTTTTGACCAGGATGCAGAGCCTGGGCTACCGCAAGACGGAGATTATCCATATGCTGTCGGAACAGGAAGGAAAGGAGAAACAAGATGAATGAGATGAATACGGGCAGTCTTGTGGCCATCCGCGATCTGACCAAGCGGTTCGGCAAAAAGGCCGCCCTGGACCATGTCAGCCTGGATATTCCCGCCGGCCGTATCGTGGGTCTTTTGGGGCCGAACGGAAGCGGCAAATCCACGCTGATCAAGCTTTTGTGCGGCCTTTTGGTGCCTTCTGCGGGACAGGCGCTGATCGCAGGCAATCTGCCGGGACCGGCCACCAAGGCCTGCGTCTCCTACCTGCCGGAGCGCACCTATGTCCCCGGCTCCATGCGGATTCGGGAGCTTGCCGCTTTTTTTGCGGACTTCTATGAGGATTTTGAGCAGGAGAAGGCGGACGCCATGCTCTCCTCCCTGGAGATCGATCCGGACGCCCCCTTTAAGACCCTCTCCAAGGGCACCCGGGAGAAGGTGCAGCTTGCGATGGTGATGAGCCGCCGTGCCAGGCTGTATATTCTCGACGAGCCCATTGCCGGCGTGGATCCGGCGGCGCGGGATTTTATTCTGAAAACAATTATCCGGGATTACAATGAAGAAGCGTCCATTCTGATTTCCACGCACCTGATCTCGGACATTGAGCCGATCCTGGACGACGTAATCTTTCTGCGGAACGGAAAGGCCGTCCTCTCCTCCAGCGTGGAGGAGCTGCGGGACACCCGGCACAAATCCGTGGACGCTTATTTTCGGGAGGTATTTGCATGTTAAAGAAGCTTTTGAAGTATGAGCTGAAGCAGACCTGGAGGATATCCGTCCTTATTCTCGCGGTGACATTCCTTCTCTCTGCCGCCTGCAGTCTGTATTTTTATATGACGCCTCCCCTGACGGCCGAGGGGGAGATCCATATCGGCAATTTTACCCTGTTTATGGCCTATGTGATCATCGTAAGCTTTGTGGCCCTGCTCACCTTCGTCTACCTGGGCGTGCATTTTTACCGGAACCTCTACACCGATGAGGGCTATCTGATGCACACGCTTCCGGTCAGGCCCTGGCAGCTGATCGCCTCCAAGGCTGTCGTCGGGACAATCTGGTATTATCTGGCCGGGATCATCGCCAGCGCCGGGATCATCGCCGTCAGCTATCTGGCAATCCCCCGGATCGTCTATGTGTCCCCAAAGGACTATGTCGATGCAGCACGGCTTTCCGCCGAAATGACGGGCCTGTTTTCCGGGGTTTGGGGGCTTAAGCTGTTTTTGTTTCTGGGGCCCTATACGATCATCTCCTGCGCCTATGCTCTGCTGGTGCTCTATGCCTCCGTTTCCCTGGGGCAGCTTGTAGGGCGGCACAAGGTAATGGTCTCCATTCTCTGCTATCTGGGACTGCAGACGCTGATCGGCGGGGCTTCCACGCTGTTTCTGATGCCCGCCCTGTCAAAACTGGTCTTTCTCAGCGACAGCGACGCGGTGAGCCTGTTCTCCGACTTTATGACGGGAATTTATACAGGAAGCTTCGTCTTCTTCCTGGCGGCCGGGGCAGGGCTGTTCTTCCTGTCCGACTATATCATGAGGCGATGCCTGAATCTGGACTGAGCAAGCAGGCGGAATATTCTTTTTTTGAATCGCAGCCGCTCAGCCTGCGGCATATCTTAATAGCAGATCAATCCGCCAGCCTGAGAGGTTTCACATGTCCGATTTATTCTATGCCGCCCGGGAGGAGGACGCTTTTGCAGGAACGCTGCAGATCAACGTCACCTCCTCCGTCGGCTACTTCCCCGTTCCCGGCGCAGCCGTCACCATCGCGGACAGCGCCTCGCCGGAAAACATTCTGGAGCGCCTGACCACAGACGAATCCGGACAGACGTCCCCCGTCCTGCTGCAGGCCCCTGATCCGGCCTATTCCCAGTCCCCCTCCCATCCACGTCCCTACACCGACTATACCGTTGAGGTGCAGGCGGAGGGCTACGAGCCTGTCCGGGTAACCGGCTCCGAGCTTCTGCCCGGCCAGCTCAGCCTCCAGCCGGTCTCCATGACTCCGCTCGAGATCTCCGACGCCACGGAGGAGGACATCTCCATTCCCGATCACACGCTTTACGGGGAATATCCCCCGAAAATCCCGGAGGCGGAAATAAAGACCGATCCGGAAACCGGCGAGATCGTCTTGAGCCGCGTCGTCATTCCCGAGTATGTGATCGTGCACGACGGTCTGCCGGACGATGCAGGCGCTCCCAACTATTATGTCCGCTACAAGGACTATATCAAAAACGTGGTTTCCTCGGAAATCTACGCCACCTGGCCGGAAAGCACCATCTACGCCAACATTCTCGCGATCCAGTCCTTTACGTTAAACCGCGTCTACACCGAATGGTATCGGGCCAGAGGCTACAATTTCACCATCACCTCCTCCACCGCCTACGACCAGAAGTTCATCTACGGCCGCAATATTTACAGCAATATCGACCGGCTGGTGGACTCGGTGTTTGCAAACTATCTGTCCCGCCCGGGTGTGCGCCAGCCGATTTTCACCAGCTACTGCGACGGCGACCGGGTCAGCTGTCAGGGGCTTTCCCAGTGGGGCTCCAAATACCTGGGCGACCAGGGCTACTCCGCCATCGAGATCCTGCGCTACTACTACGGCAACAATATGTACATCAACACGGCGGAGGCCATCAGCGGCGTTCCCTCCTCCTGGCCCGGCTACGACCTGACGGTCGGCTCCTCCGGCGCCAAGGTGCGCCAAATGCAGGAGCAGCTAAACCGGATCTCCCGGAATTTCCCGGCGGTTGTAAAAACCACGGCGGACGGCGTGTTCGGTCCCCGCACCGCAGACAGCGTGCGCAGCTTCCAGAAAATCTTCAACCTGCCTGCCACCGGCGTGGCCGATTATCCCACCTGGTATCAGATCTCCAATATCTATGTGGCGGTCACCCGGATCTCGGAGCCCGGCACATGAAACAGGTAACGATTTCAAAAAAAATAAGCGCCGTCCCGCGTTTTGCGGGAGCCGGCGCCGCTTTTAAAGCGAAACCACACGCTCTGCTGTTATTGATCAGGTCCTGGGAGAGGTCACCGCAGGGATCTCCGTCATGTCAGTTCCGACCACGGCCGTGAAGATCACGTCCACAATGCCGGAGAAGGATGCCAGGCCGACCGCCACCACGCCGTTTCGGATCACCACGGGAACCGCCACCCAGGAGCCGTCCGCTCTCCGGCACAGCGCCTGAACCGTCTCGCCCTCCGCCAGCACATAATCGCCGAGGATCTGCGCCAGGGAACGGGTGAAGGACACGGAGCCATTGTGGCTCACCAGCTGTCCGTCGGAGGTTCTGAGGGAAACCTCAACGGTATCCAGAATGCGCACCTTGCCCTCCCGGTTGGTCAGGTTGAGCTGCGCTCTGCCGCTGTGGTTATAAATCTGTGTCCTGGGAGAGGTCAGAGCCGCGCGGTAAGAGTCGGTGGTCTCTGTCACCTTCTGCTCCAGCGCAGGCGCCACAACCAGCGCCACGGACTGTGCGTCCACCGTCTGTCCCGCCGCCGTCCGGAAGGAGGTGCCCTCCAGCACGGCGCTTCTGTCGCTGTTTACGGTGCTCGTCTGCGTTGCCGCAGGCACGCCTGTCAGGGCGCTCACCGTAGCGTTGGAAACCGCCACGGAATCGTCCACGATGATCTGCGTCCCGGGAGTGGTGTTGCTCGTCACCAGGGACGGGCTGGGCGCCGCTATCGCCGTCATGCTCATCGAGCATGCGAGAACAAGTGAAAGAATAATTGCCATTTTCTTCTTCATGTCAATCATCCCCCTTTCTGAAAAATCAAAATGATGTGTGGCTTCCGTTCTTTATATCAACAGGCCTTGCCTGTCAATACCACTGTAAAACTACTGCTCCTCCAGCACGGCCTGCACCAGGTAGCGCCTCTCATCCTGTCCCGTAACGCCGGTGGAGAGCGTAAGGATCTTATCCTGCGCCGTCACCTCTGTATCGGCGTCGATGAAAGCGTCGATCCGGCGGATCGCAAACACGTCCTCCAGATAATTGCTGTACACCGTCGTATCCGAAAAATCGAAGGCGGCCAGCAGGTGCCGGTCGTCATAATCGTAGGCGGCGAAAATCCGGTACTCCAGCGTCCGCTCCGGCAAATAGATCAAAAGCCTGCGGTATTCATCAAAAAAATCCCGGTCCTGATATTGGTGCAGCCGACCGAAGCGGCTGTCCACATTGCGGCCGTAGATCACCGTGTTATAATCGGTAAAATCCTTGCTGTTCTCATATTCGGTATAAATGCTGCCGCCATCGTCCTGCTCCTTATCCTCATTATGCCCCAGATAAAAAGCGGTATCCTCCGCGCTTTGCAGCACCGGAAAGCTGATGTCTGTCCCGGGGATCTCCAGCCATGCGTAAACGTCCCCATTGATTTCTTTCAGCTGCGACAGCTTTTCCGGGATCGTTTTGTCCGAAGCGATCACCTCTGCGGCGGTCGGGCCTGTCCCGCCCGCTGCCGTGTCCGCCTGCTCCCCGCTGCTTTCCATCGCCCGGCCCTTTGTCTGCGCGCCTCCTGCGCCGCAGCAGGCCAGCAAAAGCGCTGCGCTGCACAGCCCGATCAGCAGGGCCATCCTTTTTGTTCCAGTCAAAAAATATCCTCCCGGCGGCAGCTATCTGGCTCCCTTGCGGGCAAATACCTGCAGCACCGTTTTTAACAGAATCTTGATATCCAGCCAAATCGACCAGTTATCGATATACTCCACGTCCAGCCGCACGATCTCCTCAAAATCCGTGATATCGCTGCGGCCGCTCACCTGCCACATTCCCGTCAGTCCGGGACGGAAGCTCAGCCGCTTCTTGTGGTAGGGGCTGTAGCGGGCAAACTCGTCCAGCGTCGGGGGGCGCGTGCCCACCAGGCTCATGTCGCCCTTCAAAATATTGACAAACTGAGGGAACTCATCCAGGCTCGTCCGCCGCAGAAAAGCGCCCACCCGGGTGATGCGCGGATCGTTCTCCATCTTGAACATCAGTCCGCTCATCTCATTGTGGGCCATCAGCTCCTTCTTGCGCTCCTCCGCGTCCGCGTACATGGAGCGGAACTTGTACATTTTGAAAATGCGTCCGTTGCGGCCCACTCTTTTCTGCGCAAAAAACACCGGCCCCGGCGATTCCAGCCTGATAACAGGCCCCACGATCACGGTCAGCAGCGCCAGAAAGCAAAAGCCCACCAGGCCGCCCGCCAGATCCATCAGCCGCTTTAACACCAGCTGCCCCGTGGGAACGAAGCGGTTGGCATAGGTCACGGTGTAAAAACGCCCGAACTGGGTCAGCGCCTTCTGATGCGCCCCCGACAGCTCCGGCACAGAGATCCGGTAATGAACCGTCACGCCCATCTGGGAGAGGGTATCCACAAGCCGCAGGGTCCGCTCATCCTGCGTATCCGACACGGCCACAATCACCTCGTCCAGGGAGGCTGTCGTGCAGTAGTCCACCAGCTCCTCCCTGCCTGCCACCACCGGCAGGCCGCAGACCTGCTTTTTGCCGGCGGGATCGCCCATCAGCGCAATACCAATCAGCTCGTAGGAGAGCCCCTTGGAGGCCTGCATATCCTCCGCCAGCTCCTCCGCAAAAGCATCGTCGGCCACCAGAAGCGTGCGCCGTCTTTCCTTGAAAATCCGGTAGAGGGAAGGCAGAAGCTTCTTCCAGAGCTGGTGCACGACAAGCATCAACGCACAGTCGATGAGCACAAAATACAAAAACACCAGCCGCGAGTAGGCGTCCAAAAGCCCCATGAAATACAGGCTCACCGCCGCCCCCGCAAACAGCACCGCATTGTTTCTCACAATGCAGAAAAGCTCGTGCAGGGGGCCCCGCAAAAGCATCCCCCGATACAGATTGCCGAACAGATTCAGCGCCAAAAACACCACCAGGCTGGCGCCCAGCAGCAGACCGAAATCCATCCGCATATCATCGCTCTCAAACAGCCTGCCGTTGCGCAGATAGTTTGCCAGGATCAGGCTCGTAGCAATGGTGGCGCAGTCCAAAAGCATGATAATCAGGTTCTGCAAATTCGATTTTCTCTGATACATCTTACGGCTCCCTCAACTCAGTTATTTTACACGGTATGATCCGCAAATACAATTCTGCAAAAACGTAATTTTTTGGAAGGAATAAACCTACCGGCATAAAACCCACCGGCCGGGGCAAGCTAGTAAAAAAATCCGGAAGGGAGTTTTTTACATGGAAAAAATGAGCGGCCGCCTGGCGGACAATATGCAGTATCTGAACAAACAGCTTGGAATCGGGACAAGCTTCGACGTGCTCTGCCGCGTTGTGGAGGTCGGCGGCAAAAGCGCCTGTCTGTATATGATAGACGGCTTCTGCAAGGACGAGGTCATGCAGAAGCTTTTACAGCATTTTATCGGGATTACCCCGGACAAAATGCCGTCCGACGCCCACGGCATGAGCAGGCAGCTTGTCCCCTACGGGGAGGTGGATCTTGCGGACCGCTGGGACCGCATCGAATATTCCGTCATGTCCGGCGTGGTCGCCATGTTCGTGGACGGCTACGAACAGTGTATCCTGATCGACGCCAGGACATACCCCGCAAGAGGCGTCTCCGAACCGGAAAAGGACAAGGTGCTGCGCGGCTCCAAGGACGGCTTTGTGGAGACCGTCGTGTTCAATACGGCGCTGATCCGCCGCCGGATCCGCAGCCCCCAGCTGCGCATGGAAATGCTGCGGGCCGGCTCCTCCTCCCAGACCGACATCGTCCTTTGCTATATGGAGGACCGGGTGGACCGGGATTTTCTGAAAAAAATCAGGGATCGGATCAACAGCCTCCAGGTGGACGCCCTGACCCTCAACCAGGAAAGCCTGGCCGAATGCCTCTATCAGCGCCGCTGGTACAATCCGTTTCCCAAATTCAAGTTTTCGGAGCGGCCGGACACCGCCGCGGCCCAGGTGCTGGAAGGAAATATTATCATCCTGGTGGATAACTCCCCCTCCGCCATGATCACGCCCACCTCCTTTTTCGACGTGATCGAGGAGGCCGACGACTATTATTTCCCGCCGATCACCGGAACCTATCTCAGGCTGTCCCGAATGCTGATTGCGATCCTCACCTATTTCCTGACGCCCACCTTCCTGCTGCTGATGGAATATCCCCAGTGGATTCCCCGGGGCTTTTCCTTCATCGCGGTGCAGGATACCGTCCACATTCCCCTGATCTGGCAGCTTTTGATTCTGGAGCTCGCCATCGACGGTCTAAAGCTCGCCGCCGTCAACACCCCGAACATGCTGAGCACGCCGCTTTCCGTGATGGCGGCTCTGGTGCTGGGGGAATTCAGCGTAAAGAGCGGCTGGTTCAACAGCGAGGTGATGCTCTATATGGCCTTTGTGGCGGTGGCCAACTACACCCAGAACAGCTACGAGCTGGGCTACGCCCTGAAATTCATGCGGATCATCAATCTGATACTGACCGCCCTGTTCGGCGTCTGGGGCTATCTCGCCGGGGTCGCGATCCTCGTGCTCTCCATCGCCTGCAACCGGACGGTCAGCAATCAGAGCTATCTCTATCCGCTCTTTCCCTTCAACGGCAAACAGCTGCTGCACCAGATTTTCCGCACCCGGCTGCCGGAGGCACGCCGGTAAGGCGCGCCGGTAAGGCCCGGCGGCCAAACAGGCTCTGCTGTCCTACTCCCCGTCCACGTCCCGCTGCAGCTCCCCCAGCATCCGGGCGATCCGCTCCTGCGCGTCCGCGATGGTTTGGTTTACGCTGCTCACATGCTGCCGGTACTGCCGGGACGCAGAGCTGTCCGTGTCCCCGAACACAGGATCCATGGACTCCGAGAGGGCCCGCGCAGCGCTGCCGGCTCCGTCCGATGCGGACGCTTTCGGCGCCTCCGCCGCCGGCTTTTCCATCTTTTCCGTCTGTTCCACCCTCACCGGCTTTTCCGTCTGTTCCATCCTCGCCGGCTTTTCCGTCTGTTCCCGGACACGGCCTGTTCCGGCGCTCTCCGTCCCGCTGTGCCGGACCGTTTTCCCGGCGGGGCGCACCATGCGAAGCATCCCCTCCAAACCGGCCCGCAAAAAAGCGGCTCCGTCCAGACCGGCCTGCTGCTCGGATGCGCTGCCCTGCCCCTGGTTCCGCGCCTGCCTGGAAAGTCTCAGCTCCCGCTTTAAGCCTGCGATCTGGGAAAAAAGCTGCTCCTCCCGCTTTTTCTGCTCCCGAAGCTCCGCCTGCGCAGCTTCGGTTTTCGCTCGCGCGGCTTCGGTTTCCGCAGATCACACGTATGAACTCCAGTCACTGATGGCAATATCGGAAG
>JAUNGT010000001.1 GCA_030524455.1 Eubacteriales bacterium | reverse complement strand
ATCGGGCGGCCTCCCGCAGTACTACCCCTTTGCCGCAGCCGATATCCAGAAAACGGCTGCATTCCTGATAGGAAAGGCCGTCAAAAATAGCGCGAAGATGCCGCTCATCCGTTTTGCTGTAGCCGGAATATCTGCCCTTGCTCTCCTGCAGCAGCGCAAGCTCCCGCATGGTAAAATCCAGCCCTCTGGGTTTTTCCAGCACAAGGTACTGAAACAAAAAACGCAGCCGTCTTGTGAAAGCATGCAGCCTTTTGTTCCAGACGCTCTTTTTCAGGCGAAGCCAAAGCTTTCCCGCCAGCCACAAAAGAAGACCAGCTGCAAACACCAACCCGCAGGCCGTCAGAAAGCCTGCGGGCATCCGGTCAGGCATCCTCAGCGCCTGCGGCATTGTCCGTCCCGTCGCCGCACGGCGTTTTTTTACGAAAAATAAACAATTGATAAACTCTCACCGGCACAAAAGCACTGACACATCATTCACATTCGTCCCGGTGGCTCCGGTAAAGATCAGGCCGTCCACCGCCTTTAGCGCATGGTAGGAATTGTTTTCGTCAAGCGCCTGCTGCAGGCTGATGCCGCGCTGCTCCAGCCGCGCCATCGTCTCTCCGTCCACGATGCCGCCCGCCGCGTCGGTGGGGCCGTCCGTGCCGTCGGAGCCCAGGGAAAAGAGCAGGACATTTTTCTGTCCGGCAAGCAGCTGCGCCGCGCTTAAGGCCAGCTCCTGATTCCGGCCGCCCAGGCCCTTCCCCTTCACCCGCACCACCGTCTCTCCGCCGGCAATCAGCGCAAAGGGCTTCTCATATGCCCTGCTCTGCGCCAGGGAAGCCAGCCAGCTGCCGGCCTGTCTGGCCTCGTTCTGCAGCGTTGTGGTCAGGATATAGGGATGATACCCCAGCTCGCCCGCATGGCATGCCGCCGCCCGGCACAGATTTTCCACGCTGCCCACCACATAATTTTCCACAAAACCCGACGCGCCTGCAGGATTGTCCGCAAAAAGCGTCTGCGATACGCGCTCCTCCAGCTTCAAATGATATTTTTCCACGATGTCCCACGCTTCCTGCGCCGTGGCGGTATCCGGGTAGGTGAGCCCGGAGGCAATCATATCCTGCCGGTCCCCCACCACATCCGACAGAATGATGGCGCAGGCGCGCGCGCCCTTTAAATACAGGGCCAGCTTCCCGCCCTTGATGGCGGACAGCTTCTTGCGGATGACATTGATCTGTGTGATCCCCGCCCCGCTGCATAAAAGCTGCCGGTTGACGGATTGAATGTCCGCCATCGTAAGGCCGGGGGCCGGAAGCTCCAGCAGAGAAGACCCGCCGCCTGAAAGAAGAAATAAAACGGTGTCCTGCGGCAAAGCCTGCCCGATGAGCCCGATCACCTTTTTGGCGCCCAACACGGAATTGTCATCCGGCGTGGGATGTCCTGCCTCGATCACCTCAAAGCCATCCAGCGGCCCCCTGGAATGCCCGTACTTCGTTACGATAATGCCCTTTACAATCTGTGTCCCCAAACTATCCGCCGCCGCTTTGGCCATCACCCAGGCGGCCTTCCCGATCGCCGCCACATACAGCCGCCCGCTCAGGCGCAGGCTGGCTAAGGTGCTTTGTACTGCCCGATCCGGCATCACATCCCCGATCGTCCTTTGGATGATCTCATTGGTGTCGTCTCTCAAGCTTCTCATGTTGAGCTCCATTCCCTGCCGTTTGAACGGCATTTCGTGTTCAGGACAAAATATTTATCGCCGCAGCAAGATCCTTTTGTGGATTGGAAGAATATGCCTCTATACTGACCTCTTTATCATACCCCATGTTCTGCAAAAAGGAAAGGAAGAAAAGCTCGTCCTGCCCGGGAAATACGCGTTTTGTCGGCGAAGCCAGATGCACATGGATCACGTCGCTCATGCAGTCTCTGAGCGTTTCCTTTTTTTCGTTTTCCATGCAAAAATGATAATAATCCACCATCAGACGCACCCGCTCCGAGCAAACGTCCCGCATCAGCTGTCTGCTCTCCGTCATGGTCCGGATCAGATTGCCCTCCGTGTAGTTTAACGGCTCGATTCCGATCGTGATATCAAAGGCATCCGCCGTCCCGGCCGCCATGCCAAGCAGGCGCACGATCTGTTCATATGCTTTTTCGTAGGGAAATCCTTCCGGAATGTTTTTTGCGCCGGAGCTTCCAAAAATCACCTTTTTGGCTCCCAGCAAAGAGACGCGCTCCAACGCCTTCTCAAGATAAGCTCTGACCACGCCGTCCGGCGCAGGCGCGTCCCCGGTCAGCCTCAGAAATGCAGGAAAGAAATTGTTGCAGCAGGCACATGGCAGCGAAAGCTGCCAAAGTGTCCTGCGCAAATTTTCAAACGCCGTATCGTCCAGATCCATCACCTGCGCCAGCGGCAATTCCACATAATCATAATGATTCTGCTTCAAAAGCGGCAGCCAGCGCAGGCCGATGGGATCCTCTCTGTCCGCGAGCATATTGATACAGCAGCCGAATCTCATAAAGGCTTCACCTCCACCTGCGCCTTTTCCTCATAATACTGCACAAGGGCGCTGTGATCCAGCTTTTCCTTTCCCTCCCCGGCCAGATGCTCCATCATGGCAAGCGTCAGATTGGTGAGCGGCAGCTCCATCTCCGCAGCCTGTGCCGCCTGCACCGCATTTTTCAGATCCTTGATATGCAGCTCGATCCGAAAACCCGGCTGGAAATTCCGGGAAAGCATCATCGGCGCCTTCGCATCCAGCACCGTACTGCCAGCCAGACCGCCCCGCACGGCCTGATACACGCTTTCCGGATTCACCCCCGCTTTGGCCGCCAGGGTCAGGGCCTCCGAGACCGCCGCAATGTTGGAGGCCACCATGATCTGGTTGGCCAGCTTCGCCATATTGCCGCTCCCGATATTGCCCACCAGCACCACCGAAGCGCCCATTTTTTCCAAAACCGGCTTCGCCTGCGCAAAATCCTCCGGCGCGCCGCCGCACATGAAGGAAAGCGTCGCATCGATTGCCTTTGGTTCCCCGCCGCTGACCGGCGCGTCGACCATGCGTCCGCCGGCTTTTTTTACTTCCTTTTCCAGCGCGGCGGATACCACCGGATCGATGGAGCTCATGTCCACCACCAGCGCATTGGGCCGCAGCTTTTCCAGAACGCCGTTTTCTCCTGTCAGTACCTGGCGTACATGGGGCGAATTAGGCAGCATGGTCAAAATCATATCGCACATGCCCGCCACGTCGGCCGGGGTCGCTGCGCTGTCAGCGCCGGCCTCCTCCAGTTTTTTCACGGCCTCCGGCACCACATCGCAGACGCACAGCTCATAGCCTGCCCGGATCAGATTCAGCGCCATAGGCCTTCCCATAATTCCCAAACCAATAAAACCAATCTTCATATGCTCCCTCTTTTCTTTTTTACCTGTTCATCAGACCGCGCGCCCGCACGCAGAGCGCCTTGGCATCCAGCCCGTAAAACGCAAGCAGTTCCTCCTGGCTTGAGCCGGACTGTCCGAATACATCCATCACCGCGGCACATTCCACAGGGATGTCTTCGTTTCGCAAAAGGTATGTGATCAGCATGGACAGACCGCCCCGGATCGAATGCTCCTCGCAGGTAAGCACGCCCCGCTTTCCCTTTGCCAGCGCCAGAATCGCCTCCTCGTTGACCGGCTTGATTCCCGGCAGATGAATGACCTGGACCGAAATATTTTCCTGCTCCAAAATACGCGCCGCCTCCAGCGCCTTGTGCGCCATAATGCCGGTGGTAAACACCGCCAGATCCGTCCCCTCCCGCAGCACCACGGGCATGTCCGCACGATACGGAATGTCCTGCGGAAAAATATCCTCCAGATCGTTCCGGCAAAGACGGATGTAAACCGGCCCGTCAATCGAAACGGCTTCTCTGACCGCCAGCACTGCCTCCCGCCCGTCGCAGGGGGCAAGCACCGTCATGTTGGGAATCGCGCTCATAATCGCCATATCGTCGATGGCCTGATGGGTCGCCCCGTCTCCGAAATCCGAAAAGCCCGCGCTGGAGCCGACAATCTTCACGTTTAATTTTGCCGTCGCAATGCTCTGACGGATCTGATCGTAGGGCCTACCCGCCGCAAACACGGCAAAGGTGTTCGTAAACGGGATTTTGCCCGCCAGAGCCAGGCCGCCCGCAAAGCTGGTCATATTCTGCTCCGCGATTCCCATCTCGAAAAAGCGGTCGGGAAAGGCGTTCTGGAACAAAATGCTTCTCGTGGAATTTCCAAGATCCGCCTCCAGCACAACAATATCCGGATTTTCCTTTCCCAAAGCCACCAGCGCTTTTCCGTACTCTTCCCTCTGATTCTGCTTGCTCATGCCATCCCACCTGCCTTTTCCAGCTCCGCCATCGCACAGTCATACTGCTCTTTGGTCATCGTCCCGTTATGAAAACCCGTCACATTTTCCGCAAAGGAAACGCCCTTTCCCTTCACCGTATTGGCCAGGATAACGGTGGGCCTGCCCTTTGTTTTTTCCGCGATCTCAAAGGCCTCCAGGATCTGCGCCATATCATGGCCGTCTATTTCGATCTGCTCCAGCCCGAAGGCCATCAGCTTTTCCTTGAGCGGCTCCGTGCAGAACCTGTCTGCCGTCCTGCCGGTCGCCTGCAGCCCGTTTTTGTCGATGATGATGCACAGATTGTCCAGGCCGTAATTGACTGCAGCCATGAAGGCCTCCCAGATCTGTCCCTCCGCCAGCTCGCCGTCCCCGACGATCACATAGACCCGCGCCTTTTTGTGATCCAGCCGCAGCCCGGCCGCCAGACCGGCCGCCAGAGACACCCCCTGTCCCAAAGAGCCGGTGTTTGCCTCGATGCCCGGCGTCTTGCGCATGTCCGGATGCCCCTGCAGCCGGCTGCCCAGCTTTTTGAGCGTGCCGAACCATTCCCTGTCAAAATAGCCGCACTCCGCCAGCGCCGCATACTGGATCAGAGCCGCGTGCCCCTTGCTCAGCAAAAAACGATCCCGATCCGGCATCTTGGGCTGCCTGGGATCATGGTGCATCACATGAAAATACAGAGCTGCGACCACATCCGCCATGGAGCAGGAGCCGCCCAGATGCCCCGCCTTGCCGACGCCGATCATTTCCACCACATTTTGCCGCAGCTGTCTCGCCTTATCCTCCAGATAGCTTCTTGTCTTCTCCTCGGTCATCTTCCTGTCCCCTCCAGCATCTGTCTCACCCGGATAAACCCGGTCTCGCCGCTGTTATAGACCGGCACGGGCGTATCCTTTAAACAGGGCGCCAGCGCCGACATGGAAAGCTGCGCCATGACGATACAGTCCGTTTCCTTGGCCAACGCATCAATGGCCTCCGTCAGAATCCGGTTGTGCGTCTCGATGTCTCCCCGGGAATAGGCCTCAAATGCCTCCCGGCACAGCACGGTCTTTCTTGTGATTTCCTTTCCGGCTTCCCGGGCCGCGATATCCAGCAGACGCTCCGAGGAGGGAACCGTCGTCTCCAGCGTGGCCAGCAGCCCGATCCGGCTGCCGGTGGCCACCGCCTGCTCCATCATCGGCCGGTCAATCTGCGCGATCGGGATATCGATCAGGGGCCGGGCAAGCTCCGCCGCGTAATTAAAGGTGGAGCAGGCAAGCAAAATCATATCGACGCCCGCCTCCTCTAAGTTGTGGGCATATTCCACAAACTTGGAGTAATTGCGCTTCGGGATCACGCCCGCTCCGGCGGCGATGTTATCCCGCTGAATGGTATCGTCGCACAGGTGCATGATCTGCACCTGCGGAAGATAGGTCTGAATGTAGGGCGCCATCGCATTGATCGTAATATGGGATGCGTGAATGATGCCCAGGGTTTTTTTGGATAAGTCGTTCATCTCTTCTCCTCCACCACAATAAAGGATACCGCATGCGCCGGCATAGCAAAGCAAAGCGTCGCTGCATTGTCCGTCACCTCAATTTCCGTATCGCCGCAAAGCCTCTCCAGCCCGTCCCGCCGCTTAATCGCCTGATACTGCTCTCCTTCGGGGAACAGCGGTTTTCCCTGGCGCACCCACTCTGCATAGGGATTGGAGTGCTCTGCGTCAATCCGAAAATGCTGTATCCCGGCCTGTGCCGCAGACAGGCCTGTCACATGCACCGTAACCGAAAGCTCCTCCTCTTTATCCCGGTCATTGTTATGACTGTACAGAACAATCTGGATCCTGCCGTCCTTGCCCCTGACCGCAAAGCCCGATACATCCGTGTCCTCTCCCTCGCCGGTATACTGGGACTGATTTTTGATGCCGATATCCGGCTCCTGCAAAAAATCCATCGACCTTGCGCCGTCGCTTTCCAACTGCAGCTTTTCGTCGCCCAACTGACCATAGATTTTGAACAGATTGAAAACAGCCTTGTCGATCCCCTGCGTCGTGAAGGTTCTGGTTCCTTCAAAGCACCTCTCCCCGGGGAATAAAAATGCCCAGGCAAGCGGCCGCACTTTTATCTGATACATGGAGCAAAGGCGGTCGATTTTCTCATAAGTAGAAGCCACATAGGTCGCGTAATATTCCGTGTTCCGGAAAATCATATTTGCGTTATCATACACGCCGCCTGCCGCCCAGCCGTCCGGATCCGCTTCCGACAAAACAACCTCCCGATCGCCAAAACCGTATTTTACAATGCTGTCCAGTCCCAGCTTGACCTGATGCACAAGGCTTTCCACGGAAGGAACCGCCTTTTTGGCATGCATCTCGAAGGGGAAGCCGCCGCCCTTTACATGAAAGGTGATAAAATCAAGACGCGTTCCCTGTGTCTGGGTGCAATAATTTGTGCCCTCCTTGCAATGCGCCAGGAAAAAATCGAAAAACTTCTGCGCGTGTCCGCCCTCAAAAATACCGGTCACTGCGGGCCCCGATAATCTTGCCTCCGGCAAAGCCGCATGTACCGCATGCTCCGTAAAATCAAACAGCTTGCAGTACTCCGCCGCCGTGCCCTTCCAGTAAAAAATATCCGGCTCGTTCCAAAGCTCAAAATACCAGGAGGCCACTTCCTCCTTTCCGTACCGCTCCGTCAGATGGGAGACAACTGCCCAAATAAAAGCATGCCATTTGTCATAATCCTTCGGCGGGCAGGTCCAGCCGCTCTCCTTATACTGGTTGTAACGCTCCCAGCCGCCGCTGACCGGCGTCAGATAGTTGGTATCCACCAGCGCCTCCGGCATAAATCCCAGCTCTACAAAAGGCTTGTTTCCGGTATCCAGCAACGCGTCGATAATCTTGTCATAGTAGGTAAAATCATAGACCGCTTCCCCTTCCGGGTTCTCCCAATAAA
Source organism: Eubacteriales bacterium (assembly GCA_030524455.1). Taxonomy (GTDB): domain Bacteria; phylum Bacillota; class Clostridia; order Lachnospirales; family Lachnospiraceae; genus Gallintestinimicrobium. Next base: position 393,345 of record JAUNGT010000001.1, on the reverse strand, counting down.
TATTGGTGGAGCCAAACTTGTAGGTGCCGTGACAGTTGCCGGTACAGAACATAAAGTGTGTCCTGACATAGTAGGGCGCATCCCCCAGGGCCGCAAATTTTCGCAGCAGCTCCACGCCTTCCGGGATGTAGGTATAGTTGCACTCGTCATACCCGATAAAGCGCCACAGATGCTCCTGGATCCCCATGCTTTTGGAAGCGTCCACCTCCACGTTAATGTTTCTTCCCATTTCCTCTTTTCCGCCTTTCTTATGCTTTTTTCACTTTTAATTCCCCGATTCCTTCCAGCCTGCGCGCATCCGCGAAATGGCAGGCCGCAAAATGTCCGGGCGAGACCTCGCGCAGCGGCGGCCGTTCCTTTTTGCAGCATTCCTGCGCATACCGGCATCTTGGATGAAAACAACAGCCGGATGGTAAATTTGCCGCATTTCCGACCTCTCCCGGCATGACGATCCTTTCGTTCTTAATCGTCGGATCCGCCACGGGAATGGCTGACAGCAATGCTTCTGTGTAAGGATGCTTCGGATAGTAAAACAGCTCTTCCGTCTCTGCCAGCTCCACCACGCTTCCCAGATACATCACGCATACCCGGTCCGAAATATGCTCCACCACACTCAGATTGTGCGCGACAAACATATAGGTCAGATCATATTCCTCTTTTAAGTCTACCATAAGATTCAGGATTTGTGCCTGAATAGATACATCCAATGCGGAAACCGCTTCATCCGCCACCACAAATTTGGGTCCGAGCGCAAGCGCTCTGGCAATGCCGATCCTCTGTCGCTGCCCGCCGCTGAACGCATGCGGATAACGGTTCAGATGCTTCAATTCCAGTCCCACCTTATCGATCAGATATCTCACCCGGTCGCTGATCTCTGCCTCCGTATATTCCCCGGCCAGACGCATCGGCTCCGCCACAATATCAAAAATCGTCATACGCGGATTCAGGGAGGTATACGGATTCTGGAACACCATCTGGATATGTCTGCGCATCCCGCGGAGCTCTTTTTTATTCAGTGCGGTAAAATCAATGGTTTTGTCTCCGAAATGAAATACGATGCTTCCGTCCGTCGGCTCGATCACCCGCAGGATCGTCCTGCCCAGGGTTGTCTTGCCGCATCCGGATTCTCCCACCACGCCAAGCACTTCGTTTTTGTAAATCTTCAGCGTAACGTCGTCCACCGCTTTCACCAGACCTACCTGCTTTTTGGAAATACCGGCTTCAATCGGATAATACTTTTTCAAGCCGGAAACTTCCAGCAGCGGTACCTGCTTTTGTCTGTTCCGTTCATTTTCCGACATTGTTTTCCCCTTTCTGCGCCTTATACCGGAAGCATCTCACCAGGTGCTCCGGTTCCACCTCCAAAAGCCTTGGAATGCAATTTGCGCACTCCGGCATCCGTTCTGTACATCTGGAGCAAAAGCCGCATTCCGCAGGCGGGTCGAGCGGAACCGGCACATTCCCGTCTATGGCATTCAGCCGTTCTGCGGACTTTCTGCCCAGAACCGGCATGGATTTCAGCAGCCCTCTGGTGTAGGGATGCAGCGGATTTTTAAAAATGCTTCTGGCGCTTCCGTACTCTACCACGCGTCCCAGATACATGACCGCAATGCTGTCCGCCATTTCCGCAATCACGCCCATATCATGAGTAATATAGATAATGGACATATGATATTCCTTCTGAAAATGCTTCATCAGGTCCGTAATCTGGGCCTGCACGGTCACATCCAGCGCAGTGGTCGGTTCGTCCGCAATCAGTATTTTCGGCTTATTTACCATAGCAAGCGCGATCATTGCCCGCTGACATTGCCCGCCGGAGAGCTGATGGGGATACGCATTAAATTTCTGCTCCGGGTTCGGCATACCAACCGCGTTCAGCATTTCCATACACAACTCTTTTGCCGCTTTTTTATCCTTTTTGTCCTGGTGGACAGCAACCGCCTCCACCATCTGCGCGCCAATGGTATACACCGGCGACAGGCTGGCCATCGGCTCCTGAAAAATCATGGAAATATCCTTTCCCCGAAGCCGTCTCATCGCCCGGCTGTCCGGCGCATACTTCACCAGATCTACCGGCTGGTTTCCGTTATTATAAATGATCTGTCCGCCCAGCACTTTCCCGGGATTCTGCACCGTCCGCAAAATCGAGTGCGCGGTCACACTCTTGCCGCAGCCGGACTCTCCGATAATCCCAATCGTCTCATTGCGCCTGAGCGAAAAGGTAACGTCATCCACAGCCTTGAGCGTTCCCGTATCCAGCTTAAACCAGGTCTGCAGATTCTTTACTTCCAGTATATAATCGTTCATTCCAGTCCCTCCATTGCCCGACCGCTCCTCCTGCTTTATTTATAAGGATCCGCAGCATCCCTGAGTCCGTCTCCCACGAAATTGAATGCCAGCACGGCGATCACCACAAACAGTCCGGGGATCATCATCCAGGGATACATGGAAATCGTATTGATACTCTGCGCATCCTGCAAAAGAACGCCGAGGCTGACAATCGGCGGTGTCAGTCCAATTCCAAGGAAGCTCAGCGATGTCTCCGACAAAATCATTGTGGGAATGGCAAGCGTCACATTCACAATCAGGTAGCTGGAAAAGGAGGGAAGCAAATGCTTTCGTATAATATATCCGTCCGTTGCGCCCGATACTCTCGCCGCCGTCACAAAATCCTCGTTGCGAAGCTCCAGCAGCTTGCCGCGCACGACCCTGGCCAGCGCCGTCCATCCGATCAGCGACAGGATAATGGTGATTGCAAAATAGGTTTGCAGGGAGGACCAGGTGCTTGGGAATGCCGCGGCCAGCGCCATCCACAGCGGAATGCTCGGCATGGACATCAAAAATTCAATGATGCGCTGAATAATCGTGTCTGCAATACCGCCGTAAAAACCGGAAATACCGCCGAAGATACAGCCCAGGATAAAGGTAAAAAACACACCCACCAGGCCGGTTGTCAGGGAAATGCGCAGCGCGCTCAGCACACGGGAATAAAGGCACCGCCCCGACGCGTCCGTTCCAAACGGGAAAAATACATCCGGCTCCGGCGTGCCGAAGAAATGAATATCGCCGGGAATCAGTCCTAAGAGCTTATAGGAATCGCCTTTATAAAAAAAGCGGAGCTGTATTTTTCTGGAAGTATCCTCTGTATAATATTTTCTCCAGGTGACCGGATCCTCCTCCTGCTTTAACCCATATACAAAGGGAATCAGGGAAAAATCCCCCTCCTCATCCACAAAATGAATTTTTGTGGGCGCCATGCTGATGGCCGTCGTGCTTCTCTTTGCAATATCCTGTGTCGCAAAAAATTCACTGAAAATGCCTACCATGTATAAAATCAGCAGAATCGTTGCACCCAGCATTGCCAGCTTATGCTTTTTGAATTTTCTCCATACAAGCTGCCATTGGGTTTCCATATAAATATCTTCTTTGGAAACCGCCGCTTTTTTCTTCCTCCATACCATGGGATCTGCCTCTCCTTTCCTGCATTACTGAAGACGTATTCTGGGATCGATGACTACCAGCAGGATATCGGAAATGAACGTGCCCACAATGGTAATCGCCGTAAGCATCAGTACACTGGCTCCTGCCAGAAACATATCCTGTGAAAGCAGTGCATTGTACAGCAAAGAACCTACTGTAGGAATATCGAGGACGATAGCCGTCACTGTTGCGCCGGATACGATGGATGGTAAAATACTCCCGATAGAGCTGATGATGGGGTTCAATGCGACCCGCACCGGATATTTGTAAATCATGGTGTTTTCCTTGAGCCCCCTCGCTCTCGCGGCCACCACATAGGGGCGCTTGAGCTCATCCAGCAGGGTCGCCCGAAGGATTCGGATCACGTTCGCCATGCTGGCCAGACCGATGACAATCACCGGAATCGGCAGATGCTTGCACAGATCCCAGAGTCTGGCAAAGCTCCAGGGCGCATTTTGAAACTCCGGGGAATAAAAGCCGCCCACACTGAGTCCAAAAACCCGGTTGCTGTAATACATTAAAATCAGTGCCAGAAAAAAGCTCGGTGTCGCAAGACCTACAAATCCCAGGATGGATGCCAGATAATCGCCGACGGAATACTGATGTCTGGCAGAATAAATACCGATCGGAATTGCCACTGCATAGGCAAATACCAGCGTAATCACAGACAGCACCACCGTCATGGGCATCCGGCTGATCAGCAAATCCTTTACCGGCTGTTTCCACTGGAAGGATTCTCCGAAATCTCCGCGGAACATATTGGCCATCCACACAAAATACTGCTGCCACATGGGCCTGTCCAGTCCATACTGTCTGCGCAGATTCACTACGATGGCTTCATCCACCTGTCCCATCTGCTGCTGCAGATTGGCAATATAAGAGGTCAGATAATCTCCAGGAGGCAGCTGAATTACCACAAAAGCAAAAACCGACATAATCGCCAATAGCACGATCATATAGAAAAATCTTTTTAAAATATATTTTTTCATCTATCTTTGCTCCATTTCTTCTCGCTCCTGAAAAATTGTCCGGATATGGGGAAGCCCGTGAAGGCTTCCCCTTCCTGTTCCGGTGTGATCAATACTTGAAATACCAGGCATCGCCCCGATACGGTTTCCAGAAGTTATAATCGTTTGCAAAGGTTCCTTCCGTCGGCGTGTTGCCCAGGCGGTTGCTGATCACAACAAGGCGGGGAGACACGGATACGCCGATAAACCAGCACTGCTCGCTGATGCGCTCCAGCAGGCTTTCTCCCAGCGTCGCATACTCCGGATCATCCGGCGAAAGCGTAGCGAACTTCAGACAATCGTCCCGAATTTCCTGAATATATGCCGGCGGCTCTTCCCCGTTTGCGCCGTTGCTGTCCCAGTAATCCTTGTATGCCTGCATAAACTCCAGATCATCAAACGCGTTGCCCGGACGCAGACGGCTGAAGGATGTGCTTCTTAAATTAAACTCGCCCACACTGTCCATCGTAAACGCCTGGATGTGCCGGTCATTGCTCTTGCCCTTCTCCAGGTAGAAAGAACGCTCCTCCTGCTTTAAGGTGCTTTGAATGCCGATTGCCGTCCAATATTCGCAGGCCATCTCCGCAAAAGGCGCAAACTCTTCAATCGTTTCCACCGTCAGATTAAATTCCTGACCGTTTGGCATCAGTCTCACGGTGTGATCCGCATTCCACGCATAACCGCTCTCATCCAGCAGCGCGTTCGCCTTGTCCACATCGTACTCGATAAAGGCATTTTCAAACGCTTCGTTCATAAAGGTCGTGTTGGATGCCGCCGTTGCCTGCCGGACCGTCCCGCGTCCAAAGCAAAGAGTTTCGTTCATCGTATTTCTGTCAAGCGCATAGCTCATGGCCTGGCGGAATTTCACATTGTTGAAAATCTCCCGCAGCGTGGGATCCTTGTCCGTAATATTGAAAGTAAATGCACAGTCGGAGCCGCGTGTATTTTCAAACAGAAATACCTGATAATCTCCGGCCGCCTCATTTTCCTTGAGCATGGTATAATCGGCTACCGGAAGCGGATTCTCACCTGCCGCCAGAATCTCGCCGCTGATCAGCTTCAGATTCCGCACGTCCTTATCCTGTACCAGCATCGCCTCCTGCTCGTCGATGTAAGGCAGCTGGTTTCCCTCCTGGTCAACGACATGATAATAGGGATTTCTGGTGAAAAAGCGATTTCCGTTCTCATCAATGCGATCCAATACCCAGGGATATACATCCGGCGCTTCCGTATCCTTCTGCGCCTGCGTATTGTCAATGTGCGCCTGGAAGCAAAGCACCCAGGACTCATAGCCTTCTTCCTTCGCCAGGGCCTCTGCCTCCGGATTGTAATTGATATGCCATTTTGACAGATATTCCTTTGGGGCAAAGAAGGTACGGATCAGGCTCGTGCAGCGCGTCGCCATCGTCACCTCAAAGGCCGGGTTGGACTCTGCAAAAACAATCTTTACCGTATAGTCGTCCACCTTTTCATAGGTCATCGGCGTTCCGTTTGTGGTATAAACCGATTCCACCGCGGGATTTAAATCCTTGTTCATCAGGACATCCTCATACCAGAACATCCAGTCATCCGCCGTGAGCAGATCGCCGTTCGACCACTTCATGCCTTCCCGCAGATGAATCGTAAATTCGGTGAAATCATCGTTGATCTCATAGGAATGGATCAGGTTTGGCTTAAAGGTATTCAGATCCTTCTCGATCGTCAAAAGCGACTGGAACCGAAGGCCTTCCGTATCCAGCGCGCCGGAGGTGGGGCCAAATGCCGCGCCCACATAGGTGCCGCCGTATGCGCCGATTTCGTCTACCTCAATCACATAAGGCTCCTTGGGCAGCCGTTCCTCTATCGGAGGCAGCTCTCCCTTTTCCACCTGCTCATGCACAAGCGGGGATTCTTTATATTGTCCGTCCCCCACACCGCCGCGCACCAGATTGTCTGTGCCCTGCCCTGCGCCGTCCGCCGCAGCCGTTCCTTCTGTGCTGCCCGTCGTACCTGCCGGTACAGAGCCGCCGGTCGTGCTGCCGCAGCCCATCGCACCAACCGCCATACACACGGACATCATCAGTGCGATCCATCTTCTTTTTCCCATAAAAAATACCTCCCTGTTTTTTTTTATCGGACTGTATGATCCTATTATAGAAATAGGTAATTGCGAAACAGCCTATCAAATTTAGGAATACAGAAAAGCGGACACAAAAATATTATCAGAATTCATGAGAATAGTTGATTGAAGCACTACGGAGTGGGTGGAAGGGAAAAGAAATTGAAAAATGGGCGCACTTGTAGAAGGAACTGCTAAAATCCTTTTTAAAGTGGTAAGTCCTATGCGATGAGTGGCTTTATGCTCCGTATGTATTGATGCTGTTTTATTCGGTCAGCGAGGACGACGCCGATTAATTGTGTAATCCCAGCCAGAAGCAGATCCGCATGAAGCGTTTTCTCGTTTTGAGTTCTGCGCCCGGCAATACCAAAGCTATCTTTAAAGTGGTTGATGGAGCGTTCTACCGTGGTTCGAATTTTATAAATATCGTCCCATTCGGGTGTTCCACGAAGGGTGCCGGGATATGTTCGCAGGTCTTGTTCTGGATAAACATAGATCATTCTTCCGCAAGAAGATGAAGTACAGGGATGTTCACAATGGCAAACGCGGCGATACTTTCCAGTGGTAGGATTTTTTTCCCATTTCACTTTCGGGCAAATGAACTTATATCGGGTAACGCCGCTGCCAAGCTTGCTGGTACCTTCTGATTTCATTGGAAGAGATGGATCATTCGGACAGCATGGGATACCGTCCTGATTCACGGAATAATCTTTGTTTTCCAGACCTGCCCGGGAATTCAGAGGAATGTAAGCCTTCTGGAAATGTTTCCCATTTCCGGCCGCATCGGTGCCAAAGGTGTTGCCGGAAAGAAGTTCCTTATAGAGGCGGGCAGAGTCAAAGGCAGCATCTCCCAAAAAAGTTTGGGGATTCAGGAGTGGATGGGCAGCAAAAAGATTCTGCAAAGTGGGGATGAGAAGTCTTGCATCGTGGACGGATTTGTCCTCATCCGGGGAATCCGATTTTTTATTTACAATGATTTCAGGGTGTTTATCAAAAAACTCCTTATTGTAGAAATGGATCGAGCGGACAATCCCCAGACCATTTGTGACAATACCGAATTTATAGGCATAGCAGAAATGGCCGTCAATATAGAGTTGTTTGATTTCAGGATTCGCAGCCGCATGTGAGGGCATGGAACCATAAGCGGCTTTATAAGGGTCATAGCCGTCATCAAAATGCATAGACTTTGCATAAGCTTTGAGCTGCTTGATGATGCGGTTGGCATATTTAGGATTGTTTTCTGTAACCCATGCCTCTATACCGGAAGAATCGAAGATCGTCATGGAAGCCTTAGAGGGATCAATGGCACTGCAGATTGGCTCCGTAAGATCAACAAGCCGATCAAAAACGGTTTGAATGTCCTCCAGAAAGTCCTGCTTAAAGCGAGTGATTTTCGAGGCATCCGGAACCTTGTCAAAGCCGCAGAATTCACGAAGATGCCGTGAATAGCGGAGGAAGACAAGAAGCAGGGAATCCGTGGGGATGGAAAAAATCCGCTGGATGATGAGTGCCCACAGAAAGGCATACAAAGGGTATTTGCGGGTTCTGCCCGTTGATGCATAGAAATGCTTCCGAAAGGAAGCGGGAACAATTTCATCAAGGTCAATGTGCTGTTGTAAGAGAGACAGGAACTGGGGCTTGTCAGATTCATAAATTTCCTGGCAATCTGAAAAAATATCTGCCAAAGAAAGCTGATTGTATGGTATCATATAGGTACAACTCCTTTCAGGTGGATATGGTGGATTGTTATTGGACATCTCAATTTTACCACAAACCTGTGAGGAGTTGTTCTGTTTTGTAACAAAAAAATCCCATATTTATGCGGGTTCTGGCGTTTCGCAAACGCCTACTATTATAGAAAATCAGGGAGGTTTTGCATTCAGGCTCAGCCACAAAATTAAAACCGGTTCTTTGTGTCGGCAGCACAAGTTCGCCGCCGTCTATTTTCTGTTCAGATAGTAATAAAAGCTTTCCATAAATTCCCGGTCCGTGTTGTACACCAGCGGGTTCATATTCAGCACCTCGCGGATCTTGTCAAAACGGTACACCAGCGTATTTTTATGCACATGCAAAAGGGCGCTGGCCTTGACCAGGTTGTAATCCATCTCGATGATCGCTCCCATCGTCTCGATGTAATTGCTGATAAATTTTTCACCCAGACCCTTTTTCAGATTCAGAAAAATCCCGTTGAACGCCGTGACGGACACCTGGGACTCCATATAGCGCACGATGCAGTCATAAAAATAATAGCTGTGCCCAACGGGCTTTCCGGCAAGGTTTTTCTGCATCCAGAGACAGTACAGATAGGCCTGCCGGTAGTACATGATGTCATTTTGGATCGCGCCCACATAGAGATTGCAGGTAAGACCCTGCTGCCGGATATAGCGAAGGATGGGCGAAAGATATTCGCCCACCAGGTATTTATAGTTCTGCATCATATCCCGCATCCCGCAGTCAATCGCGATGTATATCAGCAAAAAGCCTTCCCGGGTCACATCGTAAAGCTCCTGCCCGGAGCGGTACGGACTCTGGCTTAAAAGACTGCGGAGCTGCTCCTGATGCCCGGACAGGCCGTCCGCCGCCACCAGCACGGGAATCCGCAGCAGCTCCTCCTTTAAATTCAGCGCCTTGAAATATTTGCTCAGCTCCTCCCGCTCCGGATTGTCATTGTAGAAAATCAGGTGCATCAGCTGCTCGCGCAGGTTGTATTTGCGGAGATTCTCAAATTTATACATTTCATATTCCATCATCACTTCCACGGACATTTTGATGATCTTTGCAATGGGCAAAACCTCCTTGGGCTTTCCGGTCACCCCCACCACGCCCACCTTCTGCCGGTTTCTGTAAACCGCCATATTGACGCCGGCCTTCACCCCTTTTTCCGGATTGTCCATCTCCACCATCACCAGGTCCTTGTTGCCCCGGACAATCTCAAAGGCCGCGTCGTGAAAGGTGCCGACCCGCTCCTGCATACGGCTTGCCACCAAAATCCCGTTTTCGTCCATGATATTGACATTATAATCTGTAAAATTGGAAATCTTCTCAATCAGCTTTCCCGCCAGAATATTGTCCATCCCCTTCGCCTTCCCTCTCTGTCTGCATATCACTGTTCCTCCTGATACATTTTACTGTTCATTATTTTGCCCGGATATGCTTACACAGTTCTCAGGACTGGATTGAATAAATCATCTTTTCTCAGGGAATCAGAACGACCCGGTAACCCGTCCGCCCCGCTGTCCTTTCAAAGCCCTGCCGCCACTCGGACAGGGGCAGCTGAGCCGAAATAAGGCTTTTTACGTCCACAAGACCGTTTTTGACCAGGCCGATGCAGCGCTGCCAGGTATCCCTGTCGTAGGCGATGCTGCCCACCAGCCGCCGGTTGTTGTAGACCAGCTGTCCCAGATCCACCCGGGCCGGCTTGCCGAAGATGCCCACCTGGGTCAGCTGACCGTCATAGCGCAGCAGGGAAAGGCCTGCGTCCAGCGCTGCCTGGCTGCCGGAGCATTCCAGCACGGTGTCCAGCCCCTGTCCGCCGGTAAAATCCGCAACCGCTTCCTCCAGCGCCTCCTGCTCTGCGTTCACGATCCGGTCCGCGCCCATTTTTTTCGCCATCTCCAGCCGCTCCCGGTCGGCGCCGGTGCCGCTCATCATCACGCGGGCGCCCAGAAGCTTGGCCGTCTGCAGGGCGAACAGGCCGATCACCCCCGGCCCCTCGATCAGCACATGATCCCCGGGCAGGATGCGGGAACGGTTCAACACGCTGTTGGCCGCCGCGCACAAAGGCTCCAGCAAAGCCCCCTCCGGGAAGGAAATCTGATCCGGCAGCGCAAACACCCAGTCGTCCTCCCGTTTCACCACATAGCGGGCAAAGCCGCCGTTCATGCAGGCGACGACCCGGTCCCCCGCCCGAAAACGGCTTACCCGGGAGCCGGTCTGGATGACCACACCGCAAAACTCATGGCCCAGCGGGACGCCCGTCTCCCAGGGGTATTCGCCCTGGATGATGTGCAGATCCGTCATGCAGATCGCACAGGCCTTTACCTCAATTTTTACCTCATACGCGCCGCACACAGGCTCCGGGATATCCCGGCAGTCCACCTGCCCCGGCAGCTCACCATATTTGACAATCGCCTTCATTTATACCTCCTCTGCAAAGCAGCGCTCCAGAATATCCGCCGCCGCCTGAGCCTCCTCCATGGTGATAATCAGCGGCGGCTTCAGCTTGATGACATTGTGGGCGGTCTGATAAAACAGTCCCCGCTCTACGCTGCGCAAAAACATGCGGTTCATCCGCTCCTCGCCAAAGGGCTCCTTTGTCTGCGGATCCAGCACCAGCTCCACGCCGATGGCAAGCCCCGGCCCCCGCACGTCCCCGATAAAGGGAAACCGCTCCTGCAGCCTGCGCAGCCGCCCTGTCAGGTAATCGCCCACCTGCACCGCATGGGACAGCAGGCCGTCCCGCTCGATGATCTCAATGGTTTTGAGGGCAGCCGCGTAGCTTAAATGATTGTTCTGGAAAGTCTGCATATCCTCCATCAGATCGTCAAAGCCCTGCAGCCTGTCATGGATCAGAATCCCGCCGATGGGGATACCGCCGCCGATGCCCTTTGCAAAGGCGATCACATCCGGCTCCACATCATAATACTGTGCCGCAAAAAAAGCGCCGGTTCTGGCAAAGGTCTGGATTTCATCAAAGATCAGCAGACAGCCCGTCTCATCGCAGATCTGCCGCACCCGCTTTAAATAGGCTCCGGGCAGCGGGATCTGCCCGCCGCCGGACTGAATCGGCTCAAGGATCACCCCGGCGGTCGGGCCGGTAACCCCCTGCAGGATCGTCTGCTTTAACGCCTCCGCACATTCCAGACCGCAGGAGCCGGGCGTTTGGCCGAAAGGACACCGGTAGCAGTAGGGCCGCTGGGCCCGCACGAAATGATTTTGCGTCCGGTTTACAAAATGGAAATACCGGTCGTTTGCCGGCTGTCCGGCCTCCCCCCGCCCCGCCAGAAAGGTGCCCGAGGCCGTGCCGAAGGTGGTGCCGTGATAGCCTCCGTAGAGAGTCACAAAATTCTGCGCCTCCGGCACGTTTTTCAGCGCGATCTTCATGGCGGATTCGATGGCCAGGCCGCCGCCCATCGTAAAGGACAGGCGGTTTAGGTGGGGCGGCGCGATGGAGGCCAGCTTATGATACAGCCGGTAACGCAGATCGGTCTGATGCAGCGGCGCCACCATGGGCATGGACAGCGCCTGTTCGTAGATTGCTTTTGCGATCTCTGCATTGCCAAAGCCCAGCAGGCAGACGAACTGCTCGGACGTAAAATCCATATAGGTTTTGCCCGACAGATCCTTCAGCCGGATGCCCTGTCCGCCCTGCAGCGCAAAGCCGCCGGGCTTTTTCAGACAGGGCATCAGATGGGCGCGGTAAGCCTCTCTTTGTTCCGCCGTCAATTCATAGTTTTCCATCCGGTTCCCTCCCTTCCTGCCGGTCCGTCTGCGCAAGCTTTTCCCGCACCGTCTGCCGCAGCTCCTCCATGGCCTTCGTCCACAGCCCGATCACCCGATCCTCAAACACAGGCTCTTCCGTCCCCTCCAGTCCGCCGCAGCTTTCCTGATAGGCCACGAAATCCCGCACCGCATCCGCCAGCGAATAGGTCCATTGAAAATCCGGGAATTTCTTCCGGAATTTTTCCACGGAAAAATAAAGATGATACTGGGCCAGATCCGGCAGCAGGCTCTCCTCCACCTCTTTTCGCCCCAGAGAAAACAGGAAATCCGTGGGGATATGGACGATGTGCACCGGCTTGCCCAGCGCCTCCCCGAAGGCCTGCAGGTATTCGTCGTAGGTCACGGCCCTGTCGTTGGCGCAGTTATAGGCTTCCCCGGCCGTGCTGTCCTCCTCACAGATGCGGGCGAGCATCCGGCCTGTGTTGTAGGCCGCGCCCGCGTCGATCAGCGTGGTGCCGTCGCCCGGGGAATACACCGGCCTGCCCTGCCGGATCCGGGTCACCAGATAGGCCCCCCGGTCCCGCCCAAAGGAGGACAGGGCAAAGGTTTTGCCCAGGGAATAGCCGGGACGGATAATGGTCAGGGAGGGCTCCCCCCTTGCAAAGGCCTGTCCGTACCGCTTTTCGATCTCCTTTTTCTGAGCCGCATAATCGCCGTTTGGCAGATTCCGGGGATCGGACTCCCCCATGGGCAGACGCCGCAGCGGATAGCCGTAGACATCCGCCGTGCTCACAAACACAAATCTTCTGCAGGGGCTTTTTCGCAGCGCACGGATCACCGTCTCCGCCTGCGCTATGGTAAAGCAGGTGCAGTCCACCACCACGTCCGGCACAAAGGCGTTCATCGCCTCTGTCAGCACCTCCTCCCGGTCCCGGTCTCCGTAAAACACCCGGATTTTCCCCTCCAGCCCGAACAGCCCGCCGGCCGAACGCTTGAGCACGGCCACCGGCGTTTTTTTCTCCACAAAATAAGTGACGGCGGATTCGGAAATATTGCCCGGGCCGCCCAAAAACAGCACTCTCATACCACTTCCTCCTCAAACGATGCCAAAAGCAGCCAGTCGTCCGAGCCGTCCGCATTGTGCCCGGGGATCTGCAGGGTTTCCCCCGCCTCCTTCGTAAACGCAAAGCGCCGCCCGCTGACCGGATCGATCCATGTCCCGTTATAACGGCCCTTCCCCCGCACCGTAAAATAGCGGCGGTCCGATAGGTAAGCAACCACGGTCCGCTCTCCCCGGATCCCGGCCGCCGGAATGTAACGGTCGGAAGCATTCGGCATCAGCACCCGGACATTTTGCAGCCGCCTGCCCTCCGTATCCGGCACAAAGCGATGCCATAAAAGCCCGTCAAAAATCTCCCGCAGCACCATCATGTGCTGGGCCGCCGCCGTGTACAGCGCATCCGGCCAGAACATCGTGGCCATCCAGATATCCTTATTGCCGTAGGTGTGGCCTGCGCCGCCCAAAAGCACGGAGGTGTAGGCGAATTTCCGGATCAGGGCGGGACAAATCCCGTCGTTTCCGTCATAATGAGTCTCCCCCAAAAGGGCCGGCTTTTCCGGATATTTCTGCCGCGCCTCCCGCATCTGCCGGATGCACTGGTCGTAATCGTAGGTGTAATTCATGCAAAACTCGTACCAGTCCTCCTCCCCGAAAAAGGGATAGCCCGGTCCGATGCCCGCGTGAAAGGTGCCCAGCACATGGGGCGCATATTTTTTAAATTCGGGGACGCAGCGCCGGATCTCCCCGTGCAGGGCCGTCGCGTCGTCGTCCCCGCCGTGCAGGAAGGCAATCACGTTGTCAAAACGCTCATAGCGCTGCGCCAGCTGCCTGGCATAGGACAGCACCGGCTCCCCATGGTAATACTGATACCAATCGTCCTCCCAGACGCTCAGCCACATGGGGGCGATGGCGACGGCCAGACCCAGCGACCGCGCACAGGCGATCACCCGGTCCGCATGGGCAAAATAGGCTTCGTTTAGCCTGTCGATTTTGCCCGGCTCCAAAAACGGATTCTCCCCATACACGTTTGCCTGATAAATATGGTGCGGCAGCATATGCACCTGGATCACCGTAAACCCCTTCTGCGCCCGATCCTCCAGGTACCGGCAGGCCTCCTCGTAGGTCATCATCCAGAATATCCGCCAGCAGGTGTCGCCGTGCCAGAAAAAGGGCCTGCCCTCCTGATCCTCGAAATATCCTCCCTCCCGGTTAATCCGAACCGGGAACCGAAACCGCTCCGTCATGCCGCGCCTCCTTTCTCGCACCGTCCCTGAGCCTTGTGATGTCTTTTACAAAGATGCGGCAGCCCTTCTCCGCGCAGACCGTGACCGTCTCGTGCACCAGCTCCCTTTCCGGGTGCGGATTGCGCACCAGATACCGATAAAAGGTCTGCTCCTTTTCCCGCACCGGTCGGGTCGTAAAGGTCGTCTCATACAGATGATCGTCCACCAGATACATATCCTGTCTGTCGTCCCTCCTCCGCTCCCAGGACACCCCCTGATACCCGATATTCTCCCCGTATATCACCGGAAAGACGGCCGACGTATGATCCGCATAGTGCAGCCGGATCTCCCCGATGCGGTATTTCTTATCCTCCGGAAAAACACCGTCCACAAACCACTGAAAATCCGGATGATAGTCCGTGGCGTACAAAAATTCCAGAAAGTCCGGATGCCGATCCTCCGGGCAGGGCACGCATCTGTCCCGTTCCGGATTTTTGAGCCGGTACAGACTGTCCAGCACCCGCTCCCGAAGCCCTTCAAAATCCTCCTCCCGGTAATCCGGATCCCAGAACATTTCATAGGCATAGGCGATATTGAAGAAAATGCCGTTGCGCTGCAAAATCCGTTCGTTTAAGGTACTCCAGTTGGAAATCATGGCGCCTTCGATCGGTTTTTCCATATGGGCGCGCCAGTCGGGAAACAGATAGCTGTCGAAATTGCCGTAAAAAACCGGAAAGCCCCGCTCCAAAAACGTCTCCTCCAGCTGTGCGGACAGCCCCCAGTTCCAGTGCAGGATCTCTGTCTTACTGCTAATCTGATCGATGGCCTGCCAGGTGGCCGGCATGGTGCCGATGTAGGTGCCGTCCTCCCTGTGGAAGGCCGGGCTGTACATGGGATATTCCGCGCCGCCAAAGGGGCCGGCGTCAGGCACCCGGGCGTCTTTTAACAGCTTGTCCCCCCAGAGCATGGTGCGCACCTGACGGGCCTTCAGATAGTCCGCAATCCGGTTTACGTCCGCTGCGAAAAGATCGGCTCCCGATCTGCCCCTGCACCGCTCGCAGACGCCGATGGAATAAGCTTCGTCATGTCCGATATTTACCACCCGGGGCGAAAATACCTCCAGCACCTCGTCCAGCACGTCAAACAAAAGCTTATAGGTATCCGGGTTGGAAGGACAATACGCGTCCGGATAGGGATCGTTTGACCGCTCCGCCAGCTCCGGATGGGCCAGCAGCAGATAATCGCAATGCCCCAAAGACGGCACCTCCGGGATCACCTCCAGCTGCCGCTGCCGGCAATAATCTGCCAGCTCCCGCACCTGGTCCTGCTTCAGATAAGAGCCGCCGCCGTTTTCCATATGAATGGCATTTTTGTACCAGGGAAAGGTCCGATCCTGAATCTCGGTGGTCTTGCCGGAATATTCCCCCATTTCCCTGCAGTAATCCACCCAGGCGGCGTTGATCTCCGGATGCCGGACATATTCCATCGCGCCGCCCACCTCGATCATGACGGTGTTGAACTTGTAATACACAAGCATGTCTATGAATTTTTGAAAGAAAGGGATATCCTCCCGGGCGGGAAGGAAAATCTTCATCCCGCGCAGACGGCAGACCGGGCTGCTGTAAAACAGCTGTTCAGGCAGAGAATGCCCCCGGGTCAGCCGGAGCAGGGAGACGGCTCCGTAGAGCCGCCCCCTCTCGCTGTCCCCGTACACCCGGACCGTATCGCCCTGGGCTAGGATCAAATGCCCTTCCTCCCCCAGCGGCAGGGAAAAGCCATACTCTGCCGACAGTTCTTCCAGCTCTGCCCTTCCCTGTGTCCCCAGAAAGCGGATCTCCCGATAGGCAGCGCCCCCCTGCGCCCTGCCCCGCAGCCCAAAGGCCCGGCAGATATGGAGGATGCTGTCGGATGCGCCGGTCAGCCTTGTCTCTTCTGTAATATAGCGTCCCTCTCCCAATATGATATTTTTTTTCAGCATCCTGCTCTCTCCTATTCGGCGGACTTTGCCGCGTCAAAACGCGCCTGCGCCTGCCGCTTCATCTCTGCGTTTACCGCATCGATGCCCGCATCCTTCAGCTTTTGCTTAAACTCCTCCAGCGTCGCCTTCGGATCCTCCTCAAAGCCCAGATACATCACGGGCAGATACTCCATCAGCACGTTGGAGGTGTTGGCCACCTCCGTGGTCACATTGTCGGTCAGAAACGCCATGCCGTCCAGCGGGTGATGCGCCGCCTGATCGAAGAAGTAGCTCAGCATGGTCTCCGTGTACCCCTCAAAGGATTCCGTAGGAATACTGGGCATATTGGAGAAGCAGTAATAGGAGTGGCCGCCGTAATCGTCGGGCCGGATCCCCTTTATCTTCAAAAATTCCTTTCCCTCGTATTCCTGAGTGCCGACGATCTCATTGTGTACGCCGGGCAGGCCGCTGTTGATCAGAAAATTCAGCTCCGGATCATAGCCCAGAAGATCCGCCGCCATCATCGCCCGGTCGATGTTTTTGGATCTGGCGTTGAAGGCTACCCCCTGGGAATATCCGGTGGAGCCAAGCATCTTATCGTCCAGAAGGCTCATATACTCCACCTCCCAGTCGGGATGATTGAGCTTTGCCGTCTGCCACGCAGTGTTGGCCTCCGTGATGTTGCAGATCTTCACCGCGCTCTTGCCGGCGTCAAAGCGCTCCGCGTTGGCTGCGGTCAAATCGCTCTTGGACAAAAAGCCTTTCCGGTTCCAGCGCACCATCCGCTCCAGATGCTCCTCATAGCCGGGCAGCTCATAAAAGGGCGTCAGCTCCAGCTTTTCGGGATCGGTAAAATCGTAGGTGTAAACGCCGGTATGCTCCCCCGCCAGATACCAATGCTCCGCAGGATATACCACGATGGCCCGCATATACATCTCCGCATTATCCCGGGAAATATCCAGGGGAATCATGCCGGGCTCGTTTTCCAGCACCTGATCCATAAATTCTTCCATCTGGTCAACGGTCTTAATTTCGTCCATTCCATACTTTTTCCGCAGATCTCCCCGCAGCATGAAGCCGTAATGATTGGAAAAATAATTGTTCTGCGGAATCAGGTAATACTGATCGTTGATGGCGGAGCTGCTCCAGGCCACCTCCGGCAGGCTTGCCACCGTCAGCGGACAGTTCTTCTCCAGCATCTCCATGGTCAGCGGATAGAAGCCTCCCTTGGAGGCCGTCTCCGAGTACATGGCCCAGTCGGCGGTGTAGATCATGTCGAACTCCTCGCCGGAGGTAAACAGCAGCGGATAACGCTGATCCCAGTCGCCCCAGGACAGATACACCGCCTCGATCTCGGCGTTGATCTTTTCCTTCAACAGCCGGTTGATCTCGTCAAATACCAGACCGTTGTCCTTGGCCGGCTCGCCGATAAAATAAAATTTCAGCGTAACCGGCTCCAGCTGGGAAGCATCCACCGTCCCGGCAGCGGCATCTGTGTCAGCCGGCGCCGTATCCTCCGTGACGGCCTCCCGGGTTTGCTCCGGCGCAGGCTTTGACGCCTGTCCGTCCGCCCCGTCCGTTCCCCCGCCCCCGCAGGCCGCCGTAAACAGCAGCGCAGCGCCCAGCAGCAGGCTCATCCATTTTTTCTTTTTCATCCTTCGTACCTCCTTTTTGTCTTTATCCCTTCACGGCGCCGATCATGATCCCGCTGACAAAGTATTTTTGTACAAACGGGTAAAGCAGCAAAATCGGGCCGATCGTGACCAGCGTCATCGCCATCTTAAAGGACTCCTCCGGCGGCGTCACCGCCGTCAGCATCGGCACCCGGGCCACCAGCTCCCGGAGCATGGTGATCTGGGAAAGCATTTTATACAGAAAATATTGCAGCGGGACCATATTGACCCGATCAATATAGAGCATGGCGTTAAACCAGTCGTTCCAGTATTCCAGCGCCATAAACAGGCCGATCGTGGCGAGGATCGGCTTGGTCAGCGGCAGCACAATCCTCCGGAAAATCTGGAACTCTCCCGCCCCGTCCATCTGGGCGGATTCAATCAGCGAATCCGGCAGGGAGGCGCTGATGGAGCTGCGGATGATGATGATGTAAAACACGTTGATCAGCAGCGGCAAAATCAGCGCCAGCAGATTGTTTTTCATATCCAGATACCGGATCATCAAAATGTACCTGGGCACTATGCCTCCCTCGAATATCGTGGTAAAATAAAAGAAGAAGGCGAACGCGTTCCGGTGGGGAAAGCATTTGCGCTGCAGCACATAGGCCGCCATCGCCGTGACCAAAAGGCCTGCAGCGGTACCGATCAGCGTGACCGTAATCGTGACGCCGTAGGCCTGCAGAATCTCCGTCGGCTCGGCCAGAAGCATCCGGAAGGCGGACAGGGAAAAATCCCTGGGCAAAAGCGAGTAGCCGTGCTCCAAAATGGACTGCTCCGAGGACAGCGCCCCCGAAATCACCAGCAAAAAGGGCAGCAGGCAGCACACCGTAAACACCGTCAAAAAGCTGTAGGCGATCAAATTAAATATGAGCTTATCCTTCGTCAGTTTATATCGCATGACACCCTCCCTTTAAAATAGCGCGTAGTCGCTTTCCACATGCCTTACCACCGCATTGACCGAGAGCAGGATGGCGAAGTTGATGACCGACTGCATCAGCCCGGCCGCGGAGGACATCCCCACATCCTGCAGCTGCAAAAGCGACCGCACCACGAAGGTGTCAATCACGTCCGTCGTCTCATACAGCAGCGGATTGTTCCCCGTCACCTGGTAAAACATCTGGAAATCGCCCTTGAAAATCCGTCCCACATCCAGCAGCACCAGCGTGACGATCTGGGGCACGATCAGGGGCAGCGTGATGGAAAAAATCTGCCGGAACTTGCCCGCGCCCTCCATCGCGGCCGCCTCGTAGATTTCCTTGTCGATCCCGGTGATCGCCGCCAGATAAATGACGGAGCCATACCCCACCCATTTCCAGGCGTTGACCATGACCAGCACATATTTCCAGGCGCCGATGTTGGAATACATATCCACCGGCTCTCTCCCGAGCGCGGTCAGCATGGTGTTGACGGAGCCGTACTCAAAGTTAAACAGGTTGTAGACGAAGCCGCCCACAATGACCCAGGAAATAAAATAGGGCAAAAAAATCGCCGACTGCGAGATTTTCCGGAAATACCGGGAACCGATCTCCGTCAGAAATACCGCCGTGATAATCTGCAGCGACTGGTTGACCGCGATAAATACCGCGTTGTAGGCCAGCGTATTCCAGGCCACCCGAAAAATTTTGCCGCCGCTGAACAAAAACTGAAAGTTTTTCAGCCCGTTCCAGGGGCTGAAATAAATACCGTCCACATAATTGTAGTTTTTGAATGCCAGCACGATTCCCGTCATCGGGATGTACGCAAAAACGATAAAATACAGAATGGCCGGCAGCAGCATGAAAAAGAGCACCTGGTTGCGTCTTGCATTTCTTTTTTTCCTCATTGCCTCCTCCTTTCCCTTTCGTCACCATTGTACCGCTTCCGGCAGCTGATACAATCGTAATATCCTGAGATACGGGTAATATCCGATTCTCTTTTTTGTTTTGCATAAAAATGCGCCCGTTTTGTTTGTCTTTTATGTCCATGAAGCTTATAATGAAAATGCTTTTCACAAAAAATATGTAAATAACCGACAAATCTGCCGTTTTGCAGGGGAAAGGATACGGAAATGGAAAATCAAACGATTTGCATGCTGATCGTGGAGGACGAGCCCCACACAAGAGAGGTGCTGATGCACTATATTCCGTGGCATCAGGCGGGCATCGGACAGGTCTGCGAGGCGGCGGACGGCCGGGCCGGGCTGGAGCTGGCCCGACAGCTTTTGCCGGATATCCTGCTCACCGATATCCGGCTGCCCCGGATGGACGGGATCGCGCTGGCCCGCCGGATCCGGGAAATCCGGAAGGACTGTATGATCATTTTCCTGAGTGCCTATACGGACCGGGAATATTTAAAATCCGCCATCCAGATCCGCGCGGTCAGCTATGTGGAAAAGCCCATCAACGAGGCCGAGCTGCTGCTTGCCGCCTCCACCGCCTCCCAGGAGGTGCTGTCGCGGCGCAGATACCGCCAGCAGCTCCTCTATGACCTGCAAACCCGGCTCTGTCTGGCCTATGAATCCGGTCACATCGGCCCTCTGGAGGAGGAAGCCAGGGCCGCCGGCCTTCCCGTTTTGACAGGCCCCTTTCTGACCGCCTCCGTCCGGCTCTATCCCAACGAGTCCATCCCCTGGCCGGAATACGAGGAGAAAGCGCTGCTTTCCTTCCTGCGGGAAAAATATTTGGATGACAGCTGCCTGTTTGCCCTCCGGGATCCGGCGCATCTGCTGATCTACCGGCAGTTTACGGGCCCCGCACAGGACGCGGAGACACAGTTTGCGGAGCTTTTGGAGCTCCTTCAGGAAGATCTGATCCGACAGTTCCCGCAAATCCACCGCGTGCTGGCCGGCATCGGCTCCGTGGCGGAGCATACCGATCTGCTGTCGCGGGCCTGCGCCCACGCGGCCCTGGCCCGAAAAAGGGGCTTTTTCTCCTCCGGCCCCGTCTGCTTCTCCGCCCCCGGCACCGGCTGCTTTCTCTTCCGCGACCGGGACAGCTGCTGCAGCCGCGCCCTGTTTGCCCTGCGTCAGGGCAGCTATCAGGAGATCCGGCTGGCCCTTTTGCAGCTGCAGCATACGCTGCGCCAGTACAATGACACGCCGCCGGAGCAGGTGCGCCATTACTATATCCGGCTGCTGCTTTTGCTGCTGCGCCGCCAGGAGGAGCGGCCCGGCACGGTCCTGTCCACGCTTTCCGCCTCCTTTGTGGAGGCGCTGGGACAGGCCTGCTGCCTGGATGATCTGACGGAAACGCTGTCGGAGGCGGCGGAATGCTTTTTCCGTCAGCCTCTGCCCTCCGAAAATTCCCGGCTGGCCGACCGGGCGCTGCGCTATATCCGGGAAAACTACGCCGACGAGACGCTCAACATCCCCCGGCTGGCCGCCCAGCTCTATCTGTCCCCGGGCTATCTCTCCCTGCTGTTCAAAAAGGAAACCGGCAAAACGATCAACCAGTACCTGACGGAAACCAGGATCAGCCGGGCCAGACAGCTTTTGGCGGACAGAAGCCTTTCCCTGCATCTCATCGCCCAGCGGACGGGATATCACGACGCCAACTATTTTTCCAAGGTATTTAAGCGCGAGACCGGCTTCTCCCCGAAGGCCTACCGGGAAGAGCTGAAGCGTGCCTGAAAGGAGCTGCCACATGCATCGGTTTAAAAATGCCGTCGCCCATTTCACGGACAATATTTCCCTGAAGATCAAAATTCAGCTGGTCTTTTTCCTCTTTTTGATCGTGCCGCTGCTTTTGTTTACGCTGATCTCCTACCGAAAGACCAACCGGCTGATCCTCACGCAGACGCTCTCCCATATGAGCCAGTCCTACGAGGAATCCGTCGCCATCCTGGAACGCCATTTTTACAGCATGTCCAACGCGACGGAAAATCTGCTCTCGAACCAGGATCTGTATCCCTCCGAAGCTGCCGCCGGCGCAAACGGGCTCTTTGTGCAGCAGGCGCGCTATAAGCGCATCCGGCAGATGTTCGGCTATATGCAAACGGTCTCCGATGTGGATCAGATTTTTCTCTATGTGCCAAACGACTCCGGCTTTCCCCAGGACGACCGGCTTCTGCTGCCCTTCCGGAGCGCAGAGCAGGCCGGCTGGTATCAGGCGCTGCTTGATCAAAACGCCAGCCGCTTCTGGCTGCCGCCCGGCTATTTGCGGGAGCCGGACGGAAAAGCCTCCGACTCTTTTTCCTACGTCAGCATTCTCTATGCCCCGGACAGCCTGACCACCCCCGCCGGCCTTCTGCGCGTGGACATTTCCGCCAAAAAAATCCAGCGCATCCTGCAGGACGCGCCTTTCCCCGCCGATACTTTGGTCTGTCTGCGCGACCAGACCGGCGCTTTTTTTACCCGCGAGGGAACGATCAAAAACGCCGGGCCTGCGGGGATTGTCCCGGACGCCTCCGGATCCGACGATTCCGACTGGGCCGCCGTGTCTGACAATTCCGATTGGGTCTCCGTGCGCCACGAGGGCGCGGACTGCCTGATGCGCTCTGCGCCTCTGCTGCCGGGCTGGCACTTAACGGTGCTTCTGCCCCGGCACGCGATCTTTGCCGCGCAGCGCCAGCTGTACCGGGAGCTTTTGATCGGCCTTTTGCTGATCGGCCTGATTTCCTATATTTTGGCCTGCCTTACGGTGAATTCCAGCTTAAAAAGACTTTATGATCTCAATCGGGAAATCAAAAAGATGGAGCAGGGGGATTTTCATATCCGCCTGCAGCCTGCAGGAAAGGATGAAATCGGCGAAATTATGAGCAGCTTTCTGTCCATGAACCGCCGCATGAAAACGATGATCGAGGAGCGCTACCAGATGGGGCAGGCCATCAAAAGCGCCGAGCTGCATGCGCTCCAGGCCCAGATTAATCCGCATTTCCTCTACAATTCGATGGATCTGATCAACTGCATCGCCATTCAGAAAAAGGTGCCCCAGATCACGGAGATGGCCACGGCGCTTGTCCGTTTTTACAAGCTTGGCCTAAGCAACGGAAAAGACGTGGTAACCCTCCGTCAGGAGCTGCTCCACGTCAAAACCTATGTCCATATTTTAAATATCCGTTTTCAGGATAAAATCCGTTTTACCTGCCGGGAGGTGCCGTGGCTGGACGACTATCTGATTCCCAAAATCACACTGCAGCCGCTGGCCGAAAACGCCATCCTGCACGGTATTCTGGAAACGGAGTCCCAAACCGGCCGCCTCGACCTCCAATTTCTTCTGCACACCGACGCCGCCGGCCGGGAAGAAATCCACATCCTTGTCCGGGACGACGGCGTCGGCATGTCCGCCGAAAAGATGAAGAAAATCCTGCAGGAAAACTGCGCCCACCCCGATTCCGGCTACGGCGTCAAAAACGTCAACGAGCGTTTGTGGCTGTACTTTGGCCCCTCCTACGGGCTCTCCTACCAAAGCAGCCGACCCGGCGGCACCCTGGTGACGGTGCGGATTCCGGCGGTGCGCAGGGAGGGGTGAGGGGAGGAAAATTACTTCAATTTGTATTTTTTCCCGTATTATATTCATATTTTCACTTTTTTCAATAGCTCAGAGTGAATTTTCACTTTTTATTCACCCCGCAGAGTGAAAATTCACTTCCAAGCCAAACGCACTTTCCTTCCGCGTTACGATTGTAAGATCCCCGTGTGCGTGCTAAGATGGAAAAAAAGAAAGAAGGAGATTTTTCATGATACAAGAATTGCTTTCCGCCCGGCGTCTTCCCCTGCTCTGGTCAGGCGCTGCTGACCCGGCTGACCCGGCCGCCTGGGAGGCGAACCGGCCCGCGCTGCTGAATCGGCTGGCAGAATGCTGCTACGGAAAAGCCTGCGATGTCCCCTGTGAAGTTCAGGCAAAACAGCTTGACTGCGACCCGCAGGCACTCGGCGGTCAGGCCACGGAATACAGAGTGCTCCTGACACTGCGCAGCGCGGAAGGAAAAAGCACCTCCCTCCCGCTCACGCTCCTGCTCCCTCCTGCCAACCGGCCGGTTCCGGTCTTTTTGTGGCCCCGCTTCCAGTCGTCTTTGGATACCGGCTTTTATCCGGCGGAGGAAATTCTGGATGCAGGCTACGGACTGGCTGTCTGCTATTATCAGGATATTGCCCTGGATTCCGCCCAGACGGACGCGGGGCTTTTTGAAACGACCGAGCGCTATACCTGGGGCAAAATCGCCAAATGGGCCTTCGGTTTGTCCCGGATCATGGATTATCTGGAAACGGTGCCGGATATCGACGCCGGAAGAATCGCCCTGCTCGGCGAATCCAGGCTTGGAAAAACCGTGCTGTGGACGGCTGCAAACGACCGCCGGTTCAGCCTTGTGATCCCTGCCTTTTCTGGCACCGGCGGCGTCTCTCTCTATCGCGGCAATGAAAAGGAAACGCTCAAACGGCTGCTTGCGAATTTTCCTTACTGGTTTTGCGCAGATTTTGCCGCCCGGACGGGCAGCGCAGACAATCTGTTTTTTGATTCCCACACGCTGATTGCGCTGTGTGCGCCGAAACGGTTCTATACCTGCATGGGAGAATCGGATCCCTTTGTGGATTATCACAATGAATTTCTGGCCTGCTGCGCCGCCTCCCCTGCCTATCGTCTTTACGAAATGGAAGGCTTATCAGCGCCGGACCGCTGGCCTGCCGTCAGCCGGCCGCTGCAGGACGGCGCAATCGGCTTCCATGTGCGCCCGGGCGGCCATTTTCTCTGCCGCTATGACTGGCAGCAGCTGATGGGCTATCGAAACAGATATCACCTGTAAACTGCTGCTTCCTGTTATCGGGTCAGATCCTTTACCCACTTGTTTTTCCGGTAATGATACATGACCCAGGGAATTTTCCCAACCTCGTCCAGGCAGGTGCAGGCATACACCACCAATACCGGCCAGTCCAGGAAAAAGGTTCCCGCCGCAGCGAGCGGCACCGCGAGACACCACATCATGACCACCAGACTGTACATGTCAAACATCGTGTCGCCGCCCGCCGCAAAAATACCGTTGATCACAATTGAATTGACCGCCCGGCCAATCATGTAGAAGGCCATAATCAGCATCATCCCAAGCAAATACGTTCTGGCCCCGTCGGTCAGCTTCACAAAACGCATGATCGGCGGCGTCAGAGCCAGCATCACAGCCGTGGAAAGAAAACCCGTGATAAAGGCGATCTTCACCAGCCGGTCGCCGTAGCGCTTTCCCTTCTGCAGATCTCCTGCGCCCAGCTCGTTGCCCACCAGAATCCCGCCGCCGCTG
Source organism: Eubacteriales bacterium (assembly GCA_030524455.1). Classification (GTDB taxonomy): domain Bacteria; phylum Bacillota; class Clostridia; order Lachnospirales; family Lachnospiraceae; genus Gallintestinimicrobium. Next base: position 368,199 of record JAUNGT010000001.1, on the reverse strand, counting down.
GCCAGACCGTTACAAAGACAGCAAACCAGATCCCGCACCACGGCTGCCACCGAATTGGCGGCCGTCGCATCGGTCCCCATATGTCCCATAAATGCCGAATAGGAGGTAAAGCCGATTCCCCAGGCCAGGGACGCCCCCAGAATCGGCACCGTGCATTTGAAGAAGTCCTTCTCCAAAAGCGCATTGCGGACAAAAAAGCGACTCCAGTCCGGATGCACATAATCCTGTTTATAGGAGGAGACAATCGCCCAGACAAGCTCGATGATACGGGCAATCAGCGTTGCCAGCGCCGCGCCCTCCGCGCCCATCGCCGGCACCCCAAACAGGCCGAAAATAAACACCGCATTTAACACGATATTCAGCAGCACCGCACCCACGCTGATCTTGGCCGTCTGGGCCGCATGCTCGCTGACCTTCATAATCGCCAGATAGCACTGGGAAATACCGGTGAGCAGGTACGAAAAGCCGGCGATCTTCAAATACCGGATTCCGATATGGATCAGCACCTCTTCGTTGGTAAAAATCAGCATCAGCTGCCGGGGAAAAAACACGCAGGCCACAAAAAACAGCAGACTCACAATACCGCTGAGCCGCAGGCTCATACAAAAGATATCGTTCAGCGTATGCTTATCTCCCTTTCCCCAATACTGCGCGCCCAAAATCGCGATACCGGATACAATCGCCCCTAATACCATATTTTGGATAAACTGGATCTGCGTCGCCAGAGAAACCGCGGCCATGGAATTTTGTTCTATGTATCCAAGCATCATGGCATCCGCTGCCGCCACCGACGCCAGCATCAGACTCTGCAGCGCGATCGGCAGCGTCAGCCGGCACAGCTTCCCGTAAAATTCCCTGTCCTGAAAAAAATGTCTGCGTTTCATTCGTTTCCCATATCCCCTCGTCCATTCAAATTGACAGGCTACATCCCGGATTCCTGCCGCCTGTCTTTCCTTTCTATGATATCAGAACCGATATAAAATGCAACCGGATTTTTTAGGCTTTTTGATTCTGTCTTCTGATCCTTTTTTACTATGCATGTGTGGGCGAACAAATAAATATATGTGGAATGGATTTTGGCAAAAAGCAAAAGAAAGCCAACAACCAATATGCTACAAAAAACATATGGCTGCTGGCTTTTTATACAATCCCAATGTTTGAGAATTTCTGTTACCTATTCTGTCCTGACTATACTTATACCGCCTTATTGATCCATCTGTCATATGCGCTCTGACGAGTTTCTTTCAGCATCTGTAAATCCATGCTTTCCAACCGTTCCAGATACGCATTCCAGTTTGCATCATCCAATGCTTCTTCGCCAGTAATAAATTTCGCTACCATTTGATCTACATAATTATCCATCAAAACGAATGTAGCTAAAATATCCTGTTCATCCTCTGTGAATGTCACAGTTGTAGGAAATCCCACGCGACGTGCTTCCAATAATCCGGCCTCATATACACCTTCTGTCACACGAGCATTTTTTCGATCACTTCCTACAATTACCTGTGCATGCGCATTCGTATAAAAGAAAGGCATAATCATCAAACCATTTTCCATGCGGAAGTTATAATAACTATCATTGTATTTTTCACGGTCATATTCCAGCTCGTAGGATACAGTTCCATCAGCTTCTTCATTTCGAACATATCCACCGTCTACCAAATCTCCCCATACTCCGGCCTCTGGTCCGCATTTAATCAAATAGGTGCCTTCCTGGCTATAAAAATAATCCAAAAGCTTTACCGCTGCAATCGCCTTTTCTTCATCGCATTTGTCGGTAATACATAAGCTATAAGAGTTTACCTCCTGAAAACGTCCGGGAGTCATTTTTTCTGCGTTATATTCACTTGTCATTGGAGAAAGTGTTTTCAGTGTTGCCTCATATTCTTCATAGGACAGCGGATCCTGCAGGGAATCTCCCACGCCAACCAGTTTTTCCGTTCGTTTTGCCAAATAGTCCTCTTCTGTCTGCGTAAACATTTCCGGGTCAATCAAACCTTCTTCATACAGACGATTCATATACTCTAAATAGTGCCTAAAATTCTCTTCAGCAGGAACATAAACATATTCTCCATCTATGATATCATGGCGCAAATTCACAAATCCAAATGCACTAATAAAAGGATCATAACCATCTCCATCATACACCTTGCTATACGGAATTTCATCTTCTTTTCCGTTTCCGTTTGGATCTGATGCCTTAAATGCCTTGAGTACCTGATACATATCTTCTGTTGTCTCCGGCATCTCTTCTATTCCCGCTTTATTCATCCAATCATAATTGATCATCTGTGTATAATTCATCAGCATATCCCGCGGTGTTCCGTCATAGGCAGGCATCGCATATATATGACCATCATCCGCCGTTACATTTCTCCTGGATTCCGGCAAAAGCTCATCCAATATTTTCATCGCGTTCGGCGCATATTCTTCCAAAAGCTCCTCCAACGGAAGAAGCATTCCTGCCTGTCCGTAAGCCGCAGCGTCTGTAAAATTGATTCCTGCCAAAAAAATATCTCCGTAATCCCCAGACGCAAACATTAACCCCACCTTCTCTGTCCATGCCTGCTTTTCAATAGCCTGTACATCCAACTCTATATTGGTCAGTTCTTGTACCGCTTTCATATAAAACATATCTTCAAAGTTCCCATGAAGAGTTTCCTTCGGATACAGCACAGATAACGTTATCGGCTCATCAACCAAGGGCATATCAGGCGTTGGCAGAACCACATCATCCAATTTTTTGGCCATCTCCTCAGGATCCTGTTCCAAAAGTTCTGTCTTAGCCGCTTCTGCCGCCTCCTCATTTTCATTCTCTTCTGTATTTTCCCGCTGAGCGACCGTTTCATCCTGATTTTGCTGCTGATTTGCACACCCGGCAATAACTGTTGCGGAAATTGCAAGTGACAACCACACCGAAATTATTCTTTTTTTCATATTATCTTCTCCATTCTACAATCCTCAATCACCATGTACCTGTAATTTTATCCTTTTATCGCCCCCATCATCACTCCTTTCGCAAAATATTTTTGCAGAAACGGATATATGATCAATACCGGAAGAGATGAAACCACAACAATACCATACTTCATACTCTCCTTTAATTGAATCCGTTCCAGCAGTGCCTGCCTCGCTTCACTATCCCCTTCCAAAAGCGCATTCATCTGATCCATCAGCAAAATATTTCTCAAATAAAGCTGTAACGGATACAGATTGCTGTCCGATAAATAAATCAATGCATTGAAAAATTGATTCCACTGGTATACAAAGGCATATAATGTCAAAACAGCGACAATCGGCATGGAGAGCGGCAATACAATTTTCAAAAACAGCTTCGTATTTGAACAACCATCTACAATGGCAGCTTCCTGAATCTCCCATGGTACACTGGTTGCAAAATATGTCCTTGCTATAATCACATTCGAAACACCCACAACTCCCGGAATCAATACAGCCCAAATTGTATCCAGAAGCCGAAACTGCTTCATCGCCAGATAAGTCGGAATCATGCCTCCATTAAAAAACATTGTAAATAAAAACAAAAACATAAATATATTACGTCCCTTCACGTCCTTTCGGGACAAGGCATAGGCACAGGGAAGCGTAAAGAAAAGGCTCAGGATTGTTCCTGCTATTGAATAAAAAATTGTATTTCTGTACCCAATCCAAATGGGCTCATAATCGAAAATCGCTTCATATCCATCCAAGGTAAACCCCTTCGGCAGTAACCATAGTTCTCCCTTCGTTACCGCCACCGGATCGCTAAAAGAAGCGCTTAACACATAGAGTAGCGGATATAGTGTCAGAATCAGAAGAGCTACACTCAAAAGTATCACAAGTATATCAAATACTTTGTCATCAATCGGATTTTTCTTCATTTTCTTCCTCCTACCAAAGCCCGTGTCCACTCGCTTTTTTTGCAAAGAAATTAACTGAAACAAGAAGTACCAAATTGATAATGGAATTAAATAAACCTATTGCGGTGGAATAGCTATACTGTCTGTATTGCAAACCCATTTTATAGACAAATGTAGAAATGATTTCCGATGTTTCCAGGTTTAATGGATTTTGCATCAGAAACACTTTTTCAAATCCAACGCTCATCAAATTTCCCGTCTGTAAAATTAATAAAATAGCAATTGTAGGTAAAATACCTGGCAAGTTAATGTGCCATATTCTTTTCAATCTACTTGCACCATCCATCATTGCCGCCTCATGTAATTCATAATCAATCCCAGCTAATGCCGCCAGATAAATTACCGCATTCCACCCTACATGCTGCCATATATCACTAATTACATATATTCCCGCAAACCAATCAGCACGGCTCATGAAATCATAAGGACCACCTCCGACAATTCCTAAAATCTTATTGATAATTCCCGTAGACGGATCCAACAAGGAGGTCAACATGCTCACAAGTACCACCGTGGAAATAAAATGCGGCGCATAGGATATTGTTTGCACCATTTTCTGAAATCTTTTTGATTTCAACTCGTTTACAATAAGAGCAAATATGATCGGTGCAGGAAACCCAATCACCAGTGCCAGAATACTAATCGATAATGTATTTCTAATCAACTCCCAGCTTACAGGATTTCCCAAAAACTTTACAAAGTGCTCCATCCCCACCCATTCACTTCCCTGGATTCCCGCGCTTGCCCGGAAATTTTTGAAAGCAATCTGCACCCCATACATGGGATAGTAGCAATACAATAAAATGTATAATAAGGCAGGCAGCATAAATAAATATAATTCCCAATTGTTCCAAATACTTTTTCCGGAAAATCTTCTGGAATTTGTCTTCTTGACTTGACACTTCATATTTTGATCTTTTGTCATATGCTTCACCTCATATACTGTCTATTGGAATTTGGATGAGAATTCCATGTCTTACATTGGGTTCCTTTGAAGATGAGGTACATGAAATGCAAAGAATATCTCCGCACTCGCATACGCAAGGATAGTGCCAAAACGGCCCTGCATCCAATCCTTCATCGTATCCATCTCTCAAAACATAAAGCCTGTCAAAATATTCTTCTCCTACAGCCATTACCAATCGGCTGCGATCTCGCCGCTCTGTACGCTGATTAAAAACAAAATATTTCTTTCCATTTTTCAAAACACCCCCATACATTTTGGATCCTTCTGCCTGTATCTGAAACGGCATCGGCCCCTTCCAACTTTTACCGCCATCTACACTATAACAATATAAAGTATCCTCCTCTCCCCGAATAATTGCCGTAATTCTGTTATGCTCCGTAATCAAGGCAGTCTCAGGATATGGAAATGGGTATTCCCCCTTCTTCCACGGCCCGGGAAGTGATTTGATCTGCCACTCCGCAGGTGCGATATTTTCTGAAATCATCACAACAGGAATTAAAGGAAGCTCTCCCCTTTCAGCCGCCATCCGCCCTCCCGCAATCAGATGATTTTCCCTGAACGGCATAACTAAAGTATTAAACAACAGCGGATCTTCATAACTTTTTATCTCAATCCATTTTCCTTCTCTATATTTCCTGCATTCATAACCCACCGGTCTGTCATGCCCTTCCATTCTTGTAATATAAGCATATGCCTCCCCATTACGCTCCTGAAATGTTACCGGAACATAATGAATTTGTTCAGAAATGTCTTCCGCCACAATCTCAGGCTCTGACCAACTTCTCCCTCCGTTTTGCGACCAGCACCCTCTGATAACAGTTTTCCCTACAATTTCTGCTTCACTGCAGTTATACCAAGCCATAAACAACTTCCCTAGAAGCGGCACAACCATCGTATCGTGCAAAAATGGATATTCTTCATCTGCACGATGTACCACTTGCACCTTTATCCCTTGTGGTGATCCTGCATATCTCAGTGACTTTTCTTCTCTGACATCTTTATCATGCATATATTCCCCGTCCCTTCTCTTTTTCTGCAGATATCTGCAAATTTCCTTCATATTTTTTGCCGTCTCTGCGCTGCAAATACTCATCCTCCAACCATCCTGTTATATTTCTTAACATTCTCACCTCTTTCTTCCATGTGGAGGTCAACCGGCTGGCATCCTGCACCCTGCATTTCATCAAAATTGGCAGCCCTTCCAAACTCAAATAATACTTCGCGTTAGATGGATACCATTGTCTTTCAATTAATGCGCATATTGTGAGCCGCTCTGCAAGTGCTTCCATATCTGTACGCTCAAAATCCTTCATAAGTTTTACATATAACTTACACTGCATATTTGCCATGACACCGCTATAGCCGGCTGCGCCTTCTCTCAGGGATTCCAGCAACGTAGCCGTATTCGCATTGTATAGCTTTAATAAACTTCCTTCACACACCTTCAATTTCATACGAATATTTTCCAAGTCACAACTTGTATCTTTCAGAAAATAAAATCTCCCAGATTGTGCACACCACTCCGTAAGTTTTCTGTTCAACACTCTTTTATATGGATAAGGGCATTCGTATAAGCCTAGCCTAATACCATCAGGTATTCTCTCCAAAAGCTTTTCCATGTTTTTCATCCATATTCCATCATCCTCTCCCTCTTTTGCCAGGCGATTGGTAATCAATATCACCGCATCTACACCAGTCTGTGCCATTCGTCTCACCTCAAGCACCTGCTCCTCTATACTATCCGCAATGTGTCCGGAAGCAATCACCGGCACTCTCCCCGCCGCTTTCTCTTTCACGAAAGTTGCAATTTGTACCCTTTCTTCCAGTGATAAAAAGAACATCTCACTCGACTGTGTAACAGCAAATAATCCGTCGACTCCCTGACGAATATACCATTCAATTAAAGCTTCTAGTCCAGCAAAATCCACTCGATTCTCTTCTGTAAAGGGTGTCAGCATAACCGGCCACACACCCCCAGGAAATGGGTTTTTCATTTTCTCCTCCATTCCGTTCTTTATTATAGAACATCGTTCTCTATATTGGTGTTTTAAAAAGAACTTTCGTTCTTAAATGAAGAACTTAGTTCTTTTTATTTACATACTCACTATAGCACGTCAACACAATTTCAGCAACCCCCAATAAATGCCAATTCTCCACCTTCTTTTTTATCTATTTTGCTTACTTTACAACCGTACTTTTATTTTTTCCACACGATTTCTCATAATTTCTACAATTTCCAGTATCCTTTTCTCCGAAAACCGCAGGGACGGTCCACTAACACTAATCGCTCCTTCCACCGTCCCTTTTCGTCCAAACAACGGCATGGCCACACACTTCACGCCAAATTCATGTTCCATATTATCGACCGCATATCCCTTTTCACGTATCCGTGCTAATTCTCTGCGCAACTCATCCTGATCCGTAATCGTATTCTCCGTGTAGGACGGCAACGGCCTGCTAATATACTCCTCCTGGATCTGTATCGGCATATTTGCCAGCATAGCCTTCCCAATTCCCGTACAAAACATTCGTGCCCGTTCACCTAAAATCACACGCATCAAATTAAAGGATTCCACCGGATAAATCGCTTCCAAATAAATTACCTCGTCCTCATGGGGAACTGCCAAATAAACCATCTCTCCCGTCATATCCGCAATCTCCTGCATAAAGGGCATAGCAATACTGCGAATGCTGAAGCGATCTCCTGCTGCCTGACATAACTGAAAAATCCCTACTCCCAGACAATATTTTCCGCTTTCTTCATCCTGTTCCACATAATCCATTGCTTTAAAAGTTGTCAAAATATTATGTACATTACTTTTATTCAAATCCAGCATCTCGCTCAGTTCCGTCACCCCCAACCGTGGCTTTTTAACAAAACAATTCAAAATTTCCAGCGCTTTATAAAGGCTCTTTACTTTTATTTCCACCTCTGCCATTTCAAAAGCTCCTTTCAAACAGTTCTCACAGACGCTTCCTATCCTTCACTATCAAATCTATACATAAAAGGGAAACTTTTATTATAGTTTATACGACCATGCTTCGAAAAGCAATAAGCAGATTTCCCTGTTTACCATCCATCAAAAACACCCAGATCATCACGCCTGGATACTTTAGTGCATCTTCATTTATTACACCGTCGCCTCCTTTTTTCCTTTTTTCTTTTTCATGCAATACCTTTCACAAAAAGATTGACACCCTATCTTTCTTATGATATATTGAACCGCGGTTAGTTAATGCTAATTAAAGTATCAATACACTTATATTCTATTCATAAGGAGGAGTTATGAAGAAAAATTTACTGACCGGTTTGCTTTGTCTGTCGATGTCCGCAGCGCTGCTGGCAGGCTGTGGCTCGACAGCTTCCGATACCGCTTCGACCCAGAGCGCGGCCGAGAGCGCTTCCGTTTCCGAGAGCAGCCAGGCTGCGACGGAGGAGGCCTCAGCGGATACTTCCGTCTCTGCTGAGACCGAGACTGCAGCGGACAGCGAGGTGAGCTATCCGATCACGATCACTCACGCCTTTGGAGAAACCGTCATTGAGGAAAAGCCTGAGCGCATCGTCACACTTGGCTGGGAAAATCAGGATACGCCTCTGGCGCTGGGCGTTGTGCCGGTAGGCTGCTCCGCTGCCAACTACGGTAAGGTGACGGATAAAAATCTTCACACCTGGACGGATGCAGCCTTCGCCGCTCTCGGCGAGGACAATCCGGTGGTATTTGACGATACCGACGGTTTTGATTACGAGGCCATCAACGATGCGGCTCCCGATGTGATTCTGGCCGCTTACTCCGGTATGACGGAGGAGGAATACAACCTGCTCAGCGAGATCGCGCCGGTTGTGACCTATCAGACTGCCCCCTGGCAGACCACCTGGAGAGAGCAGACCATCTTAAACGCTGAGGGCATGGGCATGAAGCCCGAGGGCGAGGCCAAGGTAGCCGAGGTGGACGCGCTGATTCAGGAGAAGCTGGCGCAGTATCCGGAGCTTGCAGGCACCAAGACCGCATTTTTGTGGATCAGCCCCGATGATTTCAGCACCTTTTACGCATACCTGCCCACCGATCCCAGAGCAAACTTCCTGCTGGATCTGGGACTGGAGGTTCCCCAGAGCATTCTGGACCTGGCTGAAAATGCGGATGATTTCTCCGTCACCATCAGCCGTGAAAATGCGGATACCTTAAGCGATGTGGAAATGATTATCGTGTACGGCGACGAAGAACTGCTTACTGCTCTGCAGGCAGATCCGCTGATGTCCTCGATTCCCGCGATCAAGAATGGCGCCGTCATGCTGCTGGATGCCACCACGGATATGGCTGCAGCCACGACCCCCTCGATCCTTTCCATCCCCGCGTGCATCGATGAATATCTTTCTTTATTAAACGCTGCCCATGAAAACATTCAATAACCGTAAAAAAATGATCCTGACAGGCCTTTTGAGCCTGTCAGGACTTTGTATCTGTATGATTCTTTCGATTACCTTCGGCACAAAGTCCGTCGGTTATCAGAATATCCTGGATGCCCTGCAGGGGATCCGTCTGGAAAATTATCAGACCAGCGTGGTACAGAGCCGGATTCCCCGCATGGTCTTCGGCGTGATCGCCGGAGCTGCCCTGAGCATTTCCGGCGCGATGATGCAGTCCGTCACCCGCAATCCGATTGCGGATCCCAGCATTCTTGGCGTCAACACCGGAGCCTCCCTGTTTGTGGTCTGCGGCATGTCCTTTTTTCACATTACCAGCCCCAACCAGTATATCTGGTGCGCCTTCGCGGGCGCTGCCCTGACGGCCCTGCTGGTTTACGGACTTGCCTCCACCGGACATGGCGGCGCTACGCCGATGAAGCTTGCGCTGGCGGGCACAGCGGCCGGAACCGCGCTGCAGTCGCTGGTCAACACCGTGATGCTGCCCGATTCCCAGGTCATGGATCAGTTCCGCTTCTGGCAGACCGGCAATATCGGCGGCGCTTCCTGGAGCGACATCCGTCTGCTGCTGCCCTATTTTGCGGCGGGCTTTCTGTTAAGCATCTGCATGGCGCCGTTTCTCAATGCGCTGGCGCTGGGCGATGAGACAGCCACCTCTCTGGGCGTCAATGTGACGGCCGTGCGGGGGCTGTCCGCTCTGGCCGGTGTGCTGCTGTGCGCCTCCACCACGGCGCTGGCCGGCCCCATCGGCTTTATCAGTCTGATGATTCCTCATCTGGTCCGGCTGGTGCTTGGTCCGGATATGCGGGTTCTGCTCCCCTTCTCCGCTCTGCTTGGCAGCTGCCTTTTGCTGATCGCGGATCTGGCCGGCAGAATCCTGGGACGCCCCGGCGAAATTGAATCCGGCATTATCACTGCCCTGATGGGCGCGCCGGTATTTATCCTGATCATCCGAAAGGGAAAGGTGTACGGCTTATGACAATCATCAACGGTTATCGGCGGCGCCAGCGCGCCTACTGGATTTTGACGGCGTTTCTTGCGCTCCTGCTGGCGGTCCTGGCTGCGGTCTCCATGATTTACGGCAATACGATTTACAATCCGCAAACCATTTTCCGGGTACTGTCCGGCGAAAGCATCCAGGGCGCTACCTTCACCATCCTGACGCTGCGCCTGCCCCGCACCCTGGCCGGCGTCCTCTGCGGGCTTGCCTTCGGCATGGCCGGCAATACGTTTCAAAAACTGCTGGGCAATCCTCTGGCCAGCCCGGATATTATCGGCGTCACCGCAGGCAGCAGCGCGGCAGCCGTATTCGCCATTTTGTTCCTGCATTTGAGCGGCGCATGGGTTTCCGCCCTGGCGGTGACCAGCGGACTTCTTGTCTCCGCCCTCATCTACCTGCTGGCGCGCAGCGGCGGCTACTCCAACGGAAAGTTAATCCTGACCGGTATCGGCGCACAGGCCTTTTTAAACGCGCTGATCTCCTGGATGCTGCTTAAGGCTTCCGAATATGACGTAGGCAACGCGCTTCGCTGGCTCAGCGGCAGCTTAAACGGCGTTTCTCTGTCCGACATCCCGCGGCTGGCAGCTATCGTGTTCCTCTCCGGCTTTGCCCTGTTTTTACTGCACAGACATCTGGCGGTGCTTCAGCTGGGTACAAGCCATGCCGTTACGCTGGGGCTGCCCGTTTTTGCAAGCCGGATCGGGCTGATCCTGTTTTCCCTGCTGCTGATCGCCTTTTCCACCGCGGTATCCGGCCCCATCGCTTCGGTGGCTTTTTTATCCGGCCCCATTGCCGCCCGTCTCTCCCGCAGCGGACAGACCAACCTGCTTTGCTCCGGCCTGGTGGGCGCAATCCTGGTGGTGGCTTCGGATCTGGTCGCTCAGTATGCGCTGCCCGCCCGCTATCCCGTGGGCGTTGTCACCGGTATTTTGGGCGCGCCTTACCTGATCTGGCTGCTGCTTTCCATCAATCGAAAAGGAGAACAATAATATGGCAACCCTGGAAGCATCTGCCCTGGTGGCAGGCTACGACCATAACATCATTGTAAACCAGGTTTCCCTGACTCTTCCCAAGGGGAAAATCAGCGTCATCATCGGCGGCAACGGCTGCGGCAAGTCCACCATGCTCAAAACCTTCGCCCGCCTGCTCTCCCCCAGTGACGGGCAGGTCCTTTTAGACGGCAAGGAAATCAACAGTCAGCCATCCAAAAGCGTAGCTCAGCGGCTGGGCCTGCTGCCCCAGTCTCCCATCGTGCCGGACGGCATCCGGGTGACGGACCTGGTATCCAGGGGCCGCTTCCCCTATCGCCAGTTTGCCCGCAACATGTCCCGGGAGGACTTTCGGGCCGTGCAGGAGGCCATGGAAATCATGGGCATCACAGAGCTTGCCGATCGCTGTGTGGACGAGCTGTCCGGCGGGCAGCGTCAGCGTGTCTGGATCGCTTTGGCTCTCGCCCAGGAAACGGATATCCTCCTGCTGGACGAGCCGATCACCTATCTGGATATTGCCTATCAGGTGGAAATTCTGGATCTTTTGACGGATTTAAACAGAAAAAAAGGGACCACAATCTGTATGGTCCTGCATGATATAAATCTTTCCGCCCGCTATGCGGATTACATTTTTGCCATGAAAAAGGGCACTCTGATCGCGGAGGGCACACCGCAGGACGTGATCTGCCCGGCGCTGCTGCACGAGGTATTCGGCATTCGCAGCACCGTTCTGACAGATCCGGTGTCCCAGACACCCCTGATTGTGCCCATCGGTCGGCATCACGCTGAGAACGCTCTGGCTTAATTCATTCCGCGGTCATAATGCCGGGAAACAGCAATCGGATAGGGAAAGATTTTCTTCCCCTATCCGCCGCGATGATCTTGATCGTATCCACATCAAAATATAAGCTCCATATCTTAAAATACTCTATGGCTTTATTTTCTATATCATATTATTATAATAGCAGAGACAAAAAGCCTTTTGCCTCTGCTACCATCAATGGATCTAGGAGGATCTGTTATGACTCAATCTCCCAACGTAATTTTCATTCTCGCAGACGATATGGGCTATGGGGACTTTGGAATCTTTGGAGACGGCAGCTCCAGGACTCCACAGCTTGACCGGCTCGTGGCTGAGGGCTGTACGCTCTCCCACTGCTACAGCGCCTCTCCCGTATGCGCCCCTGCGAGAGCTTCCCTTTTAACCGGACGTTATCCGCAGCGCACCGGCGCCGTCGATACCTATGAGGCCATCGGCGGCGACCGCATGGCGCTGCGCGAGGTCACGCTCGGCGATGTCTACCGGGCAAACGGCTATCGCACCGGCCTGATCGGCAAATGGCATCTCGGGCTGATCGGCAGCCAATATCATCCAAATCAGCGCGGCTTTGATACCTTTGTCGGATTTCGTGGAGGCTGGAGCGATTACTATCAATATAAAATAGACCGCAACGGTACGTCTGAGCCCTCCGACGGTTCTTATATGACCCACGTCATTACCCGGGAAGCCATCCGTTTTCTGGATGAAAACGCAGACAAGCCCTTTTTCCTGCATGTTGCCTATAACGCTCCTCACTTTCCCTTCCAGTGCCCCAAGGAGTATGTTCGCCCTTTTTCCGAAACCGGGCGCTTCCATCCCACACTGGCTACGCTCTACGGCATGATCGCCTGCATGGATGAGGGCATTGGACAGATTCTGCAGCACCTTGATGAGCTCTCCCTTGCAGAAAATACAATCGTGGTCTTTTCCAGCGACAACGGCCCTCAGCTTTACGGGGATACGGCACGGTATAATTGCTGTCTTCACGGCGAAAAAGGGGAGGTCTTCGAGGGGGGTATCCGCGTGCCGGCCGTCATCCGCTGGCCGGGACACCTGCCGCCGGACAGCCGCTGTCACGCCTTTTTCCACGGCTGCGACTGGTTTCCCACATTGCTCGAAGCCTGCTCCATTCCTGTGCCCCAAAAACTGGCTCTGGACGGAACGAGCCGCCTGACCGATCTTCTGAGCAAGGATCCCTTCCCCGCGTATCCGCAATTTTGGCAATATAACCGTTTCACTCCGGTCTCCCGATGCAATGCGGCTGTGCGAATGGGTCCCTGGAAGCTTGTATGGCCCCCCATCGAGGAGGCGCATCAGGTTCCGCCCGAAGTCATCGCACTGGATGAACGCATCAAGCAAATGGAAACGCTGCCGGACCGTCCTTATCCCTTCGACGATTCCTTCCGATGCATCCCTGCGCCCCATCCGCCGCAGCTGTACCGTCTGGAGGACGACCCTCTGGAGCGAAACGATCTTGCTTCCAAACACCCGGATTTGGTGCAAAAGCTCTCTGCCGCCTTCGATTCATGGTTTGACAGCGTCATGGCCGACTATCAAACCGCAGCGGCAGATAACCACCAGCACTGACTACGCGGCAAGAAACCGATCGGCCGGCTCGGCCAAAACAGCTGCCCGAACTTCTAAGAGGAGAGTTCCGCTTACGCAGAACTCTCCTCTTTCTGTGCGATACGCCCCGCAAGCGGCTGCCGTGCTTGCACGGGCAGCCATTTGCAGGGCAACGGACAGCGAACAGCTTCGCTGTGAGCTGGCTGCGGTATCGCGTCGGATAGGGGAAGAAGATCTTTCTCTATCCGACCCCGTAAAGATTATTTTACCAGCAATTCCTGCTCGTAAATCTCCCGAATCTCCTCCTCGGACAAGCCGGTTACTGTATCAATTATAAATTCAAGTTGAGCACCTTTTCGTATCATCCTGATAACAGTATCTCTGGCGCTTGATTTTACACGATCTTCTGCATAATCATCCCAGCCTTTGCACATATCCACACGTCCTCCTTTCGATTCCGCAGTAAGATCCAGCTTTAAGCCGGCCACCTCATTCAGCAACCGGGCGCTCTCCGGATCCATGCTCTTGTAACGTTCATCCGTATAAACCAATTCCTTGAGCCGTTTCTTATCCTGTGACTCTCTGATAAATTTTAACACCGGCCCAATCTCTGATGTAAATTTTTCAAAATTATCGATCTCTGCCGGCACAATCAGGTTAATCCGATAATCCGGGACATATTTTAATACCTCTTCATCCACATCCCCAAACATCTCATGCAGACTGCGCGGTGCATCCCATTCTCCAGCACCCCAGAACAACACCAGCGTTACCACGGGCATCAACCGATCATCTTTTGTAAAACCGGAAAGATACTCTGCCCGATCTGCCTTATGATCAGATCTATGGCTCTTCCCTGCCTGACTTACCTGGGAGCTATAATTCATTGCATCGTACATCATATTCTTACAGGGCATCGCGTAATGCTGGTCAGATTGGTTCTCCAATCCCAAAAGCAGATAGGTAACGCCTCCGGCCTCTTTTGCCGCATAGACCTTCAGCACATCCCGCTGCTTCTGCGCCGGAACCGATTTTTGATCTGTCCCATACGGGATGGCCACTTCCGCTGAATCACGCGTCTTCAGCGCCTCCGGCCGTATCACTTGCCTTCCGCCGTATAAGAAAAAATTGAACAGGTCTGCAAAGATCCTGTTATCGGAAGTATATTCCTTTGTTATTGCATCCTTACGCCCCATTCTCTCATTCCTTCCTTCTGCATAATGGCAAATGGACGTCTCCTTTGGTCTTATTATACGTCCGTTTTACTTTACCTGCAATAAAAATTATGGCTGCTTTTGTGAAGCAGCCCCTCTTTCCATTCTGTCAGAATTATTTTACCAACAATTCCTGCTCGTAAATCTCCCGAATCTCCTCCTTGGACAAGCCGGTTACTGTATCGATCGCTACCTCCACAGGCAAGCCTTTTCGTATCATCCTGACAACAGTATCTCTGGCGCTTGATTTTACACGATCTTCTGCATAATCATCCCAGCCTTTGCACATATCTACACGTCCTCCTTTCGATTCCGCGATTTTTTCCTTGCTAATTTTTTTGATAAATGATTTTCGTTTTTCTTATCCGTCTGTTTCCTGTATTCTTTTTTTTCAGCCATAAATACATAATATCCGTTCACTTCATAAATTTTCGTACCGCCAAAAACTGCTATTAATTTCTTTTTATACCATTCTTTTCTTTTCGTGACGAGATACATTGCCCCCCCTACCGTCAACTTCTTATACCCTTTTTCGATATAGTTTTTCGGTACGGAAAAATCTTCATGATATGGAGGGTTCGCCAAAATCAAAGTAAATCCGGAATCCTCAATATGATCCAATCCGTTACTTTTTACGACTTTAATCCCATTCACATGATTCAGAGCAATATTTTCTTTCGCAAGCTCCAGTGCATCCTCAGAAATATCACTCATTGTTATTCTCGATGGGCTGATAAATTGTCCCGCATAAATGCCAACGAACCCATAGCCGCATCCTAAATCAAGCACCTTATCTGTAGGTGCAAAATTCACTTTAGATAACATACTGATCGTTCCGGCATCAATTGCTTTTGGCGAAAATACTTTATCATTTGTTTGAAATTTTAATTCCACTCCATTATTTTTATATACTATCATCTCAACAAAGCGGCTCCCTTCCTGAACTTCCCATAGCTTCAAAGAGAATATTACCGAAAAAAATGTAAATAATCAAGAATGAAAAAGGAGATATTCCAACGTCACAGAATATCTCCTTCGCTTTTGTACAATCCTTTATTGCTTTAAAATACTATAGAACTCAGAATTTCCCAGCGTTTGCGGCCTCTTCCACGGACACAGCCACTGCGACGGTAGCGCCTACCATCGGGTTATTGCCCATGCCGATCAGGCCCATCATCTCAACGTGCGCGGGTACGGAGGAGGATCCTGCGAACTGCGCGTCGGAGTGCATACGGCCCAGGGTGTCGGTGAAGCCATAGGAAGCGGGGCCTGCAGCCATGTTGTCGGGATGCAGGGTACGGCCGGTGCCGCCGCCGGATGCAACGGAGAAGTACTTCTTGCCCTTCTCCACGCACTCCTTCTTGTAGGTGCCTGCAACGGGATGCTGGAATCTGGTCGGGTTGGTGGAGTTCCCGGTGATGGAAACGTCAACGCCTTCCTTCCACATGATCGCAACGCCCTCGGTTACGTCGTTTGCGCCGTAGCAGTTTACCTTGGAGCGAAGGCCGGTGGAATAGGACTTGCGGAACACTTCCTTGAGTTCGCCGGTGTGGTAGTCCATCTCGGTCTCCACATAGGTAAAGCCGTTGATTCTGGAAATGATCTGTGCAGCGTCCTTGCCCAGGCCGTTTAAGATAACGCGAAGGGGTTTCTTACGAACCTTGTTCGCCTTCTCTGCGATACCGATTGCGCCCTCTGCAGCCGCAAAGGACTCATGTCCTGCCAGGAAGCAGAAACAGTCGGTCTCCTCCTCCAGCAGCATCTTGCCCAGGTTGCCGTGGCCAAGGCCTACCTTACGCTGATCGGCAACGGAGCCGGGGATACAGAAAGCCTGCAGGCCCTCGCCGATGGCAGCTGCTGCGTCAGCAGCTCTGCGGCAGCCCTTCTTGATCGCGATGGCTGCGCCCACCGTGTAGGCCCAGCATGCGTTCTCAAAACAGATGGGCTGGATCTTCTTTACCTGATTGTAAACGTCCAGGCCGGCATCCTTGGTGATTTTCTCAGCTTCTTCGATGGAAGCAATCCCATAGCTATTCAAAACAGCGTTGATCTTGTCGATTCTTCTTTCATAAGACTCAAATAATGCCATGTTCGTTACCTCCTCCTTTTATTCCTGTCTGGGATCGATGATCCTTACGGCGTCATCCACGCGTCCGTACTGGCCGGAAGCCTTCTCATATGCCGTCTGGGCATCGTCGCCCTTCTTCATGAAGTCTGTCATCTTGCCGAAGTTGACGAACTTGTAGCCGATGATCTGATCCTCTGCATCCAGAGCGATACCGGTTACATAGCCTTCGGCCATCTCGAGGTAACGGGGGCCCTTCTTTAAGGTGCCGTACATCGTGCCAACCTGGCTTCTGAGACCCTTGCCCAGATCCTCCAGGCCTGCGCCGATCGGAAGACCGTCCTCAGAGAAAGCGGACTGGGTACGGCCGTAAACGATCTGTAAGAACAGCTCTCTCATGGCCGTGTTGATTGCATCACAGACAAGGTCGGTGTTCAACGCCTCCAGAATGGTTCTGCCGGGCAGAATCTCAGCAGCCATCGCTGCGGAGTGGGTCATACCGGAACATCCGATAGTCTCAACCAACGCTTCCTGCACTACGCCTTCCTTAACGTTCAGCGTCAGCTTACAGGCGCCCTGCTGAGGCGCACACCAGCCAACACCGTGAGTCAGACCGGATATGTCCTTGATCTCTTTGGCTTTTACCCAATTTGCTTCTTCCGGGATGGGAGCACAGCCATGGTTAACGCCCTGTGCTACCGGACACATCTGTTCAACTTCGTGTGAATAAATCATGTGTATCTCCTTTCATCTTGTGTGTGAAAAATTTCGGCAGCGGGCACGCCAAAAAGGCGCGGATAGGGAAAGATTTTCTTCCCCTATCCGCCGCGATACCGCGGCCAGCTCGCAGCAAAGCTGTTCGCTGTCCGTTGCCCTGCAAATGGCTGCCTGTGCAAGCACGGCAGCCGCTTGCAGGGCATATCGCGCAAAAAAGCACCAGCTGCACGCTGATGCTATTTTCTCACATTTTTCGCTAAAAATCCAGTATTTTTTTCAAAACGCCCATGCGCCTGCGCGTACCCTACGCGAGCATCATCCGGTCGTTCGCAAACTTCCCGCCGCTGACCTGCTCAAACTTCTCCAAAAGATCGGACACATGCAGCTTTTTCTTCTCCTCGCCCGCCACGTCGTAGATGATTCGTCCCTCGTACATCATCACCAGACGGTTTCCGTGGGCGATGGCATCCTTCATATTATGGGTGATCATCAGAGTGGTCAGGCTGTCCTGGCCGACGATCCGGTCGGTGGCCTCCAGCACCTTGGCCGCCGTCTTGGGATCCAGGGCCGCCGTATGCTCGTCCAGCAAAAGGAGCTTCGGTTTTTTCAGGGACGCCATCAAAAGGGTCAGCGCCTGGCGCTGTCCGCCGGACAAAAGTCCCACCTTGGAGGTCATACGGCTCTCCAGGCCAAGTCCCAGCTCGGCGAGCTTTTCCTTATAAAACTCCCTCTCCTTCCTGGTGATTCCGGGTTTTAAGCCGCGAAACTGCCCCCGCCGGGCTGCCAGCGCCATATTCTCCTCGATCTGCATATTGGCCGCCGTACCCGTCATGGGATCCTGGAACACCCGGCCCAGATATTTGGCGCGCTTATGCTCCGGCAGGCGGGTCACATTGACGCCGCCGATCTCAATCACGCCCTCGTCCACGGGCCATACGCCGGCCACCGCGTTCAGCATGGTGGATTTGCCCGCGCCGTTGCCGCCGATTACAGTCACGAAATCCCCCTCGTCCAGATGCAGGGAAAGGCCGTTTAAGGCAGTCTTTTCATTCACCGTCCCTGCGTTGAAGGTTTTGCTGATGGATTTGATATCAAGCACGTCCGGCACCTCCTTTTTTTACAGGCCTGGAAAAATATTTCCGCTTCATATAGGGCAGGGCCAGGAACACCGCCACCACCAGGGCGGAGAGCAGTTTCAGATCGTTGGGATTTAAGCCCAGCCACAGCACCACCTGCATGACCGCGTAATAAATAATCGCCCCGAAGGATACGGTGAGCAGATGAAAGGCAAAGTTGCGGCTGATCCTGCCGAATACCACCTCGCCGATAATCACCGCCGCCAGGCCGATGACGATGGCTCCCCGTCCCGTATTAATGTCCGCAAAGCCCTGGTACTGGACCAAAAGCCCGCTGGAAAAGGCCACGATTCCGTTGGAAATCATCAGTCCCAGTATTTTTGTAAAATCCGTGTTGATGCCCTGCGCGCGGGACATGTTCGGATTGGAGCCCGTGGCACGAATGGAGCAGCCCAGCTCCGTTCCGAAAAACCAGTACAAAACCGCGATCAGGATCACGGTAACCACCGCCACCACAAACAGCGTATTTTTATAAAATGCCACGTTCTTGATATAGCGCAGGGAAACAAGCAGGTCATACTTGTCCGCGCTGATCGCCATATTGGACTTATTTCCCATAATGCGCAGGTTGACGGAATAGAGCCCCAGCTGGGTCAGAATCCCCGCCAGGATCGCCGGGATTCCCATGGCCGTGTGGAACACGCCCGTCACCAGTCCCGCCAGCATTCCCGCCAGAAAAGCGCACAGAAGCGACACGCCCACGGAATGCCCGGTGGACATCATCACGATACAGACCGCGCCGCCGGTGCACATGGTGCCGTCCACCGTCAGGTCCGCCAGATCCAGAATTGTGTAGGTAATATACACGCCGATCGCCATAATGCCCCAGATCAGTCCCTGGGCGCAGGCTCCCGGCAGTGCGTTGAACAGTGTCAGAATATTCACCAATCCATCCTCCGTTGTTTTTTCCGGACTTCAAAACGCCATATGGAGAGGCTGCATATCGCTCTGTGTCTGCGGTATGCAGTCTCTCCATCTCCGGTTCTATGTCAGATTTCTTTTCCGGTCAGCTGCAGGCTCACTCGATTGCCACATAATCGTCGGGCACCGTAATGCCGAGCGCTTCGCAGTTGGCCGCGTTATATTTCTTGGTCACGTTGGGAGCCGTCTCAATCGCCATGGAGGTGATATCCGCGCCGTTTACCAGGATATCGTAGGCCATTTCGCCCGCCTTGTAGCCGATATCATAGTAGCTGATGGACAGCGTCGCCACGCCGCAGCCCTTGCAGATGCCTTCCTCGCCCGCGATTACCGGAATGCCCGCCGGCTGGCAGATATTCTGGATAA
This sequence comes from Eubacteriales bacterium, assembly GCA_030524455.1. GTDB lineage: Bacteria > Bacillota > Clostridia > Lachnospirales > Lachnospiraceae > Gallintestinimicrobium. The sequence goes on along the minus strand of JAUNGT010000001.1, from coordinate 348,095 downwards.
TCTCCGTATTGGAGGCCGCCGTGTTGTCTGTGGGGATATAAATCACGTCGCAGGAAGCCACCGCACTGTTTACCACGGAGGCAAGATCATTGGAATCCGCGAAGGTGTACTCCTCACAGGTATAGCCGTAACCGGTCAGGGACTCCTGAATAACGTTGGACTGATAAGCGGAATTGGCTTCCGCGGAGCAGTACAGGATCCCCACGGTCTTCGCATCCGGGAACAGCTCGTTCAGCATCGCCGCCTGCTGATCCAGGGGAGCCAGATCCGAGGTGCCGGAAATATTTTTGCCGGTCACGCCGTTCCAGTCGCTGATATCGAGCGCCGTCGCATAATCCGTGATGGAGGTTCCCAGGATCGGGATCTCGCTGGTCGCCGCCGCAGCAGCCTGAAGGGAAGCTGTCGCGTTTGCCAGGATCAGATCCACATCCGACGAAACGAACTGATTCACAATCGTCGCGCAGGTCGCGGGATCACCGGAAGCGTTCTGTAAATCAAAGGTCACGTTGCCCTCGCCCAAAAGCTCGGTCAGGGCGTCCTGAAAGCCCTGGGTCGCCGCGTCAAGCGCCTCATGCTGCACCAGCTGGCAGATGCCGATATTGTACACCCTGCCGTCCGCTGCGCCCGTCGCCTGCGCTGCCTCGCTCTCTGCCGCCCCGGTTTCTGCGCTCTCCGTTGCCGCCTGCGCGGATGTGTCTGCCGCCGCGCTCTCCGGCGCCGCCTGTGTGGAAGCATCCGTCGAAGCGCCGCAGCCCGCCAGGGAAGCCGCCGTCATCGCCAGACACAGAGAAATTGCCGCCAACTTTTTCATAATGTCTCCTCCTCTCGCTCTGCAACGCTTTAACGCGTGCAAGCGTTAATTCATTGAGACAATGATACACCGCGGCCGCATATCCGTCAAGACAAAATTTTTTCTCAGCGCCTGCGCTTGCTCACCGCTTGCTTACAACCTCACCCTTATCCTTATAGATGCTGCCGGCGGGGACATAGCCTCTCACGCGGGAAAGCGGGTAGATGTTCGTGTTTTTGCCGATCACGGTGCCGGGATTTAAGACGCTGTTGCATCCTACCTCCACGCAGTCGCCGAGCATGGCGCCGAATTTTTTGAGGCCGGTTTCGATCTCCTCCCCGCCGCCCTTTACCACCACCAGCGTCTTGTCGCTCTTTACGTTGGAGGTGATGGAGCCCGCTCCCATATGCGCCCGGTAGCCCAGGATGCTGTCGCCCACATAGTTATAGTGGGGCACCTGCACCTTATTAAACAGGATCACGTTCTTTAGCTCGGTGGAATTGCCGACCACCGCGCCCTTTCCGATGATGGCGCTGCCCCGCACAAAAGCGCAGTGGCGCACCTCCGCCTCCTCGTCCACGATGCAGGGGCCGTTTAAGCAGGCGGTGGGGGCTACCTTGGCGCTCTTTGCCACCCAGACGTCTTCTCCCCTTTTTTCAAAGCGGTCCTCCGGCAGGCTTTCGCCGAGCGCCACGATAAACTCCCGGATCCCGGCCAGCGCCTCCCAGGGATAGGTAAACTTCTCCAGATAAGGAGCCGCCACCGTCTCCTCCAGGCTATACAGGCTGCTTATTTTCATTGCTTCCATGCTCTGTCTCCTCCTTCTTGCTCCGGCTTTTGGCCGGCGTTTCCTTTTTTCGGTAAAAACCGGATACCGCGTCGAACTGGCGGTACAGCACGGACTGGTTGTGCAGCGTCTTTACGATATTGGTGCGCCGCCGCACAAAATCGTCCAGCTTCCCCATGTATTCCTCCGGGGAGATGGTTCCCTCCGCCACCCCGGTCAGCCCCTTCTCCCAGCTGGCCGTCAGCGCCGGGTTTAACAGGGGCCGGATGGAATCCGAAACCACGTCGTAGATCATCTCTCCCATCAGGGTCGGCGTGATGATCTGGGTTTTTTTGTTCAGCGCCAGATATTCGATCGTCACAAGCTTTTTTAAAATCTCCGCCCGGGTGGCGGAGGTGCCGATGCCGCTTCCCTTGATCTGGGCCCGCAGCTCCTCGTCCTCGATAAACTGTCCCGCGTTCTCCATCGTCAGAATCAGCGTTCCCGAATTGTAGCGCTTGGGCGGAGAGGTCTCTCCCTCCCGGATCGCCAGGCTTTCCAGCGGAAGAGAGGCGCCCTTTTTCAGGCCGTGGAGCACCTGGAGAAAGGCTTCGTCGCACCGGTTTTCCTCCTCCTCGCCGCTCCCGCTTCCTGCCCTGTCCTCCTCCTTTTGGCGCTGGAAGGAGGGGCGGCTCACCGCCAGGTAGCCCTCCTGGGTCAGCACCTTAAAGGAGGCGAAAAACCGTTCTCCCCGGGGCAGCGCCCGGGATTTGACCAGTACGGTCAGCGCCACCTTCTGATAGACCGCAGGCGGATAAAAAATGCTCAAAAAGCGCCGCGCCACCACCTCGTAGACCTTTCCCGCCGCCGGGGAAAGGCTGCGCAGGGCGGACAGACCCTGGCCCGTCGGAATGATGGCATAGTGATCCGTGATCTGCTTGTCGTTGACATAGCGGGTCTTTGCCAGTCCCCGGAAGCTCCCCTCCTCCAGAATCTGCGCGGCAAAGGGCGCCACCGGGGCAAAGCCCTTTAAGCCGCCGATATTTTTCCGGATTTCCTTGGCCACCGCAGAGGAAAGCACGCGGGCGTCCGTCCGGGGGTAGGTGGTCAGCTTTTTTTCGTAGAGCTCCTGGGCGATCCGCAGCGTCTCGTCCGGACTGAGCTTGAACATCCGGGAGCAGTCGTTTTGCAGCTCCGCCAGGTTGTATAGAAGGGGCGGGTTTTTCTGCTCCTTTTTCTTCTCGCACTTTTCCAGAAAAGCGCCCTCAAAGCCCTCTCCCGGCCTTCCCTCGGGCAAAACTGCGCCCAGCCGCTCCATCAGCTGCTGCGCGGACTTTTTTTCCTGAAAGCCGTTGTCCTTATACAAAAGCGGCGACGCAAAGTAGGCGCTGCCCTCGACGGCCCGCCATTCTCCCTCAAAGGGCCTGTTTTTTCCATCCTGCATGGGAATGCCGAAGTTCCCCGTCACCCGGTAAAATGGGGTTTTGACAAAGGAACGGATCTCCCTTTCCCGGTTGACCACCATGCCCAGCACGCAGGTCATCACCCGGCCCACGGAGATCACGGCCCGGTCCCGGCGCAGATAATTTTTTACGTTGTTGCCGTACTTTAGGGTCAGCGCCCGGGAAAAGTTGATGCCCATCAGATAGTCTTCCTTGGCACGCAGATAAGCGGCGTCGGAAAGGCTGTCATAGGCCGACAGATCCTTGGCTTCCCGCACGCCGCGCAGAATCTCCTCTTCCGTCTGGGAATCGATCCAGACCCGCTTACGGGTCTTCCCCGTCACGCCGGCCTGCTGCTCCACCAGCCGGTAAATATACTCCCCCTCCCGCCCGGAGTCGGTGCAGACATAAATCGTGTCCACATCCGGGCGGTTCAGCAGGGAGCTTACGATATCAAACTGCTTTTTCACACCGGGGATCACCTCATACCTGAAGGTTTCCGGGATGAAGGGCAGCGTCTCCTCGGACCAGCGCTTATACCGGATATCGTAAACCTCCGGATAGCTCATGGTGACCAGATGCCCCACGCACCAGGTCACCACGGCTTCCTCCGATTCCAGGTATCCGTCCCGCCGGCTCATATTGTACTTGAGCGCCCTGGCGAACTCCTGGGCCACGCTCGGTTTCTCCGCAATAAATAACTTTTTTCCCATTACACCTTATTTCTTTGTGATATAGCCCTGGGCCTTTAAAAGCTCCGCGCACAGGATCGCTCCGCCTGCCGCGCCGCGGACCGTGTTGTGAGAAAGGCCCACGAACTTCCAGTCGTACACCGTGTCCTCGCGCAGGCGGCCCACGGAAATTCCCATGCCTTTCTCATAGTCGACGTCCAGCGCCACCTGGGGACGGTTGTCCTCCTCCAGGTACTGAATGAACTGCTTGGGCGCGCTGGGAAGCTGCAGTCTCTGAGGCTCGCCGGAAAAATGCACCAGGCGGTCGATCAGCTCCTCCTTCGTGGGCTTTTTGCGGAATTTCACAAAAACAGCCGCCGTATGTCCGTTTAACACCGGCACACGGATACACTGGCAGGTGATCACCGGGCCCTCGGCGGGCTTGATCACGCCGTCCTCCACCTTGCCCCAGATGCGCAGAGGCTCCTTCTCGCTCTTTTCCTCCTCGCCGCCGATGTAGGGGATGATGTTGCCCACCATCTCCGGCCAGTCGGCGAAGGTCTTGCCCGCGCCGGAGATCGCCTGATAGGTGGTTGCAACCACCTCATAGGGTTCAAACTCCTTCCATGCGGTCAGCGCCGGCGCATAGCTCTGGATGGAGCAGTTGGGCTTTACCGCAACAAAGCCCCGGGTGGTGCCCAGGCGCTTTTTCTGGGACTCGATCACCGCCATGTGCTCCGGATTAATCTCCGGCACTACCATGGGAACGTCCGGCGTCCAGCGGTGCGCCGAATTGTTGGAGACCACAGGGGTCTCGGTCTTTGCGTAAGCCTCCTCGATCTTCTTGATCTCATCCTTTGTCATATCCACGGCGCTGAACACAAAATCCACCTGCCGGGACACCTGCTCCACCTCGTTGACATTCATCACCACGATGCTCTTGACCCGCTCCGGCATGGGCGTGTCCATCTTCCAGCGGCCGCCCACCGCCTCCTCGTAGGTCTTGCCCGCGGAACGGGGGCTTGCCGCGATGGTTGTCACCTCGAACCAGGGGTGATTCTCCAGCAGCGAAATAAAACGCTGTCCCACCATTCCGGTTCCGCCCAGTACGCCTACCTTCAGTTTCTCACTCATGTTTTTTTCTCCTCTCCTGCACTCCGTTTTATCGTGATTATCAGTGCTTCTCCAAATATTCCCGGTGGAGGGCGATCACCCTTTTCATCGCCTCCGGCCCCGGCGCGCCCACCGTCAGGCGCTTCTCCACGCAGGTCTTTAAGCTGACCGCGTCGTAAATATCCTTCTCAAACACAGGGCTGATTTCCTTTAGCTCCTCCAGAGAGCACTCCTCGATACTCTTGCCCTGCCCGATGCAGTAAAGCACCAGCCGTCCGATCACTCCGTGGGCATCCCGGAAGGGCATTCCCTTCCCCACCAGATAATCCGCCGCGTCGGTGGCATTGGTAAAGCCTCTCATGGCAGATCTGGCCATCACGTCCCTGCGGAATTTCATGGTTTTAACCATGCCGTTGAACAGCTGCAGGCAGCCCTTCACCGTATCGATGGCGTCAAAGGTCAGCTCCTTGTCCTCCTGCATGTCCTTGTTGTAGGCCAGAGGCAGCCCCTTCATGGTCGTCAGAAGGCTCGTCAGCGCCCCGTAAACCCGTCCGGTCTTGCCCCGCACCAGCTCCGCGATGTCAGGATTTTTTTTCTGCGGCATGATCGAGGAGCCGGTGGAATAGGCGTCGTCAATCTCCACAAACTGGTATTCGTTGCTGTTCCAGAGGATGATTTCCTCCGAAAAACGGCTTAAATGCATCATAATCGTGGACAATGCCGCCAGATACTCGATCACATAGTCCCGGTCGGACACGGAGTCCATGCTGTTTAAGGTCGGCCCGGCAAAGCCCAGAAGGGAGGCGGTATACTCCCGGTCCAGCGGGTAGGTGGTTCCCGCCAGGGCCCCGCTTCCCAGCGGGCAGTAGTTCATCCGCTCCCGGATATCGCTCATCCGCTGCCGGTCCCTCCGAAACATCTCAAAGTACGCGCCCATATAGTGGGCCAGCGTGGTGGGCTGGGCCTTCTGCAGATGGGTAAAGCCCGGCATATAGGTTTCCAGGTTGTCCTCCATCAGGCAAAGCAGCGTCTCCAAAAGCTCCTTTAAAAGCCCGTCCGTTTCCTCCACCTGGCGGCGCACATACAGCCGCATATCCAGGGCCACCTGATCGTTGCGGCTCCGCCCGGTATGAAGCTTCTTGCCCGCCTCCCCGATCCGGTCGATCAGATTGGCCTCCACAAAGCTGTGAATATCCTCATATTCTTCCGTGACGGCCAGCGATCCGTCCTCTGCGTCCCTGCGGATCCCCGTCAGGCCATCCACAATCCGGTCCTTCTCCTCCTGTGTCAAAATGCCCTGCCGGGCCAGCATTTTTACATGGGCGATGCTGCCCTCGATATCCTCCTGTAACAGACGCTTGTCAAAGGAAATCGACGCGTTAAACTGATATACCAGCTTGTCCGTTTCCTTTGTGAAGCGCCCGCCCCAAAGCTGCGCCATGAGCGATCCTCCTGATTTCTTTTCTGATTTCTTTTTCGATTTCTTCTCAGATTTAAAATTGATAGTAGCACATCTTTCACTTTATTGCAATAAAGTTTAGCTGAACTGTTACAACTATCCCAGCAATACCCCCGCCAGATACCTGCTTCCCACCTCGATGGCGCGGGGGTCCACCTTAAAATCCGGCTGATGGATCGTAGGGCCCACGCCGGTTCCGACCTTCACATAGCAGCCCGGCACCTTTTCCATGTAGAAGGAAAAATCGTCTCCGCCCAGTGACTGCTCCTCCGGCACCACCAAAAAGCCCTGCTCCTTCGCTTTTTTCTCCGCAAACTCCGCCATCCCGCGGTCATTGCACACCGCAGGCGGGCCGGGGATCCACTCGACAGATGCTGCCGCTCCGTAAGCGGCCGCCGTGCGTTCCGCAATCTCCCGCACCCTTCGCTCAAACAGCTCCCGATCGGCCTTCTCCATCGTCCGCACCGTTCCCTCCAGCTGGGCGGTCTGCGGAATCACATTCCAGGTATTGCCTGCCTCCAGCCGGGTCACGCTGATCAGCGCCGGGTGAAACGGATTGATATTGCGGGTCACGATGGTCTGGAAGGCCTGCACCATCGCAGCGGCTGCGGGGATCGGATCCACGCCGTCATCCGGATGCGCTCCGTGACAGCCCCTGCCGGTCACCGTAATCACAAACCGGTCCACCGCAGCCGTCACACTGCCCTCCCGGATTCCGAAGGTCCCCACCGGGTTGGTGGGATCCGCGTGAAAGCCCCAGATCCGCTCCACTCCCGCCATGGCTTCCTCCTTTTCCAGCACCTTCAGCGCTCCCAGGGAGGACTCCTCCGCCGGCTGGAAAAAGACGCGCACACTCCCGCAGAGCCGTTCCCGATTCTCCAGCAAGAGCCCAATCGCCCCAAGGCCCGCCGTGATATGGAAATCATGCCCGCAGGCGTGCATCTTTCCCGGCGTCTCCGAAGCATAGGAAAGCCCCGACTGCTCGGCAATCGGCAAAGCGTCGATATCGCACCGAAGCGCCTGCACCGGCCCCGGAAGCGCGCCGCGAACCTCTGCGACAAGCCCCGTCTCCAGCCCGACCGGCAAAAGCCCGACTCCCATCCCGTTCAAAACCTCCCGGATTTTTTCCGTCGTTCCAAACTCCTCATAGGAAAGCTCCGGATGCCGGTGAAACCAGTAAAACAGCTCCAGCAAATCTTCTCTCATGCCTCTTACCTCCCACTGTTGGGATCCAGCGCATCCCGCAGCGCGTCCCCGATAAAGTTGATCGCGATTACCAGCACCACGATCATCAGCCCGGGCGGAAGCCACAGCCAGGGCTGTTTGGTCAGCACTGTCATGGACTGCGCCCCGTTTAACATGTTCCCCAGACTGGCCGTGGGCGGCTGTACGCCCATGCCCAGAAAGCTCAAGGCCGCCTCGTCCAGCATGGACAGCGCCAGCACGGAGGTGGCATAGACCAGAATCGGGGCCGCCGTGTTGGGCAAAATCTCCGAAAAAAGGATGTATCGCAGCGGCATCCCGGCCACCAGGTCGCTCTTTACAAAATTGCTCTCCCGCAGGCTCAGCACGTTGCCCCGCACCAGGCGGGCAATGCCCGGCCAGTCCACAAAGCCCAGGATCAGGATGATGCTCCACAGGCCCGGCTTAAAGATGGAAGCCGCCACCAGCACCAGCAGGATATAGGGAAAGGACATCACCATGTCCGTAAACCGCATGATCAGCATATCCGCCACACCGCCGAAATACCCGGCGATCAGGCCCAGCACCACGCCGATCGCGGTGGAAATCGCCGTCGCCAAAAGTCCCACCAGCAGGGAAATACGGGTGGCATATAAGAGCCGGCTGAACACATCCCGGCCGATCTGGTCCGTTCCCAGCCAATGCTCCAGGCTGGGCCCCTTGGCGAAGCTCCCCGTGATCTCATCCGGATCAAAGGGCGCAATCAGCGGGGCAAGCAGGGCCGCCAGCGCGATCAGCGCCACAATCGCCAGGCTGACGGCTGCCAGATGGTGGCGCCGAAAGCGGCGCATCACCGTCTGCAGGTAACTCTCTCGTGTAATATCATCGGAATATTTCCGGTTGAAATTGGGTTTCTTCATATCCGCCTGCTCCTATTTCAGCTGTATGGTGGGGTCCGCCAGCGCATACAAAATATCAGTGATCAGATTACCCGCCAGCACCACAATGGCAGACAACAGGCAGACGCCCATGATCACCGGATAGTCCCGGCTGGTGATCGCGCTCATCGTCATCAGTCCCAGCCCCGGCCAGGAAAACACCTGCTCGATGATCACCTGCCCGCCGAAAAGCACCGGGATCTCCATGCCGATCACCGTGATAATCGGGATCAGCGCATTTCTCAGCGCGTGCTTGTTGATAACCAGAAAGCGCCCGATCCCCTTGGCCTTCGCCGTCCGCAAATAATCCTGCTGCAAAATCTCCAGCATGGCGCTGCGGATGTACCGGATATTCGTTCCGGCCATGGAGGTGGAAAGCACCAGCACCGGCATCACCATGTGCCGCGCGACATCCATCGCTCCTCCTCCCGTCCCCAGCGTGCTCATCCCGCTGGAGGGCAGCCAGCCCAGCTTTACCGTAAAGAAAAAGATCAGCAAAAGAGACAGGAAAAAACCGGGGATGCTGCTGCTTAGAAAGGACAGCGTCACCACCGTGTAGTCCCCCGCCGAATACTGCTTGATGGCGCTGTAAATGCCCGCGGGCACCGCCATCAGAAGGCTCACCAGCAGGGAAGTCCCCATCAGCAGCAGAGTCGGCCCCAGATGGCTTGCGATCATCCCGCTCACCGGCTGATAGGATTTGATGGAGTAGCCCATATTCCCCTGCAGAAGCTGCTTGAGCCAGACAAAATACTGAATATAAAAGGGCTTGTCCAGGCCCAGCGCAATCTCCTTGGCCTGCACCGCGGCCTCCGACACCCGGGGGCCCTGGATCATTTCCAGCGGGCTTCCCGCCAGGCACATGATCGCGTAATCGATAATCGTGATCCCGATCAGCACCGGAATGGCGATCAGGATTCTCTTGATAATATATTTGCTCACGCCTGTGCCTCCTTTCCCATCACCACCGGGCAGGCAGCCAGATGGCCGCTGCCCGGCGCAGTCTCCCTCATCCGGGGCTCGCTGCTTTTGCACGCCTCGGTCGCATAAGGACAGCGGGGGTGAAACCGGCAGCCTGCCGGCGGATTCGTGCTGGAGCCGATCTCTCCGGAGAGCGCTGCCTTCTTCTCCCGCCGGTTCGGATCCGCCACGGGCACCGCGTCGATCAGCGCGCGGGTGTAGGGGTGCACCGGATGGTGGAACACCTCCCGGGCAGGGCCGATCTCCACGATTTTTCCCAGATACATCACGGCAATCCGGTCGCTCACATAGTTGACCGCGCCCAGCCCGTGCCCCACAAACACGCAAGTCAGGCCAAGATCACGCTGCAGGCCCAGCAAAAGATTCAGAATCTGCGCCTGAATCGACACATCCAGGGCGCTCACCGGCTCGTCACAGACCAGAAAGCGCGGATTTAAGGACAGCGCCCGGGCGATGCCGATGCGCTGGCGCTGCCCGCCCGAAAACTCGTGAGGATAGCGTCCCAGCACCTTCTTCGGAAGCCCCACCATATCCAGCAGCCGGTCCACGTCCTGCCGCACCGTGTCCCTGGTGGAAATCCCATGATAAAGCATGGGCTGAGACAGGATCTCATAAATGTGCCGCCGGGGATTTAAGGAAGAATAGGGATCCTGAAACACCATCTGCAGCTGCGTGCGCAGGGCTCTCTCCTCCCTTCCGCGCAGCTTTCCCATATCCCTTCCGTCATAAAAAAAGCTTCCGCCGGTCGGCTTTTCCAGTCCCACAAGCTGACGCCCAACGGTGGATTTTCCGCAGCCTGACTCGCCCACAAGCCCCAGCGTTTCCCCCTCCGCGATGGAAAAGCTCACGCCGTCCACCGCCCGCACATAGCCCGTGGTATGCGTGATAATCCCGCCCCGGATCGGATAATATTTTTTCAGGTTTTCCACCCGGATTAACGGCTGTGCCGCCTGCCGTTCCTTTTCCATCTCACGCACCTGCCTTTCCGTCCGCCATAAGGCATCTTACGCGGCGTCCGCCGCCCAGTATCCGCTCTGCCTGAGGCTTTCTGCACTCCTCCCGGCAAAGCGCGCAGCGGTCCGCAAAGCGGCAGCCGCTGATCGAGTCATAATTTTCCGGCACCATGCCGGGAATGGACACCAGCGTCCGGTCCTCGTCGTCGTAAATCCCGGGCACCGTATCCAAAAGGGCCCTGGTATAGGGATGGGCCGGGGAGGAAAACAGCTCCTTCACCGGAGCCTCCTCGATAATCTGGCCCGCATACATCACAATCACCCGGTCCGCCATGCTGGCTACCAGGCCGATGTCGTGCGTAATCAGGATGATGGACATCCCCGTCTCCTTCCCCAGCTGCCGCAAAAGCTGCATGATCTGCGCCTGAATTGTCACATCCAGGGCCGTCGTGGGCTCGTCGGCAATCAGAAGGGCCGGGCTGCAGCAGAGCGCCATGGCGATCATCACGCGCTGCCGCATCCCGCCCGAAAGGGTGTGCGGATATTTTTTCATCGTCCCGTGAGGATCCGGCATCCCTACCTTCTCCAGAATCTGCTCCGCCCGCTGCCGGGCCTCGGCCCGGGACAGGTGCAGATGCCTGCGCAGGCTCTCCACAATCTGGCTTCCCACCGTAAAAACCGGATCCAGGGAGGTGAGGGGATCCTGGAAAATCATGGACAGGCGGTTTCCCCGCACCTCATCCAGCTTCTTCTCCGGCATCCCAAGCAGATCCCTGCCGTCAAACAGGACGCTTCCCTCCGCTACCTTTCCTCCCTTTCCCAGAAGCCCCATAATGGAAAGCGAGGTGACGCTCTTGCCGCATCCGGATTCTCCGACAATACAGACCACTTCGCCCTCGTCCACCGTAAAGTTTACATGATCCACGCTGACCGTCGTTCCCTGATCCCCCTGAAAAACCGTCGTCAGCCCTTTTACCTCCAGCAAATGCGCCATTTTCGTTTCCTCGCTTACTCTATCGGACATATTTTTCATGAAACGAAAAACGCTGAGCTTCCCGGCCTGCGTCCGCCTGCCGGGAAGCCCGTTTTTCGTTTTACTCGCTCACATCCCAGTTCTGTACGTCATTGAAAAATCCGTACACGCTGGGCTTTGCCCCGATCACCCGCTTATTCACCGCGCCCTGCGCGCTGATGACGTAGGCGGAAAACATGGGGACATCCTCCTGTACCCTGCGGTCCACGATGGAGAACAGCTCCTTGGTCTCCTCCGGATCGCTGGTCTTCTGACTCTTTGCCAGAGCGTCGTTGACCTCGTCGTTGCCGTAGCCGGTCCAGCTTCCCTCGCCGCCAAGCAGCCAGGACATATCCGGATACGGGTCAACCGGCGCGTAGGTGTACTGCACCGCCAGCACATCATAATCATCTCCGCCGGCCACCGACATCAGCGTCGCAAAGTCCACCGTCTGGATCTCCGCCTTGATGCCCACCGCCGCCCACTGGGCAACGATAATATTGGCCGCGTTGATGAAGGTGTTGTCGCCGGAGTTCACGTAAAAGCGAAGCGTCTGGGAGCCGTCCCAGCCGGCCTCCTCCAGAAGGGACTTTGCCTTCTCCGGATCGTAGGCCACCGGCGTGATCGTGTCGTCAAAGAAGGGGCTTGCGCTGGAGAGGAAGCCGTCGATGATCTCCCCGTGACCGTTCAGCAGTCCCTGCAGGATCTGCTCCCGGTCGATGGCGCACAGCATCGCCTGACGCACCCGAACATCCGACACGTTGGCCGTCTGGATAAACACAGACTGGTTGGTGACAGGATCGCCGTAAACCACCTCCACATTTTCCAGCGCCTCCACACTGTCGTAATCCTCCAGCGGAATCACGCTCATGGTATGCTGCGTGATATCGATCTCGCCGGACTGTAAGCCCGCGTAGAGCTGGCTGCCGTCCACGATCTTGATGTTGAGCTTATCCAGCTTCGGCGCGCCCTTCCAGTAATTCTCGTTGGCCTCATAGGAAATGTAGTGATCCTGATCAAACTCCGTCACCACAAAGGGGCCGCTGACCACATCGGGATGATTGAACCAGTCCGCCGTGGAAAGCTCCTCCTCGCTGTACTGCTCGATCACATGCTTGGGCAGGGTCAGCAGATACCTGGCATAGGTGCTCTCGAAGGTGGAAAGCGGCATCTCGTTCTTGGTGGTAAACTGCACGGTCTTGTCGTCCACCTTCTGGATACCGGCCACGCTGTCCGCCCCGGCCTCCACATAGCCGTCGTCCCCCACGCCCTCGAACACATAGTACATCATGGAGGTATTGTTTATCACCGGGCTGCACAGCCGAAGCGCCGTGTAGAGCACGTCATCCGCCGTCACCGGAGTGCCGTCGGACCAGGTGGCATTGTCGTCGATATGCACCACGAAATTCTTATTGTCCTCGGTGGTGATGGAATCCGCCAGCATAGGCTGGAAATTCAGATCCTGATCCAGCTCCATCAGGGGCAGAAACATCAGTCCTGTGGCATACTTGTTGATTTCGCCGCCGTCCAGCAGCAACGGATTCAGCGTACCCAGCGTATCCGTAACGCCCACATTGATGACCTTCTCGCCGGGAGCCGCTGCAGGCGCTGTCGCTCCCGCCGCCTCTGTTCCCTGCTCCTGGGCTGCAGAGCCCGTCTGCTCCGCTCCCGCGCCGGCTGCGCCGCAGGCCGTCAGCCCCAGGGCCATCGCACCGGCCAAAAGCAGTCCCAAAAGCTTTTTTCTTTTTTTCATAATGCTCCTCCTTTCACAGCAAACCCACATTTCAAATTCCTATTTATTTGATATGTTATAGGGATAATAATACACTTTCCCGCTCCTGTCAAGCCATATATGTATGTTCTTGACAAAATACAATATTCGCGTTATATTCGTCAGCAGAGTCCGACGTGTCTCAGTCTATTTTACACGATTTAAGGAAAAGGTACAGAGAAAAATGAAAAATTATCTGAATTATCAGTCCTCCGAATATGATTGCGGCCCCGTTTCCTTAATTAATGGGATACGCTATCTGTTCGAGCGGGAGGAGATCAGCCCGGACATTATCAAGTTCATCATGCTCTACTGTATGGATACCTACAATGAATCCGGCGAACCCTGCAAGCACGGCACCTCCGCCGCCGCCATGAAGTTCATCGGCAGCTGGCTCAACCAGACAAGCCAGGTGCGCCGGCTGCCCTTTTCCTGTGAATTTTTGTCCAAAGAGGCGGTGACCGTCCTGCCCGGCAGCCGGATTCACCAGGCACTGGAGGAAGGGGCCGTGACGGTACTCCATGTTTTTCTGGAGGTCCCCCACTATGTGCTGCTCACCGGTCTTTCGGACAACGGCGAGGCGCTTCTTTTTGATCCCTACTACGAGGAGGAGGGCACCCCGGAATTTGACGCGGAATATTACTCCAAGGGCATCCGCTTCATAAACGGGCAGCCCAAGCGGGCCAACCGGGCCGTGAGTCTGGAGCGTTTAAACCGCCTCACCAAAGGCTATTACGAGATGGGCGATTTTCCCTGCCGGGAGGCCCTCATCATGAAAAGAACGGACGGGAAGTAGGCCCTGCGGCTTGCTTCCCGTTCTTTTTCTTCTTTCATAAGTTCAGCCCGCGCCATTCGCAAAGCCGCGCTAACGCGCTCTCCGCCGCTTCGCGGCTCTCTTTGCTCATAACCGGGCGCTCCCTCAGACAGGAGCAACCAGCCAAAATTCGTGCGAGCACGATTTTGGCCGTTCACTCCTGTCTGGCTGAACTGTTGACTTACTTCCCGCTTTCTCCGTAGTTGGACAGCACCCGTGCGCTGGGGTCGTCCACATTGCAGCCCTCCCATTCCCTGTTTGGCATCCAGAAGCCGGGAATCATCTTCGCCTGTCCCGGATAATATTTTTCAAAGATCTCCCGGTACAGAAGGCTCTCCTTCGTGAAGGGCTGAGCAAAGTCATATTTTTTTCTCTTTTCCTCGTATTCGTCATCTGTATAAAGGCTCTGCGCGTATTCCTTCAGGTCGTCCACCATGCTGTGTCCCACCGCGTCGCTGAAGGCCGCCTTCTCCCGCCATAAAATGTGCTCCGGCAGGATCTGATCCGCCTCGAAGGCCTTTCGCAGCAGATATTTTCCCTTTCCGTAGGTGTTGAGCTTGCGGGCCGGATCGATGGACATCACATAGCGCGCAAAATCCAGATCTCCGAAGGGGACGCGGGCCTCCAGGCTGTTTGCCGCCAGACACCGGTCTGCCCGCAGCACATCATAACAGTACAGCTCCCGCATCCGCTTTGCCGCCTCCTCCTGGAAGGCCGCCGCGCTGGGGGCAAAGTCCGTGTACTTGTAGCCGAACAGCTCGTCGGAAATTTCCCCGGTCAAAAGCACCTTGATATCCGTCGCCAGATGGATCGCCCTGCACACCAGATACATTCCCATGCTGGCACGGATGGTGGTGATATCGTAGGTGGCCAGCGCCTCGATCACCGTCTCCAGGCTTTGAAGCACCTCGTCCCGGGTCATGATGACCTCCGTGTGCTCCGCCCCGATAAACTCCGCCGCCTCCCGGGCGTATTTTAAATCGATGGCATCCTTATCCATACCGATGGCGAAGGTTTTGATGGGCTTTTTCAAAATGTTTGCCGCAATCGCGCACACCAGGCTGGAATCCAGTCCGCCGGAGAGCAAAAAGCCCATCGGCGCGTCCGCGTCCAGCCGCTTTCTCACCCCCTCCGTCAGCTTGTCGTGAATGTTTTTCGTGATCTGCGCCAGATCGTCGTGCACATAGCCGCGCACCGCTCCGATATCCTCGTATTTCACAAACTTCCCGTCGCAGTAATAGCTGCCGGGCGGGAAGGGCCGCACCTCGTCCACCCAGCCGATCAGGTTTTTGGCCTCGCTGGCAAAGGCGATCTTTCCGCTCTCCGAATAGCCGTAAAACAGCGGCCGGATCCCGATGGGATCCCGGGCAGCGATCAGCTGTCCGCTCCGGTGGTCATAAATCACGCAGGCGTACTCCGCATCCAGATGAGAAAACATCTCCAGTCCGTACTCCTCAAACAGCGGCAGCAGCACCTCGCAGTCAGAGCCGCTCTGAAAGGAATAGCCCCGCTCCGAAAGCTCCTTCTTGATCCGGCGGAAGCCGTAAATCTCTCCATTGCACACCACCCAGCTTTCGTCCCTGCAAAAGGGCTGCATTCCGTCCGGGGTCAGCCCCATGATCGCCAGCCGGGCAAAGCCCAGATAGCCAAAGGGTGTCTCCACCACCTGCTGGGCATCCGGCCCCCGCAGCTTTGTCCTCTCCAGATAGGCCTCCATCGTCTTTTTGGTGACATCCTTTCCCGCGTAGCACAGAATTGAACACATAAGCTTCTCTCCTTTTCCCGAAAATAAAATCAGCAGCTGTTCCTCCCTCTGATAGGACGAATAGCTGCTGCTTATATCCGCGGTGCCACCTAACTTGCCGCACTTCCTTGTACGACCCCTTTTTCGCGTTCTCATGAAACGCTATCCCTGTAACGTGGGACTCCGGCTCGCCTACTTGCCTCCCCTGCCCACAGCGCAGAGTGCGTTCAGCTCGCAGCTCGGAAGTGTTCTTTCATGCGGCCGCCGCGCAGGGCTCTCACCCGTCCCCCGCTCTCTGTGCCGGACCGCCGCATTACTTTTCTCCGTCATCGCTTTTGACTTTTTAACAAAATAGCACATCAGCGCGCTGCTGTCAATCATTTTTTCGGATTACTCCGCGAAAAGAGGCGTGGAAAGATAACGGTCCCCGGTATCCGGCAGGATTACCACGATATTTTTGCCCTCGTTTTCCGGGCGCTTCGCCAGCTGCAGAGCCGCCCACACCGCCGCGCCGGAGGAGATGCCCACCAGCACGCCCTCCGTGTGCCCGATCCGGCGTCCCGTCGCGAAGGCGTCGTCATTCTCCACCGTGATGATCTCGTCGTACACCTTCGTGTCCAGCACCTTGGGCACAAAGCCGGCGCCGATGCCCTGAATCTTATGCGCGCCCGCCTTGCCCTGGCTGAGTACCGGGGAGGACGCAGGCTCCACCGCCACTACCTTTACCTCCGGATTTTTGCTCTTTAAATATTCGCCGGTGCCGGTGATGGTGCCGCCGGTTCCCACGCCCGCCACCAGGATATCCACCTTTCCGTCCAGATCCTCCCAGATCTCCGGGCCGGTGGTTGCAAAATGCACCTCCGGGTTGGCCGGATTCACAAACTGGCCCGGGATAAAGCTGTCCGGAATCTGCTTTGCCAGCTCGTCGGCCTTCTCAATCGCGCCGGTCATGCCTCTCGTCCCCTCCGTCAGCACCAGCTCCGCCCCGTAGGCCTTCATCAGCTGACGTCGCTCCACGCTCATGGTCTCCGGCATTACGATAATCGTCCGGTAGCCCCTGGCCGCCGCCACGCTGGCCAGCCCGATCCCGGTATTGCCGGAGGTGGGCTCGATGATCACGGAGCCGGGCTTGAGAAGCCCCTTCTTCTCGGCATCCTCAATCATGGCCTTCGCGATCCTGTCCTTGACGGAGCCCGCCGGGTTAAAGTATTCCAGCTTCCCAAAAACGTGTGCCTTTAAGCCCTCCGCTTTCTCCAGGCGGGACAGCTCCAAAAGCGGTGTGCCCCCGATGAGCTGATCTGCGGATGTGTAATATTTTCCCATTGTATTATCCTCCTATTCCTAATTACCTACTTGTTTTGTATGTTTAAAGTTTAAAACAAAAAAAGGGATTTGTCAATCCCTTTTTCAGATAAAATATTCGATTGTTTTTTCCGAGGTCAGCTTTGTCGCCTCATTAAACAGAAGCACAGCCTCCCGTCCGTCCATTGGCCCCAGGGAATAAAGCTCCTCGCTCTCCCGCTCAAAATACCGCACCGGCACAAGCCGGTTGTGGGAAAAGGGAGCGTCCTCCACCATGCGTACGTCCGCCGGCGCGTAAGCCCGGTCCATATAGTAAGGATCAAACATCCGGATGCTGTCCCCCTCGATTCCGGTGAGCAGCACATAATGGGGAATATCGAAAAAGAGCCGCACCACGGCAGCGCCCTTCCGTCTGAGCGCATCGCAGACGCCGCCGTTTTGTCCCATATGGACCTGGCTGCCGGACAGATAGCCGCTGGAAACCGGAAGCTGTCCCGCCCGTCCGAAGCCGTCCAGCCAGTTGCTCAGAAACATCATGGCCGTGCAGGAGGTTCCGCTTTTGCCGCTCTCCCCCTCCGGACTGTAGCAGTCCAGACAGTAGAGCATGATATTGCGGATCAGCTCCGGCGGAATCTGCTCCCGCTCGAACAAATAGCTGATCCCGTCCAAAAGGGCTGTCGGCCCGCAGTCATATTCCGAAATCTGATAACGCAGCGGATTTTTCATCGGCCGTTCCTTTCCCGGCAGGCCTTCTCCAGCCGCAAAAGCGCCTCCCGAAGCGTCTCCCGGGGGCAGGCCAGCACGATCCGTTCAAACTGTCCGGAGGCCTTTCCGAAAATATGGCCGCCGTCGAGCCACAGCTTCGCCTCCCGGCGAAAAAAGTGCTCCTGCTCCTGCCAGGACATCCCAAGCCCGGAGCAGTCCAGCCAGGCAAAATAGGTTCCCTCCGGCTCCACCAGCCGAAGCTGCGGCAGCCGCTTTCCCAGAAAATCCCGCAGATAGTCCAGATTTTCCCGCAGATAGGCCCGGCACTCCTCCAGCCACTCGCCGCCCTGCTCATAGGCGGCCTGGCAGGCCGTCAGCCCCAGACAGTTTAACTGGGAATAGCCGCTTTTGGCGATCTCCCTTTCAAACCTCTCCCGCAGTCCTTTATCCGGGATCCAGATGTTGGACACCTGCAGCCCCGCCAGGTTGAAGGTTTTGCTGGGTGCGGTACACAGCACCGTCCGCCCGGCAAGATGTGGGCAGGCGCTCAGAAACATCGTATGCGGGTGCTCCGGAAACGCAAAATCACAGTGGATCTCATCGGACACAACCCAAATATGGTAGGTATCGCAGAGCTCGCCGATTTTCTGCAGCTCCCGCGCCGTCCATACGCGTCCCACCGGATTGTGGGGACTGCACAACAGCAGCAGCTTTGCCTCCCCTGCCGCCATCTTTTTTTCCAGATCCTCAAAATCAATCTCATAGCGGCCATTTTGGTACAGCAGCGGGTTTTCCGCAATTTTCCGGTTATTGTCCCGGATCACCTCATAGAAGGGATAGTAGACCGGCGTCTGAATCAGCACGCCGTCCCCTTCCTGTGTCAGGGCCCGCACCGCCATCGCCAGGGCGTACACGACACCCGGCGTTTTGACCAGCCACTCCCGGTGCGGCTCCCAGCCAAAGCGGGACGAAAACCACCCGGAAAGCGCCTCAAAATAGGCCTCTTTCGCCTCGCTGTAGCCGAAAATGCCGTGCCGCACCGCTTTTTCAAGGGCCTCCAGCACGGGCGTGGGCGCACGGAAATCCATATCGGCCACCCACAGGGGAAGCTCGTCCTCCCCGTGCCCTCTCTGCAGGGCAAAATCATATTTCAGGCTGTTTGTGTTGTGCCGGTCGATTCTCTCATCAAAATCATACTTCATCTGCCGTTCCTCCGGGCTCCCCGTCAAAGGCCTGCTCCAGATCCGCCATCAGATCCTCTGCGTTCTCCAGTCCCACAGACAGCCGCAGCAGCGTCTCCGTGATCCCCAGCCGGTCGCGCTGCTCCTTCGGCACGTCCGCGTGGGTCTGTACCATCGGATAGGTAATCAAAGATTCCGTCCCTCCAAGGCTCTCCGCGAAGGTAATCAGCCGCACCCGCTCCAGCACCTGCCGGGCCGTCTGCTCCGTATCCGTGCAAAAAGAAATCATCGCGCCCGCCCCTCTGGCCTGGGAAGCGTTGATCTCATGTCCGGGATGGCTGCAAAGCCCCGGATAATATACCCGTTTCACTTTGGGATTTTGCTCCAGCCACCGGGCCAGCTTCCCCGCGTTTTCCTGCTGCCGCTCCATGCGCACCGCCAGCGTTTTGATGCCGCGCAGCACCAGCCAGCTGTCAAAGGGGGACAGACAGCCGCCGGTGGTCTTTTCAATCAGTCGGATCCGGTCCGTCAGCTCCTGCGTGGCCGTGCAGACAAAGCCCGCGATCGTATCGTTGTGACCGCTCAGGAACTTACTGCCGCTGTGCACCGCCAGATCTGCCCCCAGGGCGATGGGATTTTGCAGATAGGGGGAGAGAAACGTGTTGTCCGCAATCAGAAGCAGTCCGTGGCGCTTCGCAAATTCCGCGCAGGCTCTGAGGTCGGTGATCTCCATCATCGGGTTGCTGGGCGTCTCCACATACAGCGCCCGGGTTTCGGGACGCAGCAGCGCCTCCACCCGCTCCAGATCGCCGGTATCCGCAAAATCCGCCGTCAGTCCGTTCTTTTTTCCCACCGTATTGATCAGCCGCGTCACGCCGCCGTAGAGATCCTCGGAGCAAATGATATGATCCCCCGGCGAAAACAGCTCGAAACAGGCGCTCACCGCCGCCATGCCGGAGGAAAAGGCGACCGTGCCGTTTGCCTGCTCCAATGCGGCCACCGTCTCCTCCAGCCGCTGCCGGGTGGGATTCTTCTCCCGGGTGTAGTCAAAGCCCGTGGACTGCCCCAGCCCGATATGGCCGAAGGTGGCCGTCTGATAAATCGGAAAGCTCACCGCCCTGGTGGGATCCTGCCAGGAAAAATCCTGGTTTCCATGAATACACTGCGTCTCCAAATGCCTGCTCATCATCATTTCCTCCCGCGCCTGCGCGCCATTCTCTTAAAATGCTATGACACACATTTTACAGACCCCCGACCGCTTTGTCAATATAAACATAGTATGTAAGTATGTTTTTCAACAGTTCATCCAGCCGGGCGTAATGGGCCCGAATCGTGCTCGCACGAATTTGGGCCTATCACGCCCGGCTGAGGGAGCGCCCGATTATGAGCAGGAAACAGCGTTCCGCCTTATTCCACAGATAGCCGCGAAGCGGCGGAAAGCGCGTTAGCGCGGCTTTGCGAATGGCGCGGGATGAACTGTTCATCCCGCAATCAATTCCGGATCCACGTATTCCCGGAGCACAGAGTCCAACACCGTGTCCGCGTCGTAGGTTCTGTCCGAGAGCTTCTCATCCTTCTGATCCAGCAGCAGATAGCTGTCGTCCGACTGGGCCTGTGTCCCGTTGTCGCGGTCGTTCCAGGTCACATCCACCACCCGCCAGCTTCCGTCGATTTTGACCAGGTTCCAGGCATGGCCGTTGTTTCCCTGTCCCGGCCGGGAGGCAACATGCCTGCTCATCGCGACGCATTCCAGCCCCGCCTTGTCCGCTAAAAGCTTGAAGGCGGCCGTATAGCCGGAACAGATCATCCGTCCGTCCCCGCTGCTGAGCAGATCCTGCGCCGTGAACGGGTTCCGGGTGTCCTCCGTATCAATAAAGGCTCCCGTGGCAGCGGAAAAGTGGGTATTATAATAATCCCAGTCATAGGAAACCGCGTTCGCCAGATAATCGTTTAAGGCGTCCGTCTTCTCTGCATCCGTCATTTGCTCCGTGATCACGGAGGCCACAATCTCCTCCGCCTTCGCATTTACCTGCTCCCGGAGCGTCTTCGTGATCTCCAAATCATTGTTCTGGCTGTTGAGAGGATCGTAAACCGACACATAGGTGTGGCCGTCCTTCTCCGAAATGTGATAGTTCGGAGCTGCAATCATCAAAATCAGAGGATTCTGGCTGCAGGCCTCCCAGAGCACATCATAAAACTCCGGCGCGCCCGTCTGGCTGTCATATTTTGTAATGTCCAGATAGCGGTTTCCGGCCAGCAGGTTCGCGGCCACGAATTTCACATATTCGGTCGTGCCGTTGACCTGGTAGGGGATGTCGGGCACCGTCGCCGAAGGCTCCGTCACCTCCAATGCCTCCCAGTCGATACCGGAGGCATCTGCCGTTACCCTGACAGGCGTTCCGGCAGGCCGGTTCATGGCCTGAAGCTCCTGCTGCGCCTGCTCTGCGGCGGAGAGCACGTTCTCGACGCTGCCCCAATAAAGATCAATAAAATCCATATTTCCCCGGATCCCGGTGTTTTTCACCCGGTAAGGAATCTCCCAGCTCGTCGCCGCCTCGGTCACGGCATGTCCCTCATCCGGCCCGTGCGTCAGTTTAATCGGCTTCTCGCTCATGCTGTCCGGATCCAGGATACGGAGCTGGCTTGCCACCGTGCCGTCGGCCATCAGAAGATAGTCGTACAAATGGTACTTCATATAGCCCACCGGATCCGATTCTGCATCCGGCTCCTCTCCCAGGCCGAACAGGGAGGGATCCGCGCCGGAGGCCATACTGACCGGCATCTGGTTTAAATAACTGTTGACAGACTGAAAACGGAACGGCGACTGCTGATCCTCCCCGGCTCCCACCGCCACAACCGCGACGGAAGCTTTCCTGACGTGAGCCGAGTTTGGAATGTAATCGGACAGATCCAGTCCCTGTATGCCCTCGAGGGCCTGTTTCCGGTTGAAGAAAATAACATCCTCCGAATCGCCGATCACCAGATCCTCAAACTGCCGGTTCTGCCGCAGATCCATCCCTACGAACATGTCCTCCCCCTCCCCGGTGTTCCGGCTGTCATGAAACTCCTCGTTTGCCGCCTGATCGTAATCCCAGGAATCATAGGAAGTCTCCTGCGTCCGGTCCAGCAGCTTATACTGGTAGCGCTCCAGGGTGTCGTTCGTATTTTCGTTGACCGCCTGCAGCCAGACCTCGTAATGATCTGCTCCCTCCACCGGATCCCAGGTCACAAAAAGGGAACCGTTTTCCGTAACGCTCATGCTGACGTTGAGCGGCTCTGCCATCCGGTTCTCCTGACTGTCCACATCGTCCTCCACCGTGAAATAGGTGACCTCCGGCTTTTCCAGCTCTCCGCCGTCCTCTCCCACATAGCGGACCAGGTAATAGCCGCCGTAGCCGTACCAGCGCCCCGCGTTCGCGTAGTTGTAGTCGTCCACGGTTTCCCGATGGAACATATCGACAAAGGAGTCCGCCGCGCCGATCGTTTCATCCTCCGCCTCGACGGTTGCGGGCAGCACCTTCAGGCAGGGGCCGTCCTCCCCGTCCTCCCGGATCACCTCGCTGGGCACCTCCTGGGTGAAAGCCGCGTCGGCATAGACCCGGGCCGCCGTCAGCTCCCCCGGATCTGCGCCCTCCTGAATCGGAAGCTCAAACTCATATTTGCAGTCCAGCCCCTCCATAGGCTCCTGCAGACTGTAACGCTCCGGATCAATGTTGGCGGAAAGCTCCTCTGCCGCTACGCCACGCTCCCCCGAAGCGCCGTTCTGAAAAGGGAAAGCGCTGCAGCCGCTCCCTGCAAGCAGGGAAAGCGTCAGCAACGCCGTCGTTACCATCTTTATTGACATCCGTTTTCTCAATTTCCTTACCTCTTTTCCAAATGCGGCCGTTTGGGCTCACACCATTTGCAAAATCGTATTCCGCAGCTTGCGGGTCAGGGAAAAGGTTCCCGCGTCCTTCTTCTGCATTCCCATCAGGATGGTCATATTTTCCCTGGGGAAATTGGCAAAGTAGGCGCCCAGCCAGCCGTCCCAGCCGTACTCTCCCTCCCCGGTCAAAAATCCCGCCTGCCCGGGCCTTTTGCAGACGCGCATCAGATTGCCGTAGCTGTAGCCGTCCAGGCCGATCCAGCTGTAAAAGCTCTGCTGCTGGCAGGGCATCAGCTCCGCGCCGGTGAGAAACTCCACCGTCCTTTTCTGCAGGATCCTGGCCCCGTCCAGGCTCCCGCCCTGCAGAAGCATCCGGGCAAAGCGCATATAATCGTCCAGCGTGGAAGCCAGTCCGGCTCCTCCCGCCGCGTAGGCAGGCTCCCGGTCCATCATCCGGTTGATGCCCAGATGATCCTCCTCGTAGCGCTTTACGCGGCTGCTTCCGTCCGCTTCCTTCACCGTCTCATAGACCGCAGCCAAACGCCCCTGCTTTTCCCTGGGCACCCAGAAGGCCGTGTCCTCCATCCGGAGCGGAACAAACAGCTCCTGCCGCAGAAACTCCGCAAAGCTCATGCCGGAAGCAACCTCGATCACCGCTCCCAGCACATCCGCCGAGGTGCCGTACCGCCAGCTCGTCCCCGGCGCAAAGGCCAAAGGGCAGGCCGCCAGAGCATCCGCCACCTGTCGGGTGGTCATGGGCCGGTCCGTCTCCATCCGGCGCTCCAGCTCCGCAAACACGGCGCCCACCCGGCGCCCCGGCTCCGTCTCGTTATCCTCATAGACTAAGCCCGAGGTCATCCGCAAAAGATCCTGCACCAGCATCTCCCGCTCCCCGGCCGCCAGCGGCTCTGCCGTTTTGTTCCGCCAAACCTTCTGTCCCCGGAAAGAGGGCAGATAATCGGAAACCGGCTGACACAGATCCAGCAGCCCGCGCTCCATCAAAATCATGGCCGCCACCGCTGTCACCGGCTTTGTCTGGGAATACAGGCGAAAAATGGTATCCCGGCTCATGGGCCGTCCCTTTTCCCGGTCCGCCATGCCCTCCTGACAGTAGCACAGCTCCCTGCCGTCCTTTTCCACCAACACATTTGCGCCCGCCACCAGGCCCTCGTCCACGGCCCGGCGCAGGACCGCGCTCACCTTTTCTGAAAGCTCCATTTCTTTTTCCTCCGTTGCTCCCGGTCTTGTGTTCTTCCGGTCTCCCCGTCAATGCTCAGGCCGTTCTGGCCGGCTCTGGCCCGGACGGCGCTTCCTCCCGCCAGCCTCTGCACACGTCCACCCAGCCCTTTGCGCCCGAATAGCGCTCCAGCTCCCCAAGCGTCAGCCCGATGGCGCTGTTGGAACTGCCGCAGGCGGGAAACACCGTGTCAAAGCGCTTTAAGGACTCGTCCAGATACACTTCGATCCCCGGATTGATCCCGAACGGGCAAACACCGCCCACCCCGTGACCTACCGTTTTTTCCACCTCATCATAATCCATCATTTTGGCCTTTACATGAAAACGCGCCTTATAGGCGGCATTGTCCACCCGGGCATCCCCGGCCATCACAATCAGGATTGGCTGTTCGTGCACCCAGAAGGCAAGGGATTTTGCAATCCGCTTTTCCTCCACCGACAGCGCCCGGGCCGCCTGCTCCACCGTGGCCGAGGAGACGGAAAACTCCCGGATCCGCCCCTCCATGCCATACTGGGCAAAATATTGTTTTACTCTCTCAATCGCCATTTTTCTCTGTCCCTCGAATCTTGGTCCGGCCCCACACACTGCGGGGCGCCGGGCGAAATATTTTCAGCATCCGGAACACGCCCGCCCGCTCCAGTACCCGCATCACAAGGTACAGAATCAGGGCATCCACCGGAGCCTTCACCAGATTTTTGATCAGCCTGGCAGGCAGCATGACAAGAAACGCCTTCCCGTAAAACTGAGACAGCCAGAAGGTGCCCAGCGCTACGTTGACAAGCAGCGCCACCGTAAGCTCCGCCGCCAGGATCCGCCAGAAGCTGGTGGGCCGCCTGTACAGGAAGCTGCCATAAATCAGCCCCGCCAGCAGGCAGTTTAAGGTCAGCCCCGGAATCCAGGCGCCGCTTGGGTAGATCATCAGCTTGAGCAAATCCATGGCCGCCGCGAACAGGCCGCCCGCCACCGGGCCGAAAAGCACATCCACCATCTCGTTTGGCAGACCGGACACACCGATCCGCAGATAGGGGCCCAGCTGGATGCTGAATGAATTCAGAACCAGCGCCAAAGCCGCAAAAAGACCGCATGCCGTAACCGTGCGCACCTTTTTGAACTCCCGCGCGGAATCTGTAAAAAGGACTGCGAATTTCTTCCTCACATTTTCCTCCTTCCACAGATATCGCGCTGCAGGAAGGAGAGGCTGACCAATCCGGTCAAACACCTGAATCTCTGCAGCGAGATGCGGCCCGCACACCGCAAGCCTGCCGCCGGACGCAGGGCTCTCCCCGCTCCCGGCACGGCAGCGCTTTTCGTCCCGCAGGCAACTCTCTGTCCTGCCGGCACTTGACGCGTGCGAACCTACTCTGCATATGATTGCCTATTATAGCAGTATGTTTTTAAAAGTACAATCCCCCATTACCACTGGCTGTTGTAAAGCTTTGCGTAGAAGCCGTCCTTTGCCAGCAGCGTCTCGTGGTTTCCCTGCTCCACGATCCGGCCGTCCCGCATCACCAGGATCACGTCCGCGCTGCGGATGGTGGAAAGCCTGTGGGCCACGATAAAGCTGGTCCGGCCCTCCATCAGCCTTGCGAAGGCGTTCTGGATTTTCAGTTCCGTGCGGGTGTCGATGGAGGAGGTTGCCTCGTCCAAAATCAGCATGGGCGGACGGCACAGCATCACGCGGGTGATGCACAGAAGCTGCTTTTGCCCCTGGGAGAGTCCGCCTCCGTCCTCCCCGATCACCGTGTCATAGCCCTGGGGCAGCCGCATGATAAAGCTGTGGGCGTGGCAGGCGCGGGCGGCTTCCTCAATCTCCTCCCGGGAGGCCTCCGGCTTTCCGACGGCAATGTTGTCCCGGATGGTCCCCGCCCGCAGCCAGGTTTCCTGCAGCACCATGCCAAAGCCCGCCCGCAGGCTGTGCCTTGTCAGCTCCCGGATATCGGTGTTTTCCACGCAGATTGCCCCGCCGGTCACATCATAAAAACGCATCAGCAGATTGATCAGCGTCGTCTTGCCGCAGCCCGTGGGCCCCACGATGGCCACCCGCTGGCCGGGCTGCACCGAGAGGTTTAAGCCCTCGATCAGCCGCTGCATGGGCTGATAGGAAAAGCTGACATTTTTCAGCTCCACCCTGCCCTTTATGTCCGACAGGCAAATCGCGTCCGCCCGGTCCGGGACCTGGGGCTTTTCCTCAATCAGCTCCAGCACACGCCCGGCGCAGGCGATGGCGTTTTGCAGCTCCGTCACCACGCCGGAAATCTCATTGAAGGGCTTGGTGTACTGGTTGGCATAGCTTAAAAAGCTGGTCAGCTGTCCCACGCTCAGACGGCCGTTGATAGCCGCCAGCGCGCCGAAGATGCCCACTCCGGTATACACCAGGCTGTTGACGAACCGGGTGGCCGGGTTTGTGATGGAGGAAAAAAAGATCGCCTGCAGGGAGCATTTCTGCAGCCTGCCGTTGATTTCGTCGAAGCGCTCCAGCGCCTCCTTCCCGTAGCCGAAGGCCTGCACCACCTTCTGGCTTCCGATCATCTCATCGACCAGCCCGGTCTGCTCGCCTCTCGTCTCGGACTGAGCCTTGAACATCCGGAAGGTTTTCTTTGCGATAAAGGAGGCCACAAACAAAGACACCGGCGTGACAACCAGCACCACCAGTGTGATCCCGGCGTTGACCGAGAGCATAAAGCCGATGGTCCCCAGGATCGTGATCACCCCCGTAAAGAGCTGGGTAAAGCCCATCAAAAGGCCGTCCGCGAACTGATCCGCGTCCGCGATCACCCGGCTGACAATCTCCCCGTGCGGATGCCCGTCGATATATTTTAAGGGCAAAATCTCGATCTTCCGGAACGCCTCGTTGCGGATATCCCGGACAATCTGATAGGTCAGCTTGTTATTGCACACATTCATCAGCCACTGGGCCAGGGCCGTGACCAGGATCACTGCGGCCATCCGTCCAAGCACCGCAAAAAGCCCGGCAAAATCCACCCGTCCCTTTCCCACCGCGCAGTCCACCGCGTTGCCGATCAGCAGAGGCAGATACAGCGTGGCGGCCACGGAAACGGCCGCGAGCACGATCGAAAGCAGCAAAAAGTGCCGGTATGGCTTCATATACCGCAGAATCTTCCGTATGGTCTGCCACTGCGCCGCATCAAATTTCTTCGCCATATCAGCGCCTCCCTTCCGCCGCGCCGGAGGGCGCCGCTTTTTTCTCAAACTGGGAATAATAAATTTCCTGATACACCGGACAGCTTTCCAGAAGCTCCTGATGCGTTCCAAGACCGGCCATCCGCCCGTCCTCCAGCACCAGGATCCGGTCCGCGTGCCGGATGGAGGAGGTCCGCTGGGAAACGATAAAGGTGGTGGGCCGATCCTCCATCCCGCCCAGCGCCCGCCTCAGCGCCGCGTCCGTGGCAAAATCCAGCGCCGAGGCGCTGTCGTCCAGAATCAGGATCGAGGGCTTTCGCACCAGCGCCCGGGCAATCGTCAGCCGCTGCCGCTGGCCGCCGGAGAGGTTTTTGCCGCCCTGGGCAACCACAGATGCCAGGCCCTCCGGCTTTTTCTCCACAAACTCCCTGGCCTGGGACAACTCCAGCGCCTCCCACAGCTCGCTGTCCGCAGCATCCCTTTTCCCCCAGCGCAGGTTATCCGCGATGGTGCCCGCAAACAGCTCCGCCTTCTGCGGAACGATGCCGATGCCGCTGCGCAGCCTCTCCGGCTCCTGTTCCCGCACGTCCTTCCCATTCACATAAACCGCGCCCTCCGTCACATCGTAAAAACGGGGGATCAGATTGACCAGGCTGGTCTTTCCGGAGCCGGTGCCGCCGATGATGCCCACCGTCTCGCCCTTTTTTGCGGAAAAGCTGATCCCGGTCAGAGAAGCGCTGCCGGCCCCGGCATAGGTCAGCCCCACCCGGTCGAATACCACACAGCCCTCCTCCGGCGCGCCGCTTTTGTCCGCAGCGGCCTTCCGGCCGGTGCTCATGCTGTTTTTCTGCTCCAGCACGCTCTCCACCCGGTTGCCGCAGGCGATGGCCTTGGTCACCGTGATGATCAGGTTCGCCAGCTTCACCAGCTCCACCAGGATCTGGGACATATAATTGACCAGCGCCACCACCTGGCCCTGGGTCAGCGCCCCGCTGTCCACCCGCAGCGCCCCTGCATAGAGCAGGGCGATGATGGAGACATTGACGATCACATAGGTCAGCGGGTTCATCAGGCCGGAAATGCCCCCCACAAACTTCTGCAGGCCGGTGAGGGCTTCATTTTTCTCCCGGTAACTCTCCCATTCCTCCTGCTCCTTGTTGAAGGCACGGATAACGCGCACGCCGGTCAGGTTCTCCCGGGTCAGCCCAAGCACCCGGTCCAGCGCCCCCTGCACCCGCTTATACAGCGGCATGGTAAACAGCATGATACCGAACACCACCAGGGACAACAGCGGAATCGCCACCACAAACACAAGAGCGGCCCGGACATCCACCGTAAAGGCCATGATCATGGCGCCGAACACGATAAAGGGCGAGCGGAGAAACAGCCGCAGCACCAGATTGACGCCGGACTGCACCTGATTGATGTCGCTGGTCATGCGGGTGATCAGCGTGGAGGTTCCCATCTGATCCAGCTCCGTGTAGGACAGCCCCTGAATGTGGGCAAACAGCGCGTGGCGCAGCCGGGTGGAAAACCCGGTTGCCGCCTTCGCCGCAAAATACTGGGCAGTGATCGAGCAGACCAGCCCGATCACCCCAAGCACCACCAAAAGCAGGCACATCCGCACAATATAGGGACGGTCCTGACCGGCGATTCCCCGGTCGATGACCGCCGCCATCACCAGCGGCACAAACAGCTCAAAAAGCGCCTCCAGCATTTTAAATAACGGCGCCAGGACCGTCTCTCTTTCATAGCCCTTTAAATAATACAAAAGCTTTCTCACAGCCCTCATCCTCCTCGTTTTTCCAGAATCCGCATATAGCCGTAGGGCAGGGGACGCCCTGCCAGATCCGGCCACCGGACCGGCTCTGCGCTTTTGCCTCCCGACCGGTTTGGACAATCCCTCCGGGCGCAGCCGGCGCACACACCGGCGCAGCGAAGCTTCTCCTGCTCCGTCAGCCCGGCCAGAAACACCACGCTCTTTTTCGGGATCAGACAAAAGGCGCTATTGCAGCGCAGCTCCCCGGTTCCCAGCTCGCAAAGCGCCTCCCGGATCCCTTCCAGCGGACAGTCCTCCCCGCCGAAAAAACGGTAGTCCGCCACATACCGGCCTGTTTGCCGCAGCACACAGCGCTCAAAGGCGGCGTATCCCCGCATCAGAAGCTCCCCGGCCAGCATCTCGGCCATATAGCACTCCAAAAGCCGTCCGCTGCCGCTGTAAGCCTCCTGAAGCCGGTCCACCTCTGCCCCCAGTGTCATGGCCGCGACCAGCTCCTGTCTGCTCCCCTCCCTGCGCTGTGGCGCAAACCAGAAGCCCGCCTTCCCCTCTGCGGCCTGCCAAAGCTGTCGCGCCACGCTTTGCAAAAGCTCCTCATCCTCCGCCGCAAAATGGTACTTTTCCAGCACCTTTCGCGCCGCCTGCTCCCTCTCTTCCAGAAGCAGCGCCTGCTTTTTACTCATCGCCTTCCTCCCCTCTGCCGGAGAAAAGCGGCCCAAAATACCCCGTAGCCCATCAGCGCACCCACGCAGTTTAGCAGAATATCATCCACATCAAAGGCCCCGAAGGCGGTGAAAAGCTGAAACAGCTCGATGCAGCAGACCAGCACAAAGGAATCCAGAAAGAGCACCCACCATCTCCGGCTCTCTCTCTGCAGACAGGGAACAAGGAACCCAAAGGGCACAAAGGCCAGCACGTTGCCGAACAGGTTCTCGAAGCTGTTTAGGCGTCCCCAGTAGCGAATATACATGCGGATGGTCTTAAACAGCGTAAAGTTGGCACTGTCCAGCCCCTCCCAGAATACCTCCCTGGTCCAGGAACGGGCGATGGCCTCCAGCCGCTCAAAGGGGTATTTAAAGACGATCACCCGCAGCAGCACGAGCATATAAACAAAAAACACGGCCCACAGGATTCGCCTTGCTTTTCTGCCGCTCTCATCCTCCGTAAACAGGCCGTGCTTTAAGTTCTCCCAAATCTTCATAAAATACCTCCATCAGGGCGAGCCCCTGGGCAGGCGCAAGCATTCCCGCCCGCTGCCGGTCCCCCGACGCCAGGATGCGCTCCATATCGACCGCCTCCCGTTTTCCAAGCCCCACCTCAGTCAGCGTCCCAACCAAAATTCTCACCATATGATACAAAAAGCCGTCCCCCGTAAAGGTCAGCACAAGCTCCGATTGACAGGGCTCCACCCGGATTTCATGAATCGTGCGCACCGTGGACTTTTTCTTGTTCTTTGCGGAGGTGAAGGCCGCAAAATCATGGGTGCCGGTCAGAAACGCGGCCGCCCGCCGCATCTGCTCTGCATCCAGGCGCTCCTCCACCTGCCAGACCAGCCGCCGCTCAAACACCGGCGGCAGCGAGCTGTTCCAGATCCGGTAACGGTAGGTTTTGGCCTTTGCATTCAGCCGGGCGTGAAAGCGGGGCGGCATTTCCCGGCAGGAAATCACGCCCACATCCTCCGGCAGATACCGGTTTATCCGCTCCAAAAGCTCTTCCTGCGTCAGCTGTGTATCCATATGGAAGCTGGCCGTCTGACCGTAGGCATGCACCCCGGCGTCTGTCCGCCCGGAGGCGGCAATCTCCACCGGCGCGCCCGCAATCCGGCTCAGCAGGCTCTCAAACTTTCCCTGCAGCGTGTTCTCCGTGCTGCCCTGTCTCTGCCAGCCCTGATAGCGTGTTCCCTCATACTGAATCACAATCTTGAAATTGCGCACCTCTCCTACTCCTTTTTCCCCGGCAGGTCCTTTTTGTCCTCATCGGTCAGCCGCCGGAACCGGTTGAAGCCGTGCACCAAAATCCGCACGCTGTCGATGGTGGTGTCAAAAAAGCCCGCCTGATACATTTTGGCAATGATGATGCCCACAGGCACCGCCAGGATCATGCCCGCCACGCTCCCCATCTTGTAGCCGATAAACAATAAAAACAGCGTGGGCAGGGCCGGCACCCCGATGGAATCCCCCACGATCTTGGGCTGGATGAGCTGGCGCGCCAGCTGTCCCACGCCCCACAGAATCAAAAGGCCCAGGGTCATTTTGAAATCGCCGCCCAACAGCTTGATCACCGCCCAGGGCCACAGCACCGCCCCGGTGCCGAACACCGGCAGAAAATCCAGGGCCGCGATCACCAGGGCGATCAGCACGCTGTAGCGCACCCGCAGGATCAGAAAGCCGATCAGCAAAAGCAGATACATCCATACCTCAATCTTTAGCTGGGCCTTAAAATAGCCGCCCACCGCCCCGGTCAGGCCGCGGTACATCACCGCCCACTTCGCCCGGAAGTCCTCCGGCACATAGCGATGCAGGAACCGCAGGACCTCCTCCCTCTGGGCCACAAAAAAGTAGGAGGAAAGAAGGCACATGATGGTCCCCACCAGAATCGTGGGAATATTTTTCGCAAGATTGCCCACCGCAATCGCCGTAGGGCTGCCCAGGTCGTTTACCAGATTGGAGACAAAGCCGGACAGGGCGGAGGTGATGTTTTCAATCTGCCCCTGAAGCTGCGGCGTCAGAAATTTGGAAAAGCTTTCCAGCCAGGTGCCGGCGTGATTCACATCCTGCTCCAGGGAGGCCCAAAGCTGCGGGATCTCCTCCACAAAGCCCACCGCCTGGCGCACCAGCAGGCTGATGCCCCAGTAGGACAGTCCCACGATGGCCGCGATCACCGAGACAATCACGATGGCGGAACCGGCCTTTCTGCGGATCCTAAGCTTTTCGTCCAGAAAGCGCACCAGCGGATTGGCCACCGCCGCCACAATCCAGCCGATCACAAAGGGCATGAAAAAGCCCACCACCCGGGGCACCGCAAAAATCAGCACCAAAAGACCGGCCAGCGCGGTCAGCAGGTTCAGCACTACCTTCACATATTTTTTATGCGAATCTCTCATCATTCCTCCGTCTCCAACAGCCGGTCCATCAGGTCATAGATTTCCTCTCTGCCCTGCTTTGACAGAGAGGAGTAGGGGATCACCACCGCATCCTTCTCCGCCTCCAGGCCCTCCCGCAGCATTTTCACATGCCGGGCCACCTGACTGCGGTTGATCTTGTCGAGCTTGGTGGCGATCAGGATCGGATGATAGCCGTAATGGAGCATCCACTGATACATCTGCCGGTCGTTGGCCGAGGGCTCGTGGCGGATATCCACCAGCAAAAACACGGCGGTCAGCCGCTTGGAGCTGTGCAGATAGCGCTCGATCATCTTCCCCCACTGGGCCTTTACCTGCTCGTTCGCCCTGGCGTAGCCGTAGCCCGGCAGGTCCACCAGGTAAAAAGCGTCGTTTACGTTATAAAAATTGATGGTCTGGGTCTTGCCCGGCTGGGAGGAGGTGCGCGCCAGGCTTTTGCGGTTCATAATCCCGTTGATCAGCGAGGACTTGCCTACGTTGCTCTTTCCCGCAAAGGCAATCTCCGGCAGCGTATTTTCCGGCAGCTTGCTGGTGATGCCGCACACCGTCTCCAGATTGACCGATTTTATCACCATATCAGGTTGTTCCTTTCCCGTTCGCAAAGGCGCATGCGATCACCTCGTCCATGCTCTCCACAAAAATAATGTCCAGCCCGCCCTTGATCTCCGACGGGATCTCCTCCACATCCGGCCGGTTTCCCGCCGGCACAAGCACCGTGCGGATCCCCGCGTTTTTGGCCGCCAGCGTCTTTTCCTTCAGGCCGCCGATGGGCAGCACCCGACCCCGCAGGGTGATCTCCCCGGTCATCGCCAGGTCCGCATGCACGGGTGTGTTGGTCAGCGCCGACAAAAGCGCCGTCGCCATCGTAATCCCCGCGGAGGGGCCGTCCTTGGGCACCGCCCCCTCCGGGATATGGATGTGGAAGTCGTTTTTCTGGAATACCTCCGCGCCGATCCCGTAGCGGGCGCTGACGGAACGGATATAGCTTAAGCCCGTCATGGCGGACTCCTTCATCACATCTCCCAGCTGACCTGTCAGCTCCAGCTCGCCCTTCCCGGGCATCATATTCACCTCGATCTGAAGCGTATCGCCGCCCACGCTGGTCCAGGCCAGGCCGCGGACAATTCCCACCTCGTCGGTCTTGTTGGCCTTGATGGAATGATACCTGCGCTTGCCCAGATATTTTTCCAGGTTGCGCCCGGTCACGCGGATGGCGGTTTTTTTCCGCTTCAAAAGCTCCCGCGCGGCCTTGCGGCAAACCTCCCCGAGCTTGCGCTCCAGCTCCCGCACGCCGGCCTCCCTTGTGTAGGAGACGATAATCTCCCGCACCGCGCTGTCGGTGATATCCAGCCGCCCGTCGTCCATCCCGTTTTTGACAAGCTGCTTGGGAAGCAGATGCTCCTTGGCAATATGGAACTTTTCGTTTGCCGTGTAGCTGCTGACCTCGATCAGCTCCATCCGGTCCAGAAGCGGGCGCGGGATCGTCTCGGTGGAGTTGGCCGTGGCGATAAAGAGCACCTCCGACAAATCCACCGGAATCTCCACATAGTGATCGCGGAAGTGGCTGTTCTGCTCCCCGTCCAGCACCTCCAAAAGGGCGGAGGAGGTGTCTCCCTTATAATCGCTGGAAACCTTATCCACCTCGTCCAACAGCATCAGCGGGTTCTTCACCCCGGCCTGCTTTAAGCCGGCCACAATCCGGCCCGGCATCGCGCCCACATAGGTCCTTCTGTGGCCCCGAATCTCCGCCTCATCCCGCACGCCGCCAAGGCTGATGCGCACATATTTTTTGTTGAGCGCCTCCGCCACGCTGCGGGCGATGGAGGTCTTACCGGTGCCGGGAGGGCCTACCAGGCAGATAATCGGGCTGTCGCTGCGCTTGCTGAGCGCCCGCACCGCCAGAAACTCCAGCATCCGCTCCTTGACCTGCTCCAGCCCGTAGTGGTCCCGGGCCAGAATCTTCTCCGCCCGACCGATGTCCGTGTTGTCCCGGGAGCATTTATCCCAGGGCAGCTCCAGAAGCGTCTCCAGATACCCTCTCTGCACGCTGGCCTCCGCACTGTTTGAGGCGATGCGCTTAAAGCGGGAGATCTCCTTGGAAATCTTCTCCTTTACCTCCTTCGGCGCTTTCAGCTGCGCGAGCTGATTTTCAAACACCGCGCTGTCGGAAAGCTCCTCCTCTCCCAGTTCCTCCTGAATATAGTGAAGCTGCTCCCGCAGGATGTAATCCTTCTGGTTCTTATCCACCCGGGCCTTCACCTTCTCGGACAGCTCCGAGCGGATCTTGGCCACCTCGATCTCGTTGGACAAAATGCCGGCCAGCGTCTCATAGCGTTCGCCCAGCTCCACCGCCTCCAGCACCTTCTGCTTCAGGGTATAGTCCACCGGGATATTCTCCACAATCTGGTCCAGCAGCCTTCCCAGGCCGCGGATCTCATCCATATGGCGCAGGAGCGTCCGTCCCGTCCGGGGGTAAATATTGCAGTAGGCCACAAACTGCTCCCGGATGCTCCGGGTCATGGCCTCCTCCTCGTTGACATCGGAAAGAGGCTCTGCGTCCGCCTGCTCCACCCGGGCCACGAACCAGCTGCGTTCCTCCTCCCGCTCCTCCTCGAGGGACAAAAGCCTGCCGCGGCAGCTTCCCTCCACCAGCACCCGCACCAGGTTGTCCGGCAGCCGGGTCACCTGCTTGACTTTGGCGATGCAGCCGATCCGGTACAGATCCTCCTCCGCCACGTCCTCGACCTCCGCTCTTTTCTGGGTCACCAAAAAAACCTGCTGATCCATGCACATGGCCCTTTCCACCGCACAGATGGATTTTTCCCGCACCAGGTCGAAATGTATCATGGTATCCGGCAGGACAGTCATGCCCCGCAGTGCTACCGCCGGTATTCTTTCAAGTATTTCCATTCATCCGTCCCCGCCGTCCGCCCCGGCCTTGCCTCCGGGGCTTTTTTCTGAATCGGATAGGGGAAGAAAATCTTTCCCTATCCGCCGCGATACCGCGGCCAGCTCACAGCAAAGCTGTTCGCTGTCCGTTGCCCTGCAAATGGCTGCCTGTGCAAGCACGGCAGCCGCTTGCAGGGCGTATCGCACAAAACACAAAACGCCGTTTTGAGAAACGGCGTTTTCATCGCAATCCTATTAGGCCGCTCCCGGTAGGTCCCCGGTCACTTGGCCTCCTTGAAGCCGTCTAAAAGTCCCTGTTTCTCTCTACGCACTACCATGGGCAGGCTGGTCCCCTCCACCGATTCCTTCGTGATGATGCACTGTGTAATGCTCGGATCGGAAGGGATCTGGAACATCACGTCCATCATCGTCTTTTCCATAATGGAACGAAGGCCTCTGGCTCCGGTCTTTCTCTCCAGCGCACGGTCCGCTATCGCTTCTATGGCTTCCTCCTCAAAGCTCAGCTTCACATGGTCAAAGCCAAACAGCTTCTGGTACTGCTTCACCAGGGCATTCTTGGGCTTTGTCAGGATCTGGATCAGAGCTTCCCTGGTCAGACCCTCCAGAGATACGTTGATGGGCACACGCCCGACAAACTCCGGGATCAGGCCGTACTTGACCAGATCCTGGGGCGTCACCTCCGCGTACAGGGCGCCTTCCCTGCGCTGGACCACCGAGGTGATCTCCGCGTTAAAGCCGATGCTCTTTCTGTCCAGACGGCTCTCCACGATCTTCTCGATGCCGTCGAAGGCGCCGCCGCAGATAAACAGAATATTCGTCGTGTCGATCTGGATCAGCTCCTGCTGGGGATGCTTGCGGCCGCCCTGAGGCGGAACGCTGGCCACCGTGCCCTCCATAATCTTTAAGAGCGCCTGCTGCACACCCTCGCCGGAAACGTCGCGGGTGATGGAGACATTCTCGCTCTTCTTCGTGATCTTATCGATCTCGTCCACATAGACAATGCCAAGCTGGGCGCGCTCAATGTCGTAATCCGCCGCCTGAATGAGCTTTAACAGGATGTTCTCCACATCCTCGCCCACATAGCCGGCCTCCGTCAGTGTGGTCGCGTCCGCGATGGCGAACGGTACGTTAATGATCTTTGCCAGCGTCTGCGCCAGATAGGTCTTGCCGCTGCCCGTGGGCCCGAGCATGATAATATTGGACTTCTGAAGCTCCACGCCGTCCCCCTCGTCCCGGGCCGTCACTCTTTTGTAGTGATTGTACACCGAGACGGAAAGCACCTTCTTGGCTTCCTCCTGACCGATCACATAGTCGTCGAGGAATTCCTTGATCTGGGCCGGCTTTAAAAGGTTGATCTGCAGAGGGTCCAGCTCGGACTCCTCCTCATTTTCCTCTTCAATGATCTCGGAACAGATATTCACACACTCGTCACAGATATAAACCCCTTCGGGTCCCGCAATCAGCTTGTGGACCTGATCCTGGGTCTTGTGGCAAAAGGAACATCTTACCTGGTCATCCGCAATTTTGCCTGCCATGCTATTCTCCTATCTTATTTGAGATAATCTTCGTGGGAGGTGATGATCATGTCGATCAGACCGTAATCCTTCGCCTCCTGGGCGGTCTTCCAGTTGTCTCTCTCCGTGTCCGCCGCGATCACCTCGTACTCTTTTCCAGTATTCTCCGCGAGAATACGGTTCATTCTCTCTTTTATTCTCAGTATATGCTTTGCGTTGATTTCGATGTCCGTCGCCTGTCCCTGCGCGCCGCCCAGAGGCTGGTGAATCATGATCTCAGCGTTGGGAAGCGCAATCCGCTTGCCCTTCGTGCCGCCCGCCAGCAAAAAGGCGCCCATGCTGGCCGCCATACCAATGCAGATGGTGGACACATCGCACTTGATATATTTCATCGTGTCGTAGATTGCCATCCCCGCGGAGATGGAACCGCCCGGGCTGTTTATGTAAAGGTGCACGTCCTTATCCGGGTCCTCCGACTCCAGAAACAGAAGCTGGGCCACCACAAGGCTGGCGGTCACATCGTTGACCTCCTCGCCCAGGAAAATAATACGCTCCTTCAACAGCCTGGAATAAATATCATAGGAACGCTCGCCGCGGCTGGTCTGTTCAATGACATAAGGCACTAAACTCATAATGAAGCACACTCCTTTCATCTATATTAGACGACGGCTGCAGACAACAACTCTCCCTCTGCAGCCGCCTTTTTTATCTTACCGCAGGCCCCCCGCTTTTGCAAGGAAGGCCCGTGATATTTTATAAACTCTTAACTATTTTTCAACAGCCTCGTTGACAACGAACTCTGCCGCCTTGCGCACAGCCAGATCCTCCATGATCTGCTTCTTGCCCTGCTCGCCGAAGATCTCCTTGATCTTGTCTGCCTCCATCTTGTAGTTGTCGGCCATCTTCTTGACCTCCTCCTCGAAGTCCTCCTCGGAGGCTGTGATGTTCTCAGCGGCCACAACCGCCTCCAGCACCAGTCTGGACTTGATCTTTCTCTCTGCCTGAGGCTTCACCTGCGTCAGCATGTGGTCGTAGTTTAAGCCGGTGAACTGGAAGTACTGCTCCATGGTCAGGCCCTGCATCTGCAGTCTCTGGCCGAACTCATCCACCATCTGTCTCTGCTGGGTCTCCACCATCGCCTCGGGGATATCCATCTTCGCGTCCTCAATGATCGCGTCGATCACCTTGTCCTCCTTGGCGTTCTTTGCATCCGCTTCCTTCTTCTCGGTCAGCTTCTTGCGGATATCCTCCCGGTACTCCGCCAGCGTCTCAAACTCGGACACTTCGCCCGCAAACTCGTCGTTTAACTCGGGAAGCTGCTTCTCCTTGACCTCCTTGACGGTCACTTTAAATACAGCGGGCTTGCCTGCCAGCTCCTTGGCATGGTACTGCTCGGGGAAGGTTACATTGACCTCGCACTCCTCGCCTGCCTTCTTGCCAATCAGCTGCTCCTCGAAGCCGTCGATAAAGGAATGGGAGCCGATCACCAGGCTGTGATCCGTGCCCTTGCCGCCCTCGAAGGCAACGCCGTCCACAAAGCCCTCGTAATCGATCACTGCCGTATCGCCATCCTGCACGGGACGGTCAACGCTCACCGTGCGGGCGTTGTTCTCCTGCTGCTTCTTCAGATCCTCGTCCACCTCCTCGTCCGTGACGGTGGTGTCGATCTTCTCTACCTCGATGCCCTTGTACTTGCCCAGCGTCACCTCGGGCTTTAACGCCACCTCAGCGGTGAAGATGAAGGGCTTGCCCTCCTCGATCTGGGTCACGTCGATCTTGGGAGAGGAAACGATCGTCTCGGTGCACTCCTCCAGTGCCTTCTCGTATGCCTGAGGGATCAGCGCGTTGGCCGCATCTTCATAGAACACGCCCTTGCCGTACATCTGCTCGATCATCTTCTTGGGCACCTTGCCCTTGCGGAAACCGGGAACGGAAATCTTTCCCTTATTTTTCTGATAAGCCTCCTCGACCGCCTTGGAAAAATCCTCCGCAGCAACCTCGATGGTCAGCTTCGCCATGTTCTTTTCCAGCTTCTCAATCTGAAAACTCATTGTATTCCTCCTAATCGCATCTCTTTATTTTCTGCTTTTCGCGGACAAACCGCCGCTCTCTGGGCAGTCTGCCACAGTCATTGCACAATTATAGCATAAGGCTTTCCAAAATACCAGTTTTTTTTGACACCGGGAAAATTTTGTGCTATTGTAAAAATAATTCGTGCTGACCCAGAAGATTTTCCCGCTTTTTTCGGGTATACTTCTGACGGGGAAGGCGTTTACAGGAGGATTTTCTTATGGAAAGCCGCGTTGCCCTGATCGGGATCATGGTAGAGAACCCCGATTCGATTGAACAGATGAATCAGCTTCTGCACGAGTACGGGAACTATATCATCGGCCGCATGGGCATCCCCTACCGGGAGCGCGGGCTTTCCATTATCAGCATCGTTCTCGACGCGCCTATGAATCAGATCAGCAGCCTGTCCGGAAAGCTCGGCATGTTGGACGGCATCAGCACGAAAACCATTTATTCCAAAGTTTCCACATAAGGAGGATCTTTATTATGAAAAAATTTGGTTCCCTGCTGCTTGCCGCCGCCTTAAGCGTCAGCCTGCTGGCAGGCTGCGGCAGCGCTGCTTCCACGCAGACAACCGCAGAAAGCACGGTTTCCGAAACCACCGCTGCAGAAAGCACCGCCGCTGCAGAGAGTACGGCGGAGACTTCCACGGAGGAAGCTGCATCCACCCAGCCGCAGACCGAAACCGCTTCCGAAACCCAGACCGGGACAGAAGGCAGCGACGATGTCACCGTCCGGGTCGGCGGCTTAAAGGGGCCCACCACCATGGGCCTTGTCAAGCTCATGGACGACGCGGAGAACGGCTCTGCGCAGAATCAATATGAATTTACCATGGTGACCGCTGCGGACGAGCTCACCGGACTGGTGGCAAACGGCAGCGTGGACATCGCCCTGCTGCCCGCAAACGTAGCCTCCGTGCTCTACCACAAAACCGAGGGCAAGGTGACTGTCATCGACATCAACACGCTGGGCGTCCTGTACCTGGTATCCGGCGATACCTCCATCGATTCCATCGCGCAGCTGAAGGGCAAAACCGTTTATCTGCCCGGTAAGGGCACCACGCCGGAGTATGTGCTGCGCTACCTGATCTCGGCCTCCGGCCTGTCCGACACCGACGTGACCCTGGAGTTTAAGTCCGAGGCTGCCGAGGTCGCTTCCGTACTGGCGGAGGATCCAAACGCGATCGGCCTTCTGCCCCAGCCCTTTGTGACCGCTACCCTGGCGCAGAATGACAAGCTTTCCGCGGTGGTTGATCTGACCAAGGTCTGGGACAGCCTGCAGGCGGAGGATTCCGGAAGCCGTCTTGTCACCGGCGTCACCATCGTGAACACTGATTTCCTGGCGGCGCACAAGGACGCAGTGGACACCTTCCTGTCCGAGCACAAGGCCTCTATCGCCTATACGCAGGAGGATCCCGACGGGGCCGCTGCCCTGATCGAGAAGGCCGGCATCGTCGCCAAGGCCGCGATCGCCAAGAAGGCGCTTCCCGCCTGCAACATCACCTACCTGGACGGCCAGGAGATGAAGGATGCCTTAAACGGCTACCTGTCCGTGCTGCTGGAGCAGAATCCCCAGTCCGTGGGCGGCTCCCTGCCGGACGACGCTTTTTATTATATCCCGTAACCGCATAAGGAGAGAACGCTTATGAAAAAGCTGCCCGGCTGGGTTTCCAAAACAATGATTCTGTTCTTCTGGATCCTGGTCTGGCAGCTTTTTGCCGTCCTGATCCACAACCATATCCTGCTGGTCGGTCCCCTCGAGACGCTGCGCACCTTTTTTTCGTCTGTCGTCAGTCCCGACTTCTGGGCCGCCATCCGGTTTTCCCTGGGCCGGATCCTGCTCGGCTTTGGCCTTGCCTTTCTGGCCGGGCTTGCCACCGGCGCCCTCTCCGCCCGCTTTCCGCTGGCCGGGGAGCTTCTGGAGCTGCCCATTCAGCTGATGAAATCCATCCCCGTGGCCTCCTTTGTCATCCTGGCCCTGATCTGGGCGGGCTCCAAAAACCTCTCCGTGCTGATCTCCTTCGCAGTGGTCTACCCGATCCTGCACATCAGCACCCGGGCCGGAATCGCCGCTGCGGACAAAGGCCTTTTGGAGATGGCGCAGGTCTTTCGCGTGCCCTTTTTGCGCCGCGCCTT
The DNA here is from genome assembly GCA_030524455.1 of Eubacteriales bacterium. Classification (GTDB taxonomy): domain Bacteria; phylum Bacillota; class Clostridia; order Lachnospirales; family Lachnospiraceae; genus Gallintestinimicrobium. Next base: position 307,501 of record JAUNGT010000001.1, on the reverse strand, counting down.
CTATATTTATCGTCCGGCGCTGTTTCCCTATCTGGCAAGCGCCTGCCGGACGGCCCTGGGAATGGCCTTCAAATCCGGCATCGCCGCGGAGGTGATCGGCGTGCCCGACGGCTCCGTCGGCGAAGGGCTCTACCAGGCCAAGATTTATCTGGATACCGCCGGCCTGTTTTCCTGGACGCTCACCATCGTCCTGCTGGCCGTCATCCTCGAAAAAATACTGCTGCGGCTTCTGACTCTGGCCGCCGGAAAGGGGGCCCGCCATGAAGCATCCGAAATCTGATTCTGCTGCAGGCAGCCTGCTCATCCGCGGCCTGTGCAAATCCTTTGACGAAAAAAACGTGCTCTCCCACCTTACCCTGAGCCTTTCCTGTCCCGGCTCCTACTGCCTGATGGCCCCTTCCGGGACCGGCAAAACCACTCTGTTTTCCATCCTGCTCGGGCTGGAGCAGGCGGACTGCGGATCCATCGAGGGCCTGGACGGGAAACGGATCTCTGCCGTTTTTCAGGAAAACCGGCTTCTGGAGGGCTACGACGCCCTGACCAATCTCCGGCTCGTGACCGGCAGCCGGCTCTGCCTGCATCAGCTGCAGGCGCTTTTTCTCACCCTGCTGCCCGCGGACGCTTTCAAACAGCCTGTCTCCGAATTTTCCGGCGGCATGAAGCGCCGTCTGGCCCTCCTGCGCGCCCTGGCCGTGCCCTTTGACATTCTGCTTCTGGACGAGCCCTTCACCGGCCTGGATGAGGAGAACCGCCAAAAAGCGGCCGCCCTGATCCGGGAGCGCACCGCCGGAAAGCTGGTGATCGCCTCCTCCCATCTGGAGGGGGACGCAGAGCTTCTTGGCGCAAAAATTATAAGGCTTTAAAAACAGCCTCTTTTTGCCGTCTGTCACCAAAAATTCCCATAATAATTCTTTTTTCAGAGTACATACTAAGGTCAAGATAAGCAACGACACAGACGCGCAAGCCACACGACGGGCAGCTGCAGAGCCGCAGAAACGGAGGCGGGCCGCATCGGGTCACACTTGTCTTGTATAAACCAATTTTTATGGAGGTGACTGACAATGGCGAATACTTCTGGTAAGGCCAATAGAGTTGAGGTTCCCGAGGCAAAGGCGGCGATGGACCGCTTCAAAACCGAGGTTGCGTCCGAGCTGGGCGTGAATTTAAAAGAGGGCTACAACGGTGATCTGACCTCTAAGGAGGCCGGCTCCATCGGCGGCGAGATGGTCCGCAGAATGATCAAGAAGCAGGAAGAATCCATGAAGTAAAAGGCACTTCATGAAGTAAAAAACACTTCCTGAAGTAAAAGGCACTTCATGAAAGAACCCCGGCTGGTTTTCCCGCCGGGGTTCTTCTTTATGCCGTTCTCTCGAACTGGGAATTGTACAGCTGCGCATAGAATCCGCCCTTTGCCAGCAGCTCTCCGTGGGTTCCCTGCTCCACGATGTCGCCGTCCTTCATGACGAGGATCACGTCCGCGTCCCGGATCGTGGAGAGCCGGTGCGCGATCACGAAGCTGGTGCGCCCCTTCATCAGGTTGTTCATGGCCTTCTGGATCTGAATCTCCGTCCGCGTATCCACGGAGGAGGTTGCCTCGTCCAGGATCATGATGGGGCTGTCCGCCAGAATTGCCCGGGCGATTGTCAGAAGCTGCTTCTGGCCCTGGGAAACGTTGGTGGCGTCCTCGTTTAACTCCATCTGATAGCCCCCCGGAAGGGTGCGGATGAAGCGGTCCGCGTGAGCCGCCCTGGCCGCGGCGATCACCTCGTCGTCCGTGGCCTCCAGCCTGCCGTAACGGATGTTTTCCATGATGGTCCCCTTAAACAGCCAGGTGTCCTGCAGCACCATGCCGAACATCTGCCGCAGCTCGCCCCGGTTGAAGCGCCGGATATCGTGGCCGTCCAGGCAGATGGAGCCGCTGTTGACATCGTAAAAGCGCATCAGCAGCTTGACCATGGTTGTCTTTCCCGCTCCGGTGGGCCCCACAATGGCGACGGTCTGGCCGGGCTTTACGCTGCAGGAAAAATCGTTGATGATAATCTTGTCCGGCGTGTAGCCAAAGTGCACATGGGAAAATTCCACCGCGCCGGTCAGCCCCTTGACGGACACCGGATTTTCCACGGTCTGATCCTCCTCCTCTTCCTCCAGAAACTCAAACACACGCTCCGCCGCGGCCGCCGTGGACTGCAGCATGTTGGACACCTGCGCAATCTGGGTGATGGGCTGGGTAAAGTTTCTTACATACTGGATAAAGGCCTGGATGTCGCCCACCTCGATGGCCCCGCGGATCGCCAGCATACTGCCGCTGACCGCCACGGCCACATAGCCGAGATTTCCCACAAAGGTCATAATCGGCTGCATCATGCCGGAAATAAACTGGGATTTCCAGGCCGACTCAAACAGCTTCTCATTCGTCTCGTCAAAGGCCCGCTCCGTCTCCTCCTCCCGGTTGAAGGCCCGCACCACGCTGTGGCCGCTGTAGGTCTCCTCCACCTGTCCGTTGATTTCTCCCAGGCTGGTCTGCTGCTGGATAAAGTATTTCTGGGAATGCTTTACCGTTACGCCGATCAATCCGCCCGAAATGGGCAAAATCACCAGTGCGATCAGCGTCATCAGGGGGCTGATGGAAAGCATCATAATCAGCACGCCGACCATCATCGTGATGGAGGTGATCAGCTGGGTGATGCTCTGGTTTAAGCTCATTCCCAGCGTATCCACATCGTTTGTGATCCGGGAGAGCACCTCTCCCACCGTGCGGGACTCAAAATATTTCATGGGCATCCGGTTGATTTTCTCGGAAATTTCCCGGCGCATCCGGTAGCTCAGCTTCTGGGTCACGCCCGTCATCAGAAAGCCCTGGATAAAGTTAAACAGGGCGCTTGCCAGATAGATCCCCAAAAGCCAGAGAAGGATCTGTCCGATTTTCACAAAATCAATGCCGCCGTTTCCGCCCACCTTGGCCACCAGACCATTAAACAGCTCTGTCGTCACCTTGCTCAAAACCTTCGGCCCGACGATATTAAAAAGAGTGCTGCCCACCGCAAAGACGAGCACCGCTGCGAGAGCGATCCGATATCTGCCCATATAGGAGAACAGCTTTTTGACTGTGCCCTTAAAATCCCTGGCCTTTTCACCGGGCATCATCCCGGCCCCGGGCCCGCGCCCCATACCGGGGCGTCTGCGTGTTTCCTGGCTCATCCTGCCGCACCTCCCTTCAGCTCGCTCTCAGAAAGCTGAGAACGGGCAATCTCCTGATATTCGCTGCAGCTTTCCATCAGCTCGGCATGGGTTCCCTTCCCGGCAATCCTGCCCTCATCCAGCACCAGGATCTGCTCTGCGTGCAAAATCGTGCTGATCCGCTGCGCCACGATGATCACAGTGGCATCCGCCGCCTTATCCCGCAGCGCCCGGCGCAGGGCCGCGTCGGTCCTGTAGTCCAGCGCGGAAAAGCTGTCGTCAAAGAGATAAATTCTGGGATTCTTGGCAATCGCCCGGGCGATGGCAAGCCGCTGCTTCTGGCCGCCGGACACATTGGAGCCGCCCTGGGCCACCGGACTTTCGTAGCCCTCCGGCTTCCCGTCGATAAATTCCGTCGCCTGCGCGATTTGGGCCGCCTCCCGCATCTGCCCGTCGGAGATCATGTCCTCCCCCGCCAGCTTGATGTTGGAAGCGATTGTGCCGGAAAACAGGATTCCCTTCTGGGGCACCAGCCCCAGTACGCTGCGCAGCTTATGCTGGGACAGCTCCCGGATATCGATGCCGTCCAGTGTGATCCGTCCCGAGGTCACATCATAAAAACGGGGAATCAGATTGATCAGCGTGGACTTGCCGCAGCCGGTGCTCCCGATGATCGCCGTGGTTTTTCCCGGCTCCGCGGTAAAGCTGATGTGCTCCAGCGCATTCTCGTCCGCCCCCGGGTAGCAAAAGCTCACATCCTCAAAACGCAGCACGCCCTTACATTCCTTTAACAGGCCGTCCTTTGTCTCTGCCGCGTCCTCAATGGAGCTTTCCGCCTCCAGCACCTCCTCGATCCGGTCTGCCGCCACGCCCGCACGGGGCAGCATGACGGAGATCATGGTAATCATCAGAAAGGACATGACGATCTGCATCGTATAGGTCATAAAGGCCATCATATCGCCCACCTGCAGCCGTCCGGCGTCAATCCCCTGTGCCCCGAACCACACGATCATCACCGTGATGCAGTTCATAATCAGCATCATGGCCGGCATCATCAGGGTCATCACCCGGTTGGTGAACAGCTGGGTTTTCATCAGCCTGGTATTTGCCTCGTCAAAGCGCTTTTCCTCGAATCTTTCCCGGGAAAAGGCCCGGATCACGGACAGGCCCGTCAGGATCTCGCGGGACACCAGGTTTAAGCCGTCCACCAGCTTCTGCATCAGCTTAAACTTCGGCATGGCAATCCCCACCAGCGTCAGCACGACGGCCAAAATCACGGCCACCGCCACCGCAATGATCCATGCCATCCCCGTCCGGGTGCCGGTCACCTTCAGGATGCCGCCGATTCCCAAAACCGGCGCATACAGCACAATCCGCAAAAGCATCACGGACACCATCTGCACCTGCTGGATGTCGTTGGTGCTCCTGGTGATCAGGGAGGCTGTCGAGAACCGGTTCATCTCCGCGCTGGAAAAGCTCAGCACCTTGCCAAACACCCGCTTTCGCAGCGACCGCCCGACGGAGGCTGCCGCCCGGGAGGACAGCGCGCCAACCAGGATCGCACAGACGACCATCAAAAGCGTAAAGCCCAGCATCCGCGCCCCGGTCACAAGCAGATACCGGGTCTGGATGCTGCCCGGGTCCTTGCCCATCGCTGCATACTCCGCCTTCACAAACAGGATCGCGCGCTGGCTCAGCAGGGAATCGCTCATATCCCCCAGCTGGGCAGTGATCCGGCTCCTTTGCTCCTCAAGCTGCTCATCCGAAAGACTCCCGGCCATCGCCCGGACATCCGCGCCGCGCTCCTCCATGGCCGACAGCATCACCATCGGCAGCCGAAAGGCGTCATCCAGCTTTTCCAGCTCCTCCTTTTTCTTTACGGTCCTCTCCCAGGTGCCGTCCGCTGCCTGTCTGTAGTCGGCGGACACAAGCGCCCTTTCCCCGGAGGTCATAAGCTCCGACAGCTTCTCGTAGGTTTCGTTGCGCATCCACTCCGGCGCGGCATAGGCAATCCCGCCCTGCTGGATCCCTACGTCCACAATGTCCGACGTGTATTGGGGCAATGCCAGGTCGCAGTAGGCCTGCACCAGCAAAAGCAAAACAATCAGCAGCACCGATTTTTTACATTGCTTCAAATAGCTCAATAACCGGAACATCCTCAATCTCCTTTCTGATATTCCCGAAGTTCTGTCTGCAGCACCTCCTCCAGCCGGACCATAAGGCGGATCAGCTCCGTCAGCTCTTCCTCTCCCATGCTGCCGATCACGCTTTTGGCGAAACGCCGCATCGCCCCACTGCTCTCCTCCCGGAGCCGTAAGCCATCTTCCGTCAGATAGACGCAAGTGCTGCGCCGGTCCTGCGGGTCCGCCTGCCTGACGCAGAGCCCCTTTTTCTCCAGCATGCGCAAAACCCTCGACAGGGCCGGCGGGGAGGCGTTGGTCGTCCGCAGAAGCTCGGAAACGTAAGCTCCGAAAATGCTGCCGTGCTGCCTGCTGTGCCGGTACACCAGCTCCATCACCGCAAACTCGCCGTTTCCCACGCCCGGATGCAGTCCGCCGAAATCCAGCCTGTGATAGCATTCCCGGATCCGTATGAGCTGCCGGAACAAATCCATCCCATCCATCGCTTTTTCCTTTCCCTCCGCAGACACCGGATCAAGCCTTCCGGTAGACAGTGTTAATAATTAACCCCGTTAAATATCCTCCCTATGCTAGCACCCGCTTCTGCTTCATGCAATAAAAATTCTGTAAAAATTTTATAAAAGAACCAATCCGGTTCCTACACAAGCATCTTCTGCTTCCACCGTCCGCTGTAGTAGCGCGCCACAGGAATCACACAGCCGCAGGCCCAGGACAGGGGCGTGGCGATCCAGATACCGGCTACTCCAAGGATGGGCGACAGCAGATAGGCAAAGACCACGCGTCCGATCAGCTCCGTAAATCCCGCCACCATACAGGTATTGACGTCCCCCGAGCCGCGAATAATATTCTGGTAGCTCTGCATAATACCGCAGATCACATAGGCCGCACCCATGACGGAGAGATACTGCGCTCCGGCCTGCACCGCCACCGAAGCGCCCTGCTCCCCCAAAAACAACTTCATCAGGCTCTCTCCTCCAAAAAACGCCAGGCAGGCGATGGACAGGCTGGCCGCCGCCGTCATCAGAAGCGTCTTTCGGAGCCCGTCCCGGATCCGGTCAAAACGCCTGCCGCCGATATTCTGCCCGGTAAACACCGAGAGCGCGGTCCCCAGGGAGGTGATCAGCTGAATCGCGATATTATCGACCTTCACCGCCGCCGCATAGGCCGCCATCACGGAGGCGCCGAAGGAATTGATCAGCCGCTGCACGCTCATCCCTCCGATCGAGATCAGACAGGACTGAAAAGCGGTCGGCACGCCCACCTGGAACACCTTATAAACCATATCCCGCTCCGGGTATGCAGGCAGACCGGAAAGCTCCATCTCACGTCTTCTGCAAAACAGGTAGGACAGGCAGATTGCGCCGGACACATGCTGGGAAATCACCGTGGCGACTGCCACCCCCGCCACGCCAAGCCCAAAGCCCACCACAAACAAAAGATCCAGCACGATATTCATCACGGAGGCCGCAATCAGCGCATACAGCGGGATCCGGGAATTTCCGAGGCTCCTCAAAACGGCGGAGGAGCCGTTATAAATCACGTTGCCGAAGGAGAATAAATACAGGATGCGCAGATAAGTGACGGAATATCCGATGACCTCCTGCGGCACCGCCAGAAGCCGCAGCAAAAAGGGACACGCCAGCGTCCCGAACACCGCCACCAGGACAGTCAGAAGCCCCGCCGACCAGGCCAGAGCCGTCACCGCCTTTCTCATATCTGCGTACCGCTTTGCGCCAAAGCACTGGGAAATCAGGATCCCCGCGCCGTTGCAGAGTCCCATAATCAGGGAGAGCAGAAAAAAGGTCAGGTTTCCCGTGCCTCCCACGCCCGCCAGCGCCTCCTCCCCCAGAAAACGCCCCACCACAATCACATCCACCAGGTTGTAAATCTGCTGGAAGATTCCGCCCAGGGCCAGCGGAGCCGCAAAGCCCAAAAGCAGCCGTGCCGGCTCTCCCTGTGTCATATTTTTTGTCATGCCGGTTCTCATCATCCATTTTATCCTTTCTCATCCCCGTCTGCCGGGAGACATTTCCAATTATATTATAACGAACCAAATCCGGAAAAAACTGGAATAAACGCGCCAGTATCTTTCTTTTTTTGTGCAACAGTTCAGCCAGCCGGGGGTGACCGGACAAAATCGTGCTCGCACGAATTTGGGTCGGTCACCCCCGGCTGAGGGAGCGCCCGATCATAAGCAAAGGTAGCCGCGTAGCGGCGGAAAGCGCGTTAGCGCGGCTTTGCGAATGGCGCGGCTGAACTGTTAGTTTTTTCTAACGCTGCGCCGGGGTTGAACCGGAGGAAATACTGTGATAGGATGAAAAAAACAATCGATTGGAAAGTAGGAACGGAATTTATGAAGATATTCGGAAAGCTTTTGCCGGACAGACGCAGCCGCAGGGACGCTGCCCTGGACTGGGCCAGCGATATTGCAGGCAGCATCTTTTACTCTGTCGGCATCTACACCTTTGCCAAGATGGCGGATTTTGCCCCCGGCGGCATCTCCGGCCTTGCCCTGATTTTGAACCATCTGTGGGGCCTGCCCATCGGCGCCACCTCCCTGGTCATCAATCTTCCGCTGATCCTGCTCAGCTACCGCATTGTGGGACGGCACTTCATGCTCAAATCCATCCGCACCATTATCGTCAGCACGCTGTTTCTGGACTTTGTGTTTCCGCTGCTGCCCGTCTATCAGGGCGACCAGCTTCTGGCCTCCCTGTTTTCCGGCCTGTTCTTCGGCCTGGGCCTCGCCGTCATCTATATGAGAGGCTCCTCCACCGGAGGCACGGATTTCCTCACCATGTCCATCAAGGCGCTGCGCCCCCATCTGTCCATCGGGTTCGTCACCATGGCCATCGACCTGGTGATCATCCTGCTGGGCTGGCCGGTGTTTGGCAGGATCGATTCCGTGCTCTACGGCCTGATCGCCGCCTTTGTGACCTCCACGGTCATCGACAAGGTGATGTATGGCACCAACGCCGGCAAGCTGGCGATCATCATCACCACCCACGGCCAACAGGTTGCCAACCGGATCGACGAGGTATGCTCCAGGGGCTCCACGGTCATCCGGGCCCGCGGCTCCTACACGGAGATGGACCGCCAGGTGCTGCTGTGCGCCTGCTCCAAGGCGGAATCCTACAAGGTGCGGCTGGCCGCCCATCAGACGGATCCCAGCGCCTTTGTCATGATTACGGAAACCAGCGAGGTGTTCGGAGAGGGCTTCATCGAGCCCGAAGAAAATGTAAAACTCTAAGGAGGCTGTTTTATGAGATATCCTGCTTTTTTGCCCCAAAACGGAACCATCGGCTTCGTGGCCCCGTCCTTTGGCTGCAATATTTCCCCTTACCGGGAGGCCTTTGACAACGCCCTGCGCCTTTTGGGAGAGAGGGGCTACCGGTCGGAGCTTGGCCCCAACTGCTACGCAGGGGAGGGCGTCGGCATCAGCAACACCCCGGAAAAATGCGGCCGGGAGCTGACGGAATACTACCTTCGCCGGGAAAACGACTGCCTGATCTCCTGCGGCGGCGGGGAGCTGATGTGCGAGATCCTGGACTTTGTGGATTTTGACCGTCTCTCCCAGGCGGCCCCAAAATGGTATATGGGCTATTCCGACAATACCAACTTCACCTTCCTGCTTCCCACCCTGACGGACACCGCCTCCGTCTACGGCCCCTGCGCGGCGGCCTTCGGCATGGAGCCCTGGCACCCCTCCCTGGAGGACGCCCTTGGCCTTCTGACCGTGAAAAAGCTGTCTGTCTCCGGCTATCCTCTCTGGGAGCCTGAATCCCAAAAGGATGAGGCGCACCCCCTGGCTCCCTACCATGTGACCCGGCCCAGGCTGCTGCGGCGCTTCCCCGACCGGGACGTCTCCTTCTCCGGAAGGCTTCTGGGCGGCTGCATGGACTGCCTGGTGACCCTTCTGGGCACCCGCTACGACCGCGTGGCAGAGTTTGCCGGGCGATACCGCGAGGACGGCATTCTCTGGTTTCTGGAGTCCTGCGACTTAAATCCCTTCGCCATCCGGCGGGCCATGTGGCAGATGGAGCACGCCGGATGGTTTTCCCATGTAAAAGGCTTCCTGATCGGCCGTCCCGGCTGCTTTGGACAGGAAATGATGGGGCTGGACGCTTATCAGGCCGTCCTGGCTGTCGCCTCCCGCCTCCAGGTCCCCGTCATCATGGATGTGGATTTAGGGCATCTGCCGCCCATGATGCCCCTGATCACCGGCAGCCTGGCGGAGGTATCCGTAAAGGGCAACGACATTTCCATACACATGAGCCTTGTGTGACGCTGCCCCTGTCCATCGGGGGGATCAGGAGCCGTACACCCGGATGATGCCGGATACCTCCTTTAACACCGACATCCCCTGCAGAATGCGGATCGCGTCGTTGAAATGGCGCTCCCGCACCGGATCCGTGATGATCACCAGCTCCGCCACCCCGTCTCTGCTCTTCTTCTGCACCACCTGGGCAATGCTCACGTCATTGTTGCCCAGGATACCCGCGATGTTTGCCAGGGCGCCGGGCTTGTCCGTCACCTGGATGCGCAGGAAGAACCGGCTGCTCGTATCCTCCACCGGCTTGACCGGCAGGTTCTTGTAGCAGCCGCAGCCGATCTTGCCGCAGGAGTGATGCAAAATGTTTCTCATGGTATCGATCACATCGCCCATCACCGCGCTGGCGGTGGGCATCTGGCCGGCTCCCCGTCCCATGAACATGGCGTCGTCGCAGGCCTTCCCATGGACAAATACCGCGTTGAAGGAATCCCGCACCGAGGAGAGCGGGTGCTGCTCCGGCAAAAGCATGGGATGCACCTTCACCTCCACCCCGTCCCTGGCCAGGCGGGTCATGGCGATCAGCTTGATCACATAGCCGAACTCCCGCGCGTACCGGATGTCCTCCGCTGTGATTTTCGTGATCCCCTCCGTGTATACCTGGGGAAAGGTCACGCGGGAGTTGAAGGCGATGGACGCCATGATCGCCAGCTTGCGGCCCGCGTCATAGCCCTCCACGTCCGACGTGGGATCGCTTTCTGCATAGCCGAGCCGGGTCGCCAGCTCCAGCGCCTCTCCATAGCCCATCCCGTCCTCGGCCATCCGGGTGAGGATATAGTTGGTGGTGCCGTTTACAATCCCCATCACCTCGGTAAGCTGACTGGCCGCCAGGCTCTGGCGCAGAGGGCGGATGATCGGGATTGCCCCGGCCACCGCCGCCTCAAAATGCAAATCGCAGTGGCCCTCCTCCGCGGCTTCAAACAGCTGCGCCCCGTACTCCGCCAGCAGATCCTTGTTGGCCGTCACCACCTGCTTGCCGGCCCGAAGCGCCTCCGTCAGCCGCGTCAGCGTGGGCTCGATCCCGCCGGTCACCTCGATGACGATCTCAATCTTTTCATCCCGCAGGATCTCCTCCCAGCTGTCCGTCAGAAGCGCTGCCGGCACTCCCTCTCTCTTTTTCGTCCGGTCCCGCACCAGAATCCTGTCGATCACCAGCCGGGCCCCGGTCTTTGCCAGAATATCCTCCCCCAGCTCCTGTGTCAGTTTATAAACGCCGCCTCCCACCGTTCCGATTCCCAAAAGGGCCGCGTGTATCGTCCTCTCCTGCGCCATATGCTTTCTCCTTAGCAAATGAGGAACAGGCAAAGCCTGTTCCCCAATGAATCCTTTCCGGCTCTGTAAAACGCCGGGCTTTTGTTTACTTCAGTGTGGAAATGACATCCGCAACAGACTTCCCCGACTCCTTGATCGCTGCATACAGCGTCTGCAGATCCGCCTGCTCCTTCCCCTTCACCAGCTCCTTCTTACGGGCCTTCAGCGCCTTTAACGCCTCCTCCGCCTTCCCGATTTCGCTCTCTAAGTAGGTCATCTCCTCATCGTAAGACATGTTTTTCTTTCTTCTGGCCATAGAGTCCTCCAATAATAATTTTGTTGGTTATACAATGAGGATAGCACGAAAGAAAAAAGATGTCCAGTATTTCTTTACAACGCTTTTCCCGTCAGCATCTCATAGGCCTGCAGGTACTTCCCGATGGTCTTGTCCACGATCTCCTGGGGCAGGGTCCAGTCGTTGCCCGGATGGGAGGTCAGCCAGTCCCGCGCAAACTGCTTATCAAAGGAGGGCTGTCCGTGGCCCGGCTCATAGCCCTGTGCCGGCCAGAAGCGGGAGCTGTCGGGCGTCAGCATTTCGTCTCCAAGTACCATATTCCCGTCCTCGTCCAGGCCGAACTCGAACTTGGTGTCCGCAATGATAATGCCCCTTTCCAGCGCGTAGGCAGCGCACTTTTTGTACAGCGCGATGGTGTTGTCCCGAAGCTGCTCGGCATACTGCTGTCCCTTGCCGGGGAAGTGCTTCTCCAGATGCGCAACGCTCTGCTCAAAGGAAATATTCTCGTCGTGGTCGCCCAGCTCCGCCTTGGTGGAGGGGGTGTAGATGGGCTCCGGCAGCTTGTCGGACTCCTTTAAGCCCTCGGGCAGACGGATCCCGCAGACCGTACCGTTTTTCTGATAGCTCGCCCAGCCGCTGCCGGTGATGTAACCGCGCACGATGCACTCGATGGGGAGCATATTCAGCTTCCGGCACAGCATGGATTTCTTCTCGAACCTCTCCTGACGGAAAAACTCCGGCATGTCCCTGGTATCCACGGAAATCATGTGGTTGGGGATGATGTCCCTCGTCATATCGAACCAGAACCGGGACATCTGGGTGAGCACCGCGCCCTTGTTCGTCACCTCATTATGCAAAATCACATCAAAACAGCTGATGCGGTCCGTGGCAACCATAATCAGGCTGTCGCCGTTGTCATAAATCTCGCGTACTTTTCCTTCTTTGATGGGTTTTAATTCCTGCATGCTTTTCTCCTTACCTGTTCCTGCGTACTTTTCGGGAAACGCCGATAAAATAAACGTTACCTCAGCAACGTAACCGTACCACCATTCTCACCGGCTTGTCAAGAGAAACGTCTACTCCCGGTAGCCGCACTCCGCCAAAAAACGGGAGGGAAAGCCCGGCTCCTCCTTCGTGCCGCTCACCCAGGACAGGTACAGCCTCTCCCTGGCGCGGGTCATGCCCACATAAAACATCCGCCGCTCCTCCTCCAGACAGCCTGCCTGCGCGCTCTTTTTGTGGGGCACCGTCCCCTCGCAGCAGCCCGGCAAAAATACCGTGTCGTACTCCAGCCCTTTGGCCCCGTGCATGGTGATCAGCTCCACTGCCCCGCCCTCCGTTTCGGTCACCGTTTCGGCCTCCGGCCCGGCCGCCGCTAAAGGCGCCTTCTCCCGTGCGCCGCCCTCCGTCCGGCCGTAGGCCTCCAGATGGGCCTCCAGCTGCTCCAGGCTGTGAAATTCCTTCATGCTCCGCTGGAAAAAATCCGCTTTTTCTGTGGCCTCCCGCGCCTTCTCCCCCGCAAGCTCCTTTCGGATCCAGCAATCATAGCCTGCCCCCTTCCGGATATAATTGACCGCCGCATACAGATCCATCCGGGCGATCCGCCCGATGTCAGCCTGCAGCTTTTCAATATTCTGCCGCAGATAGGGCCTGTCCCGACAGGCCATCGCCAACGCCCCGAGGCTGACCGGCCCCTCCCCCACCAGCTGCCGGGAGAGATACCGGCAGGGACGGTTCATAATGGCAAAAAAATCCTTCCTCTGCCGCCCCGCCTTGGCAAAACGCAGATAGGCCAGCAGATCCCGGCACACCGGATGGCTGTAGGGATTCTGCGGCTTCTCCTTCATCACAAAAGGGATTTTGGCCTCCCCCAGCGCTTCCGCCAGCCAGATTGCCTCCCCGTTGGTGCGGAAAATCGCCGCGGCGGACAAAACGCTGCCCGCCTCCCGGCACTGCTGATACAGCCTCCCCAAAAGGGCGGCCAGCGCCTGCGCCTCCTTCCGGCGTGTCTCAAACCGGCCGACCAGCACGCTTTGATCCGCCGCTAAAGGGCGCCAGAGCTCCGGCCTGCCGGCGACGCCTGACATGCCGGCGACGCCTGGCATACCGACAGCGCCTGGCCTGCCGGCAGGATCCGGCGATGCCTCTGCGCTTCTTCCCGCCTCGATTTTTTTCGGGAACCGCTCCCGATTGACGCTCACCAGCCGCCCCGCGGTCTCCACAATCCCCGGACGGCTCCGGTAGTTGACCGACAGGCTGATCCGCTCCGCCTCCGGGAAATCCTGCGCAAACCGGCGCATGATCGACGGGTCCGAGCCCCGAAAGCCATAGATCGCCTGGTCGTCGTCCCCCACCACAAACAGATTTTTGTCCTCCCCGGCCAGAAGCTTTATCGCCTCATACTGGACGGCATTCACGTCCTGGAACTCATCCACCATAATATAGGAAAAGCGTTTCCTCCACTGTGCCAGCGTCTCCGGGTCCCTTCGGAACAGATGGAGCACCGCCGCCGCAAAATCGTCCAGATCCAGCTTTCCCTCCTGAAAAAGCAGCCGCTCAAAGGCGATAAATACCTTTTGAAAGTCAGCCTGCTCCAGGAAAGCGCTCTTAAAGTCCTCCGGAACGCGCCCCAGGTTTTTCAGGTAGCCGATCTCGGAAAGAAGCCCGTTCTCCCAGTCTCCGTCCCCCGACAGCTCCCTGCCGTCTGCCCTGTATTCCATCGATTGGAGCGCCGCGCGCAGATATTCTCTTTTTTGGGCCTCCCGCAGGATGCAGTCCGGGCGGTAACGGCCGGAGGCTTTTAAAATCTGTAAAAATACGGCGTGAAACGTGCCGAATGCGACCGGATAGAACGAATTGCCCATCCGTGCAAAGAAGCGGTCCCGCATCTGCCGGGCAGCCGCCTTCGTGAAAGTGATTACAAGAATCCCGGAGGGGTCGGCCTGATGGACCTCCATCAGATACCTCACCCGCTCCACTGTGGTAAAGGTTTTTCCGGAGCCGGGACCGGCCAAAATCAAGGCCGGCCCCCGGTTCCAGATAATCGCTCTGTGCTGTTGTTCGTTTTCCCTCAAAATACTCCTTTTTAAGCGTCGGCCAGGCTGTTCTCCAAAAGCTCGATCCCCCTGCGGATCCGCTTAAGGGATTCCTCCTTGCCGAGCACCTCCATGATCTCCGTTGCCCCCGCGGGCGTCATCTGCTTGCCGGAAACCGCGGTGCGCACCGGCCAGAGCACATAGCCGTTCTTGCAGCCCTTTTTCTCCACATAGGACAAAAGCAGGGCGTAGAGCGCATCGTTTGTGTAATCCTCCTGGGCCTCCAGAAGCGGCAGAAGCTCCTTTAAGACCTCCAGCGAGCTCTCCTTTGTGGTTTTCATCTTCTTGTGAGCATACATGGCCGTATCATACTCCGGCAGCTCCTCAAAGAAATCCACCAGTCCTGCGATGTCCGGGAACACCTCGATCCGGGTCTTGACCATCTCCGCAATCTTCTTCAGGTCCTGCCCCTTTGTCAGGGACTTTTCCAGCCAGGGCCTGGCCATCTCAAAAAAGCGGTCAAAATCCATGGCCTTGATATACTCGCCGTTCATCCACTTCAGCTTCGTGTAGTCGAACACGGCCGGGGACTTGGACATCCGGCGGTAATCGAACTCCCGGACCAGCTCCTGCAGGGAGAAAATCTCATTGTCCCCCTCCGGGCTCCAGCCCAAAAGGGCCACAAAATTCACCACCGCCTCCGTCAGAAAGCCCTGCTCGATCAGGTCCTCGTAGGAGGAATGCCCGCAGCGTTTGGAGAGCTTGTGGTGCTCCTCGTCCGTGATCAGCGGGCAGTGGATGTACACCGGAACCTGCCAGCCGAAGGCGTCGTAGAGGCGGTTATACTTGGGCGAGGAGGACAGATACTCGTTGCCCCTCACCACATGGGTGATACCCATCAGATGGTCGTCCACCACATTGGCGAAATTGTAGGTGGGATAGCCGTCGGACTTGATCAGGATCATATCGTCAAGCTCTGCGTTATCCACCGTGATATCCCCGTAGATCTCGTCGTGGAAGGTGGTCGTCCCCTCCGTGGGATTATTCTGACGGATCACATAGGGCATGCCGGAGGCAAGCTTCTCCTCCACCTCTTCCCGGGAAAGATGCAGGCAATGCTTGTCATATACATTGATCTCCTTGCCGGCCACCACCCGGTTTAAGGTTGCGAGCCGCTCCTTATCGCAGAAGCAGTAATAGGCCTGCCCCTTCTCGATCAGCTGCTTTGCGTATTTTAAGTAAATCCCCTGTGCCTGGCGCTCGCTCTGCACATAGGGGCCGACGCCGCCGTCCTTGTCCGGTCCCTCATCGTGAACCAGCCCGGTCTTCTCCAGGGTGCGGTAGATAATGTCCACCGCGCCCTCCACATATCTCTCCTGGTCGGTATCCTCAATACGCAGGATAAAATCGCCGTTCTCATGCTTTGCCACCAGATACGCATACAAAGCCGTGCGCAGATTTCCCACGTGCATACGGCCCGTGGGGCTGGGGGCAAAACGGGTTCTGATCTTTGTCACTTTTCCTTCGTTCCTCCCTCTCCTTCGTTGGCCTTCTCCTCGGGCATGTCAGGCAGCTTCTTGGCTGCGGCAGCCTGGAAGCTGCTCAGCGCCTTCTGGGCCTGCGGAATCGCAATATTGGTTCCGGCGCCTGCGATACAGCCGCCGGGGCAGGCCATGCCCTCGATCAGGCAGCCATTTTTCTTGCCCATCTTCGCCAGCATCAGGATCTTCTTGCAGTCCGCAAGACTCTCCACATGCTCGATGTGCACTTCCGTGTCCGGATAATACTCGCGGATACAGCTCTCGATCGCGCTCGCCACACCGCCGGACGCCGCATAACCGCGGCCCGCAGCCGTCGCATCCGCCACAGGCGTCTCCGTCTCCTCCGTCTCGATGACGATCCCCTTGGCCTCCATCATCCCCACCAACTCCTCGAAGGTGATGACAAAGTCCACATCGGAGCGCACCGAGTGGCGGGACGCCTCCAGCTTCTTGGAAACGCAGGGCCCGATAAACACCACCGACGCGTCAGGATGATCCAGCTTGATCTGGCGCGCCGTCGCCACCATGGGCGTTAGGGCGTTGGAAATGCTGTCGATGGTCTCCGGGAAAAATTTCTTGGCCAGCATGGACCAGGACGGGCAGCAGGAGGTTAAAAGGAAGGGAAGCTTCCCCGTTGCAACCTCATTGACATAATGCTCCGCCTCGGCCATGGCTCCGCGGTCCGCGCCCAGAGCCGTCTCATACACATCCGCAAAGCCCAGCTGCTTTAATGCCGTCTTGATCTTGCCGGGGGTCGCCTTGGGCCCGAACTGTCCCACAAAGGCCGGAGCCACCTGAGCGATGATCTTGCGCCCGGTCTGTAAAGCCCTGATCAGCTGGAAAATCTGGGATTTGTCCGCAATCGCGCCGAAGGGACAGCTTACCATACACTGTCCGCAGGTTACGCACTTGTTGGTGTCAATTGTCGCCCTGCCGCTTTCGTCGCTGCCGATGGCGCCCACGCCGCAGGCAGCCGCGCAGGGTCGCTGCTGGTGCGCGATGGCGTCGTAGGGACATACCGATTTACATTTGCCGCAGCGGATACACTTGGACTTGTCGATCACGGATTTGCCGTTCACCGTGCTGATGGCTCCCCTGGGGCAGACCACCTGACAGGGATGGGCCACACAGCCCATACACCGGTCCGTCACCGTGTACTCGTTCTCCGGACAGGCATTACAGGCCGACGGGATCACCTGCACCAGCGGGGGCTCGTAATACTTCTCATCAATATTGCTCTCCTCCAGGCCCTGGGTGACGTGGACCGGCTTGTCCTCCGGACGCAGCGAAAGCCCCATCGCGAGGCGGATCTGCTCTCTGACGATCTCCCGCTCCCGGTAAATGCTCTCCCGGTAAATGGGAGTCTCCGGATTGACAATCTTATAGGGCAGAGCCTCCACATCATCGTTTAAGTTTTCCGAATGATAGGCAAGACCGGCGATCTCTTTGAAAATCTCCCGCCGCATCTGTCTGACTGGCGTATCTATTCCTCTCATCATTGACCTTTAACCTCCATGTATGACTTGCCCTTATTCTTACACAAAGCAATCTCAAAATCAAGTTTTTTTCACCGGCCTTCGTTCTTGTGCCTCATTTTGTACACAGGGCCGCACAGCGCGCATTTTCCTGATTTTCTTTGCCCGCCCTCATTGCTCCAGCCCACTGTCCCCGTTCGCGTAATCGATCCAAATGCCCGGCTGCACATTGTAGACAAACACGTTGTAGCAAATCCCCGCGCCCTGATCCTCCACGGAATAGCCCTCCATCTGTACGCCCCGGGCCACCAGCTCGTCCCCCCGGTAAACCGGAGTGACGCGGTAGAGCACATGGTTTTTTGTCTCCCGCACATAATCGGCCACCAGATTTTCAAAGGGAAGCATTCCCTGCACGTTTAGGTAGCGGGTGCCCGTGATCAGATTTTCCTCATTATCATTCTCCGCCGTCAGCTGATAGCCGATCAGATGGCAGCGGTTGTACAGATATTTTCCATCCACAATATCGTACTTCACCGTCTGCCAGCCGGAAGGCTTAATCTGTCCGATGCTCCCCCGCTCCTGCGTCGGCATCAGCTCTGTTCCCACGTTTGCAAAGGCCATGCCGCAGCGTCCCAGGCTGTCCAGGCTGCTGTAGCGCTCAAAGGAGCCCTGCGCCCGATCCTCCTCCGAAAAGGAGGGCTGATTCTGATTCAGCTCCACAAAGGGCGAACCGCTGTAAGCCGGCACTGCCTCCAGGATGTTCTCCGCCCCGGCTCCCGCCTCCACGGAAACGGACGGCTCTCTGCCCAGCTCCGCATCCGCGATCTCCTGCAGTGTCCGGGATACCTGCTGCAGCGCGCTTTCCGGCCTGACCGGCAGCCCCTCTGTCCCCCGTCCAAGGACCAGCGCTGCCAGCAGAACGACAAGCCACAGCGGCCAGCGCCTCCTGCTCCCTCTTGTTCTCCTGCGGCCGGCACTCCCCGCAGGCCTGCGTTTCCGAACGCCCATAATTTTGCTTTTCCTTCCTGATGATACAAAGTAACAGTTCAGCCCGCGGAATAAGGCGGAACGCCGTTTCCTGCTTATCATCGGGCGCTCCCGGCTGGCTGAACTGTTAAGAAATAAAAGAAGCTGCCGGAAGGATACCGCGCAGACGCGCGCATCGACTCCGGGCAGCTTCCGCGAAGCTTGTCACTCCCGCAAAGGGTACCCTCGATAGACAAGGGTAAGCAAAACGATAAGCCGGGTTATGTCGTGAATGGTCATCTATCTAGCCCTGCCGTCGCCGGCAGGATCAAGCGACCCACCTGAAAGCAGGCCGGGCCGGCCTGTCGCTTTCTGTTCGGTCTTGCTTCGGATGGGGTTTACATATGCCCCGC
Organism: Eubacteriales bacterium; assembly: GCA_030524455.1. Taxonomy (GTDB): domain Bacteria; phylum Bacillota; class Clostridia; order Lachnospirales; family Lachnospiraceae; genus Gallintestinimicrobium. The sequence continues at coordinate 288,877 of JAUNGT010000001.1, read as the reverse complement.
CCGTTACCGGACGGGCGGTAGTCTCTTACACTGCCCTTCCACCCTTACCAGGCAGACGCCTGGCGGTATATTTCTGTTGCACTATCCTTGGAGTCACCTCCACCGGACGTTATCCGGCATCCTGCCCTGTGAAGCCCGGACTTTCCTCACCTGTCCCCTTTCGGGCGCCTCAAAGGCTGACAGCCGCGACCATTTGTCTTACTTACCATGTGCTATCTTACCAGCAAAACAGCCGCTTGGCAAGCCCTCTTTTCCATCCCTCGTCACACCCGAAAGCTGCTGCCCCCGATAAACTCCCGCACAATGGAATTATTCGGAACCTTCTCGCTGCTTACGCCCACAAAATAGTCCAGAAACTTCAGCAGCCGCTTGGCCTCAAAATATTCCGGATCGGTCTTTTTGATGCTGTACAAAAGAGGCTCCGCATAGGTTTTGAGCACGCACAGCTCGTAAATCAGCGCCGAGTTGAACATGGCGTCCGCGCTCTCCTGATAAGGGAAAATATTTTCCTCCTCGCCCCGGCGCACCGAGGGCCACTGGCTGATCGTCTGGCGCGCGCTGATGCCCCGCGTCCTGGCGTCCCGCACCAGGCGCCGCAAAAGCCGTCCGTCCGTGGTACGGATCCGGTTATGCTCATCCACATTTAAGCAGGTCAGCGAGCTGATATAAATTTTGTACTTGCTCTCGTTTGGAAGGGCGTAGGACATCCTGTCGTTTAAGCCGTGGATTCCCTCGATCACCAGGATATCCTCCGTCCCAAGCTGCAGGAAATTGCCGTTATATTCCCGCCTGCCGGTCTTGAAGTTGTAGGTGGGCAGCTCCACCCGTTTTCCCTCCAGAAGCTCGCACATATCCCGGTTGAAGCGCTCCGTATCGATGGCCTCAAGACACTCGAAGTTATATTTGCCGTCCGCGTCGCGGGGCGTCTTATCCCGCTCCACAAAGTAATTGTCCACCTCGATGGGATGCGGCCGCAGGCCGAAGGTTTTCAGCTGGATGGACAGCCGGTGGGAAAAGGTGGTCTTTCCGGAGGAGGAGGGGCCCGCGATCATCACAAACTTCACATGCGGGCGGGAGGCGATCTCCTGGGCAATCTGCCCGATCCGGCTCTCCTGCATGGCCTCCTGCACCAAAATCAGCTCCGCCAGGTCGCCGCTGCAGATTTTATCGTTCAGATCCCCCACCGTGTCGATGCCGATCCGGTCGCCCCAGCGGGTGGAGGAAAGCAGCGTCTCAAACAGCTTTGCCCGATCCTCAAAGGCCGGCGTCTCCTCCGGCTCCTCCGCCGTGGGAAGGATCAGCATCATCCCCTCCCGATAGGGAATCAGGTCAAAGCAGTCCACATATCCGGTGTCCGGCACCATATAACCGTAATTGTAGTCATAGTAGCCGTCCAGGCTGTACACATTGATGTAGGAGCCCCTGCGGTAAGCAAAAAGCTGCACCTTATCCCGCATTCCCTGCCGCTCAAACAGACGGATGGCCTCGTCCGTGGGCCAGGCCTTTTTTTCAAAGGGGATCCTCTGCGCAGCCAGGGCGCGCATGCGCTCCCGCACCTGCTCCGTAAAGGCTGCATCCGCCCGCAGCCCCCGCCGGGGCGAGCAGTAGAGTCCCCGTCCGACGGAAAATTCCACCTTCATCTCACCCTCTCCCGGACCGCCGGCCACATCCGCCGCCGCCTTCATCAGAAGCATCACCGCGCTCCGGGCATAGGTGTCGTGGCCCACCCGGTCGGAAAGTGTCAGAAAGCTGACCCTGGCCCCGTCCCGCACCGGCCAGAACAGCTCCCGGATCTTCCCGTCCGCCACCGCCAGCACGATCCGGTGCCCGTATTCGTCCTGCACCCGGTCCGCCAGGTCCCGGTAAGTATCCTTTTCTTCACAAAAGTATGTTTTTCCGTTTACTTCTGCCCTGATCTGCATATCCACCTCTCTCTTTTTTGCGGCGGCTCAGCCCTGCGCCGAAGCGCTCATCAGCTCCCGCACCTGCCGCGCCAGCTGCAGCCTCTCCTGCAGCTGGAGGCAGCGCTGCTGCATTCGCCGCTCCCTCTCCCCGTCCGCGCTGCGCGCTGTGTCCGTCCGCTCCGAAAGTCCCGCCAGCAGCGCCTCGTCTGTCCTGATTGTATGCTCCAAAAAAGAAAATAGTACAGCGTCTTTTCCGGATACCGGCTCTGCTCCCAGCCAGTCCATCGCAGCCTGCCGCGCTCTCTCATCCAAGCCAGCCCGCTCCATCCGTTTGTCCAGCTCCCGGCGCCGCAGCCGTGCCTCTCCGACCGGGATGCTCCAGCGCTCCTCCGGTCCAAGCCCCAGCATGACGGGATAGAACTTTCCGTCCTCCTCCACCATCCGCTCCCGGACAATGAAAAACCCCCGGCTCTCCAGCTCCCGGCGCGCCAGCCAGACCTCCGACTGGGGAGCCAGCACGCACCAGGACAGGGCCGAGGTCTTTTCCGGAGCATCGGCCAGGATCCGCGCCATCAGCTTACCGCCCATTCCGGCTATGAGAACGCCCTCCGGCCCGCCCTCCGGTCTGGACGGGATATTTTTCAGGCCGTCGGAGAGCACCGCCGTGATTTTTTGCTCCAGGCCGCTGGCCGCGATATGCTCCCGGGCCCGGTCCAGGGGGCCCCTGCGGACATCCGCCGCCCAGACATGGGGACAGATCCCCTCCCCCGCCAGATAAACGGACACAAAGCCGTGGTCGCAGCCGATATCTGCGGCCGTAAAGCCGGACGGCACCAGATCCGCCACGGCCTGCATCCTTTTTGACAGCGCTACCCTTTTCATCAGTCCAGATAATCCTTCAGCTTGCGGCTGCGGCTGGGGTGACGCAGCTTGCGCAGCGCCTTTGCCTCGATCTGGCGGATCCGCTCCCGGGTCACGTTAAACTCCTTGCCGACCTCCTCCAGGGTGCGGGCCCTTCCGTCGTCCAGGCCAAACCGCAGGCGCAGCACCTTCTGCTCCCGGTCGGTAAGGGTGCTGAGCACCTCCACCAGCTGCTCCTTCAACAACGTAAAGGCCGCCGCGTCCGCGGGCACCGGCACATTGTCGTCCTGGATAAAGTCCCCCAGATGACTGTCCTCCTCCTCGCCGATGGGCGTCTCAAGAGACACCGGCTCCTGGGAAATCTTCAGGATCTCGCGCACCCGATCCACCGGCATATTCATCTCCTCGGAGATCTCCTCGGGAGTAGGTTCGCGTCCCAGCTCCTGCAAAAGCTGTCTGCTGACGCGGATCAGCTTGTTGATCGTCTCCACCATATGCACCGGGATCCGGATCGTCCGGGCCTGGTCGGCGATGGCGCGGGTGATGGCCTGACGGATCCACCAGGTCGCGTAGGTGGAAAACTTGTAGCCCTTGCGGTAATCGAACTTCTCCACCGCCTTGATCAGGCCCAGGTTTCCCTCCTGGATCAGATCCAGAAACAGCATGCCGCGCCCCACATAGCGCTTGGCGATGCTGACCACCAGACGAAGGTTGGCCTCCGCCAGACGCTTCTTGGCCTCCTCGTCGCCGTTCTCCATCCGCTTTGCCAGCTCGATCTCCTCCTCCGCCGACAAAAGGGGCACCTTGCCGATCTCCTTCAGATACATGCGCACCGGATCCTCGATGCTGATCCCGTCCGGGATGCTCAGATCCAGGTTCTCCATGTCCACCTCTTCCTCATCGGCGAGAAGCAGCTCCTCATCCGGGATATCATCGTCCTCCGTGATGCGCAGCACATCCACGTTGTTTTTCTCCAGCGTCTCCAAAATCTCGTCGAACTGGTCCTCCTCCAGGTGCAGATCCGCGAAATAATCGCTGATCTCCTGGTATTCCAGCACGTTTTTCTTCTTCTTTGCCATGGCGAGAAGGGTTTTCATCTTCTCGTCAAATTTTGCTCTTGTTGCCTCGTCCATCATGTTCCTTCACATCCCTTTCGTCTATTCTAATGATATGTGCGTCCTTGATAATTCCTCCAGCTGCTTCTTGCCGGCGATCACCCGCTGCAGCGCCTCCACATCCGAGCCGAGCCGGGCGCTGTCGCGCTCATAGCTGTTTTTCTTGACCGCGTAGAGAATGTAGTGGAAGGCCTTTTCCTCCTCCTGCACGCTCTCCAGCCGCGCAAGCTTGGCGTGGAACAAAGAGGCCGCCTCCCGCTGGTCCTGCTCCTCCTCGAACATGCTGATGATCCCCGCAGGATTTAGCTGCCCCTGCTCCAGCTCCTCAAACATCCGGGCCGCCACTCTCTCGTAAAGCCCTTCCGTAAAATCGGCGGGGGAAAGGTATTTTTTAACCCTGGCATAAAGCCCCGGCCGATCCGCCAGCCAGGTCAGCAGAAGCTTCTGGCTGTTTCTGATCCCCTCCCCGGCGGCATCCTTTTTGTGCACGCCGGACTTCGGCCGGATGGCAGGTTTTGCAAAACCGGTCTGGGCCGCGTAGGAGGCCACCAGCCTGCGCAGGTTCTCAAAGCCGATGTGGTATTTCTCCGCCGCCGCCTCGATATAGTTTTCCCGCTCCACCTCCTCGGAAAAACTGCACAGCTTCCGGGCAATCTCCCGGTGGAAATTGGTCTTTTGCTCCGGATCCGACAGGTCAAAGCCCTTCTGCGCCTGCCTCAGCTCGAAGAAAAAGCTGTTTTCCGCGTTGTCCAGCCGCTTCTGGAACTCCTCCGCCCCCAGGGCTTTTATGAACTCGTCCGGATCCTTGTAGGGCTCCAGATTGATCACTCTCCCGCTCATGCCGGCCTCCTTGAGGATCCCGATCGCCCTGAGGGCCGCGTTGGTGCCCGCCCCGTCGCTGTCGTAGGAGAGAAGGATTTCCTTGGCGTAACGCCGAAGAAGCGTCGCCTGCCCGGCGGTGAAAGCGGTTCCCAGGGAGGCCACCGCCTGGGTAAAGCCCGCCTGGTGCATGGCGATCACATCCATATAGCCCTCGCAGAGGATGATGTTGCCGGTCCGGCTCGTCCGGGCAAAATTCAGCCCGTAGAGGTTTCTGCTCTTGTCAAAAATCTCCGTCTCCGGGGAATTCAGATATTTGGGCTTCCCGTCTCCCATCACCCGGCCCCCGAAACCGATCACCCGGTGGTTGATATCCTGAATCGGGAACATCACCCGGTTCCAGAACTTGTCGTACATGCCGTGCTTTTCATCCACGTTGCACAGGCCCGCGTCCCGGATCAGCTCCTCCGCATAGCCCCGCGACTTCAGATAGCGGATCAGGTCGTCGCTGTACTTGTTGGCATAGCCCAGGCCGAAGTGCTGCATCGTCTCCTCCGAAAGCATACGCTCCCGCAGATACTGCAGCCCCGCCGCCCCCTGGGGTCTGCGCAGCTGATAATAAAAATATTTGGCCGCCTCCCGGTTGACCTCCAGAAGCTTCATCCGGCGGCTCTGCTGCTTTTTCATCTCCTGGCTGTATTCCATCTCGGGCAGCGCCACACCGGCCCGCTCCGCCAGCGCCTTCACTGCCTCCTGAAACGTCAGGTTCTCGTATTCCATCAGAAAGGTGATCACATTGCCGCCCGCCCCGCAGCCGAAGCAGTAGTACATCTGCTTGCCCTGCGATACGGAGAAGGAGGGGGACTTTTCATTGTGAAAAGGACACAGGCCGAAATAATTGCTTCCCTTCTTCTGCAGGCGCACATAGCCGGAGATCACCTCCAGGATATCGTTTTTTGTTCTGACCTCCTCGATCAGCTCATCCGGATAATACATGTCGATTCCTTCCTCCCTTCCGGCTGCGCCGCTGTCTCAGTACTGCCATGTCCGGGGGATATAAATCTCCTCGTACTTGGCGATGGCGAACCGGTCCGTCATGGCTCCCACATAGTCGCACACAATCCGCTCCCGGGGCTCCCCCTTTTCCATCAGGGCCTTTAAGTCCTCCGGCAAAAGCTCCAGGTGGTGAAGGTAATAATCGTAAAGCGTCTCCATCAGGATCTCCGCCTTGCTCTCCTCCCCCTTTGCCCTGGGATTTTCGTAAACCTGCTCGAACATGAACCGGCGCAGCGCCTGCATGGCGGCCTCCACCGGCTTCGTCATGGCGATCCGGTCCTTGCCCCGGCTGTTTTGCACAATGTCGTGGATCAGGCAGTTTAACCGCTCCCCCGTCGTGCGGCCCAGAACCTCCCGGATGGAGGCAGGCACATCCTCCTCGGACAAAATCCCCGCCCGGATCGCGTCGTCCATATCGTGATGAATGTAGGCGATCTTGTCCGAAAGCCGCACGATACAGCCCTCCAGCGTCATCGGATGGCCCTTGGTCTGATGGTTGCGGATGCCGTCCCGGACCTCGAAGGTAAGATTCAGGCCCTGTCCGTCCTTCTCCAGAAGATCCACCGTCCGCACGCTCTGCTCCGCATGGTCAAAGCCGTAGGGGCAGACCCGGTTCAAGGCCCGTTCCCCGGCATGTCCAAAGGGCGTGTGCCCCAGATCATGTCCCAGCGCAATGGCCTCCACCAGCTCCTCGTTGAGCCGCAGCGCCCGGGCGATGGTGCGGGCGTTCTGCGAAACCTCCAGCGTGTGGGTCAGCCGGGTCCGGTAGTGATCCCCCTGGGGAGAGAGGAACACCTGCGTCTTATCCTTCAGTCTGCGGAAGGATTTGCTGTGGATAATCCGGTCCCTGTCCCGCTGGAACACCGGGCGGATGTCGCACTGCTCCTCCTCATGCAGCCTGCCCATGGAATTTTGGCTCAGGGCGGCAAAGGGGCTCAAATAGGCCTCCTCCCACCTTTCCAGATCCTCGCGGATATTCATTCGTGCCTCCGATCGTAAAAAACTTTGCCTATGCTCTATTATTCTGCAAAAATCCTCCGTTTCCTTTTTTCCGCGTCAAATATCCAGAATAAATTGCGCGCATTTTTCCAGCGCCTCCGCCGACACCTTCAGCGGGGACATCTGAAACACATGCCACATTCCCTTATAGACGTCGATCCGCACCGGAACGTTTTCCTTTTTCAGCCTTTTGTATAAAAGCTCCGCGTCGGACAGCAAAATCTCGTTGCTGCCCGCCTGGATATAAGTGGGCGGGAAGCCGCAAAAATCCCCGAACAGCGGCGAGATACAGGGATCGGAAAGCGTCTGTTTATCCGCATAGTTGCCGATCATCCGATCCAGATAAGCCCGGTCCAGCACCGGATCCAGCTCCTTTTTGCTCTCATAGCTTTTCCCCGAGCCGGTCAGATCCGTCCAGGGCGACAAAAGCACCAGGGCGGCGGGCAAAAAGCGCTCCCTTTCCTTTAACAAAAGCGTCAGCACCAGCGCCAGGTTACCTCCCGCTGAATCCCCCGCCACAAATACGTCTCTTGCCCCATAGCCGATCTGCATCAGATAATCCCAGGCCTTTACAGCGTCCTCTGCGGCGGCCGGATACGGATGCTCCGGCGCAAGCCGGTAGTTAAAGCACAGTACATCCATGCCCGTCCCTTCCGCCAGACGGGTCGTCAGCGTCCTGGCATACACGGCGCTTCCCGTGGAATAGCCTCCGCCGTGACAGTACAAAATCACCTGCCGCCTGCGTCTTGCCCGGGCCGGGCGCACCCACTCGCACTCCATCCCTTCCACCGTCACCGGCGTGTAGGAGGCGCTCTTCTCCGTTCCCAAAAGCGCTCCGATCCGGTCCTGGGACTGCCTGTGCCGATTCAGATCCGGGCGCTCCACCAGTCCGTGCACCTTCCGGATCAGATTCATCATTCCCAGATTCTGTTTCTCGCTGATCGCCATGCTCTCATCCTCCCTGTTCTTCTTGTGTTTTCCCTTCCCGTTGGTGTATACTATCCGCGAAAGGAATATGCCTATGCCAAACTTTAAAAAAACGGAACCCAGGACCTGGTATCGCCTGGATCTGTCTGCCACCGTATACCCTACGCTGCAGCGGCGGGATTTTTCCTCCGTATACCGTCTCTCCGTGCTGCTGACGCAGGACGTGCGGCCTGATCTTTTACAGCAGGCGGTGGATATCGCCATGAAACGGTTCCCCACCTATAAATCTGCCATGCGAAAAGGGCTTTTCTGGCGCTATCTGGAGCCGAACAGCCGCCCCGGCCCCTTCGTGCGCCCGGATGTGCGCAATTTCTGCATGCCCATGAGCTTTAAGGGCAACAACCGCTATCTGGTGCGCTTTTACTGGTACGGGCGGCGGATCTCGCTGGAGGCCCATCACAGTCTGGGGGACGGCACCGGCGGAATGTACCTGCTCCAGACCGTCACCGCCGTCTACCTTCGTCTGTGCGGCCACCCCATTCCCAACGAGGGCTTCGTGCTGGACGTGGATGCCGCTCCGGACCCGGAGGAGCTGGAGGACGCCTATATGCGCTATGCCAATGCCCAGGTGCGCCCCGCCCGCCCTTCGGAGAAAACCTACCGGGTCCGGGGCACCAGGGAGCCCTTCTATACCCTAAATGTCATCGACGGCATCATGTCCGTGCAGGACGTGATGCGGGTGGCAAAAGGCTACCGGGCCACGATCACCGAATATTTAAACGCGGTGCTCCTCTACTCCCTGCTGCAGAAGCAGGAGCACGATTTCCACCTGCGCCTGCGCCCCGTGCGGCTGGCCATGCCCGTCAACCTGCGCCGCTTTTTCCCCTCCAAAACCCTGCGCAACTTCATCACGATGGTGTATCCCTCCATCGACCCGCGCCTCGGAGAATATACGTTTGAGGAGATTGTCGCCCAGGTTCACAATTATATGCACTACTACATTAACGAAAAGTTCCTGCGCGGCGACATCACCACCAACGCCGCCACCAAGCGCAATCCCCTGATCCGCGTCGTCCCTCTTTTTATCAAGGACATCGTGGTCCGCTCCTTCTACAGCCGGGTGCAGGATAAAAATTCCTCCGCCGGGCTGACCAACATGGGAGTTATCCAGGTGCCCGGGCCGATGGAGCCCTTTGTCGAGCGTTTCGACATTTATATGGGAATGCCCTTCTCCCAGCGCACCAACTGCGCCGTCGCAAGCTTTCGCGACACCCTGACCGTCAATTTTGCAAGCTGTATTATCGAGGCCGATGTGGAGCGCCGCTTTTTTCAGAAGCTGGTGGAGGACGGGATCCCCGTCACCATCGAGAGCAACCGACAATAGACCTCGCCTATCCGGAAAGGAGAACTCATGTCATACTGTGTCAACTGCGGGGTGAAGCTGGATCCGTCCCTGGATCGCTGCCCCCTGTGCAATACCCCGGTCGTCAATCCAAACGAGCTGAAAGAGCTCGCCAAAAAGCAGTCCCTTCCTCCCTTCCCCGTGGAGAAGGGGCAGGTGGAAACCGTAAAACGCAAGGATCTGGCGATCCTTCTGTCCGTGTCCCTGACTGCCGCCTCCGCCGTATGCGTCCTGCTCAACCTGCTTGTCTTCCGGTCAAATCCCTGGTCCCTTTATGTGGTCGGCGCCTGCCTGGTCGTCTGGGTGCTGGCCATTCCGGCCGTCATTTACACCCGTATGCCCATCTACGCCTCCCTGCTCTGCGACGGGCTGGCCATCGCCCTCTACCAGTTCCTGATCGGCTTCAACACCCCGGATCATGACTGGTTCTTCCGGCTGGCGCTGCCCATCACCGCCCTTTGCACCGCTGCCGCGCTTCTCTTTGCCTTCCTGCTCAAAAAGCTTTCCGGCGCTTTTTTGATGGCCGGGCTGTACTTTTTTTCGGAGGCCGCCCTTCTGTGCGTCGGCATCGAGCTTTTGATCGAGCGCTTCCTGTCTCTGCCGCTCCGGCTGACCTGGTCGGCCATTGTGCTGTCCATCTGCGCGGTGATCGCCGTCGCCCTGCTCACCATCCTGTCCCGGAAGCGGCTGCGCAGCGCCGTGCGCCGCCGGCTGCACTTTTAGGCGAGGCGAAGCCGTTCAGCCCGCGCCATTCGCAAAGCCGCGCTAACGCGCTTTCCGCCGCTGCGCGGCTATCTTTGCTCATATTCGGGCGCTCCCTCAGCCGGCGTCAGCAGACCAAAATTCGTGCAAGCACGATTTTGATCTGTTAACTCCAGCTGGCTGAACTGTTTCTTCTAAACCGTTGCCTTGAAGTAGTTGACCGCCGCCGACGGATCATAATAAATTTTGTCCTCCGCCAGAAGCTTTGCCCGGCCGTCCTTCACCTCAACGATATTGACGGCACAGTTGACAGGCACCTGGCCGTGCCAGAAATCCGTCTTGTCCGCATAAACATTTCGCAGGATCGCCCGCATGGCGCAGCCGTGTGTGGCGATCAGGACCGTCTTGTCCTGCAGGGCAGGATCGGCCGTCAGCTCCCGCCAGAACTGCTCCGTTCTCTGACACAGCTGCGCGATGCTCTCCCCGCCGGGAGCCGCCTGAAAATGCAGCGGATCTGTATAAAACAGCCGAAACCTCTCCGGCTCCACCGGCACCTCGTAATTGCCGGCCCTGCAGCCCAACCCCTCCCACTCTCCGAAGGACAGCTCCCCGATTCTCCAATCCTCCCGGATCGGAACACGTCTGTCTCCCAGGATAATCTCCGCCGTCTGTCTCGCCCGCTTTAAAGGGCTCGTGATGCACAGATCAAAGCGAATGTCCGCCATCCCCCGGGCCGTCTCCTGTGCCAGCCGGATCCCGTTTTCATTTAAAGGGATGTCCGTCTGTCCCTGCATCCTCCCCTCCACGTTCCAGTTTGTCTCCCCATGCCTGATCAGATATAACAGCATATTTCATCCTTCCTTTCCGCCCTGATAATCAATCGGATAGGGAAAGATCTTCTTCCCCTATCCGACGCGATACCGCGGCCAGCTCACAGCAAAGCTGTTCGCTGTCCGTCGCCCTGCAAATGGCTGCCTGTGCAAGCACGGCAGCCGCTTGCAGGGCGTATCACACAGAAAAAAGGCGCTTCGCAATTGAAGCGCCCTTCTCATCGTGCAGGAAAAGAGACTTGAACTCTCATGACATTGCTGTCATACGGACCTGAACCGTACGCGTCTGCCAATTCCGCCATTCCTGCATCCTCATGTCTGCCGCTCCCAAATCCTCGCTGTTGGCTCTGTTCGCCGCCGACGAATGTTATACTAACACAACGGTTCAGAAATTGCAAGCACTTTTTTTACATTTTTCTCAGATCTTTTTTCAAAAGTAACAGTTCAGCCAGCCAGGAGTGAACGGCCAAAATCGTGCTCGCACGAATTTTGGCCGGTTGCTCCTGGCTGAGGGAGCGCCCGATGATGAGCAGGAAACGGCGTTCCGCCTTATTCCACAGGGAGCCGCGTAGCGGCGGAAAGCGCGTCATGCGCGCAAGACGAACAAGTTCGTCTGCGCGAATGGCGCGGGCTGAACTGTAACTTTCAAAACCAAAAGCGGCGGTATCTTTCCCGATACCGCCGCTTTTGGTTTTCGCATGATCCGATGCGGAAAATGGGACTTGAACCCACACGACATTGCTGTCACAAGATCCTTAGTCTTGCTCGTCTGCCAGTTCCGACATTTCCGCACGCACTTGACTGCATGAAATATATTATCACCCCACCCTCCAAATGTCAACTGAAAATTTTGTTTTTTTCACCCGAAAATTTTTCAAAAAAATGCTTGCATTTTCCCGAATGCTGTGCTAATATATCTTTTGTCGGCGGCGCAACGCCGGATATAAGCTGCAGGAATGGCGGAATTGGCAGACGCGTACGGTTCAGGTCCGTATGACAGCAATGTCATGAGAGTTCAAGTCTCTTTTCCTGCACGATAGAAAAGATCACTGCTTCCGGCAGTGATCTTTTTTTGCGTGATACACCCTGCAAGCGGCTGCCGTGCTTGCACAGGCAGCCATTTGCAGATAACCGTTCAGTCAAAAGCCTACCTCGCCTTTTCCTTTCGCTTTTCTTTATTCAGTCCCCCGCTGGTGGGCGGAACGCCGCTCTTTAAAAAGCTGGCCCGCATCACCGCGTTCTCGCCGAAACGGGCCCGGATGCTGTCGATGGCCTGGTTTGCCCGCTCCAGCTTCTCGTAATCGACCCGGTCAAACAGGCTGTACTGGCGATATTCCCCGTCCGTCAGCCGGGTGGCCGTCACATTCAGAAGGCGCAGCGGCCTGCGCCCGTCCCACATACGTCCCAAAAGCTCACAGGCCGCCCGATAGATCTCCTCCGTCACGTCCGTGGTGGAATCCAGCTGCATCTGCCGGCTGCTGTTTTCAAAGCTGCTGGTGCGCATGGACACTGACACGCCGCCTGCTTTCCGGTTATCCGCCCTCAGCCGGATCCCCACCGTCTCGCACAGCGACAAAAGGATCTGCTCCGCACAGGCTCTGTCCGTCACATCCTCCGGCGTCGTCACGCTGTTTCCGCAGCCCTTGTTCTCCGTCTCCATATCGAACATTCCGGCGCTCTCCCGCCCCCAGGCATACTCGTACAGCGCTGTCCCGTGCTTTTTCATATGAGCGGCCAGCATGGCCGGATCCGCCGCCGCCAGATCTCCGATGGTATAAATGCCCAGCGTCCTCAGGCGCTTTGCCGCAGCCTTTCCGGCAAACAGCAGGTTTTCCACCGGCAAAGGCCAGAGCTTTTTGGGAATCTCCTCCGGAAAAAGCGTGTGCACCAGATCCGGCTTTTTAAAATCCCCGGCCATCTTGGCCAGCAGACGATTGGTGGAGACGCCGACGTTTACCGTAAAGCCCAGGGTTTCCCTGATCTCCTCCCGCAGGCGGTTTGCAAAGCTCTCCGGCTCCCCGTAAAGCCCGTCAAAGCCCTCAAACTCTGCCCAGGCCTCATCGATGCTGTAAGGAATCACCCGGTCGGTATAGCGGGCAAGCAGCGCCCGCAGACGATTGGACTGCTCCACATACGCCGCAAAGTCCGGTCTGACCACCCGCAGCACGGGACATTTGCGGCGGGCGACCGCCAGCGGCTCCCCCGTCACCACACCGTATTTTTTGGCCGGCGTGCTTTTGGCCAGCACGATACCGTGCCGGGATTCCTCGTCGCCGCCCACCGCGGACGGCACCGTGCGCAAATCCACCGTATCCAGCCCGGTACGCAGCCTCTCGATGGCGCTCCAGCTCAAAAAAGCGCTGTTTACATCAATGTGAAAGACGATTTTCCCCTTCATGTCCCTCCTCCCGCTGCTCCCTCTGCTGGGTGCTGCCGTAAGCCTCCGCCAGCGCTCTCAGGATCTGTCCAAACTGCCGCCTCGTCTCTGCATCCTTTCTGCCAAGTGCGCGCAGGCAGAGCCGCAGATTTTTCGGCCAGCTCTCCACAAGCTCCGGCAGGGTGGAAACTCCCGTCTCCCCGATAAGCTCATAGATCGTGTTGACAAACAGCTCCCTTTTTTCCTCCGAAAGCGTCAAAATCCAGCGGTTTAACACCTGATTGACCTTCTTTTGACGTTCCTCCACATCCGGCGCGCAGACCAGCTCGCCGTCCCCGATCTGCCAGGTGTAGGGATCGTGCTGCCAGATTCCCTGTCCCGTGCTTTTTACCACCTCGTACGATTCCCGCCCGCTCTCCAGAAGCATTCCCACCAGCGAGCCCTCGGGCAGAATACGCCGCACCCGGCTGTCGATGCGCTCATAGCCCTCCTCCGGAAGCGTTCCCGGCAAAAAACCCGGGCCGTCAAAGCTGTAGACCTCCCGAATCCGTTTCTGCACTCCCTCCTCCGCGCTGGCCGCCGCATAGACTGCAAGATTGCCGCCCTTGGAGTGTCCGCAGATAAAAAAGGGCCCTTCAAACCGGCAGGCCACCTGATTGACATAAACCGCGCTCATTCGCTGGGCCGGCAGAGGCTTCAAAAACGCCATGTTGAAATCCTCCTTCCAGCCCACCAGGGAATCATCCGTCCCGCGAAACGCCACCACAGGTTCCCCCGTTTCCGGCAAAAAAGTGATTGCCCCAAACTGCAGCTCGTTCTCCTCCTCCATCCTTGCCCGGTAAAAATTGCAGAGCAGCCGCTCATAACGCCGCGACACCATCAAAAGCCCCCACAGCTCCCGATTATGAGCTGCATACCATTTGTCCGCAAACACGAGCTTCGGATCCATCCGCTCGTCAATCCAGCGCAGGCTCACGCCATCGCTTTTTTTCGCAAGCACCGGCACGAGCCCGTCAAATTTAAAATAGGAAAGCTGTGCAAAAAGCAGAAGGTCCGCCCTGCAAAGCGGACGCTCTGCAAAGCTTTTGTCCCCATACTGCTTTAAATAATCGATAATATTTCCCATATACCTCTTTCTTTTGGCCGCCGTTAAGCCGAGCTGCCGTCGTTAAGCCGCGCTGCCGCTGCGGCCGCTTTTGCCCACCGCGCAGGCCTTCTCAAACTCCCGGAGCTTTTCCTTTGCCTCCTCGCTAAGATCCGTGGGCACCTGAACCTGTACGCTCACATACTGATCTCCATGTACGCCGGAATTCTTCATCGACACAATTCCCTTGCCCCGCAGACGGATCTTGCTTCCCGACTGTGTGCCGGGCTTAATCTTACAGATCACCCTGCCGTTTAGCGTGGGCACCTGCACCTCGCCGCCAAACACCGCCGTCGTAAAGGGTACAAAGACGGTGGAATAGACATCCATTCCCTTCCGCTCAAAGCCGGGCTTTTCGCCCACGGTCACCCGCAGCAGAAGATCTCCGGCCTCAGTGCCGTTTGTGCCGGGCATTCCCTTGCCCCGCAGACGGATCGTCTTGCCCGTCTCAATTCCGGCAGGAATGCGGACCTGTACGGATGTAACCTTACCGGCCGCATCCCGCAGGCTGATGCGTTTCTCACAGCCAAAGGCCGCCTCATCAAAGCTGACGGAAACCTCCGCCTGCAGATCGCTGCCTTTCGCGCCAAAGCCGCCTCCAAAATCAAAGCCTCCCTGACCAAAGCTGCCCTGGCCGAAACCGCCCTGACCAAAACCGCTCGCCGAAGCGCCGGAACGCCTTCCTGCGCCCTTTGCTCCATGGAACATCCTGCCGAACAGATCGCCGAACAAATCGTCCCCCTCTCCGCCCTCAAAATGCCAGGAGCGGAAACCGCCGTTTGCGCCTGTCCCGGCGCCCGCGTCATAGCCGCCGGCCTCGCCTCCGCCTGCGCCGCCCTCAAAGGCCGCATGACCGTACTGATCGTACAGCTTTTTCTTCTCCGGATCGCTCAAAACGGAATACGCCTCCGTCACCTCTTTAAAATGCTGCTCCGCCTGCGGATCCCCCTTGTTGGAATCCGGATGGTATTTCTTTGCCAGCTTCCGGTAAGCCTTCTTGATCGCCTCTGCGCCGGCGTCTCTGGAAACGCCCAAAACCTCATAATAATCTCTCTTTGCAGTCATATTCATCACCCTATCCTATGAAATTTCCTATGGTATAAAGAAAGTATCCCCGGATAAACTCCGGGGATACACACACCGGCTTTTCTCCGGCTCCTGTTATATCTTTGTTCTATTTGTAATATAACATTCATCTTCGGTGATGTCAACTATCCCGCGCCGATTTAACAGATTTTTCACATTCATATTGTAACCGTTCAGCCGCAGGCTTCCCGAAATGCCTGCATCAGCTCCCCGTAGGTTTCGTAGGCAGGGATCTGCGGATATTCCTCCCGGATCTTCTCTGTCGTCCTGAACAAAAAGCCCTTCTTCCCGGCCTGGATCATTCCCAGATCGTTATAGCTGTCCCCGCAGGCCACCGTTTCAAAGCCGGCGGACTGCAGCGCGCGCACCGTCGTCAGCTTGGAATCCGCAATCCGCATCTTATAATCGGTAATCTCCCCGTCCGGGGCCACCTCCAGCGAATTGCAGAAAATTGTGGGCCATCCCAGCTTCCGCATCAGCGGGCTGGCGAACTCCGTAAATGTGTCGCTGATAATAATCACCTGGGTAAAGCTGCGCAGCTCATCCAGAAACTCCTTCGCACCGGGCAGCGGATCGATCCCGGCGATGGTCTGCTGAATCTGGGAAAGCCCCAGCCCATGCTCTTTCAGCACCGAAAGCCTCCAGGCCATCAGCTTGTCGTAATCCGGCTCATCCCGCGTCGTCCTGCACAACTCGGGAATCCCGCTCGCCTTCGCAAAGGCAATCCAGATTTCCGGCACCAACACTCCCTCCAGATCCAGGCATGCTATCTTCATCCTCGTTCTCCTCTTCCTTTCCGGCACGCTCATTCCTCCAGCCTGCCTCTCAGCTTTACGCGGTAAAGCCGGCGCAGGGAATCCTCGACGCGCTCAATGCTTACCGTCCCGTTCTGCACCGCATCCAGCACGCCCTGATAGGCCTGCTCAAAGTTCTCCGGCATCATCACCATATCCGCGCCCGCCTTGAGCGCCATCACCGCGGCCACATCCGCCTCATAATAGTCTGTCACCGCCGCCATATCCAGCGCGTCCGTCACCACAATTCCATTATATCCGAGCTCATTGCGCAAAATGCCGGTAATCACATCCTCCGACAGGCTGGCCGGAATATTGTCCCCGCCGGTCAGCGCCGGGGCACTGATGTGTCCCACCATCACCATATCCGCGCCTGCCTCAATGCCCGCTCGGAACGGAAGGAACTCTGCGCTTTCCATCTCCTCCTTCGTCCGGTCCGTCTCCGCTGCGCCGGTATGGGAATCCCCGGCCGTATCGCCGTGTCCCGGGAAATGCTTCAGGCAGGCGCTCACGCCCTTCCCCTGGAGTCCCTGCACTGCGGAGGCCACCAGCTCAGAGGCCGTCTGCGCATCGGAGGAAAACGCCCGGTCCCCGATCACCGTGTTATCCGGATTGGTCAGCACATCCGCCACCGGTGCAAAATCCACGTTAAAGCCGTAGGAGGACAGATATCCGCCGATCGTTTCGTAAGCGGACTGCGCTTTTTCCGCACTGCCAAGCTGCGCCGCCGCTCCGGTATTGTCAAGCTGCAGGGCATCCGCCACCCGGGCCACCTTGCCGCCCTCCTCATCCACACCCAGAAACAGCGGGAAAGGACTGTAGGAAACCGTATTGGACAGCATCTGGGTAAGCTGATCCGCCGACTGGATGTTCTTCGCAAAATAAATAATCCCGCCCACCGGATACTTCGCCAGCGCCTCCCTCGTGCCGTCCCCGGCCTGGATCACCTGGCCCACTCCCGTGAGCTGCTCCGGCGTGACAAAAAAGAGTCCGGCCACCTTCTGCTCCAGCGTCATGCCCGCGATCGTATCCTCCACCATATCGCTGAGGGCATCCTCCCTGGTGTAAGCGCTCGAGGTTTCCTCCTCCGTCCCGGTCTCCTCAAACATGGCGGCCACAACCGACTCCGCCAGCGCCGATTCCGCCGCCCGCGAGGACTCCGCCACCTCCCGCAGCGCCGCCTCTCTGGAGGACTGCTTTTCCCGGACGGCCCCCGCCGCGGCGCGCACGCCGATCACGCAGCCGGCTGCCACGGCCGCTGCGACGATTGCCATCACACAGTAGGAAATGATCTGGTTCCTTCTTCTTCTCCTTCTCCGGTCCGCTCTTCTGGATTCTCTGTCCGACATATCCCCAACTGTTCCTTTCTTTCCCGCAAGATATTATATAGATTAACATAAACCGAAGCGGGTATCAATCATCTTTTTGATCAATACCCGCTTCTACTCTGCGCTGTCCAATGGTCTGAACCTCCGTTCCACTTTATCTTTCCAACCCTCGGGACTTGTACTTGCGTACCGTAACGTTAAGTTCTGTTCTGACATCCCCCGACAGCTTTTCCGTTTCATCGTGTTTCCCTGCTGTCAAACAACATCTGCTCTGCTTACGCTACTGCCTGTTTCGTGTACTCGATAAGTTTCTTCTTGTTGCTTTGCGCATCTCTTTAAAGTAAACGGAACTTCCTGTTCCCTTTAAAGACTCTCTATGAACTTTTTCTTGTACCCTCATCCGTCTTTGATGCTCTCGACATTCGATATGGCTTTTTCTGTTCCTGCCATTGTTGCATCCTCAGCGTTCAAAGGGTTGTCAGGTTATGTTTTCGGTGGAATTACCTCCTTTTCTGTTGGTATCGTTTTGTTTGTTCTGTCTTCCTTGTTTGTAGCTTCATTATAGCCTGCGTCCCCTCTTCTGTCAATAAGTTTTCTGTCTTTTTATTTGATTCATCATATTTATCAGTTTTTATTTTATATATACTTTTATATCTGATAATTATGGCATATTATTCAGAATTTTCAGATAATTTTCTCATCCGGGACAGAATGCGATACCGCGTCCGGCTCACGGCAAAGCGGTTCGCTTGCAGGGCGTATCGCACAAAAAACACCGGAGACTCCGTTGAAAAGCTTCCGAAGTCTCCGGTCCCACAGTACAATATTTTTCGGATGAATCCTACTCGTTGCGGATCGCCGCAAGGGGACTCAGCTTCATCGCCCGCCGCGACGGGAAGAAGCCTGCCACCATACCGATGATCACCGCGAAGACCACCGCCGCTGCTGCCAGCCAGAACGGAATATAGGACGAAAGGTTGGACATGCTCCCGCTTGCCGCCACCGCTTTATTGATGATCGCGGAGATGCCGTAGCTTAAAAGCAGTCCCACAACGCCTCCGATAAATCCGATATAGGCGGCCTCCACCAGAAACATGACCTGAATGTTGCGCATATCGCAGCCCAGCACCTTCATCACGCCGATTTCCTTGGTTCTCTCATAGATGGACATCATCATCGTGTTGGTGATCCCGATGGCCGCCACCAGCAGGGAAACCGCGCCGATCCCGCCCAGCATCGCCTGAATATTGGCGTACTGCTGCTGGGTGGATTTCACCCACTCGATGTTGCTGCTGGCATCGTAGCCCAGCGCCTGGATCTGCTCCTGCACTTCCAGAACATGGTCGATGTCGTCCACATTCACCTTAATCACGGAATAGTACAGATCCTTATAGGGCTTTCCGCTGGAGGTGGTGGGCTGTCCCGGAATCGCCTTGTTCCGGAAAATACGCTTTAGCATATCCTTGAGGGCATCCAGATTACAGTACACATAGTAGCCGTTGGAGCTCCACTCGTTTTCCCCGTTGGCCTTTTCCACACCGGCCGTCTTAATCAGATATTTCTTGGGCGGCTGCGTCGTACCGGAACCGGAGCCGTCTCCGCCCGGCGTATTCTGTCCGCTGTTCTGACTGGAAAAATAGGCGTTCTGATCAAAAATATAGAACACGCTGTCCTTCGTAAAATCCACGACGGGCTCGCCCGTCGTGTAGTAGGGATAGTCGTAGGTCTTCGGATTGTAAAATTCCGACGCCACCTGGTTGCCGAAAAAGAACTCCAGCTCCTTACTGTCCAGCGGCAGATGCCCTTCCCCCACATTGATGTTTAAGCTTTCCAGTCCTTCGGGCGTCATGCCCATGACCGTCATATAGTCGTTTACATACTGTGCATATTTTGCCACAATATTGATCTGCAGCACCGGGGAAGCGCTCTCCACATGCTCCATTGAGCCAAGCATGTCCACGGTCGCGTCGTCCAGGCGCAGCACCTTATCCTTCGAGTCCGAGGTTCCGGTGACGGAGGAGATCACAAGTCCTCCGCCCATATAGGAAACTCCGCCGCTCCCTCCGTTGCCCTCCCGCACCTCAATCGTGGTCAGGCCGCCGTACTGCTCGATCTGCTCCATCGTCGCCCGGTTCAGCCCCAATCCCAGGGAAACCATCACCACAATGGAGGCCGTTCCGATCACAACGCCCAAAATCGTCAGGACCGTCCGGAATTTTCTTTTCCACAGGCTGCTGGAACTCATCCGCAGCAAATCCAGAATCCTCATATTTATTCGTCCTTATGATCCAGATCCATCAGATCCTCCGCCAAAAGCTTCGCTGCCTTTTTCTTTTTGCGGATTTTCAGGATAACGGTCGTCAAAACGGCAATCAATGCGACGGCTCCCACCGCAATTCCCGCGATCAGTCCTGCCCCGGGGCCCGTCTTTTCCGTCTCCACAGGCACGTTCATATCGGACGTGCCGTCGTCCACCGGCATCTCCGTCACCATGATGTTGACGTTTAA
Source organism: Eubacteriales bacterium (assembly GCA_030524455.1). Lineage (GTDB taxonomy): Bacteria > Bacillota > Clostridia > Lachnospirales > Lachnospiraceae > Gallintestinimicrobium. The sequence continues at coordinate 269,025 of JAUNGT010000001.1, read as the reverse complement.
CTCGTTCCGGGTCTGGTTGCCCGCATCATCCTCGTAGGTGATAACCGCCTTCACGGTACCGTCATCCATCGTCGGCGCGATTCCCGTCACCATGGCGTCCACGTTGCCGGTCGCTCCGGGCTCCAGATTGCCGATGAAGGTATCGCCGCCCTCCACGCTGTCGGCCTCAAATTTTACCTGCACATTGTACAGCGTCGTCTTACCGGTATTGTAAAGCTGGAACATCACGTTGGACTGCTCGCCCACCATGATGCTGGCAGGATTGACCTCCGGCGTGCTGGCATCGTATTTGGATTCCTGCTTGACCGGCACGGAAACCTTGGCCTCATCCGTCAGATCCGCCTTTAAATCCGTGTCGTATTTCATCTTTACCGTCACCACATAGGGCTTCTGGGACAGATCCGCCTTCGCCTGCATCTCGATCTTTAAATCCTGGCTGCTGCCCGCCGGCATGTTCGCCACATAGATGGAACTGGAACCGGAGGTCGGCAGAAACGAGGCATAGCTGTTGGTCACCTGGCCGGTGCTGGTCTCCGTGCCGCCCTCAACCGCCTGCAGGTCAAACAGCACATTGTTCACCGCCGTGTCGGGGGAAGTGTTTTTCACATGGATATTCAGCGTGAACACGTCGCCCGCAAATACCTCCGCAGGCTCCGTCTCAAAGCCCGTGACAATAATGCGGGGCTGGGAAACATTGGTCTCCTCGCTCATGCCGATCCGCCCGCTGCCCGGCTTGCCCTGGCAGTATACATATACGGTAATCTCCGCGGGCTCCGCGCAGCGGATGCCCTCCTTGCTGTACCAGACCTTGAACTTTAACGGATAATAGCCGGTCAGCACATCCTCCCGGGCCGTAAAGGTCCAGGTCAGCTCGCGCCGGTTAAATACCGCCTCGTCGTAAAGCTTGGTCGCGCAGCCGGGGATCTCATTGAAATTCTGGGTATATCCGGTGTTGTCCGGCTTGAAGGGCCAGTTCTGCACGTCGTTGGACACCTCCGGCTCCACTAAAAGATCCGTCAGCCATTCCTCCCCCATGTTGATCAGCGGCAGCACGATATTGACATTCTGCCCGTAGGAAACCGTGGGCGTCTCCCAGTTGTCCGCCACCGTCAGAAATTCCGACGTGGTCGTCACCTCTCCGCTTTTGCCGATCGCCGCGTCCATCTGCCCCTTCACGGTGCCCACATAGCTCCACATCTCCGCCTCCGTCATATGCTCGGAGTTGGCGATGTAGTAAATCCCGCTGTACATAATGTCGCCCAGCTTATCCTTGATGTACTGCTCCGGATTTTCCCGCTTGATCAGGCTTTCCATGTAGTTTTTGAGCTCTGCGGAGGCGTCGTAGCGATTGTCGTCATCGATGTAGTCCACGTCGTTGTCGCTTACCTCGTCCGCCAGCGCAATCATCGGCGACGCGCCCAGGCTGCCTGCCGCCAGCATCGCTGCGACAGCTGCCGCCAGAAGTTTCTTTCCCACCTTATTCATTTTCATCCACCTTGTCCTTTTGTGTATTATCCTCGATCTGCACAATCTTTCCGTCTATGATATGGAAAATCCGGTCCGCAAAGCCGGCCAGATGATTGTCGTGCGTTACCATCACCAGAGTCTGCTGCTTTTCCCGCACCACCTGGCGCATCAGCTCCATCACCTCCCGGGAGGTATTGGAATCCAGGTTTCCGGTCGGCTCGTCCGCAAAGACGATCTCCGGATTCACCACCAGCGCCCGCGCCACGCCGACCCGCTGCTGCTGTCCGCCGGACATCTGTGTCGGCCGGTGATTCTTATACTTTTCAAGCTTGACCAGGTCCAGCAGGGCGGAGGCCTTGCGCAGCCGCTCTGCCTTTCCTACCCCCTGAAAGGTCAGCGGCAGCGCCACATTTTCCACCGCTGTCATCGTGGGCATCAGATTGAAGGACTGAAAAATAAATCCGATGTGCTCCCTCCGAAATTTTACCAGCTGGTTCTCCGTCTTGTTCTCGATATGCTCCCCTGCGATAATAATCTCGCCCTTCGTCGGCTTCTCCAGCCCCGCAAGCATGTTCAGGAGCGTGGATTTACCGGAGCCGGAGGTACCCACAATCGAGCAGAATTCACCCTTATATATGGTGAAGTCCACGCCGTTTAACGCCCGCACCCGGGTATCTCCGACGCGGTAGATCTTGTACAGATCCTTCACCTGTATGACAGGCTTTTTCATATCCGCCATCTTTCTGTGTCCTTTCCAAAATATACAACAGTATACCACAACTCCCGGCCAGAAAAATTTAAGTTTTTCTGAATTTGATAAGCTGTTCCCTTATCGTGTGCAGAATACGCCTGATTATACCGACGCAAAAAGTCTGGAAAAAGTTGCAGAAAAAAACCGGGAAATCCCGGTTTTTTTCCTTTTTACAGCTGTACCAGCACAAACATATTGTAAATCGCCCGGATCGCCGCCTCGAAATCCTCGTCCCGCACGCCGATGATGATGTTTAGCTCGCTTGAGCCCTGATCGATCATGCGGACGTTGATGTTGGCGTGGGCCAGCGCGGCAAAAATCCGGCCCGCCGTTCCCCGCGTGGACTTCATCCCGCGGCCCACCACGGCGATCAGCGCCAGGTCGCCCTCGATATCCACCATGTCCGGATCCGCGATCCGGTGCAGGGCGGAGACGACATTTTGCTCCTTATCCATAAATTCATCCTGATGGACGAACACGGTCATCGTGTCGATGCCGGAGGGCACATGCTCGAAGGAGATGCCGTTATCCTCAAAGGCCTGCAGGACCTTGCGGCCAAAGCCGATCTCCGCATTCATCATATCCTTCTCGATGTTGATCGAGCAAAAGCCCTTTTTCCCGGCGATGCCGGTGATCACGAACCGGGGCTTCTGACAGGTGCTCTCCACAATCCAGGTCCCGCTGTTGTCCGGCTCGTTGGTGTTGCGGATATTGATCGGGATTCCCTCGCTTCTCACCGGGAAGATGGATTCCTCATGAAGCACGGAGGCCCCCATGTAGGACAGCTCCCGCAGCTCCCGGTAGGTGATCGTCTCGATCTTCTCAGGGTTGGGGATAATGTTGGGATCCGCAATCAGAAAGCCCGACACGTCCGTCCAGTTTTCGTAAACATCCGCATGCACGGCCTTGGCCACGATGGAGCCCGTAATATCGGAGCCGCCTCTGGAAAAGGTGCGGATGCTGCCGTCCGGATTGGAGCCGTAAAAGCCCGGAACCACGGCGTTCTCCATCTTTTTGAGCCGCTCTCCCATCACCTCGTTGGTCTTTTGCGCGTCAAATTCGCCGTTCGGCTTGAAAAAGACCACCTCCGCGGCATCCACGAACTCATAGCCCAGGTAGGCAGCCATCACAATGCCGTTTAAATATTCTCCACGGGATGCGGCGTAATCCCGGCCCGCATGAGCTTTGAAGTTCCGCTCGATCCCCGCAAACTCATCCTCCAGGGAGAGAGAAAGCTTCAGTCCGTCGATAATCTCCTGATAACGCTCCTTGATCTGCTGCAGCTCATGGCTAAAATCCTGATCCTTTTCCGCCAGGGCGTAACAGCCATACAGCATATCCGTCACCTTGGTGTCCTTGCGGAACCGCTTGCCCGGCGCGCTGGGAACCACATAACGTCTGGAGCTCTCCGCCCGGATGATCTCTCCCACCTTTTCAAACTGCTCTGCGCTGGCCAGGGAACTGCCGCCGAATTTTACTACTTTTCTCATAATTTCTCCCGTTCAATCCTTTATCCGTATTCTTTTGATCAGGCCGGGAACCTGCTCCTGCCTTTTTACAAATTCCCGTTCACTCATCCCGGAGGTGACAAAGCCGTACTCCTCCGGCAGCTCCTCCAGCCAGACCTCCCGCTCAGGTGCAAACACCTTCTCCGCCTGCAGCCGCGCGCTCTTTTTCATCCGCACAAAGAAGCGGCCCTCCAGATCCCGGTAATCGGTCAGCTCCTGCTTTTCCGGCTCCCACAGACAACCGATGTGAATCCCCGGATGCCTTGCGCAGTCCACCATATCCGACACCACCGCGCTGGCCGTGGGCAGCTTTCCCGCTCCCCTGCCGTAGAACATCGATTCGCCCAGCGTGTTGCCGTGGACAAAGATCGCGTTGAACACATCATTGACCCCCGCCAGCGCCTGATCCTTATCCAAAAGGCAGGGAGCCACATAAGCCTGATAGCCCTCCTCCTTCTCCCGGCTCACCGCCAGCAGCTTGATGGTCATATGCAGTTTTTTGGCGTAGGCAAAATCCTGCGGCTCGATCCCGCTGATGCCTTCCGTGTGAATCTCCTGAAAGTCCACGGTCCTTCCCGCCATCAAAGAGGTGAGGATCGCGATTTTCCGGCAGGCGTCATGGCCCTCCACATCGGCCTCCGGATTTTTCTCCGCATACCCCAGCCGCTGCGCCTCGGAAAGAGCGGCGCCAAAGGATGTCTGCTCCTGCTCCATCTTCGTCAGGATATAATTGGTCGTCCCGTTTAAAATGCCGGAAATTTCCAGCACCCGTTCCGCCGTCAGCGCACAGTTTAAAGGACGTATAATCGGGATACCGCCGCCCACGCTTGCCTCGAACAGATAGTTGCAGCAATGCTCCCTGGCGGTCCGGATCAGCTCCGCGCCGTGATTTGCCACCAGCTCCTTGTTGGAGGTACACACGCTTTTGCCGGCTTCCAGCGCACGCCTGGAAAAGGTGTAGGCCGGTTCATTGCCCCCCATCGTCTCACAGACGATGGAAATCTCCGGATCCTCCAGGATCGTATCGATATCGTGGACAATCCTGTCCTCAAAGGGATCCCCGGGAAAATCCCGCAGATCCAGGATGTATTTTACCTCCAGCGTATCGCCCACGCGCTTTGCAATCAGGTCCCGATTGCAGGAAAGCACCTGGGCCACTCCGCTTCCCACTGTACCATACCCTAAAATCGCCGTCTTGATCATTCCAGTCTCCTATTCCTTGGCAAGTATTTTTACGCCGTGCACGCCGCTTCTCTGCTCCATCTCGTCGAGCATCTCCGAAATGTCCCTCGTCCCCTGCAGCACCTGCACGCTGATGCTCAGGGCCGCCACGCCGTTGATCGGGATACTCTGATGGATCGTCAGAATATTCGCTCCAAACTCCGCGATCACCTTGAGCACGTCCGATAACAGTCCCGGCTCGTCGTCCACCTGCAAAGACAGCGTCACGGTTTTGCCCTGGGTATTGTCGTGAAACGGGAAAATGTCGTCTTTATACTTATAAAAAGAACTTCTGCTGATCCCCGTGGCATCCACAGCGTCCTGAATGGTTGGAACCCTGCCGGATTCCAGAAGCCGCTTGGCCTCAACCACCTTCAGCAGTACCTCGGGCACCGCCTTCTTGGTCACCACAAAATATTTGGTAGGCTCCGCCATTTTTTTATCCCCTTTTGTTCTTTTGACGCACACACTTGTGCGCCATCGGGAGATATTCTAGCACAGCCTACCAAATTACGCAAGAAAAAGATTCAGTTTTTTACAGCGGATAGCGCTCCGTGAGCTCCTTTACGATGCTGCGGGCATGTCCGAGTCCGCCCTCTCCTTCCCGGATCACAGCGGCGACAGCCTCCGCCACCCGGTCCATATCCTCCGTATTCAGGCCCCTGGTGGTCACTGCCGGAGTGCCCAGACGGATACCGCTGGTCACAAAGGGCGACTGGGGATCGTTGGGGATCGTGTTTTTATTCGCCGTAATATTGGCCTCGTCCAGAAGCTTTTCCACCGCCTTGCCGGTCAGTCCGAAATTGGTCAGATCCACCAGCATCAGATGATTGTCCGTGCCTCCGGAAACAATCCGGATCCCGCGGTCTGTCAGCCCCTTTGCCAGCGCCTGGGCATTGTCCACGATGCGGTGCTGATACGCCTTAAAGTCCTCGCCAAGCGCCTCCTTAAAGCACACTGCCTTGCCCGCGATCACATGCATCAGCGGCCCGCCCTGTGTGCCGGGGAAAATTGCCTTGTTGAAATTATATTTTTTTGCCGCCTCCCCGTTTGCGAGGATCAGACCGCCTCTGGGCCCGCGCAGCGTCTTATGGGTGGTGGTCGTCACCACGTCCGCGTAAGGGATCGGGCTGGGATGGATGCCTGCCGCCACCAGGCCCGCGATATGCGCCATATCCACCATCAGGCAGGCGCCCACCTCGTCCGCAGCCTCCCGAAACTGCGCCCAGTCAATGGTCCTTGCGTAAGCGGAGGCCCCCGCAATGATCATCTTCGGCCGGCACTCCCGCGCCGTTTTCCGCATGGCCTCATAATCCAGAAAACCGTTTTCATCCACGCCGTAGGGCACCACATGGAAGTATTTGCCGGACAGATTCACCGGACTTCCATGCGTCAGATGCCCGCCGTGATCCAGATTCATCCCCATGATCGTGTCGCCGGGCTGCAGGACCGCAAACTGTACCGCCATGTTTGCCTGCGCGCCGGAATGGGGCTGCACATTGGCATATTCGCAGTCAAACAGCTGCCTTGCGCGCTCGATTGCCAGGTTCTCCACCTCGTCCACACACTCGCAGCCGCCGTAGTAGCGCTTGCCGGGATAGCCTTCCGCGTACTTGTTGGTCAGAATGCTTCCCATGGCGGCCATCACCGCCTTGCTGACCCAGTTTTCAGAGGCGATCAGCTCAATATGGCTGTTCTGCCGCCGCTCCTCCGCCAGAATCGCGTCCGCGATCTGGGGATCCGTCTTTCTTACCTCATCCAATGAATACATAACTCCTCCTGTCTCCCCTCCGGGGATCTCTGACCGTCAGCCCTGCCGGATCATAAAATTTTGACGGCTTTCAACAGTAACTCATCCGATCCCTGCCCGCTTGCGGGAACGCTTCGCCGCCTGATAACGGTACACGGATACCACATTGTAAGAATAGACAACCGCATACATCACGGTTCCCATAATCAATGCCGTAAGCACGTCGAACATGGAATGCTGCTTGATAAACATGGTGGACAATATAATGGAAACGCACAAACACAGGGAGCTGCGGCGAATCCATTTTTTACCGGAAAGCCGCTCATTTGCCAGCACCGCAAAATGTGCGCCCAGCGAATTGTACACATGGATGCTGGGGAACAGGTTCGTGGGCGTATCCGTCCGCCAGAGCATCCACACCAGCCGGGTGAATACGTTATCCCTCGGCATCACGCGCAGCCGCAGATGCTGAATATTGGGGATGAAGGTGGAAATAATCAGGAAAATCAGCATCCCCGTGCAGAGAAACACCACACTGTTCCAATAGCCGTCCTTATCCTTGAAAAAAAGATACACAACCACTGCCGGCACATAGACAAACCACAGCAGATAGGGCACCACGAACAGCTCGCAGAACGGAATATAATCGTCAATATTCATATGGACGACCATATAGTTCACATTGGTCCTTTGCTCCAGCAGGCAAAACCAGAGCAGATAGACCGCCATAAAGATCACCATCGGAACGCCATGCCTGTATTTTTCATAAAAGCTTTTCATAATCTGTCAACTCCTGTCAGTAAACAAAACGCAGCTTCTGTTTTTCCACCGAGATCCGGATCCGGTCAAGCTTCCCCGGAATCTCCCCGTCGGTCTGTACCCAGAGCGGCTCCGAGGTCTTTATCTCCACCCGGCCCGCCCGGTAATGCTCCACTCCGGAAAAGCGGTAATGCCTGCCCCGCAGCGCAAAGGGGATGATGAGCGGAAATTTCCATCTTGGAACCCGGTCCACCACACAAAGATCCAGCAGCCCGTCCTGTGCGTCCGCCTGGGGACAGAAGCAAAAGCCTCCTCCCTCGAACCGGTGCAGCATGACAGCCGCAAACAACAGTCCTCTGCAGTGCACCGTCCGCTCCCCGTCCAGCCGGATGGCTGTCCTGGCATAACGGATCCCGGCAATCTGCTTTAAGCCAATCCCCAGATAGGTGAATTTCCCAAGTCCCAGACGGTTTAAGGTATTTTTCATCCGGGAGCAAAGCGCCTCCTGACACACTGCCGCGTCATAGCCGATTCCGCAGCTCACCAGAAAACTGCGCTTTCTCTCCCTGCCGTCCTGCGTCCAGCTCAGGCACCCCACATCCAGCCGCTCCTCTGCGCCGCCCTTAAGGAGTCTCATGAGCGTTCGCTCCAAGTCCTTCCCGATGCCCATGTCCCGGGCCAGGTCGTTGCTGGAGCCGGTGGGAATATAGCCCAGCCGCACCCGCTCAAAGCTGCGAAAGCCCTGGAGCAGCTCATTCACCGTCCCGTCCCCGCCCAGCGCGATCAAAAACCGCTCCTCGCCGTCGGGAACCTCCGTCAGGTTCTGCGCAATCTGCAAAAGCTCTCCGGGCTTTTCCGAAAAATGCGCCTCATAGGGCACGCCCTCCCGCTTCAGTATGCGTTCTGCCTGCCGCCACAAAAGCATCCCTCTGCCGGAATGGGACGCCGGATTAATGATGAAAAACAGCGGAAGTCTACCGTCCGCAAACCCACATTCACAATACATCGTATTTCCTTATCCTGTACGCTGTCTCCCGCCGCAGCCTTCCCGGCGGCCCAACCTCACTAAGTCTGTATTTTACACGAAAGGAATGCAAAGTCAAGAGTCTGCCGGAAAGTTGGTGTCTTGTTGTTACGTTTCCAGGGGATCTGTAGAGTTTTGCCGGTAACCGCATATTTTATCAGCATAGGAGGCTCTCCTGCACGGTCTCTTCCTCCCCCGGGACCGCGGCAGGCAGCGCAGCCTGTGCCGCCCGTGTCAGGCGGCGGTCGGCCCGACGGGCCGCCAAACCGGCACAGATAGGAGGAAGCTATGTTCAACAACTCAAGAGACTGCAGCTGTGGCTGCAGTAACGGCTGCGGCTGCGGTAGCGGAGGCTGCAGCTCCCAGCCCGGCCCCACCGGCCCGATGGGGCCCCGTGGCTGTCCCGGCCCGAGAGGTCCGATGGGACCGCAGGGATGCCAGGGACCGGCAGGGCCTCAGGGGCCAACCGGCCCGATGGGCTGTCCCGGCCCCGCAGGGGAACAGGGGCCCTATGGCCCCCAGGGCCCGATCGGAGACACCGGTCCCCAGGGCATTCAGGGCGCAACCGGAGCAACCGGCCCGCAGGGCATTCAAGGCGTACCCGGCCCGGCAGGGCCGACGGGTCCCACCGGGGCCACAGGTGCCACCGGGCCGGCCGGTGCGGCGGGCCCGGCAGGGCCTCAGGGACTGCAGGGGATTGCCGGCCCGGCAGGACCGACAGGGCCCACCGGGGCCACAGGTGCCACCGGGCCGGCCGGTGCGGCGGGCGCAGCGGGGCCTCAGGGACTGCAGGGGATTGCCGGCCCGGCAGGACCGACAGGGCCCACCGGGGCCACAGGTGCCACCGGGCCGGCCGGTGCGGCGGGCGCAGCAGGTGCGGCCGGCCCCCAGGGTCCCGCAGGGCCCGCAGGTGCGGCAGGAGCAGCGGCCACCGTCGCGGTGGGTTCTGTCACCACTGGCGCTCCCGGCACAACCGCAACCGTCACCAACTCCGGCACGGCGCAGGCCGCCGTATTTGACTTCACCATTCCTGCCGGCGCAGCGGGCGCGGCAGGTGCGGCAGGTGCCGTAGGCCCTCAGGGACCTGAAGGCCCCGCGGGACCGGCAGGACCGGCAGGCGCCGCCGGAACAGCAGCCACCGTCACCGTAGGTACCGTCACCACCGGCACGCCCGGTTCCACCGCTACCGTCACCAACTCCGGCACGGCGCAGGCCGCCATTTTAGACTTTACCATCCCTGCCGGTGCCGCCGGCACCGTCACACCGGCCGCGCCGGTGGCGGACGCGACCAGTACGGCCGATGTCGTGACGCAGTTCAACGCTCTTTTGGCCAGCCTGCGCGCCGCCGGCCTTCTGGGAACCTAAGAAAACCCCCAATTCTTCACACTCTTTTTGAGCCGGCTCTGTCGAAAAAAACGACGGGGCCGGCCCGTCTTTTCGACGGTCGCGGTTTTTGTTTGCAGTCACTGCCATAACTTTTTCATAGTTTGGACAGGTTGCAATTAATACCACTGTCAGTAAAACCATCAGGCTTAAAACAATACCGCCCATAAACGGATGAGAAACCTCTGTACCTTGTCCCGAATAACCGATAATTCCAAGACCTGCCGTAATAGGATAAAAATCCGTTAAATTGCGTCCTGCAACGAAGATACCGCAAAATCCGTAGAAAAAAGCAAGTCCGACTCCTGCAAAAAAATAATCCCGCTTCCTGCTGAAACCAACAATCAAAGGGGCAACCGCTATAAAATTGAAGAAAGCCACAGCGCAGATCTGAAGCAGAGAATATCCGATACCCGCACTGTTCATATCTGTGCAGCGAAGAAGAAAAAGACTGCTTGTCACTGTGCAAACAAAGCTAAAGATACCAAACACTATAGTCAATACTCCGGTAACTATCAATTTGCCAAACAAAAGCTTCTGGAAAGAGACTGGAATTGTCATTATCGATTTCAAAGTATCATCCGTATATTCCCGATTGATAATATATCCACCAGTAAGCGTGATGATAAAGGGAAACCCCAAACTGAAATTGTTCCAGATAATATTCTCGGAAAAGGCTTTATAAGTGATTGTTCCCCCTTCCGGAGAACTTTGAACTACCGCTAAGGCAGACACAAAAAAGACTGCAGCAATCCCAAACCATAAAATATTATACCGTTTTATTTTTTCAAATTCGCTGATCACAATATTCGTCATCATAACACTCCTCACATTGTTGTGCTTCTTTTGTAAAATGATACTGACAGGATTGAAAATACACTCCCATACAAAATCATTATCCCACTGATATATGGTAAGGAAACTGTATATGGAAGAATGTACGAGAGGGCAGCTTCTACGGGCATCGTTCCCAAATACCATTTCATAATAAGCGGAATGGGAAGAATCGAAGCAACGGTATTAACCGCTTCCGGATTGGAACCAAACATCATGGTAACAGCAAAACTGATCACCGCATATGCAAACGAAAGGATAATAGAAAAAATATAGCTTTTGTTGCCAATCAAAATCACCATAATAACAGGCAGGGTCGCAACCAATACGAAAAGCCCTAAACAGATACTAATTCCAAAACGGAATAATATGTCGCCTACATGCCCTACAATTATTCCTCCGATGAGAGACGCGCCTAAGCCCGCAACCGAATAAAGGATAGACAATCCCAATAAAACGCATATTTTTGCAAACACGATTTTTGTTCTGGAAACCGGAATTGCCAAAAGGTTTTTTAATGTATCATTATCCCTCTCCATTAAAAAAAGCATCGCTGCAATCACTCCCAAAACGCAAGGTAAAAACAGAAATTCGCCAAACATCACACATGCCCGAAATAGCTGGTCAAAGGTCTGACTGTCCCTTGCCATTAAAATTGTAATGGGAATCGGGAAAAGTACCGCGGCGCCTATCGTAAGCTGTATGAATTTTTTCCGTTTTAGTTTTTGAAATTCACAAGAAATCAGTTTAAGCAATTCCCTCGCCTCCCGTCACACGCTTGAAGTAATCCTCAAGACTCTCTTCGCAGGTATGCGCCTCCGACACCTCCAGGCCATTTTCCACAAAAGCCGTTACGATTTTCCCCACGGGCGAATCGAGATTATAGAGCCGCAAATTATGATCATCCTGTACGGAAAAATTGTCTTCCCGGAAATCACATTCCAAAATCCGGGCCGCCTGGGCGGTGTCTGAGAGTGTGAAACGAATATGCTTACTGCTTTTTTGTTCCAGCTCTGCAAGACTCTCCTCTTCCAGCAGCGCGCCATGGTCAATGATTCCGATATCGTCGGCCAGCAGGGAAATCTCTGAGAGAATGTGACTGGAAATCAAGATGGTTTTTCCCCTTGTGTCGCACAGCTCCCGGATAAAGGAGCGCACCTCCGCAATTCCGATGGGGTCAAGGCCGTTGATCGGCTCATCCAAAATCAAAAGCTCCGGATCGTGCATGGCGGCAAGGGCAATCGCCAGCCGCTGTTTCATGCCAAGGGAATACTGCGAAAACAGCTTTTTGTCCTTATAGGGAAGCCCGACCAAATCCAGGGCGTCCCTGATTGCGTTTCTGTTCGGCACGCCGCGCAAGGTGGCAAAAATGCGCAGATTTTCCGTTGCGGTCAAATTCGGATAAAAGCCCGGGGATTCAATTAAGCTGCCGATCCGGGGCAGCAGTTTCTTCTCATTTCCCTGCAGCTGTTTTCCCCATAGCCTGACTTCGCCGGCGGTTGGCTGCGTCAGCCCAAGGAGCATTTTCATGGTAGTGGTTTTCCCGGCTCCGTTTCTTCCCAGCAGACCATAAATTCTCCCGCGCTTCACATGGATATTTAAGTCCGCCACGCTCCTTTGCAAACCGTATTGCTTCGTCAGATTCTTTGTTTCAATGATGATATTTGTGTCCATATCCCAAACCTCCTGTAAACAAGAACATTCTACCATGCCAACCTTGCAGAAACCTTGCCGCAACCTTGCGAAAACCTTGCGATTTTGAGCCACAGTTCAGCCAGCCAAAAACAACAGGGCAAAATCGTGCTTGCACGAATTTTGTCCTGCTGCTTTTGGCTGAGGGAGCGCCATTCTATGAGCAAAAGGAGCCACCGAAGGCGGCGGAAAGCGCGTTAGCGCGATTTTGCGAATGGCGCGGGCTGAACGTTACCTTCTCAAGGGAAATGCAAAAAGCCAGCCAAAACAACAGGGCAAAATCGTGCTTGCACGAATTTTGTCCTGCTGCTTTTGGCTGAGGGAGCGCCATTCTATGAGCAAAAGGAGCCGCCCGGAAACAGCAAAACGAACTCCGTCCCCTTCCCCGGCGTGCTTTCCGCCGTTATGCTTCCACCCATCTTTTCCGTCAGCTGCCGGGCAATGGAAAGGCCAAGACCGCTGCCTTTCTCAGACCGTCCTTTATCGCACTTATAGAGCCGCTCAAAAATATGCTTCAAATCCTCCTTCTCAATTCCCACGCCGTTATCCGCCAGGGAAATCCGCACCTTGCTTCCCTGCCATTTCATGGAGATTTCTATTTTATCCGCATGGCTGTGGGCGATCACATTCTGAATCAGATTATTTAGGATCCGCATATAGCTGTCCGTATCCAGACTTACCGGGAAAGGCTGTTCGGGAATCTCAATGCGGTAGTCGATGTTCTTTTCTTCAAAGACCGGGATCCAGTCAATGAGAATATTTCTTGTCAGCTCTGCAGCTTCCACGGTGCTGAGCTTCATGTCAAACTCGTTGGAGTTTAGCTTGAACCAATCGAATAAAACATCGATGTATTCCTTCAGGTCATGTGCCTTTTTGCGGGCTGTTTCCAGATAAGCCTCCCGTTCTTTCCCGGTGACAATTCCTTTCTGCGCGGCGTCAAGATACCCGATCAGGGTTGTCAGGGGCGTCCGGACATCATGGGACAGGCTTGTCATGAGCTGCCGGTTGGTTTCTTCCGTCTGCCGGATCGCCGAAAGCCTGCTTTCATAGGACACAACAATCTCGTTGATCGCATAGGTAAGAGGGGCCGCCGGCTCGTTTGCCGCAGCTAAAATGCGCCGGTTCCCGTTTCCGTTTTTAATATCAGTCAGCGCATCCGCAATTTCCGCCATTTGCCTTTTTATCCGCCGGGCAAAAAGAAGGGAAGCAAGAACAGCCGAAACGGCAACCGCCAGGGACAGGAAAACGATGATTTTCAAAACCGCTATACCTCCTTGTTAAAACATCGCCATAATGTTGCTGTCATCGTAAAAATATTCTTCCCCCCATACCTCCTCGTAAATCTGCCGTTTTGTCAAAATTTTCCCCTGATGCCTCGCACAGTATAAAAGCAGATCAAATTCCTTGGGCGGAAGCTCAAAGGTACCGTTTTCCACCGTAACGCAACGGCTCTCAGGATCAATTTTCAGTCCGTCAAACTCCAACCCCGACAGCCTGGTATCCTGCTGATGAAAGCGGGTATAGCGGCGGATCAGGGAGACGATGCGGGCAAGCAACTCCTCCATATCAAAGGGCTTTGTCAGGTAATCATCCGCTCCGGCCCGCAGTCCCCGCACCTTGGAAATGCTGTCATTTTTGGAGGTGAGCATCAAAATCGGCAGGCTGTTTTCCTTTCTGATTTCCTCCAGCGTTTCAAAGCCGTCCATACCGGGCATCATCACATCCAGTATCACGAGCTGGTATTCCTGTTCCTTTAATTTCTGCAGTCCCGCTTTTCCGGTATGACAAATATCGGCTTCTATATTTTCCACCTGCACGCTGCGCTTCATCAGCGCACACAGCTCCCGGTCATCATCTATCATCAAAATTTTATTCATGTCACACTTTCCTATAGTAAAAAAAGGCGCTCCTCCGGATCCTGCATCCGCGTAGAGCGCCTTTTTGTCCCTGTTCACAGGTTCCCTGTAAACAGGAACCTTCGATTCATTCTTATTTCACGGTCACGGAGGTGATATGCGGGTTCACGCCCTCATACCAGTACAGGAAGCCCTCCATATCAATGGTATCGCCGATCTTTAAGTTTTTCACCGCCGCGTACACATCCGTGGTGTTGTCGCACAGATAGGACTCGATGGTGAAGGTGTAGGACTCGCCGTTATAGGAAGCCTTAAAGTACAGATCGTCACCGTCCGTGCCGGAGCCGTCCCAGTTGTACAAAAATGCCACGTCGTTGCCGTCGTCATCCTGTCCTGCCGCCTCAACGGTCAGCCCGGTAAAGGTAACCAGCTGATTCTGATGCTCAATCAGCTCGTCCGTGCCGAGAAGCTCCGTCACATCCACGGGCTCCGCTTCATAGGTGTCGCCGCCCTCCACAAACTCGAAGGTGCTGTCCATAATCTCCACCTCGCCGGACCACTCGGCCTTATAGCCGGTAACGCGGATCTTGGTGCCGGGGGTCAGCTTCTCATAGTCCTCCTCGGAACATGCCATGTTGTAGACAAAATATGCGCCGTCCCTGTCCTGGGTATACACGGTCGCCTTGTCCTCCCACCAGGACTGCTTTGCCTGTACATAGGTCTCCACCGTCACCTGGCTGTCCAGCTCTGCCGCCATGTACTCCTCATAGCTCATGACCTCGCCGGAGGCTGCCTTGGTTCCGGTCTCGGTCTGCGCCTCGGTGGAAGCTTCCCCGGTGGAGGCTGCCTCAGCGGAAGTCGTCTCCTCCGCCTGGGTGGATACCGCCTCGCTTACGCTCTCCGTCTCTGCCACGGTCGCTGCCGTCGTCGTTTCGGTCTGACCGCTTGCGCTGCAGCCTGCCAGGGCAGCCGTCAGGGACAGGGTCAAAACCAGTGCCAACATCTTTTTCATCGCTCTTCTCCTTTTTTCTTCGGAATTAAGATACAAGCCCTATTATAGACCAACTCTCCGGAAAGTCAACAAGTCTGCAGCAGTTTTGCCGCCTGTTTACTCCAAACCGTTGCTGTTCACTCCGTGACCAGCAACATGCATAAATCCATTTAAAATCGCCTACGGCGATGGGATTTATGCACTCTTGAATCATGTTCTCACGTACTGTGCAGTAAATGCACAGTACTGAGTGAACAGTAACTCCAAACCGTAACCGTTCCGCCCGCGCCATTCGCATATGTTATTCGCATGCGCTAACGCGCTTTCCGCAGGCGCCGGGAGAGCAGGTAAAGCAGAATCAGCGCCCAGACCGCCGCCAGGCCCGCCAGCAGCGCCTTCGAGGCCATCGGCAGCGGTCCCAGCTCGCGCTTTCCCTGGGTCTGATCCCTGGGCTCGTCCAGATGGTACATGGCGGACACGTCGGAGAACAGCTTATCCATATACTTATCGTCCACCGTCTCCTTGCGGCGGGTGGACTTGGCCACATTCTCGATCAGCTGTCCCGCCGCGTCCCGAAGGGAGGCGGAGCCGTTGAACACCGGCGTGATGAAGGTGTCCCCGGTATGGTCCAGAAGCAACCGGGAGGCTTCTATTTTCACACGGTAATGAGCGTCGTCGTCCTCGCCCGCCCGCGCCAGGTAATCCTGATATTCAGCGGACTGCTGCGCCTTTATCGTCACCGGCACATAGCCCTCCGTCTCCGCATAGGCGACCTGCACCTGATCCGTCAGCAGGTATTGGACAAACAGCCAGGAGGCCAGCACCTCCTGCGGATCCTCCTTATTGAAAATACAAACCGAAGGGCCCTGCGAAATCATCTCCGGATGCTCCGGATCAAACTGGGGCACCGGGCGTACCGCCGTCTCAAACTCCACCAGGGCGTCCTCGCTGATGTCCACCAGGGGAGCGTCGCTGCCCATCCAGGTCGATCCCGCCGTGGAATCCACCGCAAAAACACACTGGCCGGCGTTCAGGAAATTGGCCGGATAGCCGGAAATCTTAAAGGTGGAAAACGCTCCTGTCCCGACATGCTCCGCCATCGTATAGAGAAGCTGCCGGGTGGTGTCGTTGAAAATTTCGATATTGCCTGCCCCGTCAGAATAGCCTGCATCCTTCTGCCGCAGCATCTGGATCATCATGTTGTCCGTCGATTTGTAAAGGAAGGGAATCAGCACCTCCTGCCCGTTTAACGCAAACGTGCCGTCCGCATTCTTTTTTGCAGCGGCCTCCGACACCTCCCAGATAAAATCCCAGGTCAGCACATCGGGCACCTGATAGCCCAGCTTTTCCACATAGGTTTTGTTGATATAGCAGGCCTCCGTGGAGCGCATATAGGGCACCGCATAATGCCTGCCGTCAATCACGCACTCCTCCAGAAACCGGGGCACAATCTCCTCCTGCGACGGGGCGTCGAAACGAACCTGACTGCCGCCAAGGCCGAAGCGTTCATCCTCAAACAGCCTGTCCAGCTCTACCACCACATTTTCGCCGCTTTTGTAGGTGGCGATGTGATCCGGGTAGGTGATGCAGACGTTGGGCGTGGTTCCCGTGGAAATGTTGGTGATCACGTCATTGTAGATCTTCCCGTAATCCGTGTACAGCCGCAGGTTCACCGTGATGTTTGGATAAAGCGCCTGAAAATCCTCAATCGCCTTTTTGTAAATATCGGTCTGACTCTTGTTGGTATCGTTTTTGGCCCAGAAGGTCAGCTCATACTGCCGGCTCTCGTCGAAGCTTTCCGGCACGGAAAAGCCCTCCGTCTGCCGCGCGCCGTGACAGCCGGCCAGGGCTATCGTCAGTCCGGCCAGCAGAACCAATACGACTGCCCTGCCCCAAAGTCTGCGTTTTCGGGACCGTTTTGCCTGTCCGCTCATCCCTTGATCCCTCCCCGGGACACGCCCGCCATAATTTTTTTCCGGAAGCACAAAAACAGGACGATCAGCGGCACTGAAATCACCACCACCGCCGCCATCATGGCCGGCACGTTCTCCCTGCCAAAGCCGTTTTCCCGGATCTCCTGAATGCCGTTGGACACCAGATAGTAGGCCGGGTCGTCCGTGATCAGCCGGGGCCAGACGTAGGAATTCCAGCACTCGATCACCTTCAGGATCCCCACCGTCACCAGCGTGGGCCGGCAGATCGGCAGCATCACCTTCCAGAGATATTTTAAATCCGAGGTGCCGTCCACCTTGGCCGCCCGGTACAGCTCCTCCGGAACCTGCTCAAAATTTTCCTTCAATAAATAAATGTAGAATACGGAGGTCACCGAGGGCAGGATCAGCCCTGCAAAGCTGTTTCTCAGGTCCCAGCTTGTAATCGTCGTAAAATTGGTGATCACCACCAGCTCACTGGGAATCATCATCAGCGACAAAAACAGGGTGAACACGATATTTTTCCCCCGAAAATCCAGCCGCGCAAAGGCATAGGCCGCCAGCGTGATCACCACCAGCATCGCCCCCGTCGTCACCACCGTAAAAATCACGGTATTGAGAAGGTATCTCCCCAGCGGCACCGCCGTGAAGGCGTCCGCATAATTCTGAAGGGTGGGAGACAGCGTAAAAAAGCGGGGCACATGCTCTGCATTGTAGGAGCCGTAGCTCTTGACCGAGGTCAAAAGCATCCAGTAAAAAGGGAACAGGACGACCAGCGCCCACAACGCAAGAAGCGCGTAGGTGACGGCCTTCGCCGCGCGGCCGCGCTGTCTGGCCCTTTGTTCAATCTTTTCGTAATCCATTTTTCCCTCCCTCAGTAATACACATGCCTGCGGCTCACCAGCAGATTGATGCAGGTGATCGTCAGCACGATGACAAACAGCAGGATGGCCGCCGCCGAGGCATAGGAGGGAAAGCCGCCGCTGTCGCCGTAAAGCATGTCGTACACATAACCCACGATCGTGTTCATCCCCGCCGCGTTCAGATTCGTCCCAAACAGCGCCACCGCGTCGCTGTAGGCCTTGAATGCGCCGATAAATCCGGTGATGATCAGATAAAACAGCATGGGGGAAATCATGGGAAGGGTGATACGCACAAAAATCCTTGCCTTCGGGGTCCCGTCCACCCGGGCCGCCCGGTAATACTCCTCGTTCACCGAGGCCAGCGCCCCCGTCAGGATCAGGATCTTAAAGGGCAGCACCACCCACACCGTGTAAAAGCAAAGCACAAACATCTTGGCCCAGTAGGGCCCGCCGATAAAATCCACCGGCCCTGCGCCAAACAGCTCCAGCATCAGGTTGATCAGACCGTCCGTATACTCCGTCTTCTGAAACAGAATCATAAATACCAGCCCCACCGCCAGCGTGTTGGTCACATAGGGCAGAAAATACACGGTCTGGAACAGGCTGCGCAGCGGCCCGATGGAGCTTAGGCCCAGCGAAATCAAAAGCGCCAGACCGGTGGAAACCGGAACGGTGATGATCACCAGCAAAAAGGTATTTTTTAAGGCCTGCAAAAAGAACGGATCGTGCAGCACATAGGAATAGTTGTAGGCCCCCGTGCCGAAATAGGTCTGGGAGGCGAAATTATAGCCCTCCTCCACCGAATAGACGAACACGTCAATCAGCGGATAAACCATAAAAAGTCCCAGAAACACCAGGGCGGGAAGCAGGTACAGCCATGCCTTCCAGCTATTTTTCTTCATATCCCTCTCTCCTTTGTCCCGGCAAAAAGATCCGTTTCCCGGTGTCCGGTTCAAACAAAAAGGTCTTTTCCGGCTTCAGCGCAAACCGCACCGTCCCGCTGACCGGCTCCACCCGGCTGTCCGCCCCCACGATGGCGCGCAGCGTCCCTGTCTCGCAGGCATCGTGCGTGCAGACCACGCTCACATCCCGGCCCATCACCTCCAGCCCGCCAAAGCCACACTGAAAAGGCCCGTCCGGGCGCAGCCAGAAGCCCTCCGGCCGGACGCCCACGGTCACCGGTCCGTCCGCAGCACCGGCCGCCTCCAGCACCGGCTTGTCCCCGATCCAGAGCCTGCCCTTTTGCACCCGTCCGGCAAAAACATTGATGGGCGGCGTGCCCAAAAATCTTGCCACAAACAGATTGTCCGGGCTGTCGTAGACCTGCTGGGGCCATCCCGCCTGCAAAAGCACCCCCTCCCGCATCACCGCGATCTGATCGGAAATGCTCATGGCCTCCTCCTGATCGTGGGTCACAAACACGGTGGTGATCTGCGTCTCCTTCTGGATCCGCCGAATCTCCTCCCGCGTCTGAAGCCGCAGCCTGGCGTCCAGATTGGATAAGGGCTCATCCAGCAAAAGCACATGCGGGCGCTTTGCCAGCGCCCGGGCAATGGCGGCCCGCTGCTGCTGTCCGCCGGAAAGCTCCCTGGGCCTTCTGTCCATCAGCTCCCCGATCTGCACCTGGGCCGCCGCCTCCTCCACGCGCCGGTCCATCTCCTCCCGGGAGAGCCGGTCCTTTCCCTTCAGATTTTCCAGCGGGAACCGGATATTCTGCCGCACCGTCAGATGCGGATAGAGAGCGTAATTCTGGAACACCATGCCCACGCCCCGATGCTCCGGCGCAAGCCTCGTCACATCCTGGGCGCCAAAAAAGATCTGACCGCTGCTGGGCCTTTCCAGTCCGCAGATCAGATTCAAGGTGGTGCTCTTGCCGCATCCCGAAGGTCCCAGGAGGGCGGTCAGCTTTCCGTCCGGAATCACGAACGTAAAATCGCTGACCGCCGTCACCTCCCCCGGCGCCCTTTTGTTTCGGTTTGGGAATTTCTTTGTCAGATTTTTCAGTCGAATTTCCACGCCAATCATGTTCCTTCCGTATGTATTGATGTCGTATTAAACATGATTATAGCATCTTGTTTTTTGGAAGACAAGGGATTATAATTGCCGCAGTAAGCAATGCCGAACCGGAAGGAGAAAGTTTATGTGCCCCCAGTCCCCCCATCTTTTCAGCAACAAAGACCTCCGCAGGCTTTTAGTGCCCATCATGGTGGAGCAGCTGCTCACCTCCCTGATGGGCACCGCAGATACCATGATGGTCAGCAATGTCGGTTCCGCCGCCATTTCCGCCGTCTCCCTGGTGGATTCCATCAACATCCTGGTGATCCAGGCCCTCTCCGCCCTGGCGGCAGGCGGGGCCATCCTCTGCTCCCAGTATCTTGGCAGCAAGGACTTAAAGGCCGCCAACCGTTCCGCCCGGCAGGTCCTTCTGGTCATGGCCACACTCTCCGGCGCCCTGTCCCTCTTATGCCTGATATTCCGGACGCCGCTTCTCCGGCTGATTTTCGGGGCGGTGGAGGCCGAGGTGATGACAGACTCCCAGATTTACTTTTTCTTTACCCTGCTGTCCTTCCCTTTTATCGGCCTCTACGATGCGGGGGCGTCCATCCTGCGGGCGCAGAACAACAGCCGGGGCCCCATGACGATCTCCGTAACCTCCAACCTGCTCAACATCGCCGGGAACGCCCTGCTGATCTTCGTTTTGCACATGGGCGTGGCGGGGGCGGCCATATCCACCCTGCTCTCCCGCGTATTCTGCGCGGCGGCCGTGCTCTGGCAGCTTCGCAGCACCAGCTATTCCATCCATGTGCGCCGCTATTTCACGATCCGTCCGGAGCCTGAGCTGATCAAAAAAATCCTGTTTATCGGCATTCCCTCCGGCATTGAAAACGGCATGTTCCAGTTCGGCAAGCTGGCGATCCAGTCCACCGTCTCCACCCTGGGAACGGCGGCCATCGCCGCAAACGCCATGACCGGCATCCTGGAAGCCTTAAACGGCGTGGCCGCCATGGGCGTGGGGATCGGCCTGATGACCGTGGTGGGCCAGTGCATCGGCGCCGGGCGAAAGGACGAGGCGATCTATTACATCAAGAAGCTCTCCTGGATCGCGGAGGCCGTCATCATCGCCTGCTGCCTGACCGTGTTCCTCCTGGCAAAGCCCATCACTGTCCTTGGCGGAATGGAAAAGGAGAGCGCCCGGCTCTGCCTGCAGATGATCACCTTCGTCACCATCGCCAAGCCCATCTCCTGGGTGCTCTCCTTCGTCCCCGCCTACGGCATGAGGGCCGCCGGGGATGTGAAATTTTCCATGATCGTCTCCTGCGTGAGCATGTGGCTGTGCCGCGTCAGCCTGACTGTTTTTCTCTGCCGCGCCCTGGGCTTTGGCCCCATCGCGGTCTGGATCGGCATGGCGGCGGACTGGACGCTGCGCAGCTTTATCTTCCTCTGGCGCTTCCATTCCCGCCGCTGGCTGAGCCACCATGTGATTCACTGACCGGCCGGGATCAGCCGGTCGTCTGCAAAAGCGCTGCCATCTCCTCGATATTTTTCTTGCCGAACACGGTTTTGCCGTCGTCGATTACCAGGCAGGGCACGCTCATCACCTGGTACTTTTCCTTGAGTCTCGGGAAATGTGCCAGATCGAACATCTCAGCCTCCACATAGTCGGAGAGGGCTGCGGCCCGCTGTGCGGACATCACCGTCTCCGGGCACATTGTGCAGGAGAGGGAAACCAGTACCTTCAGATTTACCTTTTTCCGGATTTCCGTCAGCTCCCGGCGCACCTGCTCCTCCAGCGGCTGTCCCGGTCCCGCCACGTTATACAGGGCAATCACAAAGGAATTGAATTCATGGCCGCCGGGCACGCCGTGGAAACGGATGCCGGTGGCTTTTCCATCCTCCCGCACAAGCTCGATGCAGGGCAGGATCCTGTCTCCCGCCTCAGACGCCGGTTTTTCCTGCCAGGAAATCCGGTCGGAAATTCCTTCCAGCTCCCGCAGAAAGCCTCTCATCTCTCCCGCCAGCGGGCTGTCGTCCAGATAGGCGTCCAGACGAACCGAGGCTTCAAATTTCGCGCAAAGCGCCTGAAGCTGCTGCCGGATCTCGCCGGACAAAAAGCCCTCCTCCCGGGATGTCCTGTCTGTCTGCGCTTTCTCCTGTCCTTCAGAAGCCGGCTCCTTTTCCGCGCTTTTCTGTGCGGCTGCCTCCTGTGCATCCCACAGCTCCGGCAGCTCCAGCTTTGCATGAAGGGCGGATACCACCTTTTCCAGGGAGGTGGCCGCCACCGCTCCGTCGGACACCGCCGTCACCACCTGACGCAGGTTCTTGACGCACACGTCCCCGGCGGCGTAGACGCCCTCCAGATTGGTTTTCCGGTTCATATCCGTCAGCAGATAGCCCTGCCTGTCCCGCTCCACCACTGTCGGGATCCATTCGGTGTTCGGCACATAGCCGGCGAACACGAAAATGCCGAAACGGCCGTCCGCCCCCGCCTCATGGCTCCACTCCTGCCCGGTCTGATTGTTCCGGAAGCGCGCGTGGGACAAAAGCTGCTCCCCGCCTGCCTCCACCAGCTCAGTGTTGAAATGCACTTCAATCTTATCCTGTCCCTTCACCTGATCGGCCACGGATTTCGCGCAGGTAAAATCCGGCTCCCGCACGATCATCGTCACCTTTTTGGCGTATTTGGTCAGGAAGATCCCCTCCTCCACCGCCGCAAAGCCGCCGCCGATGACGAACACCTCCAGCCCTGTGAAAAACTCGCCGTCGCAGGTCGCGCAGTAGGCCACGCCTCTGCCCTGGAACTCCCGCTCGCCCTTAAAGCCCAGCTTGCGGGGATTGGCCCCGGTCGCCAGCACCACGCCCAGGGCGCGATATTCGCCCCGGGTTGTGTGCAGCACCTTCACGTCCTGCTCAAGCTCCATATCCAGCACCTCGGCCGAAGCAAACTGTGCGCCGAAGCTCACCGCCTGACGGCGCATATGCTCCGTCAGCTCCTTCCCGCTTGTTTTCTCCACACCGGGATAATTGACCACCTCGGAGGTGATCGTGATCTGACCGCCGATGCCGCCCTTTTCCAGCACGAGTGTCCGGTATTTTGCCCGGGCCATGTAGATGGCCGCCGACAGTCCTGCCGGCCCGGCCCCCACAATTACCACGTCATAAAGATTTTTATCCTTCTGCATCAGACACCTCCTGTCCCGGTCAGATCAGCCCTACCAGATCCAGGCTGGGCTTCAAGGTTTCCGCACCGGGCTGCCACTTCGCCGGGCACACCTGATCGCCGTGCTCTGCCACAAACTGGGAAGCCTGCACCCGGCGGAACAGCTCGTCCGCGTTTCTTCCGACGTTGCCTGCAATGACCTCATAAGCCACGATCCTGCCCTCCGGGTTCACGATAAAGCTGCCGCGCTCCGCCAGGCCGTCCGCCTCGATCATCACATCGAAGTCCCGCGCAAGCTTTCCGGTCGGATCCGCCAGCATCGGATAATGAATCTTCTGAATCGTCTTGGATGCATCATGCCATGCCTTATGCACGAAATGAGTGTCGCAGGAAACGCTGTAAATCTCGCAGCCGATCTTCTGAAACTCCTCATACTTGTTCGCCAGATCCTCCAGCTCCGTAGGGCACACAAACGTAAAGTCCGCCGGATAGAAGAAAAAGACCGCCCACTTTCCGAGCACGTCCTCCTTCGTCACGGTCTGAAACTCCCCGTTCACATAAGCCTGTACCTGAAAATCTCCAATCTCCTTATTGATAAGCGACATAATAAATTACCTCCTGATTTGTTTTGTTAGTTTTTTCTAACTATGGTTGTATATTACTATCTTTCTGGCCGGTTGTCAATTAGAATTATTATTATTCTAAAAAAGGAATCCTCTGGCCAACACTCCTGCCGGAAGGATTCCCTTTTTTTCAAAAAATATACGGCAGCCGCCGCTACGTCTTTGCCTCCAGCTCCCGGAAGCTTTCCCGCAGCTTCGCCAGAGCCTTTTTTTCAATCCGGCTCACATAGCTTCTGGAAATCCCGAGAAGCTCTCCGATCTCCTTCTGCGTGGCCTCCCGCTCCCCGCCAAGACCGTAGCGCAGGCAAAGCACCTGCCGCTCCCTGCCGGTCAAAGCCCGCTCCAGGATCCCCCGCAGAAGCTTCAGGCAGCGCAGCTTTTCCATCTCCTCCACCACGTCCGGCTGCTCCTGCACCATCACGTCCAGCAGGTTAATCTCATTGCCTTCCCGGTCCGTCCCGATGGGTTCAAAGAGGGACACCTCGCGGGAGGTCTTTTTCTTGCTGCGCAGCAGCATCAAAAGCTCATTATCGATGCAGCGGGCCGCGTAGGCCGCCAGACGGCAGTTTTTATCCGGATCGAAGGTTTCCACCGCCTTGATCAGGCCGATCGTCCCGATGGAGATCAGATCCTCCATATCCTCGTCTGCGCTGCCGTATTTTTTGGCGATATGCGCAACCAGCCGCAGGTTACGCTCAATTAAGAGCCGCCTGGCCTCGCTTTTTCCTCCGGCATCCCCGTCCCGCAATGCCCGTATGCAGAGGCTTTCCTCCTCCTTCGACAGGGGTTTTGGAAAGGTTTGCAAACGAAACTCCCCCCGCCGGATAGGATCTCCGGCTTACACAATTTACTCTATTGTATGAGGATCCGCTGCCCCCAGTGCCTTTCCAACTGTCCCTGTTGGTAAAATGCTAAAATCACATATATCCTTGCGTTTTTCCCTTCTCCCTATTACACTATATTTATCGGATAATTGGTTCCGTTTTCACAAAGGAGGTACTCTCATGAAAGCTTCATTCCACAAGCCGATGGCTCTGCTCCTTGCCGCAGGGCTGCTTTTGTCGGGCCTGTTCTGGTCCGCCCCCGCCGTCGCTTTTGCCGCTTCCGGCGACACCACGGTCTATGTCACCCGGACCGGCGAAAAATATCATCGTTCCGGCTGCAGCTATCTGCGCAAATCCAAAATCGCCGTCTCCCTCTCCTCCGCGGTAGGAGGCGGCTATACCGCCTGCTCCAGATGCAATCCGCCCGCTCTGAGCGCTCCCTCTGCCGCTGCTCCGTCTGTCACGGCACAGCCGTCCGGAGGCGCAGCGCAAACGCCCGCAGCGCAGACCCCTGCAGCGCAGACTCCCGTACCCGGCACTCCTGCAGCCCAGGCTTCCACGGTACAGACTCCTTTGGCCGCTTCTCCTGCAGAGATTGCCGCCGCCCTGCAGGCCCAGTATCTGCAAACCTGGACGGCCCTTGCCTCCGCCGGCCAGACGCCCGATGAGCTGCTGACCCAGCGGGTGCTGCTGATCACGCAGCTCTACACGCTTCCCGCCGACCAGATGCTGGCGCAGATCAATCAGCTTGTCACCGTTCAGACACAGCTCAACGCCCTCGGCTATGGAACGCTTGAATTAAACGGCCTGGCCGACACGCCCACCATGCTGGCCCTGATCGCCTTCCAGCAGGCAGCCGGTCTGAGCACGGCCTCCGGTCTGGACAGCGCCACCCTGGCCGCTTTGGGAGCATAATTAATTATCCCGATCATCAGAAAAGGGGAGCTTTGACGCTCCCCTTTCGTTTGATAAATGATATTGTTCCATCCTGTACCGTGCGCCGTACGTCCCTTCACCCCTTCTCATGCTGGGACGGACGGCGCATCTTTTTGATCTCCGAGAAGGCGAATTCGTTTTGTACCTTGATGTAGGTTCCCTTCATGCCGGAGGAACGGGATTCGATGATGCCCGCGCTCTCAAACTTGCGCAGGGCGTTGACGATCACGGAGCGGGTGATTCCCGCCTGATCCGCGATCTTGCTGGCAACCAGGATGCCCTCGCTGCCCTTTAGCTCCTGAAAAATGAGGCTGATGGCCTCCAGCTCAGAGTAAGAGAGGGTTCCCAGCGCCGCGTGCACCACCGCCGCCTTCCTGTCCGCCTCGGCGCTCTCCTCGTTCACCGCACGCAGCATTTCAAGCCCCACCACCGTTGCTCCGTACTCGCACAGGATAATGTCGTCGATGGAGTAGCTGCCGCCTCTGCGGTACAAAAACAGCGTACCGAGCCGCTCACCGGCGATCTCGATCGGGGTGACAATGGCCGAAAATTCCTGTTCCTCCTCGCCCTCCAGCCCAAGAGTGGCCAGATTCGCGTTTTCCTTGGTGGATAAAATGGAGAGCATCCTCTCGTTTAACAGAGGATCGAGAAAATTCCCCACGCTGCAGCCTGCCAGATCCCGGATCGCGCCCCCGTCCTTTCTGGAAAGGCCCAGCACCTTGCCCTTGCGGCTGATCACCAGCACGTTTGACAAAAGCGCATCCTGCATCACCCGGCAGATGTCGTCAAAAACGACCTTGCTGGAATGATTATTATGCAGTAATTTTCCGATCTTTCTGGTCTTGTCCAGCAGCTGCACACCACTCATGATATCCATCCTCCAAGCTCTCTTTGTATCCTGCCCTGCGGCCTCTTAATCCTTCTGTACTTCCTTTTCCTTCACAAAGCCGCAGCCTTCCCTGGAACAAACAAGCTTGTTCCCCTTTTCCAGCATAATCGAACCGCAGACCGGGCACTTTTCGTTGGAGGGCTTCTGCCACACCATAAAATCGCACTCCGGATTGCCGATGCAGCCGTAATAGCGCCGGCCCTTCTGGGTCTTTTTCATCACGATATCCCTGCCGCACTTGGGGCAGGCTACGCCGATCTTCTCATAGTAGGGCTTTGTGTTGCGGCACTCCGGAAAGCCCGGACATGCCAGAAATCTGCCGTGGGGGCCGTATTTGATCACCATCCGCCTCCCGCAGTTTTCACAGATCTCGTCCGATTCCTCGTCGCCGATCTTAACCTCCTCCAGCTCCTTCTCCGCCATTTTGACAGCCTCGTCCAAATCCGGATAGAAATTGGAGACAATCGTCTTCCAGTCCACCGTTCCCTCCGAGACGCCGTCCAGGAGCGCCTCCATGTTGGCGGTGAAATTGACGTCCACGATGGAGGGGAAGGCCTCCTTCATCATCTTGTTTACCACCTCGCCCAGCTCCGTGACATAAAGGTTTTTGTTTTCCTTCGCCACATAACGGCGGGCCAGAATGGTGGTGATGGTGGGCGCATAGGTGCTGGGACGCCCGATGCCCAGCTCCTCCAGCGTGCGCACCAGCGAAGCCTCCGTATAATGGGCCGGCGGCTGGGTAAAGTGCTGCTCCCCGTCAAAGCTGTCAAGCGTAAGCTTCGTGCTCTGATCGATACTCTTTGCCAGCGTATTGTTCTCCGCCTTCTCCTCGTCCTCCTGCGTATAAACGCTCATAAAGCCGTCGAAGGCAAGCTTGCTGGCCGCCACCGTGAAGCGGTGTCCGCCGCCGTCGATCTTGACCGACGTCGTCTCATAGCGCGCCGGAGTCATGCGGCTTGCCATGAACCGCTTCCAGATCAGCTGATAGAGCCGAAACTGGTCGCGGGACAGCGATTCCTTGATCTCCAGCGGCGTGCGCGCCACATCCGTGGGACGGATGGCCTCGTGGGCATCCTGGATTTTCTGACCGCCCTTTTTGACCGTCCCCTCCCCCGCGTACTCAGCGCCGTATTTTGCCGTGATGTAATCCTTCGCCATCACCTCGGCCTCCTCGGAGACACGGGTGGAATCGGTTCTTAAGTAGGTAATGATACCCACCGTACCGTTTTCCTTCAGATCCACGCCCTCGTAAAGCTGCTGCGCCAGCCGCATCGTTTTCTGAGTGGAAAAATTCAGCACCTTGCTGGCCTCCTGCTGCAGCGTGGAGGTCGTAAAGGGCAGGGGCGCCTTCTTGACCCGTTCTCCCTTCTTTACATCGGTGACGGAAAAGGCGGCCTTCCCGCAGTCTTTTTTGACCGCCTCCACCTCCTGCTCGCTCTTTAGGACGCGCTTTTTTTCTCCCTCGCCGTAATATTTGGCCTTCAAAAGCTTCTTTTCGCCGGGAAGCTTAAAAGAAGCGTCCAGAGACCAGTATTCCTCCGGGATAAAGGCGTTGATCTCCTCCTCCCGGTCACAGATAATGCGAAGCGCCACGGACTGAACCCGTCCCGCGGACAGGCCCCGCTTGACCTTGGCCCAAAGAAGCGGCGAGATCCGATAGCCCACCATCCGGTCCAGCATTCGCCGGGCCTGCTGGGCGTCCACCAGGTTCATATCGATCTCCCTGGCGTGCTTTAAGGATTCCTTCACCGCGCTCTTGGTGATCTCGTTGAAGGTGATCCGGTACACCTTTTTGCCGGAAAGCTTCAGCGCCTCCATCAAATGCCAGGAAATCGCCTCCCCCTCCCGGTCCGGGTCCGTCGCCAGGTAGATTTTCTCCGCCTTCTTTACCTCCTTGCGCAGATTCGCCAGGATATCGCCCTTCCCTCTTATCGTAATGTATTTCGGCTCGTAATCATGTTCCACATCGATGCCGAACTGACTCTTCGGAAAGTCCCGCACATGCCCGTTGCTGGCCGCCACCTCATAGTTGGATCCCAGAAACTTCTTGATCGTCTTAACCTTCGCGGGCGACTCCACGATCACCAAATATTTTGCCATTTTCTAATTTCCCCAATCACTTTACTGCTATTTCGCACATTTCTATCTTGCTGTGCAGTTATCGTGAACCACTATACACCATATTTGTGTGCTTTGCAAGTAAAAATTACAGAGGCGGCGGGGGCGCGGCCGCCTGGAGTAACGCCTGCCTGCTGTGATTTGCGGCCCTTACGGCAAAATATCGCGCTTTAGGTACTGGCCGGCCTGGGAGGCGATCCGGTTGTCCAGCTGCAGGCCGATCAGTTCCTGCATGACAGCCCCGGGAGAGGCGGTTATGCCCTGATCGGCCAGATTTTCAAGAAGCTCGTCCAGAGGCTTTGGCGTCACGTCCAGTACGCTCAGGAGGGCAGCCCGAAGGGATGGGGCAGCCCGAAGGGACATCTTTTCCGGCTCCTGCAGGGGAGGTGGCTCCTCCGGGAGCTGACGGCGGGATCGGACAGCGGCAGACCGTCCGTTTTTTTCTCCCGGGCCGAGGGAAAGCTCGGACAGCAGCTGGGAAACGCTGACGGCAGCCCCGGCCCCGTTTCCGATCAGGCGGTTACAGCCTCGGCTGCAGGTGTCCGTGATCCGTCCGGGCACGGCAAAAACATCCCGCCCCTGCTCCAGGGCCATATCCACCGTGATCAGCGTGCCGCTTTGCTCCCGCGCCTCGATCACCAGCACCAGATCCGCCAGACCGCTGATGATGCGGTTGCGGGGCGGGAACTGGCGGGCGTGAGGCGGCGTGCCCGGGGGATACTCTGAAATCACGCAGCCTGTCCGGCACAGTCCGTCGTACAGTCCCCGGTTCTCCGGCGGATAGCAGATATCCACGCCGCAGCCCAGCACCGCTGCGGAGATGCCGCCTGCCGCCAGGGCTGCCTGCTGGGCGATACCGTCCGCGCCCCGGGCCATACCGCTGATCACGGCGACCCCCTCCCGGGCCAGCCCCCGGGCAAAATATTGCGCCATCTCCCTGCCGTAGCCCGAGCAGGCCCTCGCCCCCACAATGGCGACCGCCCGGCGGCTGTCCGGCGGAAACCTTCCTATACTATAGAGCCCCGCCGGAGGGTCCGGAATCCGCTTAAGCCGCTCCGGATATTCCCCGCTCCAAAGCGGCGTAAAGCGGATCCCTTTCCCGGCAAAGGCCTCCAGCCTCCGCTCCGCCTCCTCCCTCGCCTCCTTCTCCATGGCTCGCTCCAGCAAAGCCGCCCTTGCCGGGCCGATCAGCTCCTCCCTTCTTTGGGCGGACAGCTCCCTCACCCCTTCCGGACTGCCGGCCTCCTCCAAAAGCCGCCGTATGCTTGCTCCTCCCAGCCCCTCGATGCTGCAGAGCCAATAGCTCTCCAGCAGTTCCTGCTGCGTCATAAAGCTCCCTCCTATCCCCGCAGGATTTCCTGATTCCTGAAATAATACGCCCGGCTCAGATGCTGCACGCCGATTCGCTCTGCCTGCTCCAGATCCGCCAGCGTGCGGGCCACCCGGATGATCCGGTGACAGGCTCTGGCAGAAAGCTGCATCGCCTCCCCGGCCCGCTCCAAAAAGCGCTGCTCCTCCTCCCCCAAAGGACAGTACTCCAAAAGCTGTCCCGCTCCCAGTCTCCCGTTCACCTCGATCTGCGTCCCCCGGTAACGGAACCGCTGCCGCTCCCTGGCCTCCAGCACCCGCTCCCGCATCCTTGCGCTGTCCATTTTGCTCTGTTTTTCCCTCTCCTCAAAAAGCCGCCGCACCGGCAGAGTTCCCGCCGTACAGCACAGATCGATCCGATCCAGCAGCGGCCCTGAAATCCGGGACAGGTAGCGGCGAACGTCGCTCTCCCGGCAGCGGCAGCGATTGCGGTCCGGATAATAGCCGCAGGGGCAGGGATTGGTGGCTGCTATCAGCATGAAATCCGCCGGATACACAAAATTCCCCCGGCTTCGGGCCAGAAAAATCCGCCCCTCCTCCAGCGGCTGGCGCAGCACATCCAGCGTCTGACGCTTAAACTCCGCCAGCTCATCCAAAAACAAAATCCCCCGGTGGGCCAGCGTCACCATCCCCGGTCTCGGAATGCTGCCTCCTCCGGTCAGCGCGTAGGGGGAGACGGTATGATGGGGGCTGATAAAGGGCCTCCTCTCCAAAAGTCTGCCCTGCTCCAGCTGTCCCGCCGCACTGTAGATGGCGGAAAGCTCCCGCTGCTCCCCGGACGACAAGGGAGGCAAAATCCCCGGAAGGCATCTGGCAAGCATCGTCTTGCCGGTGCCCGGCGGCCCCACCAAAAGCAGGTTGTGCATGCCGGCGGCCGCTGTCATGGCCGCCTGCTTGGCCTCCTCCATCGCCTGCACCGCGCCAAAATCCGGCGTCTCCTCCCGCCCTGCCTCCCCCGCCGCCAGCCCCGTCAAAAGCCTTCCGCGCGGCGCTGTGCCTGCGCAAGCGTCTCCCTCCCGCAGGGCATCATTTTTGCTGCCAAATTCCGTTCTCCAGCGCACAGCCGCCTCTTTGCGCCGCAGACAGCGCTCCTGTTGCCCTGCGTTCACATAGTCCAGCGCTTCCCCCAGCGTCCCGGCCCCCATGGCCTCTATCCCCTCCGCCAAAAGCGCCTCCCCCAGATTTTCAAAGGGGAGCAGACATTCCCTCAGGCCTGCCTCCTTCGCGGCAAGCGCCATGGGCAGCACGCCCCGCACCGGTTTTAGCCGCCCGTCCAGTCCCAGCTCCCCGGCGGCCAAAAGCCCATCCAGCCGTGCTGCCTGCGCAAGCCCCTGCGCCGACAGAATCCCCAGCGCCGCCGGCAGATCGAAGGCCGTCCCCGCCTTGGGGATCCCCGCCGGGGAAATATTTACGGTAATCCGTTCGGACGAAAGCCTTACGTCCAGACTGCGCAGCGCCACCCGGATCCGCTCCCGCGCCTCCCGCACCTCGCTGTCCAGAAGGCCCACCATGTCAAAGCAGGGCAGTCCCCTGGAAACGTCCACTTCCACCTGCGCCACATAGCTTTTCAGGCCGTAAAGCGCTCCCGCGTTTATCTGACAATACATATACCTCTTTCTGTTATACAATCCAATGGAAAATCGGGGAAACCCCAGAAAAAACAGGCAGAAAGAATTCTGCCTCCAACTATCATAACTGCTTTTACCTTACGGCAAAAGTGCCGCGCTGTCAAGCTTTTTTGCCGTTCCCGCATAAAAGCGGCCGTTTCTGCGCATCCTTTCAAACAACATGTGTGCAAAGGGGGAACGCTTATGGTGATCCTGCGGCAGGCTCTTCTGGCCTTCACCGGTCTTGGCGCCGGGATCCTGGTCTCGGCCGGCGTCTTTACGGTACTGCTCTCCGTCGGACTGGTCCCGCGCTTTGCCGGACAAACCCACACAGGAGACAAAATTTTTCTCTACGAGGAAATGGTTGTCGCAGGGACGCTCTCCGGCAGCCTTCTCAGCCTGTTTGCCGCCCCGCTCCGGGCGTGGCAGGACGCAGCGCTCTGGACGGGCACAGCGCTCTGGCAAGGCGCAGCATATTTTTTGCAGGCGGCCTTCGGCCTTTTCTCCGGCGTGTTCGTGGGCTGCCTGGCGCTGGCCATCGCGGAGATGCTGGACTCTGTGCCGATCCTGACCCGGCGCATCCGCTTTCGCCGCGGTCTTGGCCTTCTGGTACTCTCCGTCGCCCTGGGAAAGCTGTTCGGAAGCCTTTTATATTTCGGCCTCCGGAAAGGATTATAAATACGGAAAGGATTCTGAATCATGGAAGAAGAACTTCAAAAGCAATATCAGCAATACGTCAAACAGGTTACGCCCACGCACAGCCTGCCCCTGCAGATGCTGCGCGCCTTTCTGACGGGCGGGGCCATCTGCACGCTGGGACAGGCGCTTTTAAACGCCGCCCTGTCCATGGGACTGGATCAGGAGGCTGCCGGCAGCGTCTGTTCTCTTGCGCTGATCCTTATCAGCGTACTCTGCACCGGCTTAAACCTCTATCCCGCCATCGCCAAATGGGGCGGAGCAGGGGCTCTGGTGCCCATCACGGGCTTCGCCAACTCCGTGGCCGCGCCCGCCATCGAATTTAAAAAGGAGGGCCAGGTCTTCGGCGTTGGCTGCAAAATCTTCACCATCGCCGGACCGGTCCTCCTCTACGGCATCTTTACGAGCTGGCTTTTGGGCCTTGTATTCTGGCTTGGGAGACTGTCCGGCAGCTGAAGGCTCCGGACAGTTTTTTCACGCTATTCCACATCCAGCGTCTCATTTTCTCGGTCAGCCGTCTCGGCCAGCGCGTTGTTCACGGCATCCTCATAGTTGCGCATCTCCACCTCGATGGGCGTGGGATCCCTGGTGATCCGCCGTCCGCCGATGTGATTAAAAAACACGGTGATCCCCAGGGCAAGCCCGATCGAATAGGAGATTTCCAGCACCGTGACGCCCTCCGCCTTCTTACCGGACACCAGCCCGTAAATCTGTGCAAATACCTCGCTGATTCCCACGTCATTGTGAAAGGCCATGATCGTGAAGGCCGCGCCGAAAAAACAGATGCCGCAGACAAAGCAAAGCTTCGCCGTCCGCCAAACCGCCTTCCGGACACTTTCCGGCTCCTTGGGCAAAAGCTCTGCCACGACCTGCGTTTCCCCGATGCTCTCCACCTCCAGGCCGGGATATTGCCGCTG
This sequence comes from Eubacteriales bacterium, assembly GCA_030524455.1. GTDB lineage: Bacteria > Bacillota > Clostridia > Lachnospirales > Lachnospiraceae > Gallintestinimicrobium. Next base: position 235,859 of record JAUNGT010000001.1, on the reverse strand, counting down.
CAGCAGCCGGATGATATACAGGGCGCTGACCACCCTTCTTCCGCCGTCCCTATCCCGGAAGGCAAACACCCGCAGCCTCCGGATTTTGGCAAGCAAAGGCTCATCCCGGCAATACAGCCTTGCCAGATCCTCCAGACGCGCCTCCCGCGCGGAAACCGCCGCGCTTTTGTCCAGCTTTAAATAGAGCGTTTCTTTTTGCATCCGCCCACCTCCTTTTGGGGAGTATGGACGGTTTTTCCGGTTTTATTCCGCCCCGTTTGCCCTGCTCTGCGTCAGCACGCCGTGCACCACGAACCGGTCCGGACTGCCCGAAGCGCCATAGCAGGTGGAAAGCGTCACCATGGGAGCCTGTTCCGTCTCCGCGTCGCTTTGATAGAGCGATTTTTTCTCCATCCGCTCCCGGTAATCCGCCGCATCCTGCGCGCCGGCAGGCAGATAGTAGGTGTCGCTCTGATCCTGCGTCACATAGTAGGAGACAATCCGGTACTGATAGGTCGCCTCCTTTGTAAACAGGTAAAAATAAGGGTCGCTGCCGCACAGCTGCTCCTCCCGCACAAAGCTTTTGAGGGAGCCGAACATGCTGCCGTTTTTCATGTTATGCCCGTAAATAAAGGTATTATAATCCGAAAAATCCGGGCTGGAAACGCTGTCCATAAAGATGGCTCCGGAGCTGTTTGTCTGCTTCTCAAAGGTATGGGTCAGATAATAATCGTTGTCCGTCCCCTGCACCACCGGATACTCCAGATCCAGCACCGGAATCACGAGCCAGGCCCGAAAATCCCCGTTGGCCGCCGTCAGAGCATCGTAATCCACCGATATCTGCGGGAACTCGCCGGACCGGGACTGCTCCTGTTCCGCCCGGCTCTCCTGCGTCTCCTGCGTCACATAGCGCCCGGCCAGGCTGCTGTACTCCTGCGTCCCGGCCCTGTACTCCGCCAAAATCCCAAAAAGCTTCCAGCCGCAGAACAAAAAGCCGCAGCCCAGGACCACCAGGAGAAGCTTCTCCGGCAGTCCCATGCGTCCTCTGCTTCTGCGTCCTGCCGCCTTTTTTTTCCTTTTTTTTCGCTGCGTCATCTGCGCGTCCTCTTTCTGCTTACTGAAGCATTTCGCCCACGATCCGGTTCACCAGACCGCCGTCCGCACGGCCCTTGACCTGCGGCATCAGCGCCTTCATCACCCGTCCCTTATCCCGGCCGGAGGGCTCTGTAATGCCAAGCTCTGTCAGCACTGCCTGCACGGCCTGTCTGATCTGCTCCTCCGTCATCTCCTCCGGCGCAAACTCTCCGTAGACGGCCAGCCGCTTCCGGCACTGTTCCTTAATGTCCTCCCGGTCGGCGGGGGCCAGATCCATGGTCTCCTTCGTCTGCTTGATCTCCTTTTTGACGACCTCGAACTCCTCCGCCTCCGTCAGCTCCTCCCGCTTGTCGATCTGCTTGTTTTTCAGCGCGGAAAGCAGCATGGAGAGGGACTCCTTGCGCTCCTTATCGTGCTCCTTCATGGCCGCGACCATGGCGGCCCTCACCGTATCGATCATACTCATAAGATTGCTCCTCCTTATCCATTTCTCAACGCGCTTCTACCGGCAGTATATCCGCGCAAGCTCCCGCATCTGCCCGGCAAGCTCTGCCGTCAGCTGTCCCTTTGTCAGGCGCCATTTCCAGTTGTCGCCCAGGGTGGAGGGAAAATTGATCCGCGCCTCGCTCCCCAGTCCAAGCCAGTCCTGAACGGGAATCACGGCGGTGTCCGCCACGGAGGCGTAGGCCGCTTCAATCATGGCCCGGGGCACGTCGCTCCCGCTTCTCACCCGCAGGTATTCCCGGATCGAACGCTGCACGCTGCGGCCGCATTCCTGATACCAGCCCGCCGTGGTCTGGTTATCATGGGTACCGGTGTAGACGATGCAGTTTTTGTCGTAGTTGTGGGGCAAATATTCGCTGTCTTTGCTGTCAAAGGCAAACTGCAGAACCTTCATTCCCGGATAACCGCAGCGCCGGATCATCCGGCGAACCGGCGGCGTGATCACGCCCAGATCCTCGGCGATCATCGGTTTTTTGCCCAGCTTTTTTTTCAGGGCGGAAAACAGCTCATAATCCGGCCCCTTTTCCCAGTGGCCGTTGACCGCCGTCTCCTCCCCGTAGGGAATGGCAAAATAAGCCTCAAAGCCCCGGAAATGATCCACCCGCACAATGTCATAGAGCCGGTAGCTGTACCCGATCCGCCGAATCCACCACTCGAAGCCGGTCTTTTTGTGATATTCCCAGTCATAGAGCGGATTGCCCCAAAGCTGGCCGGTGTCGGAAAACAAATCCGGCGGCACGCCCGCCACGGCCCGGGGCACGCAGTCCCCGTCCAGGCAAAACAGCTCCGGATGGGCCCAGGTGTCCGCGCTGTCCAGCGCCACATAGATCGGGATATCCCCCACGATCTCAATCCCCCTGCCGTTGGCGTAGGCCTTTAACGCCTGCCACTGCTTCGCAAACAGATACTGGGTAAACTGCCAGAAGCCAATCTCCTCCGCCAGCTCGCTGCGGCAGCGCAAAAGCGCCGCCGGCTCCCTCCGTTTGAGGGGCTCGTCCCATTCCAGGAAGCTGACGCCGCCCTGGCTCTCCTTGATCGCCATATACAGGGCGTAATCGTCCAGCCACCAGCCGTTTTCCCGGCAGAACTCTGCAAAATCCCGATCCTGTCCGATCCCGCTGCTCCGGTATGCACGGCGCAGAAGCACAAAACGGCTTTCATACATTTTTTCATAGTCCACATAGGAGAGACTGCCGCCCCAGTCTGCCGCCTCGCATTCCTCCTCCGTCAGCCAGCCCTTCCCGATCAGTTCCTCCAGATCGATAAAATAAGGGTTGCCCGCAAAGGTGGAGAAGGACTGGTAGGGGGAATCCCCATAGCCGGTGGGGCCCAGGGGCAGAAGCTGCCACAGCTTCTGCCCCGCCTCCTCCAGAAAATCCACAAACTCATAGGCCTCTCTGGAAAAGCTGCCGATCCCGAACCGGGAGGGAAGGCTGGAAACAGGCAGCAGTACACCGCTTTTTCTCATTGCCCTGTCCCCCCCTTATTTCAGCTTCCAGATATCCCGGTTATACTCTGTGATGGTGCGGTCGGAGGAGAAAAATCCTGCCTTTGCCACGTTTACCGCCATCATGCGCTTCCATTTCTCCTGGTTCTCAAAGTCCGCAAACATCCGGTCCTTGACGGCGATATAATCCTCCAGATCCAGCAGGGTCATAAACCAGTCCTTGTTTAAAAGCTCCTTATAAAGCCGCTCCAGATTTTCCTTATGACCGACGGCCAGCGCCTGCTTTCCTACAATAAAGTCCACGGCCCTTTTGATGACCGGGCTCTTCTCGTAATATTTCCGGGAAACATAATCCGCCTTCTCATAGTGCCGGATCACCTGCTCGCTGTTTTCCCCGAAAATGTAGATATTTTCGTCGCCCACCAGCTCGTGGATCTCCACATTCGCGCCGTCCGCCGTGCCCAGAGTCACCGCGCCGTTCAGCATCATCTTCATGTTGCCGGTGCCGGAAGCCTCTTTGGAGGCCAGGGAGATCTGTTCGGACACATCCGCCGCCGGAATCAGCTTCTCCGCATAGCTGACGTTATAGTTTTCCACCATCAGCACGGTCATGTAATCCTTCACGTCGGGATCGTTGTTTACAATCTCCTGCAGCACCAAAAGCAGGTGGATGATATCCTTGGCAATCACATAGGCCGGAGCCGCCTTCGCGCCGAAAATAAAGGTCAGCGGCCGCACCGGCTTCCTGCCGCCCTTGATCTCCAGATATTTGTGGATGATATAGAGGGCGTTCATCTGCTGGCGCTTATACTCGTGAAGCCGCTTGATCTGAATATCAAAAATGGATTCCGGATTCAGGGTCACACCCTCGTGCTTTTGCACATGGGCCGCCAGCTCCTTTTTCTTCTCCTTCTTGATTGCGGCAAGCTGCTCCAAAAATGCCTCGTCGTCCGCAAACGCCAGCAGCTTTTCAAGCTCCGACGCGTCCCTGGTAAAGCCGTCCCCGATCTTGTTTTCAATCAGGGCGGACAGCTCCCGGTTGCAGGACAACAGCCAACGGCGGAAGGTGATGCCGTTTGTCTTGTTGTTGAATTTTTCCGGATAAAGCTCGTAAAAGGCATGCAGCTCCGTCTCCTCCAGAATCTGCGTATGGATCGCCGCCACGCCGTTTACGGAGAAGCCATAATGGATGTCCATGTGAGCCATGTGCACCCGCTTCTGCTCATCGATGATCTGCACCTTCGGATCGCTGTACTTTGCCGCCACCCGGTCGGACAGCTCTTTGATGATGGGCACCAGCTGCGGCACCACCTTCTCCAGATAAGCCAGGGGCCACTTCTCCAGCGCCTCCGCCAGAATCGTGTGGTTGGTATAAGCGCAGGTCCTGCTGACCACCTCGATGGCCTCGTCCATGGTGAACGCCTTGTCGTTTACCAGGATGCGGATCAGCTCCGGGATAATCATGGACGGATGGGTATCGTTGATCTGGATCACCGCGTAATTGTAAAGTTTTCTCAGATCATACTGCTTTTCCTTCATCTCCATCAGGATCAGCTGCGCCGCATTGCTGACCATAAAGTACTGCTGGTAAATCCGCAGAAGATTGCCGGCCTCGTCGGAATCGTCGGGATACAAAAACAGGGTCAGGTTTTTCTCAATATCCGTCTTGTCGAAGCTGATGCCTTCCTTCACAAGGCTCTCATCCACGCTCTCCAGATCGAACAGCCGCAGCTTGTTGACACCGTTGTTGTAGCCCACCACGTCGATATCATAGAGGCGGGAGGTTACCTTGCGTTCCCCGAAAAAGACGTCGAATGAAACATCCGTCCGGTTCAGCCAGGAATCCTTCTCGATCCAGTCATTTTTCTCCTCGTACTGCAGCCGGTCCCGAAAGACCTGTTTAAACAGGCCGAAGTGGTAATTTAAGCCGATTCCCTCGCCGGGAAGCCCCAGGGTGGCGATGGAATCCAGAAAGCAGGCCGCCAGACGGCCCAGTCCGCCGTTGCCCAGGGAGGGCTCGGGCTCGATCTCCTCGATGGCCGACAGCCGCTTTCCCCGGGTTCTCAAAACCGAGTCCACCTTATCGTAGATTCCCAGGTTGATCAGATTGTTCGACAGAAGCTTTCCGATCAGAAACTCCGCCGAAATATAGTACACCTTTTTGTCCCCGTCATTGGGCACGGTGGCCTTCTCCAGCCCCTTTACCAGATAAAGAAGGGCCACATACACTTCCTCGTCGGACGCTTCCTCCAGCGTCTTTGAAAAAAACTTCTGCGACAGCGCCTCCAGCTCCTGGCCGATCCGCTGCTCCAGAATCTCTCTCTGAATGGTTTCCTCCAGTCTCATCTTTTCCTCCATTTCCGCCGCCCTCGCGGCCTTGCCTTTTTATTGTATCCGCCTTTTTACGCGATCACATCCTGGTAGCGCATCCGCACCAGCTCGTATCCCAGTACCCGGTTACGTCCTTTTTTGTTCTGCATCAGCCGCCCGATCTCCTCCATGGCCGCCGCCGACACGCCGTAAAAATCCTGCCGGACCGTGTTCATCTGCTTGCCCGCATAGCCCATCAGCAAAATGCCGTCGAAGCCGCACACCGGATGGAACACATCCAGCTCCATCAGCGCCCGCATGGCGCCGATCGCCATCCGGTCGGAGGCGCACACGAAAACATCCGTCCGGTCCGCATAGGCAAAGGTCAGCTCCCTCGCCCTTTTTTCGCTGAAATCCCCGTGCTCCACCGTCAGCTCCAGGGAAAGCTCGCCGGCAAGCTGACGCATCCCCTCGATCCTCTCCCGGGTCACAAAAAAATCCTCGTCCCCGGCAATGTAAAGCACCCGGCTGCAGTGCTCGTTGCCCTGCACCGTCCGCTTGGCCACCTCATACTGGGCCTTTTTCTGGTCAATCCAGACAGAGGAGGTGTTTTCATTATAAAACGGCGTGTCCACCGCCACCACCTTAAACTCCCTGGATTCAATCAGCTCCCTCAGAAAGCTGTCCCTGCGGCGCATCCCGTAGATGACAATGCCCTCCACGCTCTGCGCCTTCAGATAATTGACCATCTCCGTCCGGCTCATGTCCGCCAGCATGGAGAAAAACAGCGTCACCACGTCGAGCTTTAGCTCCCTGGCCTTGCGGATGGCCCCGGTCAGATACAAAAGATCCGCCTCGTCCACCGCCCTCGCCTGCTCTCCCAGATTCAAAAGCAAAGCCACCCGGCCCGGCTTTTTGGAGGAGAGCGCCGCCGCCACCGCGTTCGGCGTATAATCCAGCGCCTCGATCGCCGCGCTGACCCTTTCCCTTGTGGCGGCGCTGACGCCGCCGTAGCCGTTCAATACCTTGGAGACGGTGGAAATCGCCACTCCCGCCTCTCTCGCCACGTCTCTGATCGATGCCAAGCGCCCTCCTCCTTTCCGAATAAACCTGAATAGAAAACGTTTTCCGCTGACAGCTTCATCATACGTCAGAAAACGTTTTCCGTCAAGACTGTTTTTAAAATAACACTTCAGTGAAAACAGTTCAGCCAGCCGGGAGTGATCGGCCGAAATCGTGCTCGCACGAATTTCGGTCGGTTACTCCCGGCTGAGGGAGCGCCCGATTATGAGCAAAGGTAGCCGCGAAGCGGCGGAAAGCGCGTTAGCGCGACTTTGCGAATGGCGCGGGCTGAACTGCTTCCTTTGTGAACGGCACAGTCCAAACTGGACTGCTAAAAAAATCACAAAATGGTACTTTTTATCATACCACGCATCCCGTATGATAAGAAAAAAAAATGAGGAGCAAATGATTATGAAAAACGAAAAAATCCAGAAGCTTGCAATCACCGGCGTTTTCGCCGCGCTCTCCTATGTCGTGTTTACCTTCCTGCAGTTTAAAATCCCGCTGCCCGGAGGGGACGCCACCTCGATCCACTTAGGCAACGCGGTCTGCGTGCTGGGCGCGCTGATTCTGGGCGGATTCTGGGGCGGCCTGGCCGGCGCCATCGGTATGACCATCGGCGACCTGCTGGATCCGATCTACATCGTCTACGCCCCCAAAACCTTCGTGCTTAAGCTCTGCATCGGCCTGATCACCGGGCTGATCGCCCATCGCCTCGGCCACATCACCTTCTTAAACGATAAGAAAAAAATCGCCCGCCAGGTGACTGCTGCGGCGCTGGGAGGGCTCTTGTTCAACACCGTTTTCGATCCCCTGGTGGGCTATGTGTATAAGCTCTTTATCCTCGGAAAGCCCGCGGCGGAGGTGACGCTGGCCTGGAACGTGGCCTCCACAGCCATCAACACCGTATTATCCACCATCGTTTCCGTTGCCGTTTACATGGCGCTGCTGCCGGCCCTGAAAAAATCCGGCTTCTTCTTCCGCATCGGCAAAGGGGAGGAGCTGCAATGAACCTGCGTGTTCCTCCGCGGGTAGCCGCGATCAACAGCTTTGCCGGCTACGGGCGCTGCTCCACCACCGAGGCCCTGCCCATCCTGAGCGCCATGGGCGTGCAGGCCTGCCCGGTGCCCACCGAGCTGTTTTCCAATCACACCGGCTTTCCCGGCTTTTTCTGCCGGGACCTGACGGAGCTTCTTCCGGAGTATCTGGCCCAGTGGGATCGGCTCGGACTGGTCTTTGACGGGATCTGCTGCGGCTTTCTCGGGAAAAGCGGGCAGATTCCCATCATCGCCTCCTTTTTGGAAAGCCAGCGCAAAAAGGGCTGTCCCATGATCCTGGTGGACCCGGTGATGGGCGACCAGGGCAGGACCTACCGCACCGTCCCCCCCTCCCGCCCCGATCAGCTAAAGAAGCTGGTGCGGCTGGCCGACATTATCACGCCAAACATCACCGAGGCCTGTCTGCTGACAGGTCTTTCCTGGAAGGAAAAGGGCTGGAGCCAGGAGGAGCTTTTGCAGCTCTGCCAAAAGCTCCATGCCCTGGGCCCCTCCCGGATCGCCATCACCGGGCTTTCCTGGCAGCACGGCAGGACGGAGGGCTTTTCCAATTTCATCTCCCTGCAAAACAGCGACGGCTCCCTTGTCACATCCTCGGTCAAGACGGCCAGCGCCGGGCCCTCCCGGCACGGCACCGGGGATATTTTCGCCGCTATCCTGACCGCGGATGCCGTGCTGGGGCAGGATTTTACCGGCTCCGTCCAGAAGGCGGCCTCCTTTATCGGAGACTGTATCCGCGCTTCGGAAGCCCTGCACATCCCGGAGCAGGAGGGCGTATGCTTCGAGAGCCTGCTGGGACAGCTTGTGCCCGGCTGTCAGCCCTCCGGAAAAGCGACCGATGGTCAGCCCTCCGGCGGGGAATCCTCCTCCGCCATGCGGTAGCCGACGCCGATCTCCGTGAAAATATAGGCCGGCTCCGCCGGATTTTTCTCCAGCTTCCGGCGGATGTTCGCCATATTCACCCGCAGAATCCGGTTATTGTCGTCCATATAAGGGCCCCACACATGGGAAATGATAGCGTCATAGGTCATGACCCGCCCGGCGTTTCTTGCCAGAAAAGCGACGATCTTGTATTCCACCTGGGTCAGGTGCACCTCGTTCCCATCCGTCTTTACCTGCCGTCTCCCGAAATCCAGCGTCAGCCCTCCCGTCCGGAACACCTCCGAGGCAGACCTTACGCCCGCCGCCAGCATCCCGTGACGCAGGGCCGTGCGCACCCGGGCGGAAAGCTCGGAGACGCCCACGGGCTTTGTCACATAATCGTCCGCGCCCAGATCCAGTGCCTCCACCTTGTCCTTCTCCTGGCTTCTCGCGGAAATCACCACAATGGGCAGAAGCGACCAGCTGCGCACGCTGCGGATCACCTCCAGCCCGTCCTGGTCGGGCAGCCCGAGATCCAGCAAAATCAGCTCCGGACAAAGCGAGGAAGCCAGCGTGATGCCCTCTGCGGCCGTCCGGGCGCATACCGTCCGATAGCCCTGGGCCCGCAGGCTGGTGGCGATAAAATCACTGATATTCTCCTCGTCCTCCACAATCAGAATCGTTTCCTTCGTCGTCACCGGTTCGCTCCTTTCATCGGGGCAGCGTAAAGCAAAACAGCGCCCCGTCCTCCTGATTTTCGGCCCATATCCTTCCGCCGTGGGCGGTGATAATCGTCTTGCAGATGGAAAGGCCGATTCCCATCCCTCTGTGACTGTCAGACTCTGGGCTCCCGGTCTGACTCTCCCCGTCAAAAATCGCCTCCAGCCTTTCCTTCTCAATGCCCGGTCCGTGATCCCTGACACAGAAAGCAACCTCCCTCTCTCCGATCCTGACATACAGCTCGATCCCCTGCCGGCTCGGCGCATAATAAAAGGCGTTCTCCATCAGGTTGATCAGCACCTGCTCGATCAGCAGCGGATCCATGGGAAGCATCACAAACTCCTCCGGCAAAAGGACCCGCACCCGGATCTGGGGGATTCGCTTGCGGATGCGCTGCACCGCCTCCTGCATCACCTCCTCCACCGGCTCCTCGGACTTATTGACGCTGGCCGCCCCGTTCTGGATCCGGGTCACGGTCAGCAGATTCTCCACCATGTTCAGAAGCCAGTCCGCATCCTCCCCGATGTGGCGCACCAGCTCCCGCTTTTTTTCCTCCGGAAGAAGATCCCCGTTTTCCAGGTAGGAGCTGCTGGCCCCGATGATGCCGGTCAGCGGCGTTCGCAGGTCATGGGACACCGCCCGCAGCAGATTGGCGCGCATTTTCTCCTTGTCGGCCTCCATCAGGCGCTTTTCCTGCCGGGCAAGGATCTGGGACTGGCGCTTGGTGTAGGAGGTCACGGCGCTGACCGTGACGGCGATCACAAGCATACAGAAAAACGTGATCCGGTAGCCGTCCTGGGACAGGTTCATCCGATAATAGGGCTCCGTGAAAAAAAAGTTAGTGGCCAGCACGCTCACCATGGCCGCCACGATGCCCGGCACATACCCCTCCGTAAAGCGCGGGATGAAGATCAGGGCGATGGTGTAAAACATGATGATATTCACTGTCCCCGCAGAGACCCGGTGATACACGCCCGCAACCAAGGTTACGCCCAGCAAAATGGCGGCGGTCACCAGGGTATTTTTCCAGGTGACCTCCCATTTCCTCATCCAGTATGCCCTCTGCCGGATTTCCTCGGTCAGCCTCTTTCGTACCCTGCTTCTGATCCGCCGCCATTTCTCTCTCATAATCGGTTATTTCACCAGCACTTTCTCGATCTCCGCGATGTAAAGGGTGTGGAAATCCTTCTCGGGATACCACTTTTCCACCGTCTCCTTCTGCAAAAAGGAGCTTTCCTCCATAGGCTGCGCAAACAGCTTGCGGCACACCAGCGTCAGACGGCTCTCCTCAAACACGGGAGCTCCCTCCACCAGGCTCTCCGTCAGGCCGCATTTTGCAATCTTGTCCTCGTCACGCCCGGACACCGTGCCCATATAGCTCATCATCCTGCGGCACTCCTCCGGAAATACGCCCAGGGAGAAGGTATCTGCGCTGTCCACAAAAGTCTTTGTGTAGCGCTGAGGCCGCAGCACGATAAATGCCACCGGCTTGCCCCACATCACGCCCACACCGCCCCAGCTGGCGGTCATGGCGTTGCTCTTTCCATCCCGGCTGGCCGCCACCAAAAGCCATTCCTTCCCGATCAGCTCAAAAGCGTTATCCTTTAATTCTTCCGGTTTGATCTCCCGAAACATCCCAGATCCTCCTTTCTCAGTCCACAATCCCGTCATCCTCCGGAATAATCACCGAAAGGATGAAATACAGAATCAGCCCCAGCAAACCGGCTCCCGCCACCAGGCTGAGCACCACATATAACACGCGCACCACCGTGGGATCGATCCCCGTATAATCCCCAAGGCCTCCGCATACGCCGCACACCATCCGGTTGGAGGCAGAGCGGTATAATTTCTTTTTGTTCATCTTCCTTCTCCTTTCCCATACAATCCAATGACCTTTCTTATCTTACCTCTAGTCAAAGGAAATATCAATACTTCCCATGGAGGTGGAAAGCTCCATCTCCCAGTCCGCGCCGTTTTCAATGCTCTTTTCCCGGGAAAGCCCGTCGAAATCCTCCCCGTCCAGATTCACCTCTCCCATCTCTGCAGAGACCGTATAATTAAAGTCCTCCTTTGGCTGGGACAGCCAAAGCCCGACGGAGCCCATCCCGGTCTCCACCGACACATCGCCCTCCACTCTGCCGGAAAGCTCTATACTGCCCATGTTGGTTTCCGCCTCCAGGCCGCCCGTCCTGAGGTCGCCGATCTCCACGCTTCCCATGTCCGTGCTCAGGGACGTCTCGTCTGCCTCCAGACGCTCTGCACGGATCAGCCCCATATCGACCTCCAGCTTCGCAGACTCCCACCGGGTCCCTGCAGGCACGGTCAGCTTAAGCTCCCGTTTCCCGGTCTTTAAATATTTTTTCCATTTTCCCACGTCCCGGACATAGAGCGTATCCTTCCGGACATAGCACTGAATCCGGTCGCAGTTGCTCCCTTCCAGGAAAATCTCCTGCCCGTCCCCTTCTAGGATCTCCAGCGTGTGGCCTCCCAGCTCCGCGTCCAGACAAAGCGGCAGGGCTGCGCTTTCGATCTGCGTCTCAAAATCTCCGTCATAGACCGGATAGCCGTCCTCCGCTTCTCTTCCGCTGTAATAGCCGCTTCCGGGGAACAGCTTTGCAAAAAAACTATCTGTCTCCGACCATTCCTCCGCCATCCGGCCGCCGTCGCCCTGCCGGGCAAAACCGGCGCCTCCCGCAGCGCCTGCCCCCATCAGAATCCCGCCGGACACAATGCAGATTCCCGCCGCAATCAAAGCGACCTTAACCCCTTTTCTCATGCTGATCCTCCTTCCTTCCGCTGCGGCTGCGCAGCTTCCGTCCCAAAAAGCCCTTTATCCCCCGAAACGCCTTCGGGCAGACGGATGCCATGACCCACCCCATAAACAGCGCCAGCAAAATCCCAAGCCCGATGCTTAAAAGCCCCGATCCGGCGCGCAGCATGGCCTCCGCCGGCGACGCAGAAAACGCCAAAAGCTCCAGCAGGGCCGCAATGCCGCCCACAATACAGGTCACACCGACCAGGAAAAACACCGCAAGCAAGAACAAAAACACCAGCGCCAGCACCCCCGCCGTCACAACCAGCGCAAAGCCCGTGGGGATAATCACCAGCGCTGCCGGCACTGCCAGAATCAGCCACAGCGCGCTGCGGCCGCCTTCCTCCCTGCGGCCGCTCCGATAGCGGCCCGACTGCACGGGCAAAGATCCTTGCATTTGCCCTTCCTCCTGCAATCCCTCCCGGATGGAGGCCGCCACCTTCTCCGGGCTTCCCAGGGACGCCAGTACCTCCTCCTCGTTCTCCGTCCCGGCATCGTCCAGATAGTCGTTGTAATACTGCAGCGCCGCTTCTCTTTCGCTCTCCGGGATGCCTGCAAGCAGGATCCTGAGCCTCCCCATAAATTCCGCTCTGTTCATGGCTGATTTCCTCCCTCAAACAAACGGGTAATCTTCTCCGAATACATCCTCCATTCTTCCTCGTACAGACGAAGCTGGGCGCTTCCCTTCCCCGTAATCTGATAGTATCTCCGGTTACGTCCGCTGCACTCCATGTCATAAACCTCCAGACAATCATCCTTCTGCAGCCTGCGCAGCACCGGGTAGAGCGTGGACTCCGACAGCTCAATGGCCTGCCGGACCTGCTGCGTGATCCGGTAGCCGTAGGTGCCCCCAGGCTCCCGCGACACCACAGCCAGAACAATGGCGTCCAGCAGGGCCGCCCCCGTGTTAAAAACCATCCCGCCACTTCCTTTCCCAAACCGTTTTTCTGCCCGGCAATATTATATGATATATAATATTGTTTATGCCTATAGTATATGCTGTATAATATTGTTTGTCAACGACTTTTTTCCTGTTTCCGATCCAACACGCAGACTGCCTCAACCGCTCCCGACCAGGGGAACATGTCCACGGGCCAGACCTCACGGGCCCGGTAGCCCTTTTTCTCCAAAAAGGCCACGTCCCGCTCCAGGGTGACCGGGTTGCAGGACACATAGACGATGCGCTTCGGCCCGATACAGGCCGCGGCCTCCAGAAAGGCTTCGCTGCTGCCCGCCCGGGGCGGATCCATCAAAAGCACGTCCACCGCCATGCCGTCCGCTGCGCAGCCCTGCAGGAAACGCCCCGCGTCCTCCCGGTAAAACCGGATGTTTTTGACGTCATTTGCCCTGGCATTGCCAACCGCGTCCCGGACGGCCTCCGGGTTCGACTCCGCTCCCAGCACCTGCTTTGCCTGCCCGGCCGCGATGATCCCGATCGTACCGGTCCCGCAATAGGCGTCCACCACCGTCTCCCGGCCGGTCAGCCCCGCCAGCTCGATGGCCTTTTCATAAAGCTTCTGCGCCTGAGGCGGATTGACCTGGTAGAAGGAGCCGGGGGAAATCTTAAAGCTGCACCCGCAGAGCCGGTCCACAATGTAGCCTCTGCCAAAAAGCGTCTGGAAGCGGCTGCCGAGCACCAGGCTGTCCGTCCGGTCATTGATGTTCTGCACCACCGTGGTAATTTCCGGATGCAGCCGCCGCAGCGCCTCCACAAAATTTTTCTTGGAGGGAAACACCGGGGAGGCCGTCACAAGAACGACCATAATCTCCCCGGTAAAGGCCGCCCGGCGCACCAGCACATAGCGCAGCAGGCCATAGCCGGTGTCCTCGTCGTAGACCTTGATTTTGAAGGATTTTAAAAGCTCCCGCACGGAGCCGATGATTGCGTCCGCCTTTTCGTCCTCGATCAGACAGCTCTCCACCGGCAGGATCCGATGAGATTTTTCCTCGTACACCCCCGAGATCTGTCTTTTTTTCCGGTCCAGCCCGAACACGGCCTGCACCTTGCAGCGGTAGTGCCAGGGGTTTTCCGCCGCGATGGCAGGGCGCACCTTACAGTGCTTTTCCATCAGCTCCCGCACCGTCCGTCTCTTTGCCGCCAGCTGCTCCTCATAGGACAGCTGCAGATATTTGCAGCCTCCGCACTTTCCGAAATGGGGACATTTCACCGCCTTTTTTGCGCCGGTATCCTTTTTTTCGCGCTCCTGTCTCATATCAATTCCTCCGTATAATCGGATAGGGAAAGATTTTCTTTCCCTATCCGCCGCGATACCGCGGACAGCTCACAGCAAAGCTGTTCGCTGTCCGTTGCCCTGCAAATGGCTGCCTGTGCAAGCACGGCAGCCGCTTGCAGGGCGTATCGCACATAAAAGGAACCTTCTGAAAGTTCGCCTTCCAGAAGGTTCCGCAAGCTTCTCTATAATGCTTATGCGATCTTGGACTTCGCCAGCTCTGCCAGGGTTGCAAAGCCTGCCGCGTCGTTGACTGCCATCTCTGCCAGCATCTTTCTGTTCATCTCCACGCCGGCCTGCTTTAAGCCGAACATGAACTTGGAATAGGACAGGCCGTTGATGCGGGCCGCCGCATTGATACGGGCGATCCACAGCTGTCTCATCTGACGCTTACGCTCCTTACGTCCAGCGTAGGAAGAGGTCAGCGCTCTCATAACAGACTGCTTTGCTACTCTGTACTGCTTGCTTCTCGCGCCTCTGTAGCCCTTCGCAAGCTTCAATACTTTATTATGTTTCCTTCTGGCACTCATGCCGCCTTTTACTCTTGCCATCTTGCTGATTCCTCCTTACGCCTTATAAATACGGTAAAATCTTCTTCATATTCTTAACGTTGGTAGCGTCGGTCATCGCCGCCTTCCTGAGATTTCTCTTTCTCTTGGTGGACTTCTTGGTTAAGATATGGCTCTTGTAGGCTTTCGCTCTCTTCAGCTTACCGGTTCCCGTCACTTTAAAACGTTTTGCAGCAGCTCTGCTTGTTTTCATTTTAGGCATATCTGATTTCCTCCTGTTACTTCATTCTCCAAAACGTATATTTTAACTGCACGCTCAGCGTTTTCCAGTTAAAAACATGATCATGCTCCTGCCTTCCACCTTGGGCATCTTCTCCACGGTGGAAACGTCGGACAGCATCTGCGCGAAATCGTCCAGAATGTGCTTGCTGCTGGACATATGCGCCATCTCGCGTCCGCGGAAACGAAGCGTCACCTTCACGCGGTTCCCCTTCTCCAAAAACTTGCGCGCCGCGCTGACCTTGGTGTTCAAGTCGTTGGTGTCGATATTGGGGGACATGCGGATCTCCTTGATCTCGATGACCTTCTGCTTCTTCTTGGCATCCTTCTCCTTACGGGCAAGCTCGTAGCGGTACTTGCCGTAATCCACAATCTTGCAGACCGGCGGCTTTGCTGTGGGCGCAATCTTTACCAGATCCAGTCCCGCTTCGTCTGCCAGCTTCTGTGCTTCCCTGGGAGGCATAATGCCCAGCTGTGCGCCGTCCTCCCCGATTAAACGGATTTCCTTGTCTCTGATCTGTTCGTTGATAAATAATTCGCTAATGGCTGCTTCCCTCCATAAGATGAAAATAAAAAAAGTGGATAACCCAATCCACTCCCAAAGATTCCCCGCTTTCTCAAAAACGGAAGAAAAAATGTGAACGCCTATGAGCCCGATCGCTATAGGGTGAGAGTGGATACTCTGCTTGTATGTTACGCACGCACCCGCGTACTTATGTATACTAGCACGGCAGGTATCGTTTGTCAATACCTGCCGTGAAAAATTTTACACCGTTTGTAACAATTCAGCCCGCGCCATTCGCACAGACGAACTCGTTCGTCTTGCGCGCATAACGCGCTTTCCGCCGCTATGCGGCTCCCTGTGGAATAAGGCGGAACGCCGTTTCCTGCTCATGATCGGGCGCTCCCTCAGCCAGGAGCAACCGGCCAAAATTCGTGCGAGCCCGATTTTGGCCGTCCACTCCTGGCTGGCTGAACTATTTCTCCACAAATGTCCCGCAGGCCGTCTCCCGGCTCTCCCCGGCGCGTCCGCCCAGGATGTCCACATGCTCCGCCTGACATTTATAGTTGGTGTTGTACAGGCACCTGACTGCCTCGCAGTCGATGCTGATGCGGGGGCTTGGCTGCTCTGCCCGGTTCCGGGCGCTGCCCTCCCGCTGCTCCCGAAAGCTCTCGCAGCAGGTGTCCCCGATGGAACAGGCGCGGCTGCCGCCCACCAGGATATCTCCCCGGCAGCAGCAGTCGTCGTTATTATAGGTGCAGCTTACCGCATCGCATTTTAATTCCGTCATCCTCATACCTCCTGACATATGCTCTTTCATCCGCATATTCAGGAACAGTATGCCCGGTTGTCCGGTTTTTTATGCCTCTTTTTTTACACGGTTTTCCTTCGTCTCAATCTCTTTTAAAATATCTGCGGTGAAGGCCTCCAGCGTGCGCGCGCCCTCGTCGCCCGCGGCGCGGCTCCGCACGGAAACCGTGCCCTCCTCCGCTTCCTTCTGACCGACCACAAGCATATAGGGGATCTTGGCAGTCTGCGCCTCGCGGATCTTGTAGCCGATCTTCTCGGAACGGGTGTCCACCTCAGCGCGGATGCCGGCATCCGCCAGCTTCTGCTGCACGCTCTGCGCGTAATCCATATATTTGTCGGAGATCGGCAGCACCTTCACCTGCACGGGCGCAAGCCAGGTCGGGAACGCCCCTGCAAAGTGCTCAATCAAAATGCCGATAAACCGCTCGATGGAGCCAAACACAACCCGGTGGATCATGATCGGGCGGTGCTTTTCGCCGTCCGCGCCCACATACTCCAGCTCAAACCGCTGCGGCAGCTGGAAATCCAGCTGGATCGTGCCGCACTGCCAGGTCCGGCCGATGCAGTCCACCAGATGGAAGTCGATCTTGGGGCCGTAGAAGGCGCCGTCGCCCTCGTTCACCACATAGGGCAGCCCAAGCTCGTCCAGCGCATCCCGCAGGGCTGCGGTAGCCATCTCCCAGTCCTCGTCGCTTCCCATGGAATCCTCGGGACGGGTGGACAGCTCCACATGATACTGGAAGCCGAACAGGGAATACACCTCGTTGATCAGCCCTGCCACGCCCTTGATCTCGTCTTTGATCTGATCGGGCGTCATGAAAATATGCGCGTCGTCCTGGGTAAAGCAGCGCACCCGCATCAGGCCGTGGAGCTGGCCGGATTTCTCATGCCGGTGCACCAGTCCCAGCTCGCCCATGCGCAGCGGCAGATCCCGGTAGGAACGGGGCTCGGAAGCGTACACCAGCACGCCGCCGGGGCAGTTCATGGGTTTGATGGCATAATCCTCGCCGTCGATCACCGTGGTGTACATATTGTTTTTATAGTGATCCCAGTGGCCGGAGGTCTCCCACAGGCTCCGGTTTAAGATCACGGGAGTGGAAATCTCCACATAGCCGGCCTTCTGGTGGATCTGTCTCCAGTAATCCAGCAAAGTATTTTTCAGCACCATGCCCTTGGGAAGGAAGAACGGGAAGCCCGGCCCCGCCTCGTGCATCATAAACAGTCCAAGCTCCTTGCCCAGCTTTCTGTGATCGCGCTTCTTTGCCTCCTCCATCATCGTGATGTAGGCCTCCAGCTCGTCCTTTTTGGCAAAGGCCGTCGCATACAGCCGGGTCAGCATCTGCTTGTGCTCGTCCCCTCTCCAGTAAGCGCCCGCCAGGCTCATGATTTTGAATGCCTTGCCGACTTCCTTCGTGCTCATCAGGTGAGGGCCGGCACACAGATCCACGAACTCTCCCTGACGGTAAAAGCTGATTTCCTCGCCCTCCGGCAGATCCTCGATCAGCTCCACCTTGTAAGGCTCGTTCTTCTCCTCCATCAGGGCAATCGCCTTGTCACGGGGCAGGGTGAAACGCTCGATCTTTAAATCCTCCTTGATGATCTTCTTCATCTCGTCCTCGATCTTACCGAAGTCATCACTGGTCAGGGGCGTCTCAAACTCCATATCATAATAGAAGCCGTCCGCAATCGACGGTCCGATGGCAAGCTTCGTGTTGGGATACAGCCGCTTCACCGCCTGGGCCATCACATGGCTGGCCGTATGACGCAGGGCCGCCAGCCCCTTCTCATCCTTCGCGGTCAGGATGTTCACCGCCGCGTCATGATCCACAACCGTGCGCAGATCCACCGTCTCGCCGTCCACCTCTCCGGCACAGGCTGCGCGCGCCAGCCCCTCGCTCAAATCTCTTGCAATATCAATTACGGACATCGCCTGTCCGTATTCCTTGACGGAACCGTCCTTCAATGTGATTTTCATTCTGTCTCCTCCTGTTGTGCTGTTACTGTTTACGTCGGAAAAGCCTCAAAGATGCTGGAGGGCGAAATGGCAATCGGATAGGGAAAGATTTTCTTCCCCTGTCCGCCGCATAAAAAAATCCCATGTACCGGATTCTCTCCTGTACATGGGACGTATCTTCTACGCGGTTCCACCCACCTTGCCAAACAGCAAAAGCCTGCCTGGCCTCTCTTTGCGATGATAACGGAATCACCGGGCCTGATTGGGGCCGCTCGGAGCCGGTCTTCGCACACGGATCCTCTGTCAAAGCGCTCCCAGCACTGCTCCCATCGGGAACAGGCGCTTCTCTCTGTCACAGCCTCCGGCCTACTCTTCTCCTCAACGCATTCACTTTTTTGATCTGCCCTTATCTTAATCCACCTGCCGGTGTTTGTAAAGGGGGTTTTTAAAAATACTTGCTGTTACTGTTTACCGCTACTGCTTATTTATTCCGTCCGCAGCACTTCTTGTATTTCTTGCCGCTGCCGCAGGGGCAGGGATCGTTGGGATAAATCTTGGCCTCCTTCACGATCGTGGTAGAGCTCTTCTGCTCCTTGTACAGCTTCTTGCGGGTCTCCTCGTCGAAGATGTCGTTCCACTCCGGCAGGTTGTAAAGCCAGTCAGCCTCCGCCGCCACCATGTTTTTGTAAAGCAGCGCCTTGTCAAAGCCGAGGTTTACCACGGTGTCCTCCTCCATCTCCTCGATGGGGTTGGCCGCCTTTAAGCTGTCGTTGATGCCGTCCAGAAAGCCGGTCATCGTCATCACGTCCACGCCATACTTCTCCGCCAGCTCCTTCACCGTGCCGCGCACCAGCTCGTCCGGGGTTTTGAGAAGCTCCGCGTAAATTTCCTTTTCCTTTTCAAAATAAGAAGCCCAGAACTTCTGAAGCTTCGTCTTATCTGCGTTCTGATCGTATGCGATATCTCTCCACTGCTGTAATAATGCCATAATTCTTCACCTCAATCATATTTCAGGGGGTACCCCCGTTTTATCTTAGGCCATTATAGCCCAGGCTTTCTCTTTATGCAAGCGAAAATTCTGTGAACATCCGTGCGGTCAGGCGGTACTGAGTGAACCGTAACCGGTACCGTTCAGCAGACCGATTCCCGCTCCGGTGCGGGCGGCACATGGCCGTAATCAAAGCTGCAGTGCGCCAAAAACGCCTTCGCAATGATGGTGGCGCCGATCTGGTTGGGATGCACCCGGTCCCACGCGATGTAGGAGGAGTGACGGTGCTGGAAATAACGGTTAAACACCTCCTGCAAATCCACCAGCCGGCAGCCGTGCTTTTGCGCCAGCCTCCGGCAGATCCGCCCGTACTCGTCCATCCGGCTGCGCATCCAATCCCGGGCATTCGGCTCCATATAATAGGGCGTCAGCAGAAAAATTCCCTTGACCCTTCCCTTTACCGCCAGGATCATTTTTTCCAGATTCGCCTCATACTCCTCCGGCAGCACCTGCCGGTCGGGAATGGCCGGGCTGTCAAACTGCCTCCACACGTCGTTGATGCCGATGCAGATGGAAACCCAGTCCGGCGAAAGCTTCACCACATCCCGGTCAAAGCGTTCCAGCAGATCCCGGCTTGTGTTGCCGGAAACGCCGGAGTTGGTCACCCGCACATACACCTCCGGATACCAGGTGCTCAGCATGTTTTCCACAATCCTCACATAGCTTTTTCCCACACTGTCATGCAGGCCCTCGCCCACCGGCTGTTCGCTCTCCATATCCGTCACGGAATCCCCCGCAAACACGATCCGGTCCATATGTTCAAAAATCATTTTCCCGTCTCCTCTTGTCAGTCCATTTTGTTTGATGTAGTATAGTAACCAATCATCAATCTTTCAGAAAGGAAGCTTCCATGAAAAAGAAAACATCCCCTAAACGGATCGCCGCGCTTGTCTGCGCGATCCTGCTGGCAGGCCTGTACCTGTTCACCCTTGTCTGCTCCCTGCTGTCCTTTCCCGGCTGGCAGAAGCTCCTCTCCGGCTGCCTGATCGCCACCGTGGCCCTGCCCATCCTGCTGTGGATATTTATCTGGCTTTACGGCCGCTTTACCGGCCGCCGCACCATCGCCTCCTTCGATCCGACCGACGAATGAACGCCCGCCGGACAGCTACAGCATCTTCCGTTTTTTGAGCACCCGGATTGCCACGATACAGATCATCAGCATGATCAGGCAGATAATGGCAAACCCGAAGGGCGTGTCCGAAAACGGCATCCATTTTTCATCCACATTCATCCCGTAGATACCGGAGATAATCGTGGGGATCGCCATCACAATCGTGATCGCCGCCAGATATTTCATGGCGTTGTTTAAGCGGTTGTCCATCACGGAGGAGAGAAGCTCCCGCGTTCCCTGTATGATGTCCCGGTAAATCCGGGTCATCTCGATCGCCTGCTGGTTCTCCACCACCACATCCTCCAGAAGATCCTGATCCTCCGGATATTTCTTGATCCGGCTGTAGCGCATCAGGCGGTCCAGCACCACCTTGTTGGCTCTCAGGGACGTATCGAAATAGACCAGGTTGGATTCCAGCTCGTGCAAATCGATCAGCTCCAGCTCCTCCGTGTCCTCCCCGATGTGGGACTCGATCTCCTTGCGCTTTCGGTCCACAATTCTCAGATAGGACTGATAGAGCATACAGGAGCGCAGGAAAATCTGATAAATAAAGCGCATCTGTTTTTTCGTGCTGAATTCCTTCACCGTATTTTCCAAAAAGGCCTTCAAAACCGGGGTAGACTCGGCGCACACGGTCACAAGCACGTTTTCCGCCAGGATAATGCCCAGCGGGATCGTGGTATACGCCTCCCGCTCGTGACGATACTCCACGGAGGGAATATCGAACAGGATCAGCGTATAATCGTTGCTGACATCCACACGGGAGCTCTCCTCGTCGTCCAGCGCTGCCCTTACATCCGCCAAATCGACATTATAATCCTGCGCGATGGCCGCGCATTCCTCCAGCGTGGGGGACTCCAGGTTGATCCAGCAGCCCGGCACAGGCCGTGTCAGCTCCTCCAGCATACTGCCCTGCGTTATATATTTTTTCATCATAAAAAAGCCTCACTCCACGCCTAATTCTGCCAGCTGCCTTACCGCCTGCTCATAATTTTCAAACAAAAACGCATGGATTCCCGCGGCTCTGGCCGCCTCCACATTTCTCGCCGTATCGTCCATAAAGACGCATTCCTCCGGTTTCAGGCAATATCGGTCAAGAAGCAGCCGGTAAATCTCCGGCATGGGCTTGATCAGCTTCTCCCGGAAGGAAAGGATCCCCCCGTCCGTATAGGGCAGAAAATCCAGGGCATGCCAGCATTCCCGAAGCGCCTTGGAAGAAAAATTGGACAGCACCAGCACCTGATAGCCCTTTTCCTTCAGCGCCTTCACCCAGGGCACCGCGTAGGAAAAGGGTACGACCAGCCCGTCAAAATCCGCAAGCGCGGAGCGGATCAGCGGCTCGATCTCCGGATCGTTTTCAGCAAACAGGCGCAGCATTCCCTCGTCGTCGGTACAGCCCCGGTCGTACTCATTCCAGTCCTCGTTCTGCACCGTGGCCTTTGCCAGACGTTCCAGTCTCTCTCCCGAAATCCCCTGTTTTTCAAAGAAGCTGCGCCACACATATCCTGCCAGCACATTCCCGATATCGAAAATCACCGTTCTGATCATTTTCCGTCTCCTCCTTTATCCTCCGGGGCAAGCATCCGCAGAAGCTCCTGAGCCGCCAGGCTCTTGCCGCCCTTCTCGTCCGCCGCAACCAGAAAATGCCTCGCCGGCAGGCTCTCCTCAAATTCTAACTCCATCAGTTCTCCGCTGTCCAGTTCCTTTTTTGTAAAATCTCTGACCACACAGCCCACGCCCAGATTCCGCAGGGAAAACTGCACGATCATGTCGCTGGTGGACAGCTCAAACTCCGGACGGATGTGCACCCCCCTCCGTTCCAGAAAGCGCTGCACATACCGGCGGCTGCTCGTCTCTGCATCCAGCGTGATCAGGGGCAGGCGCTCCAGCAGCGAAAGGGGCTGTCTGATCCCCACATACTCTGCAAACCGGCGGCCCACCACGAACACATCCTGCAGGCTGCGAACCGGAACGAGACGGAGGCCGGGCGCGCTCTCCAGCGGCCCGGATACGACGCCGAAATCGATTTTCCCCTCCTTTAAAAGAGCCATGGTCGCCGGGGTCGGCCCGTTGGTGATCTGGAAGCGGACGCCCGGATATTTTTCGTGGAAGCGTTCCAGGTAGGGCAGCAGGAAAAAGCGCAGCGTCATATCCGAGGCGCCGATGGTGATCTCCCCGCACTCCAGGTTGCGCATCTGGAGCAGCCTTTTTTCGCCGGCCTGAAACTGCTCATAGCCTTTTTCCACATAAGAAAAAAGCAGCCTTCCCTCCGCCGTCGGCAAAATCCCCCTGGCGGTGCGCACAAAAAGCTTCACCCCCAGAGCCTGCTCCAGCTGCTTCAGGCTCTGGCTCACCGCCGGCTGGGACAAAGACAGGGCCGCCGCGGCTCTCGTCGCGGAGCCGCACCGGACCACATAGTAAAATACCCTGTAATATTCCAGATTTGCCGCCATAGCGCCCCCTTCCGCCGCTTAACTGCGACAAAAGGCTATGCATGAAAGCGTAGCCTTTTTCCTGTTTTATACCAATGTGCTCTCGCGGTAAATAATATCCTCCCGGCCGGGGCCGTTGGATATCATCGTCACCGGATAGCCCAGGTGTTTCTCGATGAATTCAATATACTTGCGGCAGTTCTCCGGCAGCTCCTCGTACCGGCGGATCCCGCGGATCTCCGTTTTCCAGCCGGGCAGAATCTCGTACACCGGCTTTGCCTTCTCCAGCTTGCAGGTCACCGGGAACTCCGTCGTCACCTTACCGTCGATCTCATAGCCTGTGCACACCGGAATCTCATCCAGATAGCCCAGCACATCCAGCACCGTCAGAGCCACGTCCGTAGCCCCCTGGAGCCGGCAGCCATAGTGGGATGCAACGCAGTCGTACCAGCCCATTCTTCTGGGCCGTCCCGTGGTCGCGCCGAACTCTCCGCCGTCGCCTCCTCTGCGCCGCAGCTCATCCGCCTCCTCGCCGAAAATCTCCGACACAAACGCGCCCGCGCCCACCGCGGAGGAGTAAGCCTTGCTCACCGCCACAATCTTTTTGATCTCATAGGGAGGAAGCCCCGCGCCGATGGCGCCGTAGGCCGCCAGGGTGGGGGAGGAGGTCACCATCGGGTAAATGCCGTGGTCGGGATCCTTCATCGTGCCCAGCTGGCCCTCCAGCAGGATATTTTTGCCCGCCCGGATCGCCTCGTACAAGAACTCGGATACGTTGCCCACATAGGGAGCCACCATATCCCGGTACTCATGAAGGGTGTCCATCAGCTCCTCCGGCTTTAAGGGTTCCTTATGGTACAGGTGCTCCAGCAGCACGTTTTTGAGCGTGCACACCTTCTTCACCTTCTCCTCCAGAATCGCGTCATCGAACAGCTCGCTGACCTGGAAACCGATCTTTGCAAACTTATCCGAATAAAAAGGTGCGATCCCGGACTTTGTGGAGCCGTAGGACTTGCCCGCCAGCCTCTCCTCCTCGCAGGCGTCGAGCAGGATGTGATAAGGCATCACCACCTGCGCCCGGTCGGAAATCATCAGATGGGGAGCCGGCACGCCCCGCTCCACCAGGTGGTTCATCTCCCCGACCACCAGCGGAATATTCAGCGCCACGCCATTACCGATAATATTCGTCACATGCCGGTAAAATACGCCCGACGGCAGAGTGTGCAGCGCGAACTTGCCGTAATCGTTCACGATCGTGTGCCCGGCGTTTGCTCCTCCCTGGAAGCGGATGACGATATCCGCTTCCTTGGCCAGCATATCCGTTATTTTACCTTTTCCCTCGTCTCCCCAGTTTGCTCCTACGACTGCCTTTACCATATTGATCCCTCCGAAATTGCTTCCATAATTTTTGCCTTTTACTTCATGATTATAGCAGAAGTCTCCATATAAGTAAAATCAATAATTTCTATACAAAATATAATTTTCTCTTATTCTTACACGTTTATCTCTGCTATGCGTCCGAGCACCGCCTCATTCTCCCGAAGCACGGGCCGGATTACCTCCTCCAAAAACCGTTCCACCTGATGTGCGCTGCAGCCCACATACCGGGAAGGCTCCAGGGAGCTCTCCAGCGCCTTTTCATCCAGGCCAAACATCTCATCCTGCGCGATCAGGCTCAGCAGCTGGTTGTCCGCGCCTTCCTCCTTCACCCGGCGGCCCGCCTCCATGGACAGCTCCCGGATCCGCTCATGCAGCTCCTGCCGGTCTCCGCCCGCCTTCACCGCATCCATCATAATGTTCTCCGTCGCCATAAAGGGCAGCTCGCTGCGCAGGTGCTTCTCGATCACCTTCGGGTAAACCACCAGGCCGTCCACCACGTTCATGCACAGATCAAGAATGCCGTCCACCGCCAGAAAGCCCTCCGCAATCGAGATACGCTTGTTGGCCGAATCGTCCAGCGTCCGCTCGAACCACTGGGTGGCGGAGGTGATCGCCGGATTTAGGGCGTCCACCATCACATACCGGGACAGGGAAGCGATCCGCTCGCTCCGCATGGGGTTTCTCTTATACGCCATCGCCGAAGAGCCGATCTGATTTTTCTCAAAGGGCTCCTCCACTTCCTTTAAGTGCTGCAAAAGACGGATATCGTTGGACATCTTGTGGGCGCTGGCCGCGATCCCCGCCAGCACGTTTATCACGCGGGTGTCCACCTTGCGGGAATAGGTCTGTCCGGAGACCGGATAGCAGCCTGCAAAGCCCATCTTCTCCGCAATCATGGGATCCAGCCGGTCCACCTTTTCCTGATCCCCCTCAAACAGCTCCAAAAAGGATGCCTGGGTGCCGGTGGTTCCCTTGGAGCCCAGCAGACGCAGGGAGCCCTTCACATAGTCCAGATCCTGCAGATCCATAAAAAACTCCTGCAGCCACAACGTCGCCCGCTTTCCCACCGTGGTGGGCTGAGCCGGCTGAAAATGGGTAAATGCCAGCGTGGGCTGAGCCTTCTGCTTCTCCGCAAAATCCGCCAGCTCCCGGATCACGTTGAGCAGCTTCTCCCGCACCAGCTCCAGCGCCTTATCCATCACAATGATATCCGTGTTGTCGCCCACATAGCAGGAGGTCGCGCCCAGATGGATAATTCCCTTCGCGTTGGGACACTGTACCCCATAGGCGTACACATGGCTCATCACGTCGTGGCGCACTTCCTTCTCCCGCGCCCGCGCCACATCATAGTTGATGTCCTCCGCGTGGCTCTTTAGCTCATCGATCTGCTCCATGGTGATGGGCAGCCCCAGCTCCCGCTCCGTCTCCGCCAGGGCGATCCACAACCGCCGCCAGGTGCGGAATTTCATATCCTGCGAAAAAATAAACTGCATCTCCCTGCTCGCATACCGCTCCGATAACGGGCTCGTATATCTGTCTGTGCTCATCCGTAAAACCTTCCTCTCTCCCTGCGCTGTCACGCCGTACTTCTCTACGGCTCAAAGTATATCGTAAAAAAAGCCCCCGCGCAACTGTTTTATCGCGCCGGCTTTCGGTTCTGCCGCCGGTTCTTTTCTCATATAAATAGAGCGCAGGAATGTTTTGTCGGAGGAAGGCATATGAAACAGAACGCGTTGCTGCGGGGCACTCTTCTGCTCACCGCAGCGGGCCTGGCCAGCCGCTTCATCGGTTTTTTTTACAGGATCTTTCTTTCCCGTATGTTCGGGGAGGAGGGCATGGGCATCTACGAGCTGATGAACCCGGTGCTGGCCCTGACCTTCGCCCTGTGCACCTCCGGCATCCAGAGCGCTGTCTCCCGCTTCGTGGCCGCCTGCCCCGACCCGGCAGGCAAAAGCCGGCTGCGGATCCTGCTCTCCGGCCTTGCCCTCTCCGGCGCGCTCTCGGTGCTTTGCACCCTGGGCGTCTATCAGGGCGCGGACTTTATCGCTGCCTCTCTGCTGGGGGAGGCCCGCTGTGCGCCGCTTCTTCGCATCGCCTCCCTGTCCTTTCCCGCCGCCTGCATCCACTCCTGCATCAACGGCTACTACTATGGGATCCGCAGGGCCTCCCTTCCCGCCTTCTGTCAGCTCTTCGAGCAATGCTTCCGGGTGGGCAGCGTCTTTTTGTTCTGGGAATTTTCCCAACAAAACAACGTTACCTTTTCCATCAATGTGGCCGCCGTGGGGCTTATGATCGGGGAATTTGCCGCCGTTCTGGCGGCCGTCCCCGCTGCCTGGCTGCACTTTTCCAGTCAGAAAAGGGCTTCTCTCCCCCTCCCGGAGAGCTTTCCCTCCATTTGGGGCCGCCTGATCCGTTTTGCCGCGCCGCTTTCCGCCAACCGGGTCTGCCTCCACCTTCTGGGCGCCGCAGAGTCCGCCCGGATCCCGGTGAGCCTGCAGCTCTACGGCTACACAGCAGGACAGGCGCTGTCCATCTACGGCGTTTTTTCCGGCATGGCCATGACCTGCATCCTGTTTCCCAGCGCCCTGACCAATTCCGTCTCCGTCCTCCTCATGCCCCTGGTGGCGCAGGCCCAGGTTTCCGGTGACCAAAAGGCGATCCGCCGGGCTGTCGGCCGCTGCGCCCGGGGCTGTCTTCTTCTGGGCCTGGTCTGTATGGCCTTTTTCCGGCTCACCGGACGCTTTATCGGCGGCGCCCTTTTTGACAGCGAGCTGGCCGGACTGTTCATCCGCACCCTGAGTCTGCTCTGCCCCTTCCTCTATTTAAACACCACCCTGCTCTCTGTCTTAAATGGTCTCGGGCGGACCGGCCACACCTTCCTGCTCAACCTTCTCTCCCTTTTTGTCCGCCTCGCCTTCGTCTTTTTTCTGATTCCCCTGTGGGGCATCAAGGGCTATTTCTGCGGCATGTTGGCCGGGCAGCTTGTGATGACGCTAAGCTGCTCCCTGCTCCTGCGCCGCTTCCTCTTTGCCCGCTCCTTTTCCGGGCGCCCGGCAAAGGGGCGCGTCCTGCCATAGAGCAAAAGCCATAGAGCGAGAGCCTTCGTTTTCCTGTATTTTTTCTTGCGCCCGACGGTTTTCTATACTATAATGGATTCCGTCCTGAAACCCACAAAGGAGAAATCAGATGAGCTTTACTTATATCAGAAAACTTCCGACTCCCGACGAGATCCGGGAGCAATATCCCGTTCCGGAGCATCTGGCCCGCATCAAGGCGGAGCGCGACGCACAGATCCGCGACGTCATCACCGGCAAAAGCGATAAGCTGCTGGTCATCATCGGTCCCTGCTCCGCCGACAACGAGGACGCCGTGTGCGACTACATCAGCCGCCTGGCAAAACTCAACGATAAGGTATCCGACCGCCTGATCCTGATTCCCAGGATCTACACCAACAAGCCCCGCACAACCGGCGACGGCTACAAGGGCATCGTACACCAGCCGGATCCGGAGAAAAAAGAGGACTTTCTCCAGGGGCTGATCGCCATGCGGCACATGCACCTGCGCGCCCTGGCGGAATCCGGTCTGAGCGCGGCGGATGAGATGCTCTACCCCGAAAACTGGGGATATGTGTCCGACATCCTGTCTTATGTGGCCATCGGAGCCCGCAGCGTGGAGGATCAGCAGCACCGTCTGACCGTCAGCGGCTTTGACATGCCCGCCGGTATGAAGAATCCCACCAGCGGAGATTTTTCCGTTATGTTAAACTCCGTCTATGCGGCCCAGCATCCCCATTCCTTCATCTACCGGGGCTGGGAGGTGAAAACCAACGGAAACGAGCTGGCTCACACCGTCCTGCGGGGCGCCACCAGCAAGCATGGCCGTAACCTGCCAAACTACCACTACGAGGATCTGATGACGCTGATCACCCTCTACAATGAGCGTGACTTGAAAAACCCCGCCTGCATCATCGATTCCAACCACTCCAACTCCAACAAGCAGTTCGACCAGCAGGTCCGGATCGTCAAGGAGGTTATGCACAGCCGCCATCTGAACCGGGATATCCACAACCTGGTCAAGGGCCTGATGATCGAGAGCTACATCGTGGAGGGTAACCAGAAGGTGGGCGGCGGCGTATACGGCAAGTCCATCACCGATGCCTGCCTGGGCTGGGAGGCATCCGAACGGCTTATCTATGATCTTGCGGAGCTGAATCATTAATTCCCTATCCGATGCGATACGCCCTGCGAATGGCTGCCTGTGCAAGCACGGCAGCCGCTTGCCGGGCGTATCGCACAAAAAGTCATCCTCTCGGATGACTTTTTTCATATTCCTGTCTGATATGGTTCCGGTTCATGTCCGCGTAAATCTGGGTGGTGGAAATATCCGAATGCCCCAGCATCTCCTGGACGGCCCGCAGGTCCGCTCCGTTCGCCACCAGATGCGCCGCGAAGGAGTGACGCAGCGTGTGCGGGGTGATCTCCCCGGCAATCCCCGCCTGACGGGCGTACTGCTTGAGCAGCTTCCAGAAGCCCTGCCGGCTCATGGGCCTGCCGGAGCAGTTGACAAACACGGTCTGCTCCTCCCCGGATTCCACCATCTGCCCCCTGGCTTTGAAGAAATACTCCGTCATCGCTTCCCCCGCCTTGCTCCCGAAGGGCACGGCGCGCTCCCGGTTCCGGTCATGGCAGATGATGTAGCCCATCTGCATATTGATATCCTCAAGCTTTAAGCCGATCAGCTCCGACACCCGGATCCCCGTGGCATAAAGAAGCTCCAGCATGGCCCGATCCCGGATTTCCTTGGGCGAAGCGCTGCCCGGCTGGGCCAGAAGCTTCTCCACCTCCTCCAGCTCCAAAATCTCCGGCACATGCCGCTCCACCCGCGGGGACTTCAAATGCTCCGTCACATCAGTTTGCAGGATCCCCTCGTGCAGCAGGTAATGACAAAAGGCGCGGACAGAAGCGATATGCCGTGAAATCGTCGTCGGTTTAAACTGCTTTTCCTGTAAAAAACGCACATAGGCGCTCATGGACACCGCCGTGATATCCTCCGGCCTCACGATCTGCCTTTCCGCCAAAAAGGACACCATCCGGCGCAAATCCCGCCGGTAGGAAAGCTCTGTGTTGCCGGAGGTTCCCTTTGTGTTATGTAAATATGCAATAAATGTCTGAATCTGTTCCTCCATCCCGTCAAAGCCCTTCCGCGCACCTTCTATTGATATAAAAGCAATGATAAAGCGCCATTGTCTGGGTTTTATTATAATCAATGCAGGAAAGAAAAGCAATGTGGAATATTCCTCATTTTAAGCCGTTTTTTCAGCAGTTTCACTAATTTCCCCGGTCAGAAAAGACCGATCAGAGCCTTCACGATTATTGGGTTTACATAACTTTCCACGAAGCAGCCCATGATGATGACCCCCAGCGGACCGGGAAGCCTCCTTGGCTCCAGCCGCCGCACACACCAATCCAGAAGCATACAAAAGCCCGGCACAAACAAAACCAGCTGCGGCGTCAGGCAGGCCAGAAAAAGAGCGGTCCCCCGGGCCCCATAGCGCAAAGACAGCGTCGTCAGCACCGTCCCGCAGGCCAGGCCGAAGCCTCCCGGCAAAATCCAGCTGCACAGATAGCCTGCCCCGGCTGCCGACAGCAATACAAAAAAAGCCGCCATCCCCAGCCGCTGCCGGAGACTGTAGAGCAGCAGGCCGTTCTGATTGATTTCCAGGCTGTACATTCCGGAAAGAAGCTCCCCGCCCAAAAAGCCCGTCTGCTCCACCAGGCGCTCCGGGAAAATACAGATCAGCCCGATTCCGAGCCCAAAGCCTACGGCAAACAGGATTGTCCAGACCCTCAGCTCCTTTTTGCCGCTCTTCCAGAAAAATTTCATCAAAATACCCCCAGGGCCGCATTGTTTCCTTTCATGTATATGCGGTCTCCCGGGGGGATTTGCCTGACAGGGCCTGTCAGCGGCAATATTTATCCTTATAGCTCATAATGGCCGCGATGGTCTTTCCGTCCTCAATCTGACCGGCATAAATCATCGCGCACAGCTCCTCCACCGTGCAGGCCTTCACATCGATGAACTCATCCTCGTCCAGATGCTGGTGCGCAGGCTCCAGATTCCGCGCCACATAGATCTCGATCTTTTCATTGCAGAAGGCCACCGTGGTGCGGAGGCTGATCAGGTGCTCCAGCTCATGAGAGCGATAGCCCGTCTCCTCCTCCAACTCCCTGGCCGCCGCCTTTACAGGCGGCTCGTCCGCGCCGTTTAAGCCTCCCGCGGGAATCTCCAGGGTGTAGCGGTCCAGGGCGTTTCGCCACTGGCGCACCATCAAAAGCTTCCCGTCCTCCCGCACCGGCACAACCGCCGCCGCGCCTTTATGGCCGATAAAGTCCCATTCCACCACGTTGCCGTTCGGCACCTGGATCGTATCCCTGTAGTAGTCGATAATATTTCCATGATAAACCAGCCTTCTGCCGATCCGCTTAAATTCTTCCGCCATTTTGTCCTCCATATAACAAATGTGGGAACCCTGCCGGCGCATTGCCTGCAGGCTTCCCACATTTCTTATTCTTTTTTTATTTTAGCAACCGTTCCGCCCGCGCCATTCGCTGCCGACTGGCTGAACTGTTACTTATTTCGCGTAATCCGTCACGCGGCTTTCCCGGATGACATTGACCTTGATCTGCCCGGGATATTCCAGCTCAGCCTCGATCTGCTTGGAAATATCGCGCGCCAAAAGCACCATGTCCGCATCGGAAATCTGCTCAGGAACTACCATGACACGAATCTCCCTGCCCGCCTGAATAGCAAAGGATTTGTCCACACCCTTGAAATTGTTGGAAATGTCTTCAAGCTGCTTTAATCTGCTGGTATAGGTCTCCAGCGTCTCCCTTCTCGCACCGGGACGAGCCGCGGAAATAGTGTCCGCCGCCTGCACGATACAGGAAATCAGGGACGTGGGCTCCACATCCCCGTGATGGGATTCCACCGCGTTAATCACGGTCGCCGACTCCTTATACTTACGGCACAGCTCTGCACCAAGCTGAATATGAGAACCTTCCATCTCATGGTCCACAGCCTTACCGATGTCATGCAGCAGTCCCGCTCTCTTTGCAAGCCGGACATCCAGTCCCATCTCCGCCGCCAAAAGCCCGGAGAGCTGGGCAACCTCGATGGAATGCTTCAGTGCATTCTGGCCGTAGCTTGTCCGGAACTTCATCTTGCCCAACAGTCTGACCAATTCGGGGTGAATACCGTGTACGCCCACCTCAAGACAGGCGGACTCGCCCTCCTCCTTGATCATGTTTTCCACTTCACGCTGCGCCTTTTCCACCATCTCCTCGATTCTCGCCGGATGGATTCTTCCGTCCACGATCAGCTTCTCGAGGGCGATGCGCGCGACCTCTCTCCGAATCGGATCAAAGCCCGACAAAACCACAGCCTCCGGCGTATCGTCGATAATCAGATCCACGCCGGTGAGCGTCTCAAGCGTGCGGATATTGCGTCCCTCACGTCCGATGATACGCCCCTTCATTTCATCGCTGGGAAGCTGTACGACAGAGATCGTGGCCTCCGAAACGTGATCGGCCGCACACTTCTGAATGGCGTTAATCACATACTCCTTGGCCTTCTTGTCCGCTTCCTCCTTGGCCCGATGTTCCATTTCCTTGATCATCTTGGCCGATTCATGCTTTACGTCATCTTCAACAATTTTGAGTAAATAATCCTTTGCCTGGTCGGAGGTCAGACCAGAGATTCTTTCCAGTTCCTGCACGCGCTGTTCATTCAGCTTGGAAATCTCCTCCCGCTGCTTACGCATCTCCTCTTCCCGCTTGGCCAGATAGGCCTCTTTCTTCTCGATCGCATCGGATTTCTTATCGATGTTTTCTTCCTTCTGCTGTACGCGGCGCTCAAACCGGGTCACTTCTGCCCTCCGGTCCTTGATTTCCCGATCCAGCTCGTTCTTGGTCCGGATCGATTCCTCCTTCACCTCCAGCAGTCCTTCCCGCTTCTTTGCCTCAGCGGTCTTGAGCGCTTCGTCGATGATCTCTCTGGCCTTATCCTCCGCGTTTCCTACCGTCTCCTCCATGTTTTTCTTACATCGGGCAGAAGACACATACGCGGATACCGGGACAGCGATAACCAGCGTGACGATTACTGCAATAATGATTTGCACCATATCACAGGAACACCTCCTTATTTAATTTTCATTGTACAATATCAGTTATAGAATGCAAAAAGGCTTTCCCCCGGCCCAAAAGAACCGTTACAGAAATATCACATCCTTATAATCAATTTTACAACATCTCAATTTTATACAATTCTAACACATATGTCAAGTGCTTCCTGCACCATCCTGCACAATTCACGTTATGGTTCACTCCTCCATGGCGCGGCGGATCGCCGACGGTCCGATCCCCCTGCGATAGAGGAAGGCCGCCATCCGGCGCTTCTCCGACGGATCCGCCGTCCTGGGATCATAGTGCTTCTTCTCCAGCCACATGGCCGCCAGCGCCTCCTCGTCGGGTGCGCGGCCGGCCTCCTCCTGTTCTGCAAAGGCCTCCTCCACCAGTTCTCTGGGAACCCCTCTGCGGGCCAGCTCCATCTCGATCACGCGGCGGCTTTTTCTCCCGCTGCTGCTCTCGATGTAGTCCCGCGCATAGCGGGCGTCATCCACATAATGATAGGACTTCACATATTCCAAAGCGTATTCGATACTGTCCGCCGGATAAAACGCCTCGGACAGCTTGCGGCGAAGCTGACTCTCCGTATAGGCCCTGGCCTTCAGCAAATTCATACACCGCAGGGCCGCCCGCCTGGGCAAAAGCTCTCCGGTGATCTGTCTGTAATTTTCCTCCGTCAGCTCCTCCTGCAGCTTTACCCCATATAAACGCAGTTCGCCTTTGTACAGGACAAAGGCGAAGCTGTCGTTTAGGTAAATTTTGCAGCGGGAGCGCGACAATTCTTCTATCCCGGTCACTGTCATGCTCCGGCTCTCCTTCTATGTTACTGTTCACTCCGTGATCAGTAACCCTTTTATTACTCATTTTTATTCCGCTGTCTCTTCGGGCTCCTCCGGAGCCTGCGCCGGGCCTTCCGTCTTATCCTTTAAGCCGTAGTGCTCCCGCACCTTGTTCTCGATCTCTGCGGCCACCTCCGGATGCTCCTTTAAGTAGGTCTTGGCGTTCTCCCGTCCCTGACCGATCTTGGCTCCCTCGTAGGCGTACCAGGCGCCGCTCTTGTTCACCACATTGATGTTGGCGGCAAGATCCAGGATATCCCCGAAAGTGGAGATCCCTTCTCCGAACATGATATCGAACTCTGCCTCCTTAAAGGGGGGTGCGATCTTATTCTTCACTACCTTGACACGGGTGCGGTTGCCCACCACCTCGCCTCCCTGCTTGAGCGACTCGATCCGGCGCACATCCAGGCGGACGGAGGCATAGAACTTCAGCGCGCGTCCGCCGGTGGTGGTCTCCGGATTGCCGAACATCACGCCAACCTTCTCACGCAGCTGGTTGATAAATACCACGGTACAGTTGGACTTGCTGATAATGCCGGTCAGCTTGCGCAGCGCCTGGGACATCAGACGCGCCTGCAGTCCCACATGGCTGTCTCCCATGTCTCCTTCGATCTCCGCTTTGGGCACCAGGGCCGCCACGGAGTCCACCACCACAATATCAATGGCCCCGGAGCGCACCATCGTCTCCGCAATCTCCAGCGCCTGCTCGCCGTTGTCCGGCTGGGAAATATAGAGATTGTCGATATCCACCCCAATATTCTTCGCATAGACCGGATCCAGCGCGTGCTCTGCGTCGATAAAGCCCGCAATCCCGCCGTTCTTCTGTACCTCCGCAATCATGTGCAGGGTGACGGTCGTCTTACCGCTGGACTCCGGGCCGTAGATCTCCACCACGCGGCCCTTGGGGATGCCGCCCAGTCCCAGGGCAATATCCAGGCTCAGCGAGCCGGTGGGAATCGTCTCCACGTTCATCTGATTGGCGGGATCGCCCAGCTTCATGACCGCACCCTTGCCGTACTCCTTCTCAAGCTTCGCAATCGCGGCGTCAAGCGCCTTTATCTTCTCTTCTCTTTCCATGATTCTTCTCCTCATCAATAGAACGGATGTTCTTTTTGATATCATAAAACATCCGGCGTCCTTTGTCAACACCGAAAATGTGCGGCATACATTTTCTCTTATGGGAAACACAGGGTTACTGATCGTTCCGTGACCAGTGACAACACGGGGATTTCCGTTCAAGGCAGCCTCAAACACTTGCTGCTTAAGGCGTGAGAACAGATTTCGTTTTGAAATAAAAAGGCCTGTCCAAACTCGGACAGGCCCGGAAGCTTTGACCTTTTTATCATAGCACAAAAACGGCCGGACGTACACTCCTTTTTCGGCGAAGCCGTTACCGTGAAGCCGTTACCGTTGGAGAAATCTTTCATAATCCTTGATTGTCGCGGTGACCCAGCCATACCGGCCGTTTACACCGTTGTAATTAAATCCGAGCTCCAGCCCCACCGGCGTGTAGAAGGCCACACCCGATTCCGAGGAAAGCAGCTGAGACAAAAGCGCATCCGTCCACAGCTCTTTGTCCAGCTCCTCCCCGTTCTGAGCCGCGACCCGGCTGCGGAAGCACTCTGCCAGCTCCCGGTCATAGACAAGCAGATCCTGAAGCTTCAGAACCGTGCCCGTGCGCACATCGATGTTCAGGGCAAACAGCCCCGGAAATTTCCTGTCGTTCAGATAAACACGCTCATCGTACACGATGCTCAGCCGTTCCTCGTCCATGTAGGTCACATAGCCAAAGCTCTGGACATGACAGGAATCGTAGCCCTGCTCCAGATAAAGCTGACAGGAATCCCTGTAAAAAAGCGCTTCCCTGGCAATCAGGCCGTTTAAGCTGTCGCGGTTCGGAAGCTCCCCCTCCAGCTCCGGATACAGAGCGTAAAAGGAGGCGTCCC
This sequence comes from Eubacteriales bacterium, assembly GCA_030524455.1. Classification (GTDB taxonomy): domain Bacteria; phylum Bacillota; class Clostridia; order Lachnospirales; family Lachnospiraceae; genus Gallintestinimicrobium. Next base: position 200,790 of record JAUNGT010000001.1, on the reverse strand, counting down.
CCTCCCTGCGCTCCAGATCCGTCTCCAGCCACCGGACGCGGTAGGAAAGGTCGCTGCGCAGCGCGTCCGTAATCTTTTTATAATATTCGTCGGACGAAGACGGCACATAATCCTCCCCGTCATCCTCCTCCCTGCCGCCGCGAAACTGCTCCAGAAATTCGGAAAAGGCGGCCCGGAGCCCGGGCCCATCCGATGAAGCTCCTCTGACCAGCAAAAACATTGCGAGGGAAAGCAGCAGGGCAAAAGCCGCAAGCCCTGCCAGAACCGCTGTCCGATATCCTCCCGGACAGTGTCCCTTATCCGGAGCGTCCTCTGTCTCCCCGGGCCGAAAGCCGCAGAAGCTGCACTCTCCTTCTTCCATCCGCCCGCCGCATTTCGGGCAAAATTCCCCCTGTCTCTCTTTTACTCCCATTCCGATCCCCTTTTATTCTTTATAAGCCCGGTCCTCCAGAATACAGCTGCGCAGGAAGGTAAGCGCCGCTGCGACTGCGGATTCCCGGATCTTTGCGCGGTTCCCCAAAAAACGGCACTCTCTGGTCCACACCGTACCCTGCACATAGCAGCCCAGATACACAAGTCCCACCGGCTTTTCGTCCGTACCCCCGTCGGGCCCGGCGATTCCGGTGACGGACACTGCCGCCTCCGCGCCGGAGGCTCTCGCCGCTCCCTCCGCCATCTGAGCCGCGGTCCGGGCGCTGACCGCGCCGAAAGCCTTTAAGGTTTCCTTCCTGACGCCAAGAAGCTTCCGCTTCGCCTTATTGGCATAGGTAATGTAGCCGGTTTCAAACACGGCCGACGCTCCCGGCGCATTGACCAGGCGCCCGGCCAGCAGGCCGCCGGTGCAGGACTCTGCGAAGGCTACGGTCATGTTTCGTTCCTTCAAAAGCTTTACCACCGCCTCCTCCAGCGTGCGCTCCTCCCTTGTGGTGTACACCGCCCGTCCGAAACGGCGCTTCAGCTCCTTCACCGCAGGCTTCACAAGCGCCTTTGCCGCCTCCCGGCTGTCCGCGCGGGCCGTCACCCTAAGGTGCACCTCCCCGGTCTTGGCGTAGGGCGCGATGGTGGGATTGGTCTGGCTGTCGATCAGATCCTGCACCTGCGCCGCGGCCTTGCTCTCCCCGATGCCGCACAGCTTCACCGTCCTGGAATAAAGGACGCCGGGCTGGAGGCCCTGCAGGATGGGGGCCACCTTTTTCTCAAACATCGGAACCAGCTCGTTGGGAGGCCCGGGCAGCAGAATCATCCGCTTTCCGTCCTTTTCCAGCAAAAGCCCCGGCGCAGTCCCGTTGTCGTTGTCCAGCACGAGAGCGCCCGTCGGCACCAGCGCCTGCTTCTTGTTATTCTCCGTCATTTCCAGGCGGCGCTCCATAAAATGCGTCTCAATCCGCTCCAGGCTGTGCTCGTCCATCACCAGCTCTGCCTGAAACACTTCCGCCGCCGTCTCCTTGGTCAGATCGTCCGTGGTGGGCCCCAGCCCTCCGGATAAAATCACCAGCTCCGACCGTCCCAGGGCCGTCCCGATCGCCTCGCGCAGACGCTCCCCGTTGTCCCCCACCACGCTCTGGTGGTAGCAGGAAAGTCCCAAAGCCGCGCACCGCTCCGCAAGCCAGGCGGCGTTGGTGTTGACGATATTTCCAAGAAGAATCTCCGTTCCTACTGAAATCAGCTCCACTGTCATAAAATATCACTCCTTTTTTCTTACAGAAATGGGGCAGCAAAAAGCCTGTGATCTTTGCTGCCCCTCCCGTATTCTCTTATGCTCAGTGCTGGTCCGCCAGCACATCCTTGTTTTTTACCAGATAATCAATCAGCGAAACAACCGTCAGGATCAGCGCGATCCACATCACCGCCGCCGTCAGAATCGACAGGGGCGCCAGATTGGCGATCATCAGGCAGATCATCAGCATCTGAAAGGTTGTCTTAAACTTGCCCCAGTAGCTTGCGGCAATCACACGGCCATTGTCCGCCGCCACCAGACGGAACCCGCTGATAATAAATTCCCGGCTGATGATGATAATCACAATCCAGGAGGGGATGCGCCCCATCTCCACCAGGCAGATCATGGCGGAGCAGACAAGCAGCTTATCCGCCAGCGGATCCATAAATTTCCCGAAATTGGTTATCAGATTGTACTTGCGGGCAATGTGGCCGTCCAGAAGATCCGTCAGACTGGCGACGATAAAAATTGCCAGACTGATCCAGCGGGAGGCCTCCCCGCCCCAGCCGGTCAGCATAAACACCACAAAAAAGGGAATCATGATCACTCTCAGGATCGTCAGCTTATTTGGTAAATTCATCTTCCAGTTCTCCTATCAGATCATACTCATACGCGCCGGTGACCCGCACCTGCACGAAATCTCCCGTCATCAGTTCCCGGGAGCTGTTGACAAACAGATACCCGTCCACATTGGGCGCATCCCGGTAGGTGCGCGCCACATAGGCGTTTTCCTCCGGCATCTTTCCCTCGATCATCGCCAAAAGCGTGCGTCCGATCATGGATTCGTCCTTGTCAAACGCGATATCCTGCTGCAGCGCCATGATCTCCTCCTGCCGCTGCTTCTTGACCTCCTCCGGCACCTGATCGGGCATCTCGGCCGCCGGCGTGTTTTCCTCCTGGGAATAGGTGAAAACGCCCAGCCGATCAAATTCTATCGTATTGACAAAATCCATCAGTTCCTCGTGATCCTTGTCCGTCTCCCCGGGAAACCCGGAAATGAGGGTAGTGCGCAGGCAGATATCGGGGATCTGCTCCCGCAGCCTTGCGATGATATCCTCCAGCTCCTCCCGGCGGGTACGCCGCCCCATCCGGGCAAGGATCCTGTCGGAGGCGTGCTGGATGGGCATATCCAGATAGTGACAAATCTTGGGCTCCTGCTTTATCACGCCAATCAGCTCCTCCGTGATCTCCTCCGGATAGCAGTAGAGCAGACGGATCCAGACCAGGCCCTCGATCAGACAGAGCTTGCGCAAAAGCTCCGGCAGCATCTTTTCCCCGTACAGATCCACCCCGTAAACGGTCGTCTCCTGCGCCACCAGAATCAGCTCCCTGGCGCCGTTTTCCACCAGCTTTTTGGCCTCCCTCACCAGAGATTCCATCGGGACAGAGCGGTAATTGCCGCGCACGGAAGGAATCACGCAGTAGGTGCAGCGCTTGTTGCAGCCCTCCGCGATCTTTAAGTAGGCAAAATGTCCCCCGGTGGTGACGCTTCTGGGCGTCCCGTACACGCAGGGCCTGTCGATATCCTCCAGATGGTTCTCCGCCCTTCCGGCGAGCACCTGTTCTACCGTTTCCACGATGCGGTCGATGGCGGTCGTTCCCAGAATCGCGTCCACCTCCGGGATCTCCTGCTGGATTTCATCCTGGTAGCGCTGTGCCAGACAGCCGCAGACAATCAGCGCCCTGAGCTGTCCTTCTTTTTTTAATTCCGCAAGCTCAAGGATGCTGTTGATGCTCTCCTCCTTGGCATCGTTGATGAAGCAGCAGCTGTTGACCACAGCCACATCGGCGCTGTTTTCATCATCCGTAAAGGTATATCCCTTCTCGGCCAGCAGCCCAAGCATCATCTCCGTGTCCACCAGGTTTTTGTCACAACCCAGGGATACAAACAAAATCTGCATAAAACTTCCTTTCCGGGCCGCGCTTTACTCTTCCTGCGCCTCCTCTTCGCCCAGGATTTTCAGCTTTCCCTGACGCAGCTCCTCGACTGCGATGGAAAGCGGCTTCTCGCCGGGCTTGATGCGGACCAGCGGCTCATGCCCGCCAATAATCTGTCTGGCCCGCTTTGCCGTTGCCATCACGATGGAATAACGGCTGTTGACGATCTTCTCCTCGCCGGGCTCAACCTCGCTGTTTACCACTTTCATCAGATCCGAATAAGAAGGATGCAGCATATCAATTTTCTCCTTTCACGAGAGCCTCCAGCTCTCCCTTTAACTGGTTGTCAAATTCCTGATTCAATGCCGGCCTGCCGTGGGCCGCGCAGACGATTCCGTGGATCTGCTTTAAGCAATCCTCCAGCTTATCGTTTACCACCTGATAATCGTAGTCCGGGATAAACTCAGCCTCCTCCCGGGCCCTTTTCAGGCGCTTTAAAACCGTCTCTGCGCTTTCGGTGCCCCGGCTCTCCAGCCGGCGCTTTAGCTCTCTCGCAGAGGGCGGCAGGACAAACAAAAGCACCGCCTCCGGGAACTTCTCCTTCACCTTCAGCGCGCCCTGCACCTCAATCTCCAGGATCACGTCCCGGCCCTCGTCCATCTGCTGCTCCACCCATGCCCTGGGTGTACCGTAATAATTTTCCAGATAGCTGGCGTACTCGATCAGCCCGTCCTGACGGATCGTGCGCTCAAATTCTTCTCTGCTCACAAAAAAATAGGAAACGCCGTCCACCTCGTTTTTGCGGGGCGTCCTCGTCGTCATGGAGACGGACAGCGCGTAATTGTCATACCGCCTGACCAGCTCCTTTACCAGAGTTCCCTTGCCCACGCCGGAAAAACCGGACACCACAAACAACACGCCTCTATGCTTCACCTGGTTCCTCCTTTCCCTCCGCGCTCTGCGCCGCCTCCGGCAGAAGCGCCCTGGACGCGATCGTCTCCGGCAGAAGCGCCGAAAGGATGAGCTGGCTGTTTTCCATCACCAGCACCGCCTTCGTCCGTCTGCCCTGGGTGGCATCCACCGCCGTCCCGGCCTCCTTGGCCCGCTGGACCATCCGCTTGACCGGGGCGGACTCCGGGCTTACCACCGCGATAATCTTATCCGTATTTACAATATTGCCAAAGCCGATATGGATAAACTGACTCACTGCGCGCCTCTATTCTATGTTCTGTATCTGTTCCCGCACCTTCTCGATCAGGGTCTTCAGCTCGATACCCCGGTCGGAAATCGCCAGGTCCGTGGTCTTTGACAGAATCGTGTTTGCCTCCCGATTCATCTCCTGCGCCAGAAAATCCAGCTTGCGTCCCACGCCGCTTCCCTTCCGCAGCTCTTTTTTGACGGCGGAAATATGGCTCTGCAGCCGGACGATCTCCTCGTCCACGCAGACCTTGTCCGCGAACACCGTCACCTCGGTCAGAAGTCTTGCCTCGTCCGCCTTGACGTCGCCCAAAAGCTCCTGCACCCGCTCAAAAATGCGCTGCCGGTACTCGGCCACGATCTTCGGGGAGCGCTCCCGGATAAAGGCCACATGTCCCTGCATCTCCTCCAGCTTTGCCAGAAGATCCTCCTGCAGCGCGCTGCCCTCCCGGGTCCGCATCTCCACAAAGCCCTCTGCCGCGCCCCGCAGCGCCTCCTCCAGCATCCGCCAGGTATCCTCCTCGTCGGTCTGTTCCTCATCCATGGAAAAAACCTCCGGAAACCGGGCAATCACGGACGGCCGAAGCTCTTCCTCCAGCCCAAACTCCTCCGATATCTGCCGCAGGTACTCCACATACCGAACCGCCAGCTCCCGGTTATAGCGCAGACCCACCCGGCCCGTGCCCATATCCTCGCAGGTGATATAGACATCCACCTTGCCCCGGGAGATGTACTCCTTTAAAAGACTGCGGATCTGTGCCTCAAAAAGGTTGAGCTTTTTGGGCATCTTGATATTGACGTCCAGATACCGGTGGTTGACTGATTTTAACTCCACCGTAAACTTCCGGCTGTCCCTGCAGACCTCACATCTGCCGAACCCCGTCATGCTCTTAATCATCTGTTCTCCATTCCTTCGGGCACTTCCGCCCTTATCATATCCCCTTATTATAAACGCAGGCTACCCTTCCGTCAAGTTTGGATTTTGGCCGTCTATCCCAGGATTCTCTGAATATCGTTGAACATGATAAATACCATCAGGATCATCAGCGCCACAAAGCCCGCGAAATGCACGATCCCCTCCTTCTCCGGCGGGATCGGCCTGCCGCGCACCACCTCGATGAGCAAAAATACCAGCCTGCCGCCGTCCAGCGCCGGCAGGGGCAAAAGATTCATCACGCCCAGGCTGACGGACAGAAGCATCGCCAGGTTGACCATATTCATGAAAACCATCAGCGGCCCGCCCGGCTCCGAGGCCTCCCTGACCTCATCCACGATCTGCGCCATGCCCACCGGGCCCGCAACGTCGTCCGCGCCCAGCTTGCCCTGCACCAGGGCCTGCACGCTCATCACGGAATTTTTGATGGAAAAGCGCAGCTGATACCAGCCGTACTCAAAGAGCTTAAAGCCCTTTGCCTCCTCATAGGAGGCATAGTTCTCAAAGCCCACCAGATAGCGCCCCTCCTCCTCATTGTAGGCCGGAGTCAGCGTCGTCTCATAGGTTTTGCCGTCCCGCTCGTATTCCACCGCAACCGGCCGGCCATCCTTATTTAAGGCCATCTCCAGCTGGATCTCGCGGGCCAGCCTGATCCGGCTGCCAAAGCGCAGGATTTTATCCCCGGCCTGCATCCCCGCCTCCTCCGCCGCAGAGCCCGGGATCACGCCTCCCAGCACCGGCAGATCCGCCCCCGCATAGCCGGCCACCATCACCGCAAAAACGAAGGCAAGCAGGAAATTAAACAGCGGTCCGGCAGCCACCGTGGCGATTCTGGCCCAGACCGGAGCGTTCTGGAAATTGCCTTCCGCCGCCTTCCCTTCGCTCTTTTCCAGTCCGTCCTCTCCCTCGAACATGCAGGCGCCGCCCAGCGGCAGGGCCCGCAGCACATATTCCGTATCGCCCTTTTTAAAGCCCGCGATTTTCGGTCCCATGCCGATGGCAAACTCGTTGACCCGGATGCCGTTGACCTTGGCAATCAGGAAGTGGCCAAACTCGTGTCCCATGACGATCACAAAAAATATTAAAAGAAAAATGAGGATTGTTCCGATCAAAGCTTCATCTCCTGCTCTATCAATTCATAGGTTGCCGTTTCCGTCTCCAGAATCTGCTCCACATCAGGATGGGCAATTACGCGGTGATTATTCATGGCCGTCTCCAGGATCTCCGGGATCTGCACAAAGCGGATTTTTCCGGAAAGAAGAAGCTTCACCGCCATCTCGTTGGCCGCATTGAACACCGTCGGCATGCTGCCTCCCTCCCTGGCTGCCCGGTAGGCCAGCGCCAGGCCGGGGAAGGTCTTAAGATCCGGTTCCTCAAAGGTCAGCTTCCCGATCGCTGCCAGATCCATCCGGGGCGCCCGCATGGGCCTTCTCTCCGGATACAAAATGGCGTACTGGATCGGCAGCTTCATGTCGGGCAGCCCCAGCTGGGCAATCACCGCACCGTCCGCATACTCCACCGCCGAGTGCACGATGCTCTGCGGGTGCACCAGCACACGGATCTGATCCAGGCTGACGTCAAAAAGCCATCTGGCCTCCATCACCTCCAGCCCCTTATTGACCAGGGAGGCCGAGTCGATCGTCACCTTTTTTCCCATCGACCAGTTGGGATGCTTTAAGGCGTCCGCCAGGGTCATCTGTTCCAGCTCCTGACGCGTCTTCCCGCGAAAAGGGCCGCCGGAGGCGGTCAGCAGAATCCGCTGCAGATGCTTCCGGTCCTGTCCCTGCAGGGATTGGAAAATTGCGGAATGCTCACTGTCCACCGGCAAAATCGGCACGCCCTTTTGGGCCGCCAGCGGCATGATAATATGTCCGGCGGTCACCAGCGTCTCCTTGTTGGCCAGCGCAATCGTCTTGCCGCTCTCGATGGCCGCAATGGTAGGCCGGATACCGATCATGCCGACCACCGCCGTCACCACAATGTCGCTTCCCTCCATGGAGGCAATCTCCAAAAGCCCCTCCATCCCGGAAACAATGCGCACCGGCAGCTCCGCCGTGCGCCGTCTCAGCTCCTGCGCCGCCTGCTCGCTCCACATCCCGGCGATCCGGGGACGAAACTCCCGGATCTGCTTTTCCATCAACTCTGCGTTTTGTCCCGCCGCCAGCGCTACCGCCTGCAGATCCGGATTCTCCCGCACGATCTCCAGCGTCTGTGTGCCGATGGAACCGGTGGAACCCAAAATAGCCAATCTTTTCATCTGTAATATCCTCTCAGTGCACTGCCCCAAGCAGCACGACGGACAGATAGTAAATCACCGGCGCCGTGAAAAGCACGCTGTCGAACCGATCCATGATGCCGCCGTGGCCGGGGATAATTTTCCCGTAATCCTTGATATTATGGTTTCTCTTGATGGCAGAGGCCGCCAGATCGCCCACCTGGGAGATCACCGCGCCGGCCCCGCAGATGACGGCTGCCGCCCACACCGTGCCGCTCTGCCCGGTCATGGGCTCCAGCACCAGCCAGGCAAACAGTGCGCCCACGAGGGCGGAACCGGCAACGCCGCCCACCGCGCCCTCCACGGATTTTTTCGGGCTCAGCACCGGCGCAAGCTTATGCCTGCCCAGGGCCATCCCCGACAGGTAGGCGCAGGTGTCGCAGATCCAGGAGCTGATGAAAATCAGCCACACCAGATACAGCCCCCAGGTCAGCGCCCGGGTCAGATAAATAAAGAGAAACAACACGCCCGGATAAAAGGCACAGAAAAACACCGTCATTACCTGTGACGCATGATATTTGGGGAAACGAAACACATAGACGAACATGCAGCCAAAAAACAGCAGCACCAGGGCGCCCATTCCCCAGAGGAAATCCTTCGTCAGGTACATTGCGGCCGCGTACAAAAGGATCCCTGCAAATCCGGCCGCAAGGAGGGAGCGGTTCTGCTTTCTGTCCACCTGACAGGCCCGCGTCAGCTCCTCAAAGGCAAGCACTCCCAGCAGCGTACAGAGGATCCACAGCGCTGCGCCGCCGCAGACTAAAAATACCAGAGCCAGCACCACCAGCACGGCGCTGCTGCCAAGTCTTTTCCAAAACATGGCTACTCCTCCTTCACCTTTCCGTATTTTCTGTCTCTGTGATTATATGCCTCCACCGCTTTTTCCAATTCTTCCTTCGTAAAATCGGGCCAGGCCACCGGCGTAAAATAAAACTCCGTGTAAGCAAGCTGCCAGAGCAAAAAGTTGGATATGCGCTGCTCGTTGCAGGTGCGGATCAGAAGATCCGGATCCGGCAGTCCCGCCGTGTCCAGCGTATCGCTGATGGCGTTCTCCGTGATCTGCTCCGGTGCAAGCTCCCCGTCGCGCACCCTCTGCGCCAGGGAAACCACCGCGCGGCGGATCTCATCCCGCCCCCCGTAATTTAAGGCGATCTGGAAATGCAGGCCGGTATTGCCCGCCGTCGCCTGCTCCAGCTCGTCGATACGCCGCCGGATGTCATCGTCCAGCCGGGTCTTGTCGCCGATGACCCGGACGCACATATTGTTTTTCGCCGCCCGTTTTAAGCAGTTTTTCATGTAATTGCGCAGAAGCGTCATCAGCGCGGACACCTCCTCCGCCGGCCGGCTCCAGTTTTCCGTAGAAAAGGCGTAGACCGTCAGGTAACGGATTCCCATGTTCCAGGCGGCCTCGCAGATATCCTCCACCGCCCTTGCGCCCTGCACATGGCCGTAATTTCTCGGCATCCCCTTGGCCTTGGCCCATCGGCCGTTGCCGTCCAGGATAATCGCCACATGATTTGGAATATTCATCATTTCCTCCCGCTTTTTCAGTGGAAAAGGGGACAAGCCCTGCCTGCCCCCTTTGGTCACTGTAACAATAACGGCTTACACCGTCATGATCTCTTTGGATTTTGACTCCACCAGCTTATCGATCTCCCTGCCGTATTTGTCGGTCAGCTTCTGCAGCTTATCCTCCAGCTCCTTGATCTCATCCTCGGAGACATCCTCCTTGGCCAGCTTCTTCAGATAATCGTTGCCGTCGCGGCGCACGTTGCGGACAGCCACCTTGGCCTCCTCGCCCTTCTTCTTCACATCCTTGACCAGCGCTTTCCGGCGCTCCTCGGTCACCTCCGGGAATACCAGGCGGATCACATTGCCGTCGTTGGAGGGCGTGATCCCCACATCGGAGGACAAAATCGCCTTCTCAATCGCCTTGATCAAAGACTTCTCCCAGGGCGCGATCTGGATCATCCTGGGCTCCGGAACCGTCACGTTGCCCACCTGCTGCAGCGGAGTGGGGGTGCCGTAGTAATCCACCCGGATCTTATCCAGCACATGCGGGTTGGCCCGCCCTGCCCGGATCGTCATAAAGTCCGCCTCCAAATATTCGCAGGTCTTTTCCATCTTCGTTTCAAACTGCTGTAATCTCTCGTCCATCTTCTTTCCCATACCTTTCCTGTGCCGCGCAGGCTTCCTTCAAAGCTTTGCTTCGCAAAAGGAGCCCGCTCACACCCATTCTGCATTCTACACGGTCACCCTGGTGCCGCAAAATTCTCCCTTTACCGCGTTGACGATGCTGTTTTCCCCGTTGAGGCCAAACACCCACATGGGCATCCGGTTATCCCTTGCCAGAATGGAGGCTGTCATGTCCACCACCTGAAGGTTTTTCTCGATCACCTCATGGATGGAAACCTCATCATACTTCCTGGCCGCCGGATTTTTGGCCGGATCGTCATCGTAAACGCCGTCGATGGCCTTCGCCAGGAGGATCACATCGGCTTCCACCTCCACGGCCCGCAGCACCACGCCGGTGTCCGTGGAAAAATAAGGATGTCCGGTGCCGCCCGCAAAGAACACCACCATACCCTTCTCAAAATATTTGTTGGCCCGGTCCTTGGAGAACAGCTTCGTGAAGGAGCCGCACTCGAAGGGAGTCAGAATATTGGTCATCATCCCCACCGAGCGGAAAATCTCCGACACATAAATACAGTTCATCACCGTGGCAAGCATACCGATCTGATCCGCCTTGGTCCGGTCGATGTGCTCGCTCGTGCGCCCTCTCCAGAAATTCCCGCCGCCGATCACGATGCCCACCTGCATCCCGTCGTCCACCAGCTGCCTGACCTGCTGGGCCACCGCGCGAACCGTGTCCTCGTCAAAGCCGTGCTTCTTCTCACCGGCCAGCGCCTCACCGCTCAATTTCAATAAAATTCTGCGCATCCTGTCACCTTTCATCGCTTCCGTATTGGCCGGTCCGCCTGACGGCATTCCAGCCTTTCTTTTGACAGTATAGCATAGTTTGCCCCCAACGAAAAGTGAAAAATATCTAAATCGTTCAGCCAGCCAGGAATGACAGGCACAAATCGTGCTCGCACGAATTTGGGCCTGCCACTCCTGGCTGAGGGAGCGCCCGCTTATGAGCAAAGGTAGCCGCGAAGCGGCGGAAAGCGCGAAAGCGCGGCTTTGCGAATGGCGCGGGCTGAACGACTGCAGCCACCCTCAATCCTTCTCCGACAAAATCGCCAGCAGCGTCCCCCGCCGCACCGTGACGGACGCCCTCTGTCCCATAAATTCATTGGAAATCCCTATGGGATAGCTGTTTGTCAGCACCGCGTCGGCCAGCTCGTATTTCATCCGGCGGATGGTCACGCCCTCCGCCCGCTCTCCCATGGAGAAAAGGGACAGATAGCCCGTCGCCCGCTCCTCAAACCAGACCGTCTCGTCGCGGATGATAAACACCGTGTTTTTTTCGCCCATCAGATATCCCTTTGCGCCCTGCTCCTTCAAAAAGACAAGGCACTGGAGATTTGCGATGGTGTGCTCCAGCCTGCCGCCCTCGCCGCCGTAGATGTAAAATTCCCTGTACCCCTCGGAAAGCCCGGCCCGGATGGCCGCCAGCATATCCGTGTCGTCCTTCTCCACCGGCAGCACCGTCACGCTGTCCGGGCTGATCTGCCGGATCCGGGCGATCTGCCCGGCTTCCTCCTCCTGCACCGAATCAAAATCTCCCAGAATCAGATCCGGCACAATGCCCAGCCGCCTGCAGTGACGATAGCCGCCGTCCGCCGCGATCACATAATCCTCGCTGCGCACCGGCACCGGCCGCGTCAAAAGCTCTCCCGCCCCCAGGATCACACATCTTTTCATAACCGCTCCTTCCTATCGAATCAGCCGTTTTGCACTCCATTTACCGGACCGGTAGCGGACAAAGGAAATCAGATAATTTGCCGCCCAGCCCATCGGGACGGCGCACCACACGGCCGCCACGCCCCAAAAGGGCGCGCACAGATTGGCCACCGCTACCCGGATCGCCAGGTTGACCAGATTGGCCATCGTAAAGACAAGCACATCCCCGCAGCCCCGCAGCACGCCGTCCGTCACCGCCTTGAGCCCGATCAGCGCGAAGAAAAAGGCGATGAAGGACAGATAGGCTGTCCCGGTGGCATAGGCCGCCGTCGTCTCGTTCCCGCCCAAAAAAGCGCCGATGATCTGCCGTCTTCCCACCAGCAGGATCCCGCAGATCAGCACGGCGAACACGCCCACCAGCAGGCAGGCGCTCCGATAGCCCATGCGAACGCGCTCCTCCTTTTTGGCACCCATGTTCTGAGCCGTGAAGGTGGACATGGCGTTGCCCAGCGCGATCATGGGCACGATGCAGATGGACTCGATGCGCCCCGCCGCCGTATAGCCCGCCAGCACCGAAGAGCCGAAGCCGTTGACCACGGACTGCACCAGCAGCATTCCGACGGACACGATGGACTGCTGCAGCATGGTCGGAACCGCCACCTTTATCATACGCCCCAGCATGGCTGCGTCAAACAGCTTTCTTCCCTCCGCCGCTGCGGCCTCCCCCTCCTCCCCGTCCCGATAGCCGGACAGACGCCGAAGCAGCAGGCAAAAGGAAATGATGGCGGACAATCCCTGGGCGATCACCGTGGCGATGGCCACTCCTGCCACCCCCATGGAAAGCCCTGTCACAAACCAGATATCCAGTCCGATATTCAAAAGGGAGGAAAAAATCAGCAGATACAGGGGCGTCCGGGAATCCCCCATGGCGTTGAACATACTGGCCAGCACATTGTACATAAACAAAAAGGGCAGTCCCAGAAAATAAATGTCCAGGTACTGCCTCGCTGCTCCCAGCACGTTGCCCGGCGTTTTTAAAGCCTGCAGGATCGCTCCGGAGCCCACAAGCCCCACCGCCGCCAGCACAAAGGACAGGGCCAGAAAAAAAATCAGCGCCGTGGACACGGAGGTTTTCAGCTCCCGGTAGCGCCGCGCCCCCAGATACTGGGCCGTCACCACCGCAGAGCCGTTGCCGCCCCCGATCGCCAGCATCACAAAAACCGTGGTCAGCGCGTAGGAGGCGCCCACCGCCGCCAGCGCCTCCTCCCCCACGAACCGTCCCACAATCACCGAATCCGCCATATTATAAAACTGCTGGAACAGATTGCCCAGTATCATCGGCATGGCAAAGACAAACAGCGCCCGCCCCGGCGCCCCCTCCGTCATGACATTCCTACTCGGTTTCCCGCTTTTCATTCGGCCCTCCCCAGTCATAGATCATTTCTGCCTCCGAATCCGTCTCGCGATATATTTTCTTCGAAAAACGGTAATTCATGCGCGATACCACATTGGTGTTGTCCGTGGCAATCCCGCTGACCATCGTGTTCCAGTAGACAATCTCATATTCCGTGTGGGGATAATAATGCCCGGCCTCATAGGCAGGCGCGTACTGAATGCCGCTTCTCTGCACCCCAAGGTCCTCCATCTTCTGCCCCAGCACCCGGATCGTCCCGGTGGGATTTACAAGCTGATCGTTTTCCACATAGGAAAAGGTCCAGCCCGTCTCCCCTCTGGAAAAGACCACGGCCTCCTTCGTCACAGGCACATAGGTACTGCCTTCCCAGTATTCCATCGTCCCGCTGATAAAGGCGTCCCTGATTTGCTCGTACCGGTCCGTCACAATAAAATCCCGGGCCGCCTCAAAATCTCCGTTTTCAAAGGAGGTAAACATTGGAGCAAAATACCCGCTGATCTCCTCCTGCTTTTCCAGACAAGCCAGAAGCTCTGCCGCATCCTCGCTGCCCAGCGCCTGAGCCCGCTCCAAAAGCTCCCGGTAAGCGTCCCGGTGGGTAAGGCTCAGATAAAGCTGCGACGAAGCAGGCACTGCTGCCGCGACCGCCGCCTCTGCATAGGTCTGCGGATCGCTCTCCGCCAGGTCAAGCAGCCGTCCGGCCAGCGCCTGATACGTCTCAAAGCTCCCGCTCCCGTCCTTTTCATCCAGGAGCACCCGACAGCTCTCCTCCCCTGCCAGAATACGCGCAATCCCGGTCTGGAGCAGGGAGAGCGCGTCGTCATTGTCCGGATCCGCCTCCAGCACATCCAGGCAGCGCTCCAGCTCGGCCAGGCCGGCCAGGCCTTCGTTTAACTGAGCCACCACGCCGTTTAACACCGTCGCGCAGTAATTTTGCAAAAGCGCCTCCGAGCCCGTCACCTCATAGCCCTTCTGCAAAATCTCCTCCGCCTCGTCTATCCTGCCCTGGGCCACATAATCGTCCGCCAGCCCCCGGTACGCCCGGACGCTTCCCTCGTCGATGGACAAAGCCTCCGTATAGGCCTCCTCCGCCTGCACATAGTCCAGCGCCGTCATATACGCAAGCGCCTGATCGAGCTTGCGCCCGACCCGCGTCTGCGGCAGGCTCATATAAATCATCGTGCTTCCGGCGGCCGCGATCAGCACAGTCGCCCCCACCGCCGCGTACAGCCTTCTCCTGTCCGATTTCTTCTGTTTTCTCCGATTTCTTTTCTTCATAATATATAGATCCGTTCCTGTTGTTTCTGCGCCCTTACACGCTCAGTCGCTATTGTAGCAATAACTTTACCGGTTTGTAAAGACCTTTTCGCACAACCGATCAGGGAAGGGCCTTTTGCACCAGCAGCATTCCCAGACACAAAAAAGGTCCCAGCGCAAATTTGGCCCTGGCTCCGCGCCCCGACAGCAAAAGCACCAGGCTCCAGAGCCCTGCTGCGACCATGCCCCAGAGAAAAGCCTCCCAGATCAGCCGCGCGCCCAAAAACAGTCCGCCCGCAGCCAGCAGCTTGATATCCCCTCCGCCGAAAGCACCGGGACGCAGAAGCGTCAGCAAAAGCACCGGCACACTCACGGCCCAGAGCCCAACAAACCGCTCTGCCGCCCCGATCTGCGGCATCACCCAAAATGCCGCCGCCCCTGTCAGGGCAATTCCGAGCACCACCCCGTCCGGAATCCTGCGCCTTGCAAAATCCCACCCTGCCGCCAGCAAAAGCAGCGCCGTAAATACCGCCTCCAATAAAATTTGCATGTTCTCCCTCCTTTCGCTTCTTTTCGAGCTTTTCCGCCCCCTTCTCCCCGGAAGGGCCGCGAAACAGCTCGAATCCACACGTTTTTTCACGATGCCAATTTCTTGCAGGATCTTCTGTTTTGAGACTATAATGAGCGGGTGAAAGGGAGAATCCGGTCGGAACAGGCGGATTTCCCGAATCATGAGAAACGAAAAAAGAGAGGACAAATACCATGGAACAGCTCAGCATGACAGCGGGAAAAGAAGGCGAAAGAGTCGTACAGATCCTGACCGATCTGATGAAAAACAATAGAGAATTCCAGATCATGATTACCGTACCGGCCTCCAGCCCGGACAAAACGATGCACATACAGGCAGAGCACCAGACTCTGAGCGCCTTTTCCTCCCGCGACCTGGAGAAGGACGTGACGGATATGATCCACGAGATCGGCGTGCCTGCCCACATCAAGGGATACCAGTACCTGCGCGATGCCATCTCGATGTCGGTCAACGACATTGAAATGCTCGGTTCCATCACCAAGGCGCTCTATCCCGCCATCGCCTCCAAATATCAGACCACCCCCAGCCGGGTAGAGCGGGCAATCCGCCACGCCATCGAGGTAGCCTGGAGCCGCGGCCGCATGGAAACCCTGGACGCGCTGTTTGGCTACACCATCAACACCGGCAAGGGCAAGCCCACCAACTCGGAATTTATCGCGCTCATCGCCGACAAAATCCGGTTACAGTACAAGGGCTGACCCCATCCTACTGCTCCGCCCAGTCCGCAAAACGATTGATTCCCTCCTTGCTTCCCGAGACAATCAAAATATCATGCTCCCGGAAGCTGTAGGAGGGGTCCACATGCTCCATGACCACGCCGCAGTTCTCGATCGCGATAATATTCAGATTAAACCGCGCCCGCAGATCCACGTCCAGCACCATCTTCCCCACCAGACACTCCGGCACCAGCAGCTTTGTAATATTGATTTTTTCACTCAGCTGTATAAAATCCAGCACCTTGGAATTTGCCAGACGGTTTGCCAGCCGCACCGCCATATCCCGCTCCGGATAGACCACCTCCGCGCCCAGCCGCCGAAGGATCTCCCCGTGTTCCGGGCTGGTGGCCTTGGAAATCACGGTGGGGACTCCAAGGCTCACCAGATTCAGCGTCGTCAGAATCGACGCTTCCATGTGCTCCCCGATACACACCACCGCCACGTCGCAGTTTTGTATCCCCGTCTCCGTCAGCGTTTTTTTGTCCAGATTACCGACCACAAGCGCGTTCTCCGTCAGCTCCCGCATCTCCCTCACCCGGCTCTCGTCCCGATCCATCACCAGCAGCTCCGCACCGGATTTGGCAAGCTCCTGCACCAGCGCCTCCCCGAAGCGTCCAAGCCCCACAATGCCGTACGAAATGCTTCCTTTTCTGTTTCTTTTCCACATGATTGTCTCTTCTCCCTTAGCCGATTGCGATATTCCCCTCCGGGTACCGGATCCTCTCCCCATGGGTAAAATGCCAGAGAGAGGCGATCGTGAGAGGTCCAAGCCTTCCCACATACATAATAAAAATCGTCAGCAGCTTGGCCGGTACGCCAAGCGTGGACGTAACCCCGGTGGACAGCCCCACCGTGCCGAAAGCGCTGGTCGCTTCAAAGAGCGCGTCCAGCAGGGAAAGCTCCGGCTCAAATACCAGGAACAGGTAGGTTCCCGAAACGACAAGCGCCATCGCCAAAAGCGTGATCACCGCCGCCTTTTTAAAGGCCTGCGGGGGAACCGAGCAGTGAAAGGCCTTCTCCGTATGATTGGTGGCCGCGGAATAAATGCCGGACAGCAGCACAAAAAGGGTTCCCGTCTTGATCCCGCCTCCGGTGGAACCGGAGGAAGCGCCGATAAACATCAGCAGGATGATCACCAGCAGGCCCGCTTCGGAAAACCGCTGCAGCGGATAGGTGGCAAAACCCGCCGTCCGGGCGGACACGCTGTTGAAAAAAGCGCCCAGCCAGGAGATATCCTCCGTCATTTTCAAAAGCAGCGTACCGATCACCAGAAGCGCTCCGCTGACGCTTAACACCACCTTCGTGTGCATGGAAAATTTCCGCCATCGAAGCCGGGTATCGATCATCTCCCGAATCGCCAAAAAGCCGATTCCCCCAAAAAAGATCAGCACGCAGGTCACCAGATTCAGCATCACATCATCCTGATACGGCGTCAGGCTCCTGCCGCCCCCCAGAATATCGAAGCCCGAATTATTAAATGCCGCAACCGAGTGAAACAGGCTGATCCCCAGCGCCCTTTTCGGCGGAAAATCCCTCACAAACGACGGATAGCTGGCAATCGCACCCAAAAGCTCAAAGGTCACGGTCAAAAGGAAAATACTCTTTACGAGGCGCACCATCCCCTTCGGGGAGCTGACATTTAACGCCTCCCGGATCAGCGTTCTCCCCTTCAGGTTCACCTTCTGCCCCATGGCAATCATGATTCCCGCGCCCATGGAGGTAACGCCCAGCCCTCCGGTCTGGATCAGCGCAGCCAGGACGAACTGCCCCAGAGGCGTAAAGGTATCCCCCGCATCCACCGAAATCAGCCCCGTAACACACACGGCGCTGGCCGAGGTGTAGAGGGCGTCTATATACCGGAGCGTAACGCCGCTTTTGACACAGCAGGGCAGCATCAAAAGCCCGGAACCGATA
Organism: Eubacteriales bacterium; assembly: GCA_030524455.1. Taxonomy (GTDB): domain Bacteria; phylum Bacillota; class Clostridia; order Lachnospirales; family Lachnospiraceae; genus Gallintestinimicrobium. The sequence goes on along the minus strand of JAUNGT010000001.1, from coordinate 183,056 downwards.
AAGATCACCAAAAGAAATCCCAGCGCAATAATGCGGCCGGGAGTCTGGTGTCTGATCAGTCTGAAAGGATTCATCTCAAATCTCCTGTTTCTTCTGCATTTATAAGAATTTTATATGTATTACAGGAGATTGTCAATTCCTTTCCGTCCCGCAATTCCCCGTACCAAAAACCGCGGAAGCTGTTTCAGTCTTTCCGTAACCCCCCTTTTCTCCGGGAAATAGAAGCTCCTCTGCTCCTCCTGGTAAAACTGCCCCCGCATGATATTGCTTCTCCTCATCGCTTCTGCGGGCGTCTGCTGGCAGATGCTTTTTACAAATTCTTCATATGACAGCAAAGGGTTGTCCGGGAACCGTTCCTTTGTTCCGATCGGTTCTCTTAAATAGCTTAAAAATAAATCGTCATTGCGGTCAATTTCTTTCACCGCTTCCACGACTTCCTCAAAAGATTTATAGTTATGACAGTTTATAAAAGCCCGCTCGTTAAAATCCTCTCCTATCTTCGGATCTCCCCAATAAATAGGGATCGTTTTCGCCGCGAACGCCTGCAGTATTTTTTCTGTCGCATAGCCGCTCATCGAAGAGTTCTCAAATGCGATGGAAAATTTATAATGCTGCTGAAATTCATATTTATTGCTTACAGGGCCTCCGATATTATTTAAAAAACCGCCTCCGGAATCCACCCGCTTATACCGCGACAGCAGCCGGAAAAACTGCTCCCGCTCCGGACTGGCCATTCCGTTGGAATATATAAAATTGCAGAATCGATTCTTTTTTGCCAGCTCTGCCTCCTGAAACTCATGCTTTTCAATTGCTTTTTTATAATCCTCCTCATAAAAATAGTAAAGAGGGATTCTCCTGTAACGATCCTCAAACGTCATGCGGCCAAACCCGATTGCGTAATCGCAGATGTTGAAATCCGGCTGAATATTCTCGCCTGTCCAGAAAATCCGGACGCAGTCATATTTGAGATGCTCATGTCCAAACGCCGAATAGAAAAGGAAATCCGGATCATCCGAAAGCTCCACCTCGCCAAACGCTTCTTCCAATAGGGCTATCGTCCTTGTCTGTATCACGTCCACTGGAAAATCCACAAATTTTACTCTCAGCATCTCCTTCTACCTTCCCATTCTATCTCACCACGGCTCCACCTTTATGGTATTCAAATGTACGTTTCCCCAATACCTGCGCTGCCATGTAAGATCGTACACATTTTGATTAAAATTGCAGGTTTTTTTCAGTTCAAAATATATTTTCTGCCGCGGATGATCATAGCTGAAATGTGCGCCGTATTCATTTACCTCCGCCACATCCAATTCAAAATAGTAAATCCCCTCCGCCAGATTTCCCGCATCAAAGGAAAATTCCGTGCATATTATCTCATTTATTTTGCCGTTTCCAAACGTTTCCGACTGCGTCATCCCCGCTATGCTGCCATCTTCATAATAAACAGACAGATTCAGGGATAACTGATCAAACATCCGGCTTGCCTTCCATTGCAGCCGAAACCGTATCCGCTCATCCGTTCCATATACCGCACTGTCCCGGTCAAACTCCATTTTCGTAATCCGCAGCACGCGCCCATGATCCGGACTGGGCCGCTTTGCCTCCGCCAGCTCATATTCCCCTCTTAAGTCGCCCTTCTCCTGCTCTGCATAAATCCCAATTGCACGCTCCACATCCCCGTCAAATACGATTTTCCCCTGCCGAAGCACGGCGCACCTTGTGCACAGCTGGCGAATGGTGTTCATGTTATGGCTGACATACAGAATCGTCTTTCCCTGCTTGCCGGAAGCGTCTTCCATCTTTCCCAGGCATTTCTTCTGAAATTTTAAATCGCCGACCGCCAAAACCTCATCCATAATCAGAATCTCCGCATCCAGATGCGCCGCCACCGCAAATGCCAGCTTTACATACATGCCGGAGGAATACCGCTTTACCGGCGTATCGATAAACTGTCTGCACTCCGAAAAGTCGATGATCTCCTCGATCTTTTCATCGACCTCTCTCTTACTCATCCCGAGAATCGCGCCGTTCATGTAAATATTTTCCCGCCCTGTCAGCTCCGGATGAAAACCGGTTCCCACCTCCAGCATGCTGGAGATTCTCCCCTTCATCTTAACCGTCCCCTCGGTCGGTGCGGTGACGCGGGACAAAATTTTAAGCAGGGTTGATTTCCCCGCTCCGTTTGGTCCGATTATGCCGACTGCTTCTCCCTTTTTGATTTCCAGATCAATTCCCTTCAGCGCCCAGAATTTCTCTCCCAGTCGGGTCTGGTCCTCACCGATTTTCAGATTGGGATCTTCTTTTCCCCGAACCCGCGCCCACCAGGACTGTAATTCAGCCGACAGCGTTTGGCCGCCGATAGTTCCCAGCCGATATTGTTTTTTTAACCCCTCTATCTTGATTGCCAGCTCATCCATGCACGTCTCATCCTATCACACCGTATCCATAAAGGTCTTTTCCACCCGGTTAAACAGTAAGATTCCAAACCCCAGCAAAACGATTGTCGTTATCATGCTGATTCCCCAGTAAAACGTCTCAAACCCGCCGCTGCCCAGCAGCGCATAGCGGAAATTGCAGAGAATCGGCGCCATCGGGTTCAGCATGATCAGCACCCGAAGCCGCTCCGGTATCTGTGACGACGCATATACAACCGGCGTCCCATACATCCAGAGCTGCACGCCGAAGGAAACCAGCACGTTTAAATCACGATATTTTGTGGTCAGCGACGACACGATGATCCCCACGCCCAGTCCGAGAGCCGCAGTCTGTAAAACCAGAAGCGGAACCCATAAAAGCTGCATTTGCGGTCGGATCATCCCGCCCCGCATCCAATAATACAGATTTATTATGATCGACATGGCAAACACCACCGCGAAATTCACCAGCGCATACAGCACCGCTGCAATCGGCATTATCAGCCTGGGAAAATAGACCTTTCCGAAAATGCCCGCGTTGTGGAGGAACGTATGGGATGTCTTGGTTACACAGGACGCAAAATACTGCCACAATGCGGTGCTGCACAGATAAAACGCAAACTGCGGTACTCCGTCTGTCTCCATGCCCGCAATCTGTCCGAATACCATCGTGAACATGAAGGTGGTCATTAACGGTTTGAGGATAAACCATAACGGTCCCAGAACAGTCTGCTTATACTGCACGGAAAAATCCCGTCTGACAAACAAAAAGATCAGATCTCTATATTGAGACAGCTCTCTCCAGTTGATTTCAAACCATCCTGCCTTCGGTTTTATGACGGTTGTCCATTTTTCTTCCATTCTCTGTCCCTTCGATACAATCGTCTGCAATATACTTCCGGACACAATACAAAAAACAGCTTCATCATCATGCTTCCGCACCCGGTCTCGCTCCTGAGCATACTCTCCAAAAGCTTCCGTGACATATGCGTTATTCTTCTTTTCCGCTCTGTCCCGATTGCATTGTAATCCAGCTTTGAGAATCTGCTGTTTGCAAGCCACCAGAATAATCGCGCCGATTTCCGGGCATATTCTTTTTTACCCAGCTGTTCAAAATACTCATAGCGATCGTACAGCGCCTCAAGCCCATCCAGATTTCCCTCTGACAAAGGTTTTCCCATAATACTGTCCTGACGCTGTACATAGTAGTATACAACCTTTTTTGTCGAAACAATCCTTCTGCATTTTCCCATCACATGATGGATCATATACTCATCCTCGTGCAGCTTTCCCTTCGGAAAACGCAGCTCCGAAAAAATACTTTTTCTGTACAGCTTGCCGCAGGCCATCACATAAAAATGTCCCTTTTCGCCAAACAGCTTTTGATAGGCTTCGTCCGGCGACAACACTTCGTCCCGAAGCGGAGACCCAGCTCCCCCGTCCTCCTCTTCTCCATACACATAGCTGAAGTTTCCCATCGCCATATCAGAATCGGTTTCTGTCAGCTTCGCGTAAAGGCATTCGAGAGCCTCAGGCGCAATATAATCATCGGAATCCAGGAAAAACAGATACCCGCCCTGACTGGACTCGATTCCCCTGTTGCGCGCATCGGACAGACCCCCGTTCGCTTTATGAATCACCCGGATCCTGGCGTCCTGCCTCGCAAGCCGATCACAAAGAGCCGGGCTGCCATCCGTGGAACCGTCGTCGATCAGAAGAATCTCCAGTTCGGAATAAGACTGGCGGCACACGCTTTCCACACATTTTTCCAGATAAACTTTTGTGTTATATACCGGAATGATTACGCTGATCAGATCCTTTTTCATTGTTCTTTATATGCCTTCTTACATAATCTTTCATTTTCACCAACAGAAAAAATATTGCGCCGTTTCCCTGCCGGATGAGCCAGCGTTTGCGGAACGTCAGCCCATCTCCTAGCTGCTCCGCGTATCCTCTGTATTCAGAACATCTCAAAACAGAATTTGCAATCCGACTGCTTTTTGACCATCCGTATTTTTTGATGTCGGAAAACGCCTCGAAAATAATGCCTTCCATGCGCGCCATCATCAGTTCATAGAATCTGTGCATATCCCCCGGATTCCATTTTACGGCATAACGCTCCAGCTCCCCATTGATCGTTTTCATCGTCTCCAGTTTCCTTTCAAGCGTTGTATGGGATAAGCTCCCCTCCAACAGCCTGTAATGATACCAAACAGCATTAATCACCACGATCCGTTTGTCCCCCAGCGCATCCAGATAATCCAGATTAAAGACCAGATCCTCCCCAAGCGACAGATCCGGTCTCATTCTGACCCCAGACTCCAGCAGAACCTTCCTGTTGTAAAGCTTATTGCAGGGAGAATTCAATAGCCAGAGTTTAAACAATTCGATCATGTCCGATCGTCTCCGCACATCATACTCCCGCTTGGAACAGACCACCCTTCGGCCATTTTCTTTTTCCGTAAACGGCTGAAAACCGCACCAAATAAAGCTGTCTGCTCCAAACGCCTCCTGCGCCCGCAAAAAACGCTCGCAATAATCCTCCTCCACCCAGTCGTCGCTGTCCACAAACAGGATGTATTTTCCCGCCGCATGCTCGATTCCCATGTTTCTGGCGGAAGAAGGTCCTCCGTTTGTTTTATGGAAAACACGAATTTTTTCACTCGCCTCCGCCAACCGATCACACAGCCGGGCGCAGCTTTCAATAGAGCCGTCGTCCACCAACAGAATCTCAATTTCCCTACAGGTCTGCCGGTTCAGGCTCGCAACACAGCGTTCCAGATAGGATTCCGTATTAAAGACGGGTATTATCACGCTGATCTGTATACTCCTCAACTCTTTTTCTCCCGCAATAATTCCCTGCAGTATCTCAACATGAAACATGTTTTGAAGTCCGCGTATCGGATCAGCCATCTTTTCAGACTTATTTGATGATGCTGCAATACGCCCCAAAACATCTTCCTGTATTCTACACACAATTTTCTCATTCGCTCTTTGTTCGGGTACTGGTCCCTGTCCGCACAGCGATATGCATAATACAAATCATTCACGCCCTGTTCCAGCACAGCGCCGGCACAGCGGAAATTGCTGTAAACTTTCAAGTAATCTTCCGAACGTCTTAAATATGCCTCGGCACGATCCAGATATCTGCCCGCTGCCTGAGTTCTCATGATCGAGCCTTCATGCTGGACATAATAATAACAAGCATCAGAAATACACGCAATCCTGCGGCACTGCTTCAAAATCCCAAACGCTGCAAACTCATCTTCATGGTACTTTCCAAACGGAAAACGCAGTACCTGAAACATCTCCTTCCGATACAACTTACCAAACGCAACCGTCCAATACCAAATCTGCTTCTCGAATAGTTTTGTTTCCAGAACCTCTCTGCCTGTAACTACTTCTGTCTTAATAGGCTGCCTGTCATGATAGGACTCCATCTCTTCTGTCAGCTCACCGACATATTCGAAATTACAGATGCTCATTTCTGCATCCGCCTCGATAAGAGCCTCATAAAGCTTCCGGCACATATCAGCCGCTATAAAATCGTCGCTATCGACAAACATCAGATACCGTCCCGCCGCCATGTCTATCCCTGCGTTTCTGGCCGAAGAAAGCCCTCCATTTTTCTTGTGGATTACCCGAATGCGCGCATCCAGCTTACCATACTCATCGCAGATCCGTCCGCATTCATCCGGAGATCCATCCTCCACCAGAATCACCTCAATATTCGTATAAGTTTGTGACAGTATACTGTCAATACAGTATCTCAGATAGCGCTCGGTCTTATAAACCGGCACAATCACACTGATTTGTTCATCCTCTCGCATGATTTATTCTATCTCCAATGTGCTTCCATTTCAAAGCACAGCCCACAAATACGTCATATCCACGGGGAAACATAAGATACCATCGAAGCATCACCCGTAGTTTTTTCTTCAGATCAGGAAGGCAAAGCGCCGACCTCGCATGTTTTTCCAGAAATAACCGTACCTCCCCCTCCGCTGCGCATCCATTTGCTCTTAATACAAACGATAGGGCTATGTAAACCTTTTTCGCGTAATAATTCGCGGCAACCTTTCTTTGCGGCCTGTCCAGCTCTTCCGCAAAATCCTTTATGGCGCTTCCGATATAGACATAGTTCAATGCCATGTCCGGACACACATCCCCCGCCTGAATCGTAACGCTTCCTTCCCTCCGCACATAAACATAACCCTGATAGGGATTTAAGCTTACAATCGGCTGACGGGACAATACCTTTAGCATGTACAGCGTATCTTCGCCAAATCGAATCTCATCAAACGGAAGCGTTCTGACCAGTTCGCTTCGAAACAGCTTTCCCCATACAACATAACCATATTTTGCTCCACCCTTTAACAAATCATCAAAAAAATCCTTTTTGAAACGAACAATCCTTTTGTCTGTACAGGTGTGAAACCGATTCGTTTCCCGTCCGTCTGCCATTTCCCGAAGGTCGCAGCAGGCGATATCCGCCCCGCTTTCTGTAATATCTCGGAGCAGCGTCTCCAAAAACAACCTTTCGATCCAATCATCCGCATCCACAAATGCAATATATCGTCCCCGGGAAAGCTGCACGCCTTTCTCCCGCGCCTTCCCGGCTCCTGCGTTCTGTTGGTGCACCACCCGTATTCTGTTGTCACATTTTGCATAGCGGTCACACAAAGCACCGCTCCCGTCCGTACTCCCGTCGTCGATCAGCAGAACTTCCAGTACAGTATATGTTTGAGCCAATATACTTTCGATGCAGCGCCCTATGTACTTCGATACATTATAAACGGGAACAATGACGCTGACCAATCCTTCCCCGCTCATTTTCGACCTTCCTTCCACCTGTCGTGCGCTATCCCCACACAGCACAGCGCAGAAACCGGCAGCCATCCTGCCAACGCGCATTCTAACCGGATAAACCGGGGAGTCTGTTTTCGGGCCGCTGCCGGACATTTCATATATCGCCCATATCTGTCCTTCCACCACACCGCCTCCCTGCAAAGCTCCGCTTTATCCCGTTGTCCTTTCGGCATCAGCCTGCCGTTATGAATCAGCAGATTAAAACTTCCCCACGCAAAAATCGCCAGCGCTGTCTGCAGGTAACTCGAATCACCTAAGCCCTCTTTTCCGATCAGCTCCCGAATTCCCTCAAACTGAAGCACCAGCTGCTCCCTCAAATCTGTTTTATACCGTCTTACCGCCGAGTCCTCCGTTATCCTGTAATTATAGCTCGCCCGCGCAAGCGCTCTTGGCGCCTTTACGAAACGCAAATACTGAAGAATAAATAACGCGTCCTCGCCAATATACAGATCTTCCCTGAATTGGATCTCATTTTCCCTGATGATACGGAGATCAAACAATTTCCCCCCGATCGCCCGGATATAATTTCCCAGGCAGAAATCTCCCTTCCATCCGGATATCACGGCGCAGTACCATTCCTCCTTTGTGATGGTACTGATATAGAGCCACGGCCCCTCCTTCTTCGTCTCTTTATAATGCAGATAATGGTTGCAAAAGCAAAAGTCCCCGCCCGAGACCATTTCCGCAGCTGCCGCTTCCACAGCCTCACACTCCAGCCAGTCATCCGCATCAACGAACATAACCCAATCGCCCGTTGCATGCCGCAATCCGTAATTGCGGGCGGAGGACACGCCTCCATTGGCTTTTCTGTAAACCTGCACCCGCCTGTCCCGCTCTGCGTACCGGCGGCACAGGTTGAAGCTGTGATCCGTTGACCCATCATCGACCACTATAATTTCCAATTTCTGATAGGTTTGTCCGATGATACTGTTCAGACACTGCTCCAGCCACTGCCCGCTGTTGTATACCGGCACGATTACAGAAACCCTACCCGATCTCTCCACTTCCACCTCTCCAACTTCCGGGTATTCTGACCGATTCGCTACCCAAAATGACAACACTTACTCAACCAGTATACCGCATTCCAGGCATATTTACAATTAGCTTAAATTTTCCAAAATTGTGCTTTTAGACCTTATACCCAGGAGTTTAACAGTTGAATACCTCAAAAAAGCCTCGCAGGCCGCATAAAACCTGCTTTGGGGAACTACGAAAAAAGCAAAGGAAAAGAATAAATTCCCATACTCCGCGACAACTGAAAAAGTCGCTGAGCCCCAGTAAGTACAAGGGAAACAGCGACTTTTTCAGCTTCCGATTTGGAATGCACCTTTATTTATATTCCGAGCTTGTAATCTTGCTGCTCCATCGAAATTTTCCCGGACAAATCCCTCTGTTTTTCGCAATCAAATCTGCCAAAAACTGAACCGGAACAATTTGAAAAAGCGGCGCTGTAACCTCTTCTGAGCAGTCCAGTCTAATCACCTTCAATCGATCATTCTCCAAAACCCTACAATTCCTGTCTGTGATCAGTAACACTTCCCCTCCCTTTTCCACGATACCTTCCGCCATACACACATTCAACTGCTTCCCCTCCCCCTCCGGCGCAAAAACAATTGCCTTAAATCCATTTTCCACCATTTCCAGTGGGCCATGTTTAAATTCCGCTTCGTCAAATTCCATCGCCGGAATCTTCGCAACCTCTCTCAAAAAAAGTGTCCCTGCTGCCACACTACCCATAGAATATCCTCTACTCATAACAGAAACAGTCCCACAATTCTCCGCAAATGCCTTTATATCCATTTCATATTTTTCTTTCTGATGAATCACATTTCTAAGGCATTCCATTCCCTCCCATATTCTTTTTGTCATAACATGACAGTCGCCCCCCAGAATTGCTTCTGCCAGCCAAAGGCAGACGCATATTGACGCAAGATAAGTCCTTGTTGTCACAGATTCTTCTCTGTCCACAAACAGCGGACACAGCAGAGCACTTTTTTTTGCGAGTGTGCTTTCGGGCTCATTTGTAATTCCCACCACAAAAATATCCGCAGAAATCTTCTCCAACAGCTTTACTGTTTCTGCGCTTTCTCCCGACTGTGAAATCAGAATCAACAGAGTATCTTCCTTCAAAATTTCCTGTTCATAATAAAGAAGTTCTCCGGTGGAAATAACCTGATTATCAATCCCTCTTTTTTTCAAATAAATCCCTGCACTTATCGCGCAAAAATGAGAGCTTCCCATTCCCGTAAAAATAACGCTTTTCCATTTTTTTTCGGAAAGTTCCTTCATCTTTCCCATCAGAGAACCTTCTTCCGCATATTTTTCAAATAAATATGCAAGTTGCTCTGGTTGCGATAAAATATCCTCTAAATAATTTCCCATACTTTTCCTCTTTCTGAAAACGAAACTTCATTTTTCCAATGTCAGATCCCGGCCATGCAGGATATAGTAATAAGCCGTACGGTTTCCCCAATTCAAAACCTCCCGAATCTCCATTCCTTTTAAAATGCCATAGCAAATCCCGGCATTAAAATGATCTCCGGCACCTGTCAAACAAACCGGATTTTCTATCCTGCTGCTTTGAGCTTCTGTTCTGCCATTCCTTTGATAACAAACAGCCCCTTCTCTTCCATGCACAATTATCATACTTTCCGGAATTTCCTTTGCCACACGCATCCCCACCATATCTTTTGAAGTTTTTTCTTCATAATATTTTTCTCCCAGGAGCTCCAGTTCCTTTTCATTTAACCCAAGAATGATCCTATATTTTAATGCAAGGCGCTTTATCATCTTTATAAGCCCTCTGATATCCTCTTGTTCCCTGGCCGAAAAATCAGCCAGATCTAAAAAGATATATTGTCCATTCCATTCCGGAAAAATATTCTTCTCCAGCTGTTCAATTATACTGTTCATATTTAAAAAAGCACTCCAGTTCACAATTCCTAAAAGACTGCATCCTTCCATAATTTTGCGCAGCTTTTTTTCGGGCATTTTTTTCTTAAATGTTTCCCAACAAAGCTCCATACTTTCCAATTTTCCCAGCATGATCTTCCCGTCATCAAATTCCAGCGCCGTACACTGATTACATTGTCCAAGGCTGTAACACTCCACTCGGTCCTTTAACGTTTGCAGGACATCCTCACAACCGTCAAACATTCCTACGCAAATAGTTTTCATTCCCAAAGATGCCAGCGCTCCGGAAAGGATGGGGCCGTTGCCTCCGTATTTCGAACAACTTTGCACCAACTGAATATCTACGTTCCTCCCACTTTTTATGTACTCCGCAAAATCGCTCATACTTCTCCAGAAAACGGGCATATTTCCCTGATATTTTTTTACAGGTCTGCACAGAATGTCCTGATAACCGTCGAACCCGATCACGCATTTCTTCATATTTCTCATCCTCATCCTTTCACAGAGCCAACCATAACGCCTTTTACAAAATATTTCTGGATAAAAGGATATACCGCAAGGATCGGTAACGTCGTTACAACAATTGTTGCCGCACGAATAGACTGGGATGGCGGCACAACGTCCAGCGAGTTATATGCTTCAGCCCCGAGATCTCCTACGCTGGATGCCGCTGTAATAATATTTCTCAAAATATTCTGCATCGGCAATAATGCCGTCTGATTAATATAAAGCATTGAATCAAACCATGCATTCCAGTGTCCTACCGCATAAAACAATCCGATTGTTGCAATGGATGCTTTGGAAAGTGGCAACACAATCCTTCCCAAAATCTGCATATCATTTGCACCGTCTATCACAGCTGCTTCCTCCAGACTTTTGGGAATCCCATAAAAAAAGTTTCTCATAATTAATAAATTCCATGTATTTACCAGACACGGAAGCACCATTGACCATCTGGAATCAATTAGTCCCATCCCTTTTACCAGAATAAAGCTCGGAATCATTCCTCCTGAAAAAAGCATTGTAAAAAATACAAATCCAGTCAAAAACATCCTTCCTTTTACTTCTTTTCTGGACAGCCCGTAGGCCAAAGAAATTGTTATCAAAAGATTTAGAAATGTTCCTATAATCGTACGAAACAGCGTATTTCCATATGCCCTGATAATGTTTTTCCCACCTGCAAACAGCATTTGATATGCAGAAAAATCAAATTCTTCCGGAATTAAAATAAACGTTCCTCTTCTTGCAATCTCTGCCTCACTGACAAATGAAGTCATCAATACCGTAAAGATCGGAATGATAATCAGGGCCATAAAAATACACATCACAATAATATCGAAAATATGAAAAACCTTTTCCCCGGACAGTTTCTTCTTCATTACCATATTCCTCCCTGTCCCAATTTTTTTGTAATTTTATTCGTCGCCAAAACCATAATCATCGAAATTACTGATGTAAACAGGTTAACCGCAGCCGCAAATGAATAATTCTGATTCAATACACCCTCACGATACACATAAGTACTGATAATGTCCGCAGTGGAATAAATCTGAGGAGAATATAAAAGCAGCACTTTCTCATATCCCAGATTCAAAATGCTTCCAACCCTTAAGATCAGCATAATTGTGATGACCGGCATAATTCCCGGAAGCGTAATGCTCCACATCCTGCGAAACACCCCCGCGCCGTCAACCATTGCCGCTTCATACAGTTCCTTGTCAATCCCTGTCATTGCCGCAATAAAAACAATACTCTCCCAACCAATACTCTGCCATACCTCTGAAACCGTATAAATTGTCCGAAACCACTCCGGCTGCCCCAGAAAATGAATACTTTCCCCTCCCAATGCCAGGATAATCCCGTTGATCAGACCACCGTCAACAGACGTCAGTGTCCGAATAATTCCACAGATAATAACCGCCGAAAGAAAATGCGGCAGATACGATACCGTCTGCACAACTTTTTTAAATCTTCGTCCCCGTAATTCATTGATAAAAAGCGCCAGCATGATCGACAACGGAAAACTCCATATCAGTGAATACACGCTCAGAAGCAACGTGTTTTTTATAAGCCGGAAACAGTACGCAGACCGAAAAAACTTAATAAAATGTTTGAATCCCACCCACTCCGCCGTAAAAATTCCCTCAATTCCAAAAAACGGCTTATAATCCTCAAATGCAATCACAATGCCAAACATTGGAAGATAGCAGAAAATAATATACCACAGCAACCCCGGAAGCATTAAAAGGTAAATAAATTTATCTCTTTTCAGGTAATACCATAGCGATCTCTTTTTCTCTTTCATTCCATACTCCTTTTTTTGCAGCACTGCAGGATGTTTTCCATCCTGCAGTGCTCCTGCGCAGCCCTTACCTATTTCTGTTCATTATATTGCCTCGTATACTCTTCAATATAATCGTTAAGCCCCATCGCGTAACATTCTTCAACAAACTGCTCCCATGTATCAAAGCTTCTTGTTCCGTTTACAAATTTAACCAGTTCCTCATCCTTAAAAGTATTCAGATCATTTAATGTCGGAATATTTTCTGCAAGTGCTGCCGTATCCCAGATGACTCCACTTTCAATTCCGGGCTCTATCGTCGCATCAAAATCATCAAGATGCTCCTGCAGCCACAGATTTTCCATTGTCTGGATCCCGTCGTCATCATATTCTGTTGTCTGGATTTCGAGCGGCAAACCGAGGGAAACAAGAAAATCTCTCGCATAAGTTGCCTCTCCCTCCAGCGGAACTACATCACGGTTTTCTTCAGCATTCTCTACATCCGGATTATACTGCCAGTATTTTCCTTCTGGTCCGTACATTTCGTTTGTATAGTTTTCCCATTCAAAAGACCATTCCACAAACTTCATGACTGCTTCCGGATTCTTACACTTACTGCTGATCAAAAGCCCATTATTTCCTCCCATTGCCTTCGTCTGCACTAAATTTCCATTTGGCCCGATCATTCCCGCTTCATTCATTCCCCACACATAAGTATGTTTATCCCGATTGAAATCCGGCATGCTTTCCCGTAGGATTTGCTCTGTCTGCATGATTCTCGAATACCAGATTGCAGTTGCGCCTACACAGCCTTTGGAAAGATCTCTTTTAATCGTATCCACATCCATCGTAAAACTCTCTTTATGAATGATTCCATCCTTATACCACTGATTTAACTGCTTCAAAAAATCCACATAACCATCAGCAATCCACTCAGGTTTTACCTTATTATCTTCTGGATCAATCCACTTTCCATTTCCAGTCTCCACATATCCGCCTAAAAATACAGACTCTACACGATCCAGAACATCAGTAGAACCGCCTTTTTCAATCAGCAACGGAATTGTTTCCCCGTTACCATAAGGGTCAAGTTCCTTAATTTTGTACAAATATTCATTGAACTCCTCCATTGTCTTGGGCATTTCCATCCCCGCCAAATCCAACCAGTCGTTTCTGACAAAAACCTGATATGGCGTCGTATCAGTCATTCTCGGAATAGCCCAAATCGTACCGTCTATGTCCTTTACGCCTTCCCATGCTCCCCAGGGCTCCCAAAGTTCATATAACGCCTTTCCTTCTGGAGAGTTCACATAATCTGTCAGTGGAAGAATGATCCCGTCACTTGCGTAATCCGTCCAGCTTCCCCACCACGCATCAATCTGATCGCCACCCGCCAATAAAAGATTTAGCTTTTCAGCTGCTGCCGACCCATCCGAAGGCGGCATAATGATCTCTACTTTAACACCTGTTTCCTGTAAAATATAATCCTGCATTTCTTTATAGACGGATTCATCGCTTCCCGCTTCCGCTCCGGTCACAGAAAATGCACCTGAATTGTTATAAATAACAATTGTCGGAACCTCCTCTCCTGACGTTACCTCTTGACTCTCTTTTTGAGCGGTCTGAGCCCCCGGATTTTCTCCTGTCGCTTCCGATCCGCATCCGACCAAATTTACGCAGAATACCGATACACTCAGCAGTATCGCTGCCATCTTTTTGCACTTCATTCCTTTTCCTCCTCTACTTCGAACCTGCTCACTATTAACTGCTCCACTTTTCCTTCTTTGCAATGCTCATAAAAAATATAAGCATATCCTCCATATAAACAAACATCGGCATATCCTCCATAATAATCAATTTCCTTAATTGCCTTCCATGTAGCTGCCTGATCTCCGCTTTTGTACAGGGTAAGGTGAATACGCTCTGAATAAATACGCTGCTGATCTGCATTTGCACAGTTTACAAAATACAAACCGTTTTCTCCCTGTGCCATGCTCCCAAAACAAGTTGGATCGGGAAGCGTGTCCTCTGTCCACACTTTTTCCAGACGCGTAAGAGTTTCATCCGCAATCCCCAGAACTCTTCTTCTCTCATACCTTTCATTCCGGAAATTAAATAATATTTTCCCGTTTTTCAGTTCTGCAGCCGTTGTCTCATTCGCATTTTCAATCCCCTGTGTAACAAATCCTGTATTCCAAGTTTTTCCACGATCATCGCTGTATATGCATCCTGCCACAGACGGAAAATGATTTTTTATTCTCCCGGAGAGATCAATGTCCATCCTTACTTCTCCATTTGCCAGCCATATTGGGACGATAAGTCGTCCTTTTCGAGACACAATCCCATGTCCGGGCCCAACTGCGCATACATTCCATACATATGGAAATCCTTTAAAGACATCTGTCAGTTCTCTGGGTGTCCCAAAACTTACTCCTTCATCCATACTCGTACAAAACCAGACCCTTTCGTAATTCTGGCAAAACAATAGATGAATATGATCACCATCCGCAATCAACAGAGGATTGCTCCAGGTCTGTTCCCCTGACACAGCTTCTTCGATTTTAATTTGCGGAAATATCGGCGCTTCAAAACTATATCCTTGGTCACAGCTTCTTCTTACTGCAACATCCACCCTGCTCCAGTCATTTTTGCTTTCTCTTCGGGCCTCATATGCAGTCAAAACCGTCCCTTTTTTCGTAATGATAATCGACGGAATCCGATATTCCTCATATCCCCTTTTTCCAAATTCTTCTACTATAGCTATTTTCCCCGTTTTCAATCTAAACTCCCTATCCGATCCAGCAGCGCTTTTTCTTCATCCGTAATCTTTTTAAAAGGTGCTCTGCAGTCTCCACAGTCAATTTTCTTTCTCTTCAACAAATATTTCTCTGCAGTAATATCCCGTATCTTTAACAGCGCATCTATGATTGAACATGCCTCATGCTGAATTTCTTCCGCCAGCTTCATATCACCATCCTGGTATGCCGTCAAAATACGTTTATATTTTTTTAGCATAAAATTATAGGTACTTCCAATCGCTCCGTCCACACCGACTGGAAGCGCATATAAAAATGCCTCATCCTGTCCGTACATAATTTTCAGTTCCGGAAAAGCTCTGCGGATTCGCTCCAGCTCATACAAATTGGAATCTGTATACTTCAATCCTTCGACCCGGCAACAGTCTGTGATCTTCCTCAGATTCTCCGCATTGATCGTCACTCCTGAGAACTGTGGAAAATTGTACACCACAAGAGGTAACTCCACCGCGTCCGACACCGCTTTATAGTAATCAATGATCTCTTCGAATTGAAAATCATAATAAAACGGGGGAACACTGGAAACTGCGCTCACTCCAGCTTTTTCCACCTCTTTGGCAAGATGTGCCGCCTGTGCGGCTCCGATCTTTCCAACATGCGCTATCACCGGGACTTTTCCCTCTGCTGTTTCCACTACCACAGAAGCAATCTTGATCCGTTCCTCATCCGTCAACAGGAAACATTCCCCTGTGCTTCCTGTCACATAAAATCCATCCGCTCCTTCTGCCAAAAGCATCCTTACCAGCTTCCGCAGTTCTGTCCAATTTACATCGCCTTCCCGATCAAACGGTGTCACCAATGCAGGTACAAGTCCTCCTAATTTCATATTCCCTCTCTTTCCGCCGCACATACGGCAATTACTTTCCTCCGCTACTCTTTCTGACAATCAGCCTTGGCTGAATCAAATAAAAAGGGTCTTTCTCTCCCGTGCCCTCAATAATGCTTCTTAATATTTTTACTGCCTCCTTTCCCATCTCTACTGCCTCGGGAGATACTGACGTCAACGGTACAGGCAAAATCAGGCAGATACCACTGTCATCGTATCCTGTTACCTTTACATCATCCCCAATCAAAAGTCCCTTTTCCTGAAGAATTCCATATAAAGCAGCCCCCATCGCGTCGTCAAAGCATACGACTCCATCCGGATATTCCTCTTTTTCATAAACTGCCCTTATTTTTTCTTTCAGAACAGCTTCTTCATAGTTTCCCAGAATAACCGGTCCTTTCTTAACTTTCTCCTGATATTGTGTCAATGCCGTTTCAAAACCGCAATATCTGTCAATAGATGTAGAATATTTATGTGATGAAAAATAAGATAAAATCCTGCATCCGCCCTCTGCCAAATGTCTTGCTGCGATGTAAGCACCATAGTGATTATTTACCCCTACAAAGGGTGCATCCAATCCATCTATGCTTCTATTACAGACCACAAACGGAATTTTTTTTCTTTCCAACACTTGAAAAGTTTCAAATGTCTTTTCCGAATTGATTGTTGGAATGATAATGCATCCATCTGCCTGCATTTTAATAATCCTCATGACATTCTCGTGCTGCTTTTCAGGAAAATTATCACTGCTGGAAACAATAATGTTGATGTTATATGCCGACGCGACCTTTTCAATCCCAGAAATAAACTTTGGATAAATATCTCCCACAAGAGAAGGCATAATCACGCCTATATTCAAACTTCTCTGTGGCTTTTTATCAGATACATATGTTCCGCTTCCTTTCACGGAAAGCAAATAACCTTCCTCCTCCAGTTCTGCAATCGCTTTATCCACAGTATTACGGGCAACCTCATATTTCCTGCTCAAAAAATTACGCGATGCAAGTTTGCTGCCTACTTTCGATTCAATGGCTATTTTTTTTATTCTTTCTTTTACTTCTTGATATTTTAATGGCATTTTGCACAGTCTCCATCATTATTTTTAAATATATATTGTAATTGTTTATCTGCTTTATTAATAATATTCATCGTTTTTCTATATTCACATATTATATTTTTTGTATATTATAGTCAACATTTTTGATTTTTATTATGCAACTTTTTCAAAAAACAGGCATCTTATAGGGTTGGATTTCATTTTTTGAGCATCTTTACGAGATGATCGGTTTCAAAATTATCAGTATTTTTGAAACCGATCATGCAGTATTTAACGGTATTACATTATTTTCAGGTCAAATAGTGATTGTTTGATCAGAATTTCTGAGAGCTGAGACAATATGTCAATCAGACTAAAATACCGTTATATAATTTATTATTGGTTGAAAAGATTGGAAATCAAATCGATAAAACAGAATGCTCAATCTCACCCCGGAAGTGGAACAGATCACAACCTGATCTGCCCCGTCGGGGTGGTTCTAAAAAAACTACTTAGGTAATTCACATTTTCCGAAACCGCTCATACCTCTGCGCCGCAAGCTCCTCCCCGCTTAAGGACAGCGCCTCTTTCAGAAAACACCGCATCCGTCTGCGGATTTCCCCCGCGATCTGCGGCAGCGTCTCCCCGCAGGCGCCGCCATACTCTGCAATGATCTCCTCGATCACACCGAGCCGCTTTAAATCCGCCGCCGTGATTTTCATGACCGCCGCCGCTTCCTTCGCCCGTTTTGCATCCTTATACAAAATGCTGGCAAAGCCCTCCGGCGAAAGGATGCTGTAGGTTGCTTGCTCCAGCATCCACACCTGGTTGGCGACGGCCAGGGCCAGCGCGCCGCCGGAGCCGCCCTCCGAAAGCACGATGGAGAGCACCGGTACAGAAACGCCGGACAGCTCCCGCAGGCAGGCGGCGATCGCCTCTCCCTGGCCGCGCTCCTCCGAATCCATCCCCGGATAGGCGCCGGGCGTATCGACAAAGCAGACGATCGGCCGCCCGAAGCTTTCCGCTTCCCGGATCAGACGCAGCGCTTTGCGGTATCCCTCCGGCCGGGGCATCCCGAAATTACGCTTCTGATTTTCCTGCAGATTGCTCCCTTTTTGCTGGGCGATCACTGTCACCGGCAGGCCCTCAAAAAACGCCAGGCCGGCCACCATCGCCGGATCCTCTCCAAACAGCCGGTCCCCGTGCAGCTCCGTAAAATCCTCAAACAAAAGCCGGATATAGGAAAGTGCCCTGGGCCTTCCCGTTTTCCGGGAGGCCTTCACCGTTTCCCACGGATCCTCCCTGCTTTGGACAGGCAGTGCCGGGCTTTCGGCGAAATCCTCCTTTTCCTGCTGCGCAGCGGCATGCCGGTGGAAGGCTCTCCGTCCCGCCGCTCCGTTGTGCAGGCGGATCAGCCTGGCTAAAAGCGCCTTCTGCTCCTCCCGCGGTGCAATGGCATCCACAAAGCCGTGACTTAACAAAAATTCCGCCCGCTGGAAGCCCTCCGGCAGCTTTTGCCCGATGGTCTGTTCAATAACGCGCGGTCCCGCAAACCCGATCAGCGCATTGGGCTCCGCCAGGATGATATCTCCCAGCATCGCAAAGCTCGCCGTCACGCCGCCGGTGGTGGGATTGGTGAGTACGCTGATATACAAAAGACCCGCGTCATGGTGGCGCTTCAGCGCGGCGGCCGTCTTTGCCATCTGCATCAGGCTGATCATTCCCTCCTGCATCCGCGCCCCGCCGGAGCAGCAATAAATGATCAGCGCAAGCTTCTCCCTCGTCGCAAGCTCGATGGCGCGCGTCAGCTTTTCTCCCACATTGTGGCCCATAGAGCTCATGATAAACCGTCCGTCGCAGACAGCCAGCACTGCCCCAAGCCCGTCAATCCGGCAGCGACCGGTCAGCACCGCCTCGTCGATCCCGTATTTTTCCTGCTGCGCTGCAACCTTTTCCGCATAGCCGGGAAAATCCAGCGGGTTCACAAACGCAAGCTCCGTATCCATCGGCTCAAAGCTGCCCGCATCCGCAAGCATGCGAATCCGCCGCTTTGCCGGAAACATAAAATACGCTCCGCACTTCGGGCAGCGATACAGATTTTCCCGGATTTCCAGCAAAAACAGCGTCCTGCCGCAGGTATCGCACTTGATGCAGCAATCGTCCGGCACCTCCGGACGCCGCAGCGCCGTATAGGCTCTGCGGCCCCGTTTTTTGGGTCCGAAATCCTTATTGACGCCGGTTTTTATCCGTGTAAAATCCGGCTTTCTCACCTGCTTTTCCGCTCGTCTCTTTTTGATCCAGTCATTCAGCATCTTTCGGTCGCCGTCCTTTTTGATACCTTGCAAAATAGCGCGGGATGAAATCCGTATCCGTCCTGCCCGCCGCAAAGGCCTTGTGATTGATGATTTCATATAAAAAATCGATGTTTGTATGTACCCCCTCGATCACCGTCTCTCCCAGAGCCGAGCGCAGCTTCGCCAGCGCCTCCTCCCGGTCCTTTCCGTGCACAATCAGCTTGAGCAGCATGGAATCGTAATGAGGGGAAACCGTATACCCCTGATAGAGATGGGTATCCACGCGCACACCGTTGCCGCCCGGCAGATGCAGGCCGCTGACCTTTCCGGGGCTTGGCAGAAATCCAAGCTCCGGGCGTTCGGCATTGATCCGGCATTCGATGGCATGCCCCCGCAGCTGCAGCTCCCGCTGCGTACAGCACAGCTTTTCACCGGCCGCGATCCGGATCTGCTCCTTGATCAGGTCGATGCCGCTTACCTGCTCCGTCACCGGATGCTCCACCTGGATCCGCGTATTCATCTCCATAAAATAAAAACGGCCCGAAGGCTCAAGCAAAAACTCAATCGTTCCTGCGTTCTCATAACCCGCCGCCTTTGCCGCCCGCACCGCCATTTTGCCGATCCGCGCACGCTGTGCGTCGGTGAGCGCTGCGCAGGGCGATTCCTCCAGCACCTTCTGATGCCGCCGCTGCACCGAGCAGTCCCGCTCCCCCACATGCACCACATTGCCGAAGCGGTCCGCCAGAATCTGTACCTCCACATGCTTCGGGTGCTGCACGCAGCGTTCCAGATACATGCTGTCGTCGCCAAACCCGCTGGCTGCCTCCGCCTGTGCCGCCCGGAACATCTCCTCAAACACCGCCGGGGAGTCTGCCCTGCGCATCCCCTTTCCGCCGCCGCCCGCGGACGCCTTGATCATCACGGGAAAGCCGATCTTCCTGGCCGCCTTCAGAGCGGAGGCGGCATCGTGCAGCGCTTCCGCTGTGCCCGGAATGACCGGGACGCCGGCCTTCTTCATCGTGCTGCGCGCCTCCGACTTGTCTCCCATCCGTTCGATGACCTCCGCGGAGGGGCCGATCCAGGTAATGCCGCAAAGCTTACAGAGACCGGCAAAGCGGGCGTTCTCAGAAAGAAAACCATAGCCCGGATGAATTGCCTGCGCTCCCGTCGCGACTGCCGCAGAGAGAATCGCCTCCATATTCAAATAGGACTCTGCGGACGGGGCCGGGCCGATACAGACCGCCTCGTCCGCCAGCATGACATGCAGAGATTCCCTGTCCGCCTCCGAATATACCGCCACGGAACGGATTCCCATCTCCCGCAGCGCCCGGATCACGCGAACCGCGATTTCTCCCCGATTGGCAACCAGAACCTTGTTGAACATCTCCATACTCCTGTCCCGTCTCTCAACCGACCGCAAAGGTCAGCTCCGCCTGTACCGCAACCTTGCCGTCCACATATGCCACCGCCCGGCCCACGCCGACCGGGCCTTTTCTCTGTATGATCTCGCAGCTTAAACGCAGCTGATCTCCCGGAATCACCTTTTTCCGGAAGCGGGCCCTGTTCACCGCACCGAAATAAGCGGTTTTCCCCTTATTTTCCGGCAGGGACAAAATCGCCACCGCCCCGGTCTGCGCCAGCGCCTCGAGAATCAATACCCCCGGCATCACCGGCTCCTGCGGAAAATGCCCGGCAAACCAGGGCTCCTCGAACGTCACGTTTTTGACGCCCACCGCGCTCTCTCCCGGCGTAAGCTCGTCAATCCGGTCAATCAGCAAAAACGGATGACGGTGCGGGATAATCTCCTCGATCTCTTTTATTCCAAGCATATGTTCTCTCCTCACTCTCCGGCTCACCCGATCCGGAACAGGGGCTGTCCGTATTCTACCATCTGTTCATTTTCCGCCAGAATCTCTGTCACTGTGCCCTCGCACTCTGCCTCGACCTCGTTCATCAGCTTCATCGCCTCGATCAGCCCCAGCACCTGCCCTTTTTTCACCTTATCCCCTGCTTTGACATAGGCCGGCTGATCCGGCGCCGGGGCCGTATAAAAAATGCCGACCAGCGGAGACTTGACAAGCTGCCCCTTCCCCGTCTGCTCCCCGGACGGCGCTTCCTTTTTGACCGCCTCGTCTTTGACCGGTCCTACCGCCTCCTCCTCGGCCGATCTTACCGGCTCCTCCCCGGCCGGTCTTACCGCTTCGTCTTTGACCGATCTTACCGGCGCGTCCTTTGTGCAAAGATGCAGCGCCACGCCGCCCTCCTCATATTGCAGCTCCGCCACGCCGGTCTGCGCCATTTCCTGCATCAGTTCCCTGATCTCCTCTACTTTCATGCCTTTTGATCCTCTCTCACGTCCCTATTCGCGGTATTTCCCAATCACCAGGGAGGCATTGTGCCCGCCAAAGCCCAGGGAATTGCTCAGGGCCGCGCGAATGTCCATGGCGCAGCCGCTTCCTCTGCAGTAATCCAGATCCAGCTCCTGCTCGCTCTCTGTCAGTCCCCGGGTCACATGTACATACCCTTCCTCTATGGACTTGACGCAGGCAATCGCCTCGACGCCGCCGGCCGCCCCCAAAAGATGGCCGATCATCGATTTTGTCGAATTGATCCTGAGCTTCCCGGCCGCGTCGCCGAAGGCCAGACGGATCGCTCTCGTCTCAAACAGATCGTTGAGCGGCGTGCTCGTGCCGTGGGCGTTGATATAATCGATTTCCTCCGGCGAAAGCCCCGCATCCTTCATCGCGTCCTGCATGGCCCGGGCCGCTCCGGAGCCATCCTCCGCCGGCGAAGTGATGTGGTAGGCGTCGCAGGTCGCGCCATAGCCCAGCAGCTCCGCATAAATATGCGCTCTGCGCTTTCTGGCATGCTCCAGCTCCTCCAGCACAAGCACACCGGCGCCTTCGCCCATCACAAAGCCGTCCCGGTTTTTATCAAAGGGACGGGAGGCCGTCCCGGGATCCGGATTTTCCGAAAGCGCCGTCAGCACCGTAAAGCCTCCCACGCCAAAGGGCGTAATCGGCGCCTCCGCGCCTCCCGCCAGCATGACATCCGCATCCCCGTACTGAATGCTGCGCATCGCCTCTCCGATACAGTGCGTGCCGGTCGCGCAGGCCGTCACCACGTTTATATTTTTTCCGCGCAGTCCAAAACGGATCGCCACATTTCCCGCCGCCATATTGGAAATCATGCGCGGTACCGTCAGCGGATCCATCCGGCCCGGCCCTTTCTCCGCCATACGCTTCACACCGGCCTCCATCGCCTGCAGAGAACCGATCCCGGAACCGATGGCCACACCGACGCGGAAGGCGTCCTCTGCTTCCATCGAAAGCCGGCTGTCCGAAAGCGCCTCCAAGGAAGCCGCCACCGCGTACTGAGAAAACAGCTCCATGCGGCGCATGCTCTTTGCATCTCCGTAGGCTTTTGGGTCAAAATCCTTCACCTCCGCCGCGATTTTTACCTTAAAATCCGCCGGATCAAAATGCGTGATCGGGCTGATGCCGCATTTTCCGGCCTTTAAGCTCTCCCAATATTCCTTTACCGAATTTCCGACCGGCGTGATTGCGCCAAGGCCAGTAATGACTACTCGTCTCGCCATGTTTCCTCTCATTCCGCCGCGACAGCGGCCATCCAAACTTGCCGGCACACTTCTCCCCACAGCGCTACGGCCTCACATCGCCATGCCGCCGTCCACCGCCAGCACCTGCCCGGTGATGTACGCCGCCTGGTCACTGCAAAGAAATGCCACCGCACCGGCCACATCCTCCGGCGTTCCGAAGCGCTGCAGGGGGATCTGGTCTACAGCGGCTTTCCTCACCCGCTCGTCCAGCACGGCCGTCATATCCGTTTCAATAAAGCCCGGCGCAACGGCATTGACGGTAATCCCCCGCAAAGCAAGCTCCCTGGCCGCCGACTTGGTCAGCCCGATCAGCCCCGCCTTGGAGGCCGCATAGTTTGCCTGTCCGGCATTGCCCAAAATGCCGGATACCGACGCAATGTTGACAATTCTTCCCTTGCGCGCCTTCAGCATCTGCTTCGCCGCATACTTGATACAATGGAAGCTTCCCTTTAAATTTGTGTCGATCACGCTGTCAAAATCCGCCTCGCTCATGGCCATCAGCAGCCCGTCCTTTGTGATTCCGGCATTATTCACAAGCACCGCGACGGGGCCGTATTCCTTCCGGATCTCCTCAAACATTTCCCGGCAGGCATCCTGATCCGCCACGCTGCACTGCCTGGCGGTGGCTTTTCCGCCTGCCGCAAGGATTTCCTCCACCGTCGCCTCCGCCGCCTGCCGGGAGCCGTTATAATTTACGATCACATGATAGCCCTCTGCGCCCAGCCTGCATGCAATCGCCCGGCCAATGCCGCGCCCCGCTCCCGTCACAAGCGCAACCGGTCTGTTCTTCTCCTCTGCCATCCTGTCTCTCCTCCCGCCGCCTTTTACAATTCCTCAAGCGCTGCCAGATCCTCCGGCACTGCAATGCCGATCATCCGGATCTCCGCTTCCGAAATTCCCAGCTCCTCTGCATGCGCGCGGATAATTTTTTTCATAAAACCGCTCAGCGTCCGGCCCGGCCCGATCTCCAGAAATGTCCGGACGCCGTTTTGCAGCAGCGTCACGATGCTCTGCTCCCACCGCACGGGGGAGGAAACCTGCCGCGCCAGAAGCTCCGCCGTTTGGCCCGGCTCCGTCACGATTCCCGCATGTACATTTGCCACATAGGGATGGGAAAAAGGCTTCCATTCAATCGCTTCCAGCACCGGCAGCAGCTTTTTCCCCGCCCCCGCAAGAAGCGGTGAGTGAAACGGGCCGGACACCTTCAAAAAGACGCATTTTCGGACGCCCGCTGCCTGCAGGCGCTGTATTGCTTCCTCCACGGCCGTCCGGTATCCGGTGAGCACCAGCTGCCCCGGGCAGTTATAATTTGCAATATATACCCCGTCCATCGCATGGACGATCTCCTCCACCTGTCCGGTTCGGGCGCCCAGCACGGCCGCCATCGCGCCCTGTCCTGCGGGCACCGCCTCCGCCATCCGTTTTCCCCGCACCGCCACGGTTTTGACCGCCTCCTCAAAGGAAAAGCCGCCGGCGCTGGCAATCGCCGCATACTCGCCCAGGCTCAGCCCGGCGGAATAGTCAGCCCGGATCCCCTTCGCGGCAAGAAGCCCGTCCACAACCTGCGTCATGGCAAGCTCTGCCGCCACCATGGCCGGTTGTGTGTAGGCCGTCTCATTCAGCCGCTCGTCCGGCTCAAACATAAGCTCTGCCAGCCCGTAGCCCAGAATCTCCGAGGCTTCTGCAATCCGCTTCCGCACCGAAGGATACCGCTCATAAAAAGCCTGGCACATGCCGGTTTGCTGCGCTCCCTGTCCCGGATATAAATATGCTGTCTTTCCCATAGCTCTTAAACCTCCGCCGAAAACCGCGCTGCATTTTGGGCCAGCAGCGTGCGGCACTGCTGCGTCATCTCTGCCATAATCTCACGGCATGACCGGATATCATGGATCAGCCCCGCAGACTGTCCCGCCATCACGCTTCCGTTTTTAACATCTCCCTCCTGTACTGCCTTTCGCAGGCTGCCAAGCGTCAGGTACTCCAGCTCCTCAAAGCTTTTTCCGGCCGCCTCCTCCTGAAGGTAGGTACGGGTCATCTGATTGCGGATACAGCGGATCGGATGCCCGTAACGTGTGCCCGTGACAACGGAATCCACATCCTTTGCCGCCACGATCCTTTCCTTGTAATTTTGATGGACATTTGCCTCCAGAGAGGCCACAAAGCGCGTACCCAGCTGTACGCCCTCCGCGCCGAGCAGGAAGGCCGCCGCCATGCCCCGGCCGTCCGCGATGCCGCCGGCCGCAATCACCGGAATGGAAACCGCATCTGCAACCTGCGGCACAAGCGTCATGGTTGTCGCCTCTCCGATGTGGCCGCCGGACTCCATTCCCTCCGCCACCACCGCGTCGGCGCCAGCCTTCTGCATCATACGCGCCAGCGCCACGGAAGCCACCACCGGAATGACACGGATTCCCGCCTCCTTCCAGGCCGGCAGGTAAGCGCCCGGCATACCCGCTCCCGTCGTGACGACCTTCACGCCCTCCTCAATGACCACCCGCGCCACCTCGTCGGCGTAGGGGCTCATCAACATCACGTTGACGCCGAAGGGCCTGTCCGTCAGCGCACGGCAGCGGCGGATCATTTCCCGCACCGTCTCTCCCGGCGCGCTTGCCCCGCCGATCAGTCCCAGTCCGCCCGCATTGGAAACCGCAGCGGCGATGTGCTCATCCGCCACCCACGCCATACCGCCCTGTATCACCGGATATTCAATTCCAAGCAATTCCGTAATTTGTGTCCTCATGGCCTTCCTTTCCCGAGTGAAATATTCCGCGGCTGCCCTCAGCCGTTTGCGCCCTGCTCCTTCAGATAATCCACCACCTTGCCCACCGTGGTAAGCGCTTCCAGCTCCTCACCCGGAATTTCAATACCATATTCATCCTCCAGCGTGGAGACAAGCTCAAACAGATCCAGGGAATCCGCTCCCAGATCCTCCGCGAAGGAGGTGTTTTCTCCGATCTGCTCCTCGCTTATGCCAAGCTGATCTGCAATAATTTTCCGTACCTTTTCAAACATTGTTTTGTCTCCTTTTTTATTTTATAAAAAGTGTGTGCTGCCAAAATGTATTTACCAGCGCAGCAGCGCCGCGCCGTAGCTTAAGCCTGCGCCAAATCCCGCCAGACACAGCAGCTGTCCTTTTTTCAGGCTTCCCGACCGGTTCAGCTCGTCCATCAGCAGCGGAATCGAGGCGGCCGAGGTATTTCCGAACCGTTCCAGATTATGCGGAAATTTTTCCATCGGCTCCTGCAGCTTTTTCGCAATCGTCTCTATAATGCGGTAATTCGCCTGATGAAGCAGATAGAGATCCGGCCGGAGGCCCTCCCCCGCAAGCAGCTCCCGGATCACCTCCGGCACGCGGCGCACCGCAAAGGAAAAGACGGCTCTGCCGTCCATCCGTATCGCGGCCGGCATCCGCTCGTTCCAATACATAGCCCTTCCCGTCAGCGCGTCCGCGCCCGCACCGTCGGCGTGCAGCACCGTTCCCAGAATCCCCGCGCCATCTTCCGTGTGTCCGGGATCCGCACTCATCACCACGGCTCCCGCACCGTCGCCGAACAAAATGGCGGTATCTCTGTCCTCCCAGTCCACAAACCGGGAAAGCACCTCCGCCCCAATCACCAGCACGGTCCGGTACACCCCGGCCCGGATATAGGCGTCAGCCATCTGCAGCGCGGCCAGAAAGCCAGTGCAGGCCAGAACAATATCATACCCCGCCGCCCGGGAAAGCCCCAGTGCCTCCTGCAGGCGGCAGGCCAGCGCCGGAAACAACTCGTCGTGGGAGCTGGTCGCAACCAGGATCAGATCCACGTCCTCCGGCGCAAGCCCCTTTTGCGCCTCCGCCATGGAAAGCGCCCGTTTTGCCGCCTCCCTGGCCAGCGTAAAAAGCGGACTGTCACCATAATGCGTCCGGATACAGCCGTTTGCATCCGGCTCCGGCATCGCTGCCAGACGGCGGGCGCCGATGCCCGTCCTCGACCGTATCCATTCGTCGCTGGTCTCCATCCACTGAGACAGCGCTTCGTTTGTCAGACAAATATCCGGCACACAGGAGCCGGTTGCAATTATTTTTGAAATCATAGTTCTCCCGATCGGCATCGCCGATGAAACAGAATTCTTTTGGATATCCTGTATTATACCTCTTTTTGTTGACTTGTCAACATCTTTTCTGTGAAAATGCTGTGGGGGATGCCTATTTTTGTTTGAAGATGATTACTTTATTGAATATTTAAGATTATTTTTTCTTTAAGACTTTCGGTCTGCTGCTTTGATTTTCGCCTTCGATGCCGTCAACTCATAACTCAAAGCAAGCAATTCTTTGATCGAATCATCCAGTTCTGCATTGCCTAACCGGATACTCAACCACTTTTCCTTATTCATGTGATAAGCGGCGAAATACCCATCCTGTCCACGCAGCGAGCCAACCAAAATCGGGTCACATTTCACATTAAGAACATCAATGGTGCCCGCATCCGTCAGCCCAAGCTTATCGCCAGAGACTTCCAAAACTACTCCGTACCATTTACTATTATCTTTGCGGCGTAACACCGCATTCCTGTCGTGCCAGGGATATTCCGGCTCCGTACCGTATTGCTGCCTTACCCATGTAAACAATTCTTGTCGTGTCATGTTTCTTGCTCCAATATTGCTTCGACTGGAACCCTCGTGCTTAGTGAATCGTGAACGCCATTAACCGCCGCTCGCTGCTTTTATATAATCGTCAATATCCTGCACGATACACTGATCGCCTATGGTATGCAAAGATTCAAAATACTTTGTAATATATCCATAGATACCGAACTGTTCAAATGTCTTCGCCACCTCTGCGCCGGAAAGTCCTTTGAAATACCGGTAACGTTCCATACAGTAAATCAAAAAAGTCGTTTCCTTACTCATTTATTTAATATGCCTCCTCAGGATAGTCATAAGAACCTGTCAGGAGTTCATCCTGATACATGGTATACAAGGTCATCGGACCATAATGCCAAAGCTTTGATGATTCGTCCGAAAGCTCCTTGTAGAGCTTAGACTGATAAAACCGGGAAATGGCTTTGTCGTCGTCCACGTTACTGTTTTCAACGATTTTTTTAATAATCGGCGGTACAAGAACCGCCAGCATTGCACTAAATTGATCTTTGTTCATACAAGCTCCCTCCCTTCAAAATGCAGATATTGCAAAGATTTCTCCGTTGCAAACACCACCTGGTTGAACAGCCTTCGAATTTTAAGTGCTTCAAGAGTCTGCTCTTTTGTCAATACACCCGTCATGTAAAGCGTGATGGTGCGGTACACGTCATCGTCAGCAACCGCTCCGTAAACCAAGTCGTATTGTTTTCCCCGATACGATCCCTCACGGTTCTCTGCCACAAAATCCAGCCAGGCCATATCCGGCTTTTCAAATCGCAGCAGACTACACTCCCGAAATGCTGCCGTTTCATCCACAGAATAGATATTCAATATAGGTTCTCCAGTTTTTCTCCGTTCTACAACCTTACCCGCAAAATTTACTGCCTGATCCCGGTTAGTAGTGGTATAAAATCCAAAGCCAAAATCCAGATAACGATTTTGTTTGATCAGCTTCGGACTTTCAACGACTACGTTGCTGCCGTGATATAAAATCATCCTAATCGCCTCCTATTTTGTCTGTAATAATCCAAACCCCTCTTTGACTTGGATCCCAGTACTTAATTCTTCCATTCTTCTAAAGCATATCTTGTTAGATTTTCATCCTCATAAAGGGACGACTTTATAAGGAGGTAAAAATGTTTGAATTTGTAAATTTCAATTAACTCTCCCATAAAGGGAGCGACCCATATCTGCGGTGTATTGCCTCACTTCCCAGCTATTTCAATCCACGCCCCCATAAAGGGAGCGACAGGCCGATCAGGATAACTTTTTGCGCTGGATTAAATTTCAATCCACGCCCCCATAAAGGGAGCGACATATTGTATTTTTGGCATCCGGCCAGGTTGGCGGCATTTCAATCCACGCCCCCATAAAGGGAGCGACAATTACCAACTTCTTCTATATCAATTCCATCTAATATTTCAATCCACGCCCCCATAAAGGGAGCGACACGCTGGGACATTTGATATTTATCAAATTCCCGTATTTCAATCCACGCCCCCATAAAGGGAGCGACGGCAAAAATTACTAATTTTCGTTTTTATTTTACACCAACTTTATTCAAAAATCACTAAAAAAAATTTTTTATTAAATTTTCTCTCTCACTTTTCCACCTTAAACTCCTCAAATCACTCCCACATCAGGTGCAGGTCGCTCCCGGAATTTCTGCTCGCTTCCTATTCGCACCTCTCCTCTGTTTTCTAAAAACATTCTCTTACTTTCTTCTCCTGCTCCACATCACATGCGGACATTGCGCTCATACATCTCCGACAGCTTCAACCCATACCAAAAATCGTGATCGTTTTCATAGGCCACATTGTCCCCACCGAACCCGAAACAATCCACTTTTCATGATTTGATCAGGCAGCATACGTCGGACAATCATAACAATTCAGCTTGCACGATGGACACCGATTGGCAGAGTATCGTCAAAACGGAACAGACGGGATCAAATCCAAAGATGACCTTGATATTTATGCCGTAAACGTCGAGGGCAAGAGTAAAGTATATATGTCCCGATGTGGTGGGACTAAGTGTTTATACGTCTATTATTATTAGGACTCACAATACCAATGGCCTTTTTTTACTGTCTACAATCAATTATCTCTTTCTTTTTCCCTTGCGATTTTCTCCCGGACCGCAGCCAAGACGTACGCATTTCGGCTCATTTCTGCCTGGGCAGCAGCTTTTTCAATTTCTTCTTTTTCCCCTGGCTCAACTCTCACAATAAATGACGCCAACTTGTCCAAATATCTCTTATTTGTAACCTTCTTTTTTTCGGTATATCCATTGTATCCCATCTGCCTTATCTCCGTTGTTATATTGTCCTCCATTTGGTACATGATTCCATACATTTCAAAACATTCCCGAAAAACATTCAATCTTTCTGTCTTTTTCCGCAGCTTTAAATGCGTCATAATCTTCCACATCCGGACTCAACTTATCGGCGTTCTGTTTTCAGTTCATCTTCTGCAGCAACACGACTGTCTCTATCCCCGTCGTCCACGGAAACTGGTCCACCGGCACGCACCGCTCTGCCTCGTAGCCGTTCTCGAGAAACACCGCCAGATCCCGGGCCAGGCTGGTGGGCTTGCAGGAAATGTAAACCAGCTTCGGCACGCCGTAGGAGATGATTCTCGCCAGGGCCTTGGGATGCACGCCGTCGCGGGGCGGATCCAGAATGATAAAATCCGGCTTTTCCTCGATCGTATCCAGCACCTTCAGCACGTCGCCCGCGATAAATTCACAGTTGTCCAGGCCGTTCTCGCAGGCGTTTCTGCGGGCCGCCTCCACCGCCTCCTCCACGATCTCCACGCCGATCACCTTTTTTGCCACAGGAGCCATCAGCTGAGCGATGGTGCCCGTGCCGCTGTAAAGGTCGTAGACGACGCTGGCCGGACGGCCGTTTTCACTTTTCAGACCGCCCACATATTCGCGCGCCGTCTCATAGAGCACCTCCGCGCTGCGGGTGTTGGTTTGAAAAAAAGAAAAGGTGGAAATCCGAAAGCGAAGCCCCAAAAGCTGCTCATAGAAAAAGTCCTGGCCGTACAGGATTTCTGTCCGGTCGCTTTTTACCGCATCCGCCATGGAGTCATTCACGATGTGCAGGATTCCCGCAAGCTTTCCGTTCAGGGGAAGCTCAAGCAGACGCTCCTTCCAGCCCTCCAGCCCCGTCAAAAGGCCGCTGGTGGTCACCAGCGCGACGAGAATCTCCCCGGTGTAGGAAGCGCGGCGCACCAGCAGATGCCGCAGCACGCCCTGGTGGGTAAAACGGTGATAAAAGGGCACATCCTGTTCTTTAAAATAGGACAGCGTGGCCGCCAGGATCGTGTTGTAATCCTCGTCCACAATCCGGCAGTGATCCACCGTCACAATATCGTAAAAGCTTCCCCTCCGGTGCATCCCAAGCGCCAGCGGGCCGTCCTTTTCCTCGTCCCCGAAGGTAAATTCCATCTTGTTGCGGTAGCCATAACAGACCGGGCTGGGCTTGATCGGCTCGATCACACATTCTGTCGTCTGACCGGCAAGCACCGGCTTCAGAAGCCTGTGCACCTGCTCCTCCTTGATGCGCAGGCTCTCCTCGTAGGGCATGGAAATATAGCTGCAGCCGCCGCAGCGGCCAAAATGCCTGCAGCCGCCGTTTTCGGGCCCCTGCGTTTCCAGAGGGGAGTTCTCCAGCACCTCTTTTAATCGTCCCTCCCCTTTGCCGCCGCGCACTCTGGTCACAACCAGCTGTATCCGCTGCCCCGGCAGAGCGCCTTTCACCTCGCAATATTCCTCCCCGGAATCCTCCAGGCGCACCATCGCCCGGTTTGGAAACTTGACATACTCTGCCGTTCCTGTCCTGATCTGTCCCTTCTTCATCGGTTTGTCCTCATTTCTGTCTACCCTCGATGGACAAGGGTATGATTGATAATCTGGCAGGGGAAGATTCTCTTCCCCTGTCCGTTGCCCTGCAAATGGCTGCCTGTGCATGCACGCAGCCGCTTGCAGGGCGTATCGCGCAAAAAAACGGGGCCCCGCGCTGCGCCGGAAAATCTGTCCTGCGCCGTCCGAGTACCCCGCTGTGTCAGCGCCCCTGCCCTGTCGTACAGGAGCTGGCCGTCTTATTCCTTCTCCTCTGCCTTCTTCTCCGCGGCAGGAGCGGACGCTCCGTCCGTACCGTCCTCATCCTCGTCGTCCTCGAAGTCATCATCAAAGTCGTCGTCAAAATCCTCCAGATAATTCGGCGTCATAAAACGGTATACCGCGTATGCAATCGCCGCCACTGCCGCGACAGCCCCGACAATCGCCAGGATCCAGATCAGGCAGTTCTTCCTCTCCTCTTTCTTCTTTGCCAGCTCGTCGCCCTTTAACACATCCAGAAGCTCATCCAATCTCGCCATAATATCCATCCTTTCTGCGTATTCCGCGCATCCGCCTGCGCAGCGCTCACCCCTATATATTATGTATATGATACCACCGTTTCACGGATTTTACTATAAAAAGAGCAAAT
Source organism: Eubacteriales bacterium (assembly GCA_030524455.1). Taxonomy (GTDB): domain Bacteria; phylum Bacillota; class Clostridia; order Lachnospirales; family Lachnospiraceae; genus Gallintestinimicrobium. Next base: position 150,870 of record JAUNGT010000001.1, on the reverse strand, counting down.
TTTATAATTTTTTCAGTTTTGCGAAGGCCGCGTACATGATCTTCTGTCCGGCCCCGTCAAACTGGATCGTCACCTTGTAATCCCTCGGATCATCCACGATGGCGGTCACCGTGCCGTCGCCGTATTTTAAGTGCCGCACACGGTCGCCCACGCCGTATTCCAGGCTGGATGCCTTGCTCGTTCCCTTGGAAATACCTCCTGCAGCGTTCAGACTGCCAAGCCCCTGTGCGATGAAGGGCTTTCGCTCCTCCGCCGTCTTTTTGGGCTTCACCACCGCCCTGGGCTTTGCATAGCCGGAAAAAGAACCTGCGCCGGCAGCGCTGTTTCCGAAGCTTCCCCAGCTCCCGGCCCGGTCCGCTTCCTTCCCTGCCTCCTGGCCGGCCTTCTGCCGGGACGCAAAGGGGGCCGCAGACCGCCCCTTTTCCTCCCCGGAAAAGCCGGAGAAGCCCGAAAAGCCCGAAAAGCCCGAAAAACCGCTTCCGCCGCCTTCCTCCCCGGCATCCTCCCCGAAGGATACCCGGCGAAAGCCCGGCGCCCGGTTGTCCATCAGATTCGCCGGGATTTCCTTCACGAACCGGCTTACCGGATTGTACTGCGTTTCGCCGCGGATCATCCTCTGCCGGGCGCAGGTGATCGTCAGATCCTCCTTTGCCCGGGTAATTCCCACATAGGCAAGGCGCCGCTCCTCCTCGATCATCGACGGATCCCCGTCCATAATGCTCATATAGCTGGGGAAAATCCCATCCTCCAGCCCGGCCAGATAAACCACCGGAAACTCCAGTCCCTTGGCGGAATGCAGCGTCATCAAAAGCACCTTGTTATTGTCCGACTCCACGCCGTCGATATCCGCCACCAGGGCAACCTCCTGCAAAAAGCTGCTCAGCGTGGCATCCTCATGGGCTGCCTCAAAGGCAACCACCTTACTCACCAGCTCATTGATATTGGCGATCCGGTCCTCCGCCTCCTCGTCGTCGGATTCCTGCAGCTCCTTCACATAGCCGGTGGATTCAATGATATCGTCCAGAAGCTGCTTTAACGTATAGTATTCCAGCTTGGCCCGCAGCGACTGGATCAGCGTCACAAAGGGCTCCAGCTTGGAGGCGCTGCGTCCCAGCCCCGGGATCTGATCGGCATTTCTAAGCGCGTCATAAAAGCTGATCCCATTCTCGTCCGCATACGCCTGCACCCGGTTGACGGTGGTGGCCCCGATGCCCCGCCGGGGCACGTTGATAATCCGGCGCACCTGCAGGTCATCCTGCCCATTGTCCACGGTTTTTAAGTAAGCAAGCATGTCCTTGATTTCCCGGCGGGCATAGAAATTGACGCCGCCCACCACATCATAGGGAATGCCCTCCGCGATAAAGCGCTCCTCCAAAAGACGCGCCTGGGCGTTGGTGCGGTACAGCACCGCGCAGTCCCGGTAGTTTGCCTCCCGGTTTCTGTGCTTTTTCGCCACATCATCCGCAATGTACTCCGCCTCCTCATAGGCGGTATCGAACTGACGGAAATGAATCAGGCTTCCCTCTCCCTTGTCCGTCCAAAGCGCTTTTGTCTTGCGCTCCACATTGTTGCGGATGACATCGTTTGCCGCGTCCAGGATCGTCTGGGTAGACCGGTAATTCTGCTCCAGCTTGATCACCGCAGCCTCCGGAAACACCTTTTCAAAATCCAGGATATTGTTGATATTCGCCCCGCGGAACTTGTAGATGGACTGATCATCGTCGCCCACCACGCACAGGTTGCGGTACTTGCCCGCAAGAAGCCGGATCAGCTCAAACTGCGCCGTGTTGGTATCCTGATACTCGTCCACCATGATGTAAACAAAGCGCTCCTGATAATAGTCCAGCACCTCCGGGCAGCTCTTAAACAGCTCCACGGTCTTGACGATCAGATCGTCGAAATCCAGCGCGTTATTCTTTTTTAAGGCTGCCTGGTATTCCTCATAGACCGAAGCGATCTTCTGCCGGGAAAAATCCCCCATCGCCTTCAGCGCGTATTCCTTCGGGGAGACAAGCTCGTCCTTGGCAGAGGAGATCGCCGACATCAGGCTCCGCTCCTTGTAAAGCTTCGTATCGATCTGCAGCTTTTTGCACACATCCTTGATGATGTTCTTGCTGTCGTCCGTATCGTAGATGGTAAAATTGTTGTCAAAGCCCAGGCGGTCAATATAACGGCGCAGGATCCGCACGCAGGTGGAATGAAAGGTGGATACCCAGATCTCCTCCGCCCCGTGACCGACCAGATCGTCCACACGTTCTCGCATCTCCCCCGCCGCCTTGTTGGTAAAGGTGATCGCCAGGATATGCCAGGGCTGCACGCCCTCGTGCTCCAGAAGATAGGAAATCCGGTGTGTCAGCACCCTGGTTTTTCCGCTCCCTGCCCCGGCCAGGATGAGCACCGGCCCCTTCGTCTTAAATACCGCCTCCCGCTGCCTGTCATTCAATGTATCGTAAATGCTCATGGTTCCTCTCTTATCGTGCCATACCGGCTGAAATGTTATTTTATATCTTATCAGATTTTTCCCCGGCAGACAATCATCATTTGTTTTAACTATCCCGTTTAAAACCGTATAATAATAAAATGGCACAGTAAAAGCAACGCCGGAAAGGAGGCTTCCCATGGCAAAAACCGGAAGCAATATTTACAGAAGGAAGGACGGCCGCTACGAGGGCAGGATCCTGATCGGCCGGGACCTTCACAAAAAATCGCGGTATCTCTATGTATACGCCAAAAGTCTGCGGGAGGTGAAGGAAAAAATGCGATGTCTCAGGGCTCAGCAGAAAAATCCCCGAAGGAGCGGGCCTCTCTCGATGGGACGGTGCGCCGAGGAGTGGCTGGAGGGGAACAGAAGCTGTTGGAAGCCCACCACCTACGACGCCTATCTTCGTCTGATCGAGCGCTATATTCTCCCGATCCTGGGAGGCTGTCCGGTCCGGGAGTTCTCGACAGCCATGCTCGATTCCTTTTGCGCGCAGCTGGAGGACCGGTCCAGAAAGAAGGAGCTGACCGGCTCCTACCGCAAATATATCTGTTCCATCGCCTGCCAGATCGCGGAATACGCAAGCTTTTCCCATCAGCTGGACCTTGCGGCCGTCAGACTGCCCTCCCTAAAAAGCGTTAAGACGGAAATGTCTCTGCCCTCCCAGGAGGAGCTGGACTGCCTGGAGCGGTATCTGCTAAAAAACGCGTCGGACGATACCTGTCTTGGCATCCTTTTTGCCATGTATACCGGCGTCCGCATCGGCGAGCTCTGCGCCCTGCGCTGGGAGGATATCGATCTGGAAAACGCTGTCGTCCACATCCGCCGCAACCTGCAGCGGATACGGCGTCCCGGGGAGTCCCCGGCCGGACCGGACAGCATCCGCACCATGCTCAGCTTCCAGGAGCCAAAATCCGTCAAATCCCTGCGTCCCATCCCGCTGGCCTCCCGCCTTCTGAAGCTTTTGAAGCAATACTGCCGTCCGGACGAGCTCTACCTGATTCCCGGAAAGGATTTTCCCTGGACCGACTCCCGCACGATCCAGTACCGCTTTAAAGCCATTTTGCAAAAATGCGGCTGCAGCAACTTCCACTTCCATCTGCTTCGCCACGCCTTTGCCAGCCGCTGCCTCCGGGAGGGCTTTGACTTAAAAAGCCTGAGTGAGATTATGGGCCACAGCAGCGTACAGGTCACCCTGAATATCTATGTACACTCCACCATGCAGCAAAAACAGGACATGATCAATATGATTTACGACAGTCCCCAGGAGGAAGGTACCTCCTGACCCGCAAAAAATCCTGCTGCCCCGGATTTTTTGCCCAAAATCAAGCGGTCCGGCAGAATCTCTCTGACCGGACCGCTCCTTTTCTTTTTTTGCCGGCGCTGCGCAGCTTACCGCGCAGCCCTTCCTGTCTTCTTAGCGCTGTACCCGTCCGGACGCGTCGCCGCCGGCCAGCTTCTCCACCTCTGCCACGCCTACCATGTTGTAGTCGCCCTCGATGGTGTGCTTGAGCGCGGAGGCAGCCACCGCAAACTCGATCGCCTCCTGCGTGCTCTTTCCCTTCAGCAGGGCATAGATCAGGCCGCCGCCAAAGCTGTCGCCGCCGCCCACTCTGTCGATAATGCGCAGGTGATACTGCTTGGAGAAGCAGTATTCGTCGGAGGCCGCATCGTAGAGCATACCGCTCCAGTCATTGTCGGAGGCGGAAATGCTTTCGCGCAGGGTGATCGCCACCTTCTCAAAATGGAACTTCTCCGCCAGCTGACGGGCCACGGACTTGTAGCCCTCCTTATTCAGCTTGCCCGCATAGATGTCGGTATTTTCCGCCTCGATGCCGAACACGTCCTTGGCATCCTCCTCGTTGGAAATGCAGACATCCACATACTGGCAAAGATCCGTCATAGCCGCTCTCGCCTGCTCCCTCGTCCAGAGCTTGCCGCGGTAGTTTAAATCGCAGCTGATCTTCACGCCGTGGGCCTTCGCGGCCACGCAGGCCTGACGGCACAGCTCCACCACGTTTTCACCCAGCGCGGGGGTAATGCCGGTGAAATGGAACCAGTCCGCTCCCTCAAAAATCTGATCCCAGTCAAAATCCGCCGGAGCCGCCTCCGCAATCGCGGAATGGGCACGGTCATAGATGCAGACGCTGCCGCGGTTGGAAGCGCCCTTCTCCAGGAAATAAATGCCCACACGGTCGCCGCCGCGCACGATATCGTTTGTATTGACGCCGTACTTGCGCAGGCTGTTCACCGCCATCTGCCCGATGGCATGAGCGGGCAGCTTCGTCACAAAATGAGCGTCCATCCCGAAGTTTGCCAGGGATACCGCCACGTTCGCTTCTCCTCCCCCGAAGGTCGCCTCGAAGGAATCCGCCTGCACAAAGCGCAGGTAATCATAGGGCTGCAGGCGCAGCATCAGCTCGCCGAAGGTAATTACTTTAGACATTCTCATGATCTCCTATTTCTGCAGTAAATGAAGGGCAAAGCCCGCGATCTCATCCTTAAAGTAAGCCGCCTTGTCGGTAACGGTCTCCTCGCGGAAAGCAAAGCCTCTCGCCTTGAAATAGGCGATGGCGCGGGGCAGGGTGTTTGTCTGGATCGCGATATGACCGTTTCTTCCCAGGAAGGGGCTCTTCATGATCTCGATCTCCTTCTCCCCCATGAAAATGCTGGAGTTGCCTTCCTTTGCAGGCATGCCGAGAAGCTGTGTGAACAGCTCCGCCGCCCTCCTGGCCTCCTCTGCATTTTCCGTGTTGATGCCGATGTGGGCCACCTTGAAGCCGAACATGGTCTGTACCGCCTGACGGGTCAGGCGCTCAATCTCCTCCCAGTTCTCCGCCTCGATCAGATCCTTTTTCACCATCCAGGTGCCGCCGCAGGCGATGATCTGCTTAAAGGAAAGATAGTCCAGCATATTTTTCTCATTGACGCCGCCGGTGGGCATCCAGCGCAGGTTCTTATAGGGACCTGCCACAGCCTTCAGCTTGGCGATGCCTCCGTTTTGCTCCGCCGGGAAAAATTTTACCACGGAAAGTCCCATTCCCATGGCCTGCTCCATCTCGCCGGGGGTCGCTGTGCCGGGCATCATCAGGACGCCCTTGTCGATCACATAGCGGGTGATTTCCGGGTTGAAGCCGGGGCTCACGATAAACTGTGACCCCGCCGCAATCGCGCGGTCCGCCTGCTCCTTCGTCAGCACGGTGCCGGCGCCCACCAGCATCTCGGGCACCTCCGCGATAATCCTTTTGATGGACTCCTCCGCCGCCTCGGTGCGGAAGGTCACCTCGGCCGCCGGCAGCCCGCCGCGCACCAGGGCCTTTGCCAGGGGAACCGCCTTTTCGGCGTCATCGATGGCAATTACGGGCACGATGCCCACCTCATAAATCCGCTGTAATACGTCGCTCATTTTTCTGCTTCCTTTCCATATACTTCAATCTGCGTCAGCGCCGGGAAGGGCGAAGGGTCGTCCGCCTTGATCAGCTGATCGACTGTCAGCCAGCGCACCGTCCGGGGAGCAAAGCTGCAGATATGGGGCTTTTCACTTTTTTCCATCGGGAAATCCAGGCTGCTTCCATCCGAAAAGGTGAAGGTTGCCTGGGTCCACCAGCTGTCGTGAGGGAAATCCGCCCTGGTGTAAAGCACGATCCGGTCAATCTCCACCTCGCGCCCAAAATCCAGCTTTAAGCAGGCATTGGGATCCCGGTTGATCCCCCAGGAGGCATAAGGCCATTCCCCGTGGGAACGGTTCTCCACCACGCCGTCAATGGCATTGCGGGCCGCAAACACAGACTCCCCTCTCGTCTCCACATTGGCGGACGCGTGAGGATAGCAGTGCGGATCCCCGTGCTGATCCATCACGTTTACGGCAAGGTTTCGATCGCCCGAAATCTCCGCCTCCGACGCCTGCCGTACATACAGATAATGCTTCTTGCCTGCAAATACCTTGGGGGAATAGCAGATGCGCTTCTCCCCGAAAGGAACCTCGAAGCGGATATTTTTTTCTGTAATATAAACGAGGGCGGCCCCCAGGGCGTCGTCCACCTGATAAACCAGATGGAGCGGCGCTTCGGAGGTCTCCAGCACAATACAGTCGCCCTCCCGGTACTCGTCCGAGAAGACCAGGCAGGCCTGGCCCTCACCCCTGCTGACGCAGGCAGTGGAGCCGTCCGCCCGAATGATTTTTATGGTCAGTTCTGCCATCTTGCACCTCTTACTGGGGCTGCTTGCCGATGTAAGCCAGGATACCGCCGTCCACATACAGCACATGGCCGTTTACAAAGTTGGAAGCGTCGGAAGCCAAAAATACTGCGGGGCCCTGCAGATCCTCCGTCTCTCCCCATCTCGCAGCGGGTGTCTTGGACACGATGAACTGATCAAAGGGATGACGGCTGCCGTCCGCCTGGCGCTCGCGCAGGGGAGCGGTCTGAGGAGTCGCGATGTAGCCGGGTCCGATGCCGTTGCACTGGATGTTGTACTCGCCGTACTCGGAGCAGATGTTTCTGGTCAGCATCTTTAAGCCGCCCTTTGCAGCCGCGTAAGCGGACACGGTCTCACGGCCAAGCTCGCTCATCATGGAGCAGATGTTGATGATCTTGCCGTGTCCCTTTTTGATCATGGAAGGGATCACTGCCTTGGACACGATGAAGGGAGCGTTTAAGTCAACGTCGATTACCTGACGGAACTGCTCTGCCGTCATCTCGCACATGGGGATCCGCTTGATAATGCCGGCGTTGTTCACCAGAATGTCGATCACGCCGACCTCCTTCTCGATGGTTGCAACCAGGTTCTGCACCTGCTCCTCATTGGTTACGTCGCACACATAGCCGTGCGCGTCGATGCCGGCCTCCTTGTAGGCCGCAATGCCCTTGTCCACCAGCTCCTGCTTGATGTCGTTAAAGCAGATGGTTGCGCCGGCAGCCGCATAAGCCTTGGCGATCGCCATGCCGATGCCGTAGGATGCGCCCGTGATCAGGGCAATCTTGCCTTCCAGAGAGAAATCCTTCATATTGAACATGATACTTGTCCTCCTTGATAAAATATTTATTTGCCGCGGCCCTGTTGCAGAGCCGCCGTTTGCCTGTTTAAAATACGCTCCCGCTTACCGCAGGTCCCTGTTGTCCACCGCGTCCATGTCGGTGAACTCCTGGTTCTCGCCGCACATGCCCCAGATAAAGGTGTAGGCCCTGGAGCCGCAGCCGGAATGAATGGACCAGCTGGGGGAGATCACCGCCTCCTCGTTGCGCATCACGATATGGCGCGTCTCGGTGGGCTCGCCCATATAGTGCATCACGAAGGCATCCTCGGGCATATCGAAGTAGAGGTAAACCTCCATCCGCCTGTCATGGGTATGACAGGGCATCGTGTTCCAGACGCTGCCGGGCTTTAAAGCTGTCATTCCCATCACCAGCTGGCAGCTCTCCACCTGGCCGGGAAGAATGTACTTGTTGATCACCCGGTCGTTTGCCTCCTCCAGGCAGCCGCACGCCACCTTGTTCTCTTCCTTGATGATGACCACACCCTCCTCCGGAACGCCTTCGCGCTTGATCAGCACGGTAGGATAAGCCGTGTGGGCCGGTGTGGAATTTAAGTAAAATTTGGCCGGCTCGGAAGCGTTGTCGCTGGCAAAGGAGATGTCCCTTGCGCCCCGGCCGATGTACATGCCGTCCTTATGCGCCACAGGATAAGATCTGCCGTCCACGGTGACGGTGCCGTCGCCGCCGATATTGATCAGGCCCAGCTCCCGCCGCTGCAGGAAATAATCGGCCCGAAGCTCATCCCCCGCCGTCAGCTTCAGCTCCCGGTTCACCGGGGTAGCCGCTCCGGTGATAATCCGGTCGATATGGCTGTATACCAGCTTGATCTCATCCGCACAAAACAGCCCCTGGATCAAAAATTCCTCCCTCAGCCGCTGTGTGTCATAGTGTTTGACATCCCTCGGAGATGCCGCCGTCCTCAATTCCATCGCAAATTCCTCCGCTCTGTCTGCGCGCGGCCCGTCCGGCATTTCTTACACATTCCCGAAGAGCGCGACGCTTTTTTCCTTTGATATGTTACAGTATATCAACACAATTTTCAATTTACCAGTGTTTTATTCGCAAAAAACTTGATTTTTTTGAACAGATAGGATATTCTGAATGAAAGAGCTTACAAAGGAGTTTCGATTTATGAAGGAATATTCGTCCTGCAAGATAGCGATCCAGAACTGCCTGGATACCAAGTCCTTTTCCATCGCCCATTTGTACAACGATGAAAAGCCCATGTCCATGCACATTCACGACAGCTATGAGCTTTATTTTTCCATCTCCGGCGGAAAGCAGTTTCTCATTGACAACCGCTTTTACGATATCCGGCCCGGCGATATCTTTTTTATCAATCAGTTCGAGAGCCATTACATCACGCAGATTGACCAGCAGGTCCATGAGCGGATCGTGCTCTCCATTTATCCGGACTACCTAAAAGGCCTGTCCACCCCGGACACGGATCTGGACGCCTGCTTTCACACCCGCAGCATCCCCTCCCCCCACCGGGTGGCGCTGAACGACGAGGAGCAAAAGCGCTTTATCTTTTTTATCCACCGCCTTATCTCCACCTCCGGCTTCGGGGCAGATATCGTGGAGCGCTCCGTTTTCTCGGAAATGATGGTCTTTTTGAACCGCGCCTTCTACCGCCACGGCAAGCAGGAGGCCGACGAGACGGCCGTCTCCTATCACAGCCAGGTGGATGACATTTTAAGCTACATCAACCAAAACATCCAGAGCCCCCTGACCATTGAGGACCTGTCCGGCCATTTCTATCTGAGCCCCTCCTACCTGTGCCGGATCTTCAAGTCCACCACAGGCATGACCATCAACAAATACATCACCGCCAAGCGCATCACGCTCTCCAAATCCCTCCTCTCCGAGGGCTGCTCGGTCAGCGAGACCTGCGAACGCTGCGGCTTTAACGACTACAGCAATTTCCTCAAGGCCTTCACCAAGGCCGTCGGGATTTCTCCAAAAAAATACGCGCAGTTTAACACGTGAGGCCGTATCATACTATATAGAAACCCAAAGGAGAACCCACCATGCAAACCTGCATGCACCCCCGTCAAACGCCCTGTTCCCAGCGTAGCGTCTGCCCGCAGTGCGCCCCGTCCCCGCTGCCCTTTCCCGGCCGCAACATCGATCTTTACGGCTGGCTTATATGGCAGCTGGGGATGCGGCGATGCGATTGCGGACAGCAATCCGGCTGGCAGAAGCGCCCCGGATGCTCAAATCTCCCCTATCTGCCTTAACAGGATTTCCTTTGCATAGGAAATCGCCCGCTTCACACTGCCCTCCTCAAAGGGCACGGACAGATGGGCCGTCTTTAACAGTCCCAGATAGCTCTTGCTGCCGCCGGCATTGCACAGCGCCAGATAATCCTTCCAGGCCTGTTCCCGGTTTTCCTCGTAGCGCTTCTTAAACTCCATCGCTCCCATGGTCGTCAGCGTGTAGTTGATATAGTAGAAGGGATAGAGGAAAATGTGCAGCTTGTAGTACCAGTAGCCGCCGCGCTCCATGAATTCGTCGTCCTCGTAGGCGCGCCAGGGCATGTACTTTTGCTCCAGCTTGTGCCACTCCCAGGTGCGCTCCCGGGGCGTCAGCTCCGGATGGGCGTAGACGATGTGCTGGAACTCGTCCACCGCCACGCCGTAGGGCACGAAGGTGATGGCATCCTGGAGATGGGAGAAACGGTACTTATCCGCGTCCTTCCCGAAAAACCGCTCCGCGTAAGGGTAGGCGAACTGCTCCATGGACATGGAATGGATCTCCGCGATATCCGTGGATTCGCTGTAGTAGGCGGAAATCGGCTGATGGCGCATGGCCTGATAGCCCGCAAAAGCATGTCCAAGCTCATGGCTGAGCACCTGCATATCAAAGGTCGTATGGTTGAAGCAGGAAAACACAAAGGGCGCCAGATAGTCGATCAGGGAGGTCATATAGCCGGTGGACGCCTTATTGGGCTTGTTCTTCAGATCCATCAGCTTATGCCCGATCATAAAGTCGATAAACTCTCCCGTCTCCGGGCTCAGCTCATGGTACATCTGCCGGGCCTGCTCAATCATGTAGTCGTCATCCCCCGCGGGCACCGCGTTGCCGTCGGGGAATACAAACTTCTCGTCGTAGGCCATGATTTTATCCACGCCGATGCGCCGGGCCTGGGCCTTATAAAGCTTCTCGCACAGAGGCACAATCTCCTCCAGCACCTGTCTGCGGAAGGCCTCCACCTCCTTCTGGCCGTAGTCGCTCCTGCCCTGGTTCTTATAGCCAAGAGGGATGAAATTCTCGTCTCCCATGGCGCGCCCCATCTCGTTTCTGACCTTCACCAGGCTGTCGAAAATCTCCTCCATCTCCGGCTCGTTTTTGTGGTAAAAATCCGACCAGGCCCGATAGGCCTCCTTGCGGGTCTGGCGGTCCGGATCCTCAAACAGCTTCTGGATCCCGTAAAGATTGTAGGTCTGCCCGCGGAAAGGAATCTGTGCCGTCGCCATCAGCTTCTGGTACCGGGTGCACAGCTCCGCCTCCTTCTGCAAAAAAGGCACCAGCTTCGGGTTGAAGCTGTCCAGCTCCCGCTGCATGGATACCAGCAGCTCCTTTCCGTACTCGGCCTCCAGCTCCTTTGCAAAGGGGCTGTCCAAAAGGGCCTTTTTGTAGGCCAGCGCAGCCTCCATCACCGTGGGATAGGTTTTCTGGTTATACTCCAGCTCCTTCTCATAAAAAACGTCCGTGGTGTCCAGCGTATTGCGGATCTCGCAGACCGTCAGCATCGTGGAAAAATGCCCTTCCGTCTCCTCCACCCGCCGCATGGCCTCCTTCACCTGGGCGTAGGAGGCTGCTCCAGCCACTGCTGCCGCCGCCTCCTCCCAGCATCGTTTCATCCCGTCAAAGTCCGGACGGACATACTGTATCGTATCGAATGTAAAATCCTGCATTCCCGGTCTCCCTTCCGAGCCGTTCTGCGGCTCTCCCCCATCATACAAAAAAAGTCCGGGAAAGTAAAGACCGGCAGGTATGGAAGCTTCAGCGGTTCGCCAGCTCCTCCGTGACCTCCTCCCAGGTCACGCCCTTCTCCGCCATCAGCACCATCATGTGGTAGAGGAAATCCGCGATCTCGTACTTGATCTCGTTGGGATTGGGGTTTTTGGCTGCGATCACAATCTCCGTGGCCTCCTCCCCCACCTTCTTTAAAATCTTATCGATGCCCTTGTCAAACAGGTAGTTGGTGTAGGAGCCCTCCTTGGGATGGAGCTTGCGGTCCTCGATCACCGCAAAGACCTCCTCGAACACCTTCATCGGGTTGTGGCTCTCCTCCTTTTGGCTGCGCCTCTGGATCTCGTTGAAAAAGCAGCTGTAGGAGCCGGTATGGCAGGCGGGCCCCACCTGTGTGACTCTCGCCAGGATCGTATCCAGATCGCAGTCCGCCGTCAGGGAGTGGACGTATTGATAATGTCCGCTGGTCTCGCCCTTTACCCAGAGCGCCTGCCTGCTGCGGCTGTAGTAGGTCATCCGCCCGGTCTCCAGCGTCCGGTTATAGGCCTCCTCATCCATATAGGCCACCATCAAAACGGCCTCCGTCTTCACATCCTGCACCACCACGGGCACCAGTCCGTCAGGCCCCTTTTTCAGGGCCGAGAAGGGGTACGCGCCCCCCTCCTTCGCCACCGGGATATTGTTCTCGGCGCAGAGCTTTTTTAAAGCCGCCACGTCCCGGATGTTTTCGTTGACCAGGCTGCCGGAAATTCCGCTGATATTGGCGTAGGAAAGCACCTCGATGAGCTTTTCCAAAGACACCTCCGGCAAAAACGGCATCACCGGAACCGGGGAGGTCAGCGCCGCTTCCCCGGCCCCGCCCGCATGAAACAGATACACCTCGCAGGCGTACTCGCCAATCTGCTGCTTCAGCGTTCCGATCATGGCCGGGCTGTCCACCCCGGCGATTATTTTTTCTTTCCCGAATTTCAGGGAAACCTCCCGCAGAAGCTCCCGCTGCTTCTCCTGCTCCAGATCCAGCACCACCTGGCTGCAGCCCGCGTAGAGGAGCTTTTTGACATCCTCCATCCGGAAAATATGGCCTCCTCCGATCACCGGCACCGCCACGTTCTGGCAGATCTCCCGGATTAAGTCGATGGCCTCGTCATGGGCCTTATCGCCCTCGGAGAGGTCCTGCAGACAGATGCAGTCACAGCGGTTTTCGCTGTAGCTTTCCGCCAGCTGCACCGGCGTAAGGCTCACCTCCCGGCGCTCCTTCGCGTCCGAAACCACCTTCCCCTCATACAGGTACATACAGGGCATAAATCTCTTGATATCCATACGATTCTCCATTTCTGTCCATGCAAATGCCGGTCTTTTAAAGAGTGCCCTTGGTGGACAAAACGCCGTCCAGCCGGGGCTCTGCTCCCACCGCCATATCCAGCGCCTTGGAAAAGGCCTTGAACATCGCCTCCGCAATATGGTGGCCGTTTCTTCCGTCCAGCACCTTGATATGAAGGTTCATCCCGGCGCTGTAGGACACCGCATAGAAAAACTCCCGGATCAGCTCCGTGTCCAGCCCGCCGATCATGGGCGCATCAAAGGTATAGTCAAAGTTTAAGTACGGGCGGCCGCACAGATCCACGGCGCAGGCCACCAGCGCGTCGTCCATGGGCAGCAGGAAATAGCCGTAGCGGCGGATTCCCTTTTTGTCTCCCGCCGCCCGGGCGATGGCCTGTCCCAGGACGATGCCGGTATCCTCCACCGTGTGATGGCCGTCCACCTGCAAATCTCCCTTCACAGTAAGCTTTACGTCAAAGAAGCCATGGCGGGCAAAGCCCTCCAGCATATGGTCAAAAAAGCCGATCCCGGTCTGGATCTCCGCCTGCCCCTGTCCGTCCAGGGAAAGCTCCAGCCGGATGTCCGTCTCCCTGGTCGTCCGCACGACCAGGGCGTTTCTCCCCGTCATCTCCGCACCTCCTCAAACCGCACCCGAATGGAATTGGCGTGAGCCGTCAGCCCTTCGTTTTCGGCAAAGCACTCGATATCCCGGTGCGCTCTTTCGAGAGCCTGACGGGAATAGGAGATGATGCTCGTCTTTTTCATGAAGTCATCCACATTTAAGGGAGAGAAAAACCGCGCCGTGCCGTTGGTGGGCAGCACATGGTTGGGCCCCGCAAAATAATCGCCCAGCGGCTCTGAAGAATATTCTCCCAAAAAGATAGCGCCCGCGTTTTTGATTTTCGTCATCAGGGCAAAGGGATCCGCCGTCAAAAGCTCCAGATGCTCGGAAGCGATATCGTTGGCCGTCTCGGCCGCCTCCTCCAGGGAGTCCACCAGCAGGATATAGCCGTAATGCTCCAGCGATTTTTCGATAATCTCCCGCCTCTCCAGCTTTTTTAAAAAGGCATCCACCTGGTCGGACACCTGCTGCGCCAGGGCCGGGCTTGTGGTGATCAAAATCGCGCTCGCCAGCTCGTCGTGCTCGGCCTGGGACAAAAGATCCGCCGCCACATATCTGGGATTTGCCGTCTCGTCCGCGATCACCAGAATTTCGCTGGGCCCGGCGATGGAATCGATGCTCACATAGCCAAAGCAGGCCTTCTTTGCCAGCGCCACAAAAATATTTCCGGGTCCGGTAATCTTGTCCACCTTGGGAATGCTCTTTGTTCCAAAGGCCATGGCCGCCACAGCCTGCGCCCCGCCGACCTTGTAAATCTCATCCACGCCCGCGATGTGGGCCGCCACCAGAGTGCCCGGATTTACCCTGCCATCCCGCCCGGGAGGGGTCGTCATGATGATCCGCTCCACCCCGGCAACCCTGGCCGGGATCACATTCATCAACACGCTGGAGGGATACGCCGCCTTTCCGCCGGGCACATAAACCCCCGCCACCGCGATGGGCATGATCCGCATCCCCAGGATCGTGCCGTCCGGCTTTGGATCAAACCAGCTGTTGCGCAGCTGCTTCTCATGGAAGCTGCGGATATTGGCGGCGCTCCTTTTCATGACCTCCACAAAAGCCTCGTCCACCGCCCGGTAGGCCTCGTCGATCTCCTCCTGCGTCACCCGGATATGCGCCTCGTCCATGGGGCAGCGGTCAAACTGCTCCGTATAGGAAAAGAGGGCCTCGTCGCCCCTCTCCCTCACATTTCTGATGATCTCCGCCACGGCGCTCTCATACTGGCCGTAGTGGTTGGGGCTTCTCTGCAAAAGATCCTCCAGGATCCCCTTCTTCTGCTCCGAAGTAAGCTTCACAATTCTCATTTTCCTAATCCTCCGCCATCTGGCTGCGCAGCTTCAATATAATCTGACGGATCCGCTCCGTCTCCATCTGCATACTGACCTGGTTGACGATCATCCGCGCCGACAGGCCGCAGATCTCCTCCAGCACCTCCAGGCCGTTCTCCCGCAGGGTCCCTCCCGTCTCCACGATATCCACAATCACATCCGACAGCCCCACGATGGGCCCCAGCTCCACGGAGCCGTTCAGCTTGATGATGTCCACTGTCTGGTGCTTCTTATTATAGAAATAATCCTTGGCAATCACCGGGTATTTGCTGGCGACGCGGATCCGCTCATGGTGCTGCAAAAGCTCCCGCGCCGACTCCGGTCCGCAGACGCACATCCGGCACCGGCCAAAGCCCAGATCCATCACCTCGTACACCCGGCGTCCCTCCTCCAGCAAAATATCCTTACCGGTCACGCCGATGTCCGCCGCCCCATACTCCACATAGGTGGGCACGTCCGGCCCCTTTGCCAGGAAAAATTTGAGCCGTTTTTCCTCGTTGACAAAAATCAGCTTCCGGCTGTTTTTATCCTTCATCTCCTCGCAGGTAATTCCCACGCGCTCCAAAAGCGCCAGCGTCTTTTCCGCCAGCCTTCCCTTGGTCAGCGCAAAGGTCAGGTATCTTTTCTCTTCCATCGTCGTTCTCCTAGATCTTTCGCTTCTCGCATCTTCCGTCCGCACGCATCACAACGACCTCCTGCCGCCCCTGTGCGCCGTTACAGAGACCGGTGGTTTCCTTTTTGTCATCCGTCCCCAGGGGAAGAAGCTCTGCCACCACGCCCTGGCTGCGCAGGCTGCGGGCCTTTTCCAGCGCCGGTCCAAAGGCGCCCTTCTCATAAAAAATCGTCCAGCCGCCCCTCTCCGGAAGCGGATTTTTGTGCTGTCTGGAAAGCGCCTCCATCACATCGTCCACCACCGCCACAAAGCCTACGGCGGCAGCCTTTTTGCCAAAATGCGACAGCAGCCGGTCATAACGGCCGCCGGTGACAACCGCGTCCCCCACGCCGTAGGTATAGCCCTTGAAAACCACGCCGGTGTAATAATTATACTTGCTCAAAAGCCCCAGATCAAAAGACACATACTTGTCCGTGCCGTAGCTGCGCAGCACCCGCTGCAGCGCCTCCAGCCGCTCGATGGCCAGCAGGGAGCGCTCGTTGTCCACCTGGCTCCTGGCCTTGTCCAGGTCGTTGCTGTCCGTCACCAGATCCGCCAGCCCCAAAAGCACCCTGGCATAATCCCGGCGCACTCTCCGCTCCCGCAGAAGCTCCTCTGCTCCGAAGTAGTTTTTGGCGGAGATAAAGTCCCTCAGCTGAAGCTCCACCTCCTCGCCCAGCCCCGCCTGGGAGCAGATTCCCTTAAAATACTCTACCTCGCCCACCGTGATCTGCAGATCCGTCAGCCCGCAGTTTTTCAGTGCCTCCACGACCATGCTGATCATCTCCGCGTCCGCCTCCACGGAGGAGTCCTGCATCAGCTCCGCCCCCAGCTGGGTCACCTCCTTTAGCTTGCCCTGCAGGCTGGAGGTGTTGGTGAAGGTACTGCCGTGGTAGGTCAGGCGGATCGGCGAGGTTTCATCCATAAAATATTTTGCCGCGCACCTGGCGCAGGAGGGCGTAAAGTCCGGCCGCAGCGCCAGGGTATTTCCCTCCTTGTCAAAAAACTTATAGAGCTGGGAGGACGGCGTCGTGCCGATCTCCCGGCTGTACACATCGAAAAACTCGAAGGTGGGCGTCTGGATATCCTGATAGCCGTACAGCCGCACCGTCTCGTGAAGCTTTTTTTCCACCCACATCCGGCGCGCATATTCTTCCCCGTACACATCCCGCACGCCCTCGGGCGTATGGAGCAATGATTTATTCATATTTCTGATCCTCTTTTTCCGGTTCACTTTACCGTGCTACCGTGATATCATATGAAACTTTGTATAGGATACCAAATTTATACTTTCCTGTCAATCCCATTGCCCGGCCCTACCTCAAACGGTTTTCCGTCCAGCACGCACTCCGTAAGCCGGTCGCCCTCGTAAATCATTTTCAGGGAGAAAAAGGGCCTTTCCTCATCCAGCAGCCGGAAAAACACATGGTCCCCGCTCCAGAGCGGCAGCTCTCCAAGCTTCTCCCTCGGCACCCACTCCAGTACGCCCTCCGGGCAGTCCCACGAGATCTCGCCCTCCCAGCCTGTTGCCGTGTAAAGGCACATATACTGGGTTTCCACGCCCTTTAAAACGAAGGTGACGATCCCCCGGAACCGATAGTCGGTAAGCCGAAGTCCTGTCTCCTCCCAAACCTCCCGCAGCAGGCAGTCCTCCGGGCTCTCATAGCGCTCCGCGTGTCCGCCCACGCCGACCCACTTATCCTTGTTGACGTCATTCTCCTTCTTGACGCGGTGCATCATCAGATAGCAGCCCTCCTGCTCCAGATAGCACAGCGTCGTCAGTGTGCCGATCAGTTGATCCTGTGTCCTGTTTGCCATTTCGGCCTCCTTTTGTGTCCGTCAATCCGGCCGGTCCGCCAGATCCTTCTGCAGCATTTCCAGATACGGGACGAATACTCCGTGTTTTTTCGGCAAAAAATATTCCGGATTCAGCTCTTCCCTCCGAAAGCTCTTTCTCCCGCCCTCCTGCGCCCTGTCCCAGAAATATTTCAGATGGGCGAAGGGCAGGTAGTAGAACTCATCCCTGTGGGAATAATAAATCAGGAAAAAGGCAATGCCCTGCTGGTTCTCAAACCGTTCCATAAACTGCACCTGATGCAGGTGAATATTCTGCAGGGCAAAGGTGTCCTGGGCGCACTCCTTGGCGTCAAAGCACACCGGAATGCCCTGCACCACGCCGATGTAGTCCACCGTACTCTTCTGGTCAAAATAGGCCAGCGTAATGTGCCGGCTCTCCTTGTCGATATTGATGGGCGTGATGGGCGTGGGGATCTTCTGCACCAGCGCCAGGTTATTCTCCGCGTATTTCTCATTGGTGCGGTTGATCAGATCCTCCAGGGTGGAGCCCCGCAGCCCTCTCGAATTCCAGGTTGCCATGTTCCGTCGTCCTTCTCATTTTTTTAAAGCTGCCCGATCACACCGGCAAAATCCGGCGACAGCGGGCAGATGATTTGCTCCGGGAGTCCCTCTCCCGGCGGAAACTCTGCCCGGCAGGCGTGCAAAAGCTGCCGCCTTACGCCGCAGCGCTGCGCCAACGCCCGGTTAAGCTCCGGGTTCCCGTACTTGGGATCCCCCAAAAGCGGATGTCCCAGCCAGGCAAGGTGCGCCCGGATCTGATGGGTTTTCCCGCTGAAAAGCTGCACCTCCCCCCAGGTCACTTTTCCCACGCCGGGAAGGCTGCCCAGACGCAGCGGGACAAAGCCGGTGCGGATCTGCTCCGCCCCTTCCGCCGGCCGGTCCGAAAGGTACACCCGATTCCGCTTTTCATCCTTTTTCAGCCAGGCGGTCAGCTCCCCCGGCTCCTCTCTCCAGCCGGCCAGCACCGCCTGGTAAAATTTGCCCACCCGGCGCTCCCGGATCAGTCCGGTGAGCCGCTGACTGCCCGCCAGGCTCTTTCCGCACAGCAAAAGCCCGCTGGTATTGCGGTCCAGCCGGTTGCAGACGGAGGGGCGGAAGGTGACGAGCGCTTCCGGCTTTAAGGCTTTTCCCTGCAGAAGATAGCCGGTCAGCCACTCGTTGGCCGACAGATCCCCGGGCGCCGCCTTCTGGGACAGTACCCCGGCGGGCTTGTCCAGCGCCAGGATATCCGCGTCCTCGTACAAAACGCGGATACCGGTCAGCTGTCGGAACGCCTTGTCATATTCCGGCAAAACGATGCCTGCGCCGTCTCCCTGTCCCTGTCCTTTCTCCGGCAAAGCGGGCGGCGCTCCGAATTTTTCCAGCGTCTCCTCCGCCAGAAAAAGCTTTACACAATCGCCCAAAGCCAGCTTCTCGCTTCCGGTACATCTGCCCCCGTTTAACACGATATTTTTCTTGCGCATCATCTTATAAAAAAAGCTTCCCGGCGCTTCCCTCATGTATTTGTGCAAAAACTTGTCCAGCCGCTGGCCCGCCTCATTGGGGCCGATCTGTACGCTTCTCATCCCGGCCCCCTACAGAGAGATCGCGCGCAGAAGCGCCAGCGCGCGCTGTGTCTGGGAGGGTTCGCCGTCCTCCGGCTCCGGTTCCGCTGCCCCCGTCCTTTTTAACTCCTCCAGGCGGTTGATATACTTTGGAAGCTCCCGGAACATCCGAATCTGCATTTTCCCCATCCCGTTCTGCGAAAACATACTTTGCAAATGCTTCTCACAGCCTCTGCCGTCGCTGCTTTGATCCGGCAGGTAGCCGATCACATCATTCCCGAGCACCGTCATGTGATGGACCTGATAGGTTTTCTCATAGGTGGTAAGCTCCAGATCGCAGAGCGACGGGCAGCCCTCCGCGCAGGGCGCGATCCGGTCGTAATCCTCCCCGGAAATTTCCCGGCAGCGCATAAGGGCCACCAGGTTCGCTGCACTGCGGCAGGCGGGCAGGCAGCCCAGGACCGCCACGATCGTCAGAAGGTTCTGGTTGCTCCCGGTGGACCAGATGCCCATCCCGTAGATGGCAAAGGACAGCGCAAACAGGACGGCCGTCTTTGCCGCAGACATTTTTTTGTGATGGGACAGATAGCCTCTGTCCCCCTTCTGGATTTTCTTACGCCTCATGGATCTGCGTCCTTCCTTTCTCTCTCAGCCTCTCTGCAGCCCACAGCACCGGCGCCTGAGGCAGAACCCTGCTGGCCGCCCAGAACGCCTGCATGGGCAGGCCGTACACCGACATGGGGCGATTGCGGCAGCTTGCGCACAGCGCTTTTCGCACCACCCGCTCCGGCTCCGCCATCGTCAGCTTCTTTACCGAAAGCATCCTCCCGTACTGCTCCGCCCGCTCAAAGAAATCCGTATCCACCGGTCCCGGACACACCGCCGTCACATAGATTTCCCGCTTTTTGAGCTCTTCCCGGAGTCCTCTGGAAAAGCTCAGCACAAAGGCCTTGGTGGCCGCATAGACCGCAAAGCCCGGCTGCGGCAAAAAGGCCGCGCTGCTGGCCAGCTCGATGATCCGGCTTTTTTTGCGCATATAGGGCAGGCAGGCGTGGGTCGTCTCCACAAGCGCCCGGCAGTTTAAATCGATCTGACCGCTCTGCTCCTTTCCCGGAATCCGTTCAAAATCCCCCACCATCCCGTAGCCCGCGCAGTTGATCAACATGCGCACCACCGGCTTTTCCTCCGCCAGACTCTCCTCAAACAGCCGCATATCTGCCTCGTTCGTCAGATCCAGCGGAAGGATCTTTACCGGATGGTGCATGTTCTCCGCCATCTCCTTCATCCGTTCCGCCCGCCTGGCAACCAGCCAGAACTCGTCGATCCGATGGAGTCCCCTGTCAAGCTGCATGGCAAATTCCCGTCCCATCCCGCTGGATGCGCCCGTTATCACAATAATATTCATGTCGCTCCTCCTCTGTCTGCTTTGCCCTGATCCGTCCGTCCAAGCGCCTCGAGCTCTTTTTCGCGCAGCGGCCGGAAGGCTCCCTTTTCCAATGTCTCATCCAGGACAAGCGGTCCCATGGACAGACGTTTCAGATAAAGCACTTCATTGCCCACCGCCTGCAGCATCCGCTTGACCTGATGGAACCGTCCCTCGGTGATCGTCAAAATAAGTCCGCACTCTGTCCCGGGAAGGGGATCCGCTGCGGCCGGGCGCGTCGGCTTATCGTCCCCGATCTCCACGCCCGCCCGGAGGGCTTCATACATCTGCTCCGTCACCGGCAGGGCCGTTTTTACCAGATAGGTCTTGTCCACATGCCGGGCCGGGGAGAGCAGCCGGTGAGCCAGCGCCCCGTCGTTGGTGATCAGAAGAAGCCCTTCCGTATCCTTGTCCAGCCGCCCCACCGGGAAAAGCCCCCGGCCCGGCGCTTCCTTCAAAAGCTCCATCACCGTCCGCTCCCGCTTATCCTGCGTGGCCGTCACAAGCCCCGCCGGCTTGTGGAGCATATAGTAGACGAAGCGCTCATAGCATACCGGCTCTCCGTCCAGCTCCACCCGGTCCCGTTCTTCATCCACCTTCCGCTCCGGCTCCCTTGCGGGCTCTCCGTTTACCGTCACTCTGCCCTTTTTGATCAGGGCCTTCACCTGGCTTCGGCTTCCCGCCTCCGCCTCGCACAAATATTTATCCAGTCTGATCACGCTTATCCTCCCGCAGGTGTAACTGTTCAGCCCGCATTTCTCCCACCCGTTCCTCATATGCTCTATTATAATCCATTTCCGCAAGCCTGGGTAGAAAGAATGCAAAAAAAGCTGTTCCGAAGCCTTCTCCTGTTGTTTTTCGCCGCCATGTCCGCCGCCATGCTGCTGTCTGCCCCGGCCGCCCTGGCGCTGGCCTCCGACGCCCTCACGCTCTGGTTCTCCCGCATGATTCCGGCCCTGCTGCCCTTCATGATCCTCTCCTCCCTGCTGCTCCTGCTGGGACTGTCGGATTCCTTTGCCGCCCTGTTTTCCCCGCTTTTGCGCCCGCTGCTTCGTCTCTCCGACTCCTGCCTCTACTGTGTGGCCGTCGGTTTTCTGTGCGGCTTTCCCGTCGGGGCAAAGGTCTGCGCCCAGAGCCTTTTGTCCGGAAAAATCTCCCGCCGGGAGGCCTCCCTTCTGCTGGCCTTCTGCAACAACATCGGCCCCGTCTATCTGACGGGCTATGTGCTGCAGCTTTTTCCTCTGCCCTGTCCCTGGGTCGCAGTAGCGGGCCTGTACGGGACCGCCCTTCTTTACGGCTGCCTGCTGCGCTATTCCGTGTTCCGGGACATTCCCTTTTCCCGCCCGAAGGCTCTGTCTGCCGCCGCTGTCCCCGACGCAGCGCCTGACGCTCCTTCTTCTCCTGCCTTGCGCCGCACCGCCGCCAATCTCCTGTCCGGCCTGCACAGCGCCGTGCTTTCCTCCCTCTCCTCCATCGCTACGCTGGGCGGCTACATGATCTTCTGCAATATGCTGAACCTTCTGCCTGACCTCCTCCTGTCCGGGCGTCCGGCCCTGGCCGTTTTGCTCTCCCCGCTCCTGGAAATCACCGGCGGTCTGGCAAGGCTTCCCGCCTCTGAGGCCTTCTGGGCCTACACGCTTTTGCCCTTCGGCGGTCTCTCCTGTCTGGCCCAGACCTACGGCTGCATCCGCGACACCGGGCTTTCCCTGACAGACTACGCCTTCCACAAGCTCATCCAGACCGTACTGGCCGCCGCCTGGTTCGGGCTGTGGCTGGGATAGGGGCCTGCAAATGGCTGCCTGTGCAAGCACGGCAGCCGCTTGCAGGGCGTATCACGCAAAAAGCGCAGGAAAATTCTCCTGCGCTCTCTGTTTCCAAATCGTATCACCGTCAGAGGACGTTTAACTCCTCGCCGCCCGCCTTGCCGTCGGGCTCGCTCTCCGCCACGGCATTCTGGGCCTGGAACTCCGCCCGGTTGCTCTGCACTACCTCGTTTAAGCTGTTTAAATCGTGCGCCAGGTTGCCATAGTGGGCGTTGGAAACCTCCACCGCATGGGTGAGGATGTCCTCCACGCTGGCAAGCATCTGATCCGTATACTGCATGATGGAATCCCGGATGGCATTGGCCTCCATCGTAGCGTTATCCACAATCTCCTGAGCCTGACGCGTGGCAAGCTGCACCACCTCGTTGGCCTGGGCATAGGCCTGCTGCATAATCTCGTGCTCATTGATCAGCTCGGAGGTATGCTCCGTCGCCTCGTTGATCAGCGTCTGGGCCTTCTCCCTGGCGTCGTTTAAGATAGCCTCCTTGTTGCTGATAATCTTCTGATAGCGTTTGATCTCATCCGGAGTCTTCTGGCGAAGCTCCCGGAGAAGCTCGTCGATCTCCTCCTTGTTCACGATAATCTTCGTGTTGGAGAGTGGCTGATACTTACAGTTATCAATATATTCTTCTATCTCGTCAATCAACTGTTCGATTCTGCTGCTCATGCTTTCCCCATTTCTGCGAATGTATCATTCTGCCAATGATTAGATTCAGGATTGAACCGCGTGTCCGTATTTCTCATAGACAAGCTTTGCGACAAAGGGAGGGACGCACTGCGAAATGTCCCCATTGAAGCTGGCGATCTCCTTGACGCTGGAGGAACTCAAATACGCGTACTCCAGACTCGTGGTCAAAAACATCGTGTCCAGCCTGTCCCCGGAAAGCTTCCGGTTGGTCTGGGCATTCTGCAGCTCGTATTCAAAATCCGTGATCGCCCGCAGGCCCCGCACCGCCACGTTCACACCCTTTCTGGCGGCATAATCCACCAGAAGGCCGCTGAAGGATTCCACCTTCACGTTGGGCAGATCTTTCGTCGCTTCCTCAAGTATTTTAACACGTTCCTCCACAGAAAACAATGGAGTCTTTACCTTATTATTCAACACGCTGACGGTCAATTCGTCAAAAACAGACGCTGCCCGCCGGATCACGTCCAGATGTCCGTAGGTAACGGGATCAAAGCTTCCCGGATAAATCGCAGCCTTCATATGGTAGATTTCCTTTTTCTGTTTTTTTTAAAAATACATGCTTATTCGTCTTGTAGCGCTTCTCCCGCGCCACCAAAAAGCCATGCTCCCCGGCAAAGGAGAAATCCCGGTCCAGCGCCGCCTCTATGATCACCAGCGTATCCTCGTCCACATAGGGCATACGGGCAAGCGCCGAGAGCACCGGCTCCTCCAGCCCGGCCTGGTAGGGCGGATCCATAAAAATGATATCCGCGTGCTTCTCGTGAATCGACATCAGGGCGCTGACCGCATCCTGGCGCAGCAGCGTAGCCCGCTCCTCAAATTTGGTAAAGTGCAGATTGTCCGCAATGCACTTCGCCGCCTCTCTGGCGTTCTCCGCAAAGTAAGCGTGCCGCGCGCCCCGGCTGATGGCCTCGATGCCGATGCCACCGCTGCCGCTGCACAGGTCAATAAACACACTACAGGGCAGATAAGGCTGCAGCATATTGAATAAGGTTTCCTTGATCCGGTCCGTCGTCGGACGGGTATCCGGCCCCTGCGGGGCCTTTAAGGGGAGACTCCTGGCCTCTCCGGCAATTACTCGCATATATAATCCTTTCGCTTTCGGCTGGCTATCTTTGCTCGTGAACCGGCGCTCCCTCAACCGAAAGCAGCAGGTTACTGTTCGCTCAGTACTGTGCATTTACTGCACAGTACGTGAGAAAATGATTCAGGAGTGCATAAATCCCATCGCCGCAGGCGATTTTAAATGGATTTATGCATGTTACTGGTCACGGAGTGAACAGTAACAGCAGCAGCCCAAAATTCGTGCAAGCACGATTTCGGGCTCCCGCCTTCGGCTGGCTGAACTGTAACAATCATACTTCATTTCCCTGTTGGGGTCAAGCGGGAAAACGGCTATCCGCGCACCTTCGTTCCCCGTCCGTCCCGGTGGGCGAGCTTTAACTGGTTCAGCGCCAGGGTACGGCTCTTATAGGAAATGGAGGTGTCGTCCGCTGCACCGGTATAGTAGACCGCCTCGAGCTCGTCCGTGCCGGAGAGCTTGATAGCGCGCACGCCCACGGCATTTTTCTTTTTCTCCGGGATCTCCTCCAGCAAAAAGCGCAGGAAAAAGCCCTCCTTCGACTGCAGGGTAACGTATTTCTGCTCCCGGTAAACGGTCACATCCGCCACGCTGTCGCCCTCCTGAAGCTTGGTAGCCGCCACGGTGCGCTTCATGACGTCGAACTCCCCGCCGTCCACCAGCTTGGCCATCCCCTGCCGGGTAAAGAACAGCAGCCGGTAGAGATTTAAGTCGCTCTGCCCCACCGCCAGCAAAAGCTGCTCTTTGGTGGAATCATAGTTGCTCACGTTGTCCAGCGGAACCGCCTTGTCCCGGAACTTCCCGAAGGGCAGATCCGAAACCTTTACGGTGTAGAGCTGTCCCGTATCCGTAAACAGGCAGACACGTCCGGTATTTTTGACCGGGAATACGAAACGGTTTTCCGAAAGCGCTGCCTCCTGGTTGCGCTCATAGGCAGCTGCATCCACGGTGCGGGTGTAACCGAACTTGTCGATCAGGCAGTAAACCTGGATTTCCTCCACCTTTTTCTCCTCGAACACTGCCTCCGTGCAGTTGTCGATCCGGGTGCTGCGCTTTCGGGCGTATTCCTTTTTGAGGGCGTCCAGATCGTTTATGATCACCTGCGCCATGGCGCTTTTCCGCTCCAAAATATCCTCATAACGATAGATATTGGCCACCGTCTCCTCATGCTCCCTGACCAGCGCCTCGATCTCCAGACCGATCAGACGATACAGACGCATATCCAGAATGGCATTCGCCTGGTTCTCCGAGAAGCGAAGCTGCGCCGCCATCACCGCCGACTCCCGGGACTTAAACCGGATTCCCTCCGTGATCCCCTCCACCAGGCAGGCCTTCGCCATGGCCCGGTCCCGGGAGCCCCTCAGGATCTCGATAATCAGGTCAATCACGTTGCAGGCCTTGATCAGGCCCTCCTGGATTTCCCGCTTCGCCTGCTCCTTTTTCAGAAGCGTCTCATACTTGCGGCGGTTGACCTCGAACTGAAACTCCACGTTGGCCTTGATAATCTGTTTTAAGCCAAGCGTCTCCGGCCGTCCTCCGGCAATCGCCAGCATGTTCACGCCGAAGGTGTCCTCCAGGCGGGTCTTTTTGTAGAGCATGTTGATGAAGTTGTCGGCGTCCGCATCCTTTTTCAGCTCGATCACAATGCGGATGCCCTCCTTGGAGGACTGGTTGGAAATGTCCACAATATCGGTGGTCTTCTTCGTCTCCGCCAGGGCCGCCACATCCGACAGAAACTTGCCGATGTTGGCGCCGATCATCGTGTAGGGGATCTCGGTGATCACAACATTTATGCGGCCGTTTTTCCCCTTCTCCGTCTCCACGCGGCCCCGCAGCCTGATCTTGCCCGTTCCCGTCTCGTAGATGGAAAGCAGCTCGTCCTTGTTGGTGACGATGCCTCCGGTGGGGAAATCCGGCCCCTGCAAAAAGCGCATCAGCTCCCGGGTGGAGATCGTCTCGTCCTGCATGTAGGCCTTTACCGCATCCACCACCTCGCCCAGGTTGTGCGGCGGAATACTGGTGGCCATGCCGACCGCGATACCCTCGGAACCGTTGACCAGCAGATTGGGGAGCTTACAGGGAAGGACTGCCGGCTCCTTTTCCGTCTCGTCAAAGTTGGGGACAAAATCCACCACATCCTTGTCCAGATCCTCCAGAAAGGCGTCCTGGGTCAGCTTTTCCAGCCGGGCTTCCGTGTAACGCATGGCTGCCGCCCCGTCGCCCTCGATATTGCCGAAGTTGCCGTGTCCGTCGATCAGCGTCTGCCCCTTCTTAAAATCCTGCGCCATCACCACCAGGGCGTCATAGATGGAGCTGTCGCCGTGAGGATGATATTTGCCCATGGTATCGCCCACGATACGGGCGCTCTTGCGGTAGGGCCTGTCGTGACGGATCCCCAGCTCGTACATATCGTAAAGCACGCGGCGCTGCACCGGCTTTAAGCCGTCCCGCACATCCGGCAGCGCCCGGGCCACGATCACGCTCATGGCGTAATCGATATAGGATTTCTGCATCAGCTCGGAATATTCTGTTTTGATAATTCTGTTGTCGTCCATCTTCTCTCACATCCCTTTCTTACGCAGCATCCTAAATATCCAGCTCCGCGTCGGTGGCGTTTTTATAAATGAAAGCCTTGCGCGGCGGCACCTCGGTGCCCATCAGCATCTCCGTCACCTCCGACGCCATGCGGGCGTCCTCGATCTCCACCAGCTTTAAAAGCCTGGTCTCCGGATCCAGCGTGGTCTCCCAGAGCTGCTGGGCGTCCATCTCGCCCAGGCCCTTGTAGCGCTGCAGATGGAAGGGGCCCTTATGCCGCCTGCGGTAGCGCTCCAGCGCCTTGTCGTCGTAGAGATATTCCTCTTTGCCCTTGGCCGGCATGGCCTTGTACAGCGGCGGCATGGCGATATACACATGTCCCTCAAAGATCAGCTCCGGCATGAAGCGGTAAAAAAGCGTCAGCAGCAGCGTGGAAATATGCGCCCCGTCCACATCCGCATCGGCCATGATAATGATTTTGTCGTAACGCAGCTTCTCAATGTCAAAATCGTTGCCATAGCCCTCCGAAAAGCCGCAGCCAAAGGCATTGATCATCGTCTTGATCTCGGCGTTTGCGAGCACCTTGTCGATGCTTGCCTTCTCCACGTTCAGGATCTTCCCCCGAATCGGCAGGATCGCCTGATACATCCGGTTGCGCGCCATCTTGGCGGAGCCCCCGGCGGAATCTCCCTCCACAATGAAAATCTCGCACTTGGAAGCGTCCCGGGACTCGCAGTTTGCCAGCTTGCCGTTGGAATCGAAGGAAAACTTCTGCTTCGTCAGCATATTGGTCTTGGCCCGCTCCTCGGATTTCCGGATTTTGGCCGCCTTCTCCGCACAGCCGATCACGCTCTTTAACGTCTCCAGATTCCGGTCAAAATACCGGGTCAGCTCCTCCCCCGTCACCTTGGCCACCACCTTGGCGGCGTCCTGATTGTCCAGCTTGGTTTTGGTCTGCCCCTCAAAACGGGGATCCGGGTGCTTGATGGAGATCACCGCCGTCATGCCGTTCCGCACGTCCGGCCCGGTGAAATTCAAATCCTTCTCCTTCAAAATGTTCAGCTCCCGGGCATAATTGTTGATAATCGTGGTGAACTGTGTCTTAAAGCCGGTCAGATGGGTGCCTCCCTCGGCATTATAAATATTGTTGCAAAAGCCCAGCACATTCTCATGGAACTCGTTCACATACTGGAAGGCTCCCTCCACGGAAATGCCCTCGCTCTCGCCCCGGAAGGTGATGACGTCCGTCACCGGCTCGCAGGATTTATCCATGTCCCTGATAAAGCCCGCGATCCCCTCCGGCTCATGATAATCTGCTGCCTCTGTCTCTGCTCCCCGCCGGTCCTCAAAATGAATCGTCAGCGCCGGATTCAAATAAGCCGTCTCGTGCAGGCGGCTCTTGATGTCGTCCTCCTTAAAGCGGGTCTTGTCAAAAATCGTGTCGTCCGGAAGGAAAGAAATCGTCGTCCCCGTCTCCTTCGTCCGGCCCACCACCGGCAAAAGGCCGTTCTCCAGCCCCGTGGTGGGATTGCCCTGCTCGTAGGTATCCTGATAAATATTCCTGCCGTCCATCACCCGCACCGTCAGATGTCTGGAAAGCGCGTTGACCACCGAGGAGCCCACGCCGTGCAGGCCGCCGCTGGTCTTGTAGGCATTGTTGTCGAACTTTCCCCCCGCATGCAGCGTGGTAAACACAAGCCGCTCCGCGCTGATCCCCTTCTCATGCATCCCCACCGGAATGCCCCGCCCGTTGTCCGAGACGGTGGCGGAACCGTCCGCCTCCAGGATCACGCTGATCCGGCTGCAGTATCCGGCCAGATGCTCGTCCACCGCATTGTCCACAATCTCATAGATCAGATGATTCAGGCCCTTGGTGGAAACGCTGCCGATGTACATGCCCGGCCGCTTGCGCACCGCCTCAAGCCCCTCCAGCACGGTGATGCTGGAAGCGTCGTATGTTCCGTTCTGTGCCATTGTCTATACAATCCTTTCTGAATACGCCTTGCTTATCTCAGCGCAAGTATAACACATACGTTCGATTTTGGAAAGGTTCAATTTCCGCTATAACCCTGCCGCCAGTCGAAGCAGCCCCAAAAGGAGCAGATGGGCCGGATAAAAAAGATAGAAAAACCACTGGGAAAACTGTCTTGCGCGCTCCATCCGCCTTCCGTTATAAAAGAACAGGATGCACACCCCCGCAGCCGCCACTCCGGCCATCCCTCCCAGCGAGTAAAGCAGGTTCTGCCAGAACGCAAACCGGTCGATACCGCCCAGGGCATTGATGCCGCCAAACAAAAGCGCCGCCGCCAAAAACGCCCGTCCAAGCCGCCGTCTGTCCTTTCCGGCCCAGGCAAACAAAAGCGTATAGGATGGCGCAAGCAGCGCCCAGTCGGAAAAAAGCGTGACGGCAAAGAGCAGGATCACCAAAAAAGCCTGCAGGGAAGGATTCTGCACCCGCTCCCGCACCGTCAGTAAAAGGAAGCAGATAAACAGCGTAAAAATCATATTCAGGGCCACAAAGCTTATGCCCGGCCCGTGAGAAAAGGCCAGACAAAAGGGAAGCTCGGACAAAAGAGCAAACAAAAAAAGCCGCAGGCCGTAGCGTTTCTTTGAATGAGTGTAGCCATAGCCCTCCACCAGAAAATAGCACATCACCGGGGCAGTGAAATATCCCACGTCCAGAAAAAGCTCGTACCAGAGCGTTCCCGGCGTCAGAAAAATTGTCCCGATATGATTCAGCAGCATCGTCGCCATAGCGGCATATTTGATCGCATCCCTGCTTATGCCGCGCCCTGCGGCCCTGATTTGCGTTTCCATTTTGTCTTCTCTCCTCAGATTGTCCGGTAATCGATCCGGCGGCCAAACAGCCCCAGCTCCTTTTCCGGCAGCTCCACCTCGCCGCAAAGCACCCGGTCCGCCAGCTCCCCGGCCAGCAAAAGCACGTCCGAATCCTGATAAATATCCCCCAGCGCAAACTCTAAGTCGCCGCTCTGGCGAATGCCGAACAGATCGCCCGGCCCCCTGAGCTTTAAGTCCTCACCGGCGATAAAAAATCCGTCGTTCGATTTGTTTAAGACGTCCAGCCGCTTGTTTTTTCCGCCGCTTTCGTCCCCCGTCATAAAAATGCAGAAGCTCTGAGCGTCTCCCCGGCCCACCCGGCCCCGCAGCTGATGAAGCTGGGCCAGCCCGAAGCGCTCCGCGTTTTCCACCAGCATCACGGTGGCGTTGGGCACGTTGATTCCCACCTCGATGACTGTGGTGGACACTAAGACGTCAATTTCCCCGGCCGCAAAAGCCTCCATGACGCGCTGCTTGTCCGCCGCCTTCATCCTGCCGTGCAGCGTCCCGATCCGGAGCGTGTCAGGCAAAGCCTCCCGCAGCTTCTCCGCATAGTCGGTCACATTTTCCAGCCCCTCGCTGCTCTCCTCGCCCTCCTCCACCATGGGACAGATCACATAGGTCTGATGGCCGGCCTGTGCCTGGGCCTCGATGAAGGCGTAGGCCTTCCTGCGGAAGGACGGATTCACCACGCAGTTTTTGATGGGAAGACGGTTTTGGGGCAGCTCGTCCAGAACGGAAACCTCCAGATCCCCGTAAAGGACAATGGCAAGCGTCCGCGGGATGGGCGTGGCGCTCATCACCAGCACATGGGTGCTCTCCCCTTTCCGGGACAAAAGCTCCCTCTGGCGCACGCCGAAACGATGCTGCTCGTCCGTCACCACAAGCGCCAGGTCCCGGTATTCCACCTTCTCCTGGATCAGCGCATGGGTGCCGATCACCGCATCCGCCTGGCCCTGCCGGATTTTCTCATAGGCCTCCCGCTTTTGCTTTGCCGTCATGGAGCCGGTCAAAAGAATCGGGGAAATGCGCAGGCCACAGCGCTCCTTCAGCTCCGTGAGCGCCTCGAAATGCTGGGCCGCCAGCACCTCCGTGGGCGCCATCAGGCAGCCCTGTCTCCCGTTTTCACTGCACAAAACCAGCGCCAGAAAGGCAAGCACCGTCTTTCCGCTTCCCACGTCCCCCTGCACCAGCCGGTTCATGGCAGTATGGCTCTCCAGATCCTTTTCGATCTGTCCCCAGACCCGCTTCTGTGCCTCGGTGAGCCGGTAGGGCAGCGCTTCGATCAGCCGTTTCGTCTCCGCCGACGGCTGCAGGGGCCGGTCCACCAGAAGCTGCCCGTTTATGGCCTTCTGCCGCTTAATCTGCACCAGAAAGGCGAGAAATTCGTCGAACACAAGCCGCCTGCGGGCCTGCCGCACCTCCTCCTCGTCCTTTGGAAAATGGATCTTCTCCATGGCCTGTGCCAGGGGGATCAGACGGTACTGCTCCAACAGCTTTTGATTCAGATAATCCGGAAACTCCAGCTGATCCAGCGCCTGCCGCACACATTTGGAAATCATATGACTGGTAATTCCCGGCGTCAGCCCGTAACGGGGCTGAAAGGTGCCCGACAGCTTTCCGTATTCCTCCGCCGAAAAAACACGGGGCTGTTCCATCACCAGACTGTTCTGAGCCCCCTGCCGCACCACGCCCCGAAACACATGCCAGCTTCCCGGAAGAAGCGTTTTTTTCAGATAGGGCATCCGAAACCAGGTCAGCCGAAGCCGCCCCGTGGCGTCTCCGGCCTGGGCATGGAGCACCGCCATGCCCCTGGCCCGCGTCAGGGAGGGCGTCCCGACGATACACAGGCGCACCGCAGCAAGCTCTCCCGGCGTCAGCTCCGACGCAAAAACCGGCGGTTCAAAGCGGTCGTAGCCCCGGGGAAAATAGGCCGCCAGCTGCCCCACCGTCTCAATATGCAATTTCGAAAAAAGCGCAGTGGTTTTCGCCCCTACGCCTTTTACCGTTGTAATCGAATTGTCTGCCTGCATGACCTACTCTACCGAAACAATATAGTAATAGATCGGCTGGCCGCCGTACTGCAGCTCCACGTCGCAGGAAGGATATTTCGCCGCCACGCGCTCCTTTAAGCTCTCGGCATCCTCCTCCTTCGTCTCCTGGCCATAGTAAATGCTGATCAGCTCCAGATCCTCGTCCATCATCCTGTCGATCATGTCCGCGGTCACATCCGCCACCGCCTGACCCACCGCCAGGATGCCGTCGTCGCCGATTCCCATATAGTCGCCCTGCCGGATCTCGTAATCGTCGATCACCGTATCGCGCACCGCATAGGTCACCTCTCCTGTCTTGACGCCGCCGATCGCCTCCGTCATGGCCGCCTCATTCTCCTCGGCGGACAGATCGGGCACATAGTTGATCACCGCCGTGATCCCCTGCGCGATCGTCTTGGTGGGAATCACCACAATCTTCTTATCCTCGGACATATATTTCGCCTGGTTGGCCGCCAGGATAATATTCTTGTTGTTGGGCAGCACATAGATGGTATCCGCGTTGACATGGTCGATGGCGTTTAACACGTCCTCCGTGCTGGGGTTCATGGTCTGCCCGCCCTCGATGATATAATCCACGCCCAGATCCTTCAGAATCGCGTTGATGCCCTCGCCCACGGAAACCGCGACAAAGCCCGCTGCCTTCTTCTCCGCCGCCTGGGGAGCCTCGGCCGCCTTGTGCTGCTCTGCCTCCTTCTGCGCCATCTTCACGACCTTCTCATGGTGCTCCAGACGCATATTGTCGATCTTCATATTGGAGAGCGCGCCGTACTTTAAGGCCTTCTGGATCGCAAGACCGGGATCATTGGTATGGACATGTACCTTGACCACGTCGTCGTCCGTCACCACCACGATGGAATCGCCGATGGACTCCAGGTAGGCCTTAAAATCCATCTCCTGCTTGATATTGAAGGTCTTGGAGAGCATGATGATAAACTCGGTGCAATAGCCGTATTTGATCTCCGTCTCCTCCGCTGCCGCCTCCCGGCCCGCCGCAAAGGGAGCGCCCGACGCTGCAGCATTCTCTGTCAGCGTAAGATCCAGCTCCTTGCCCAAAAAGGCCTCATAGGCGCCCTTTAACACCTGCATCAGTCCCTGTCCGCCGGAATCCACCACTCCTGCCTGCTTTAAGACGGGCAGCATCTCCGGGGTCTGGCTGAGCACATAGTCGGCGCGCTCGATGACCTCTCCGATATATTTTTCCAGATCCGTCTCCCCGGCCTCCGCCAGCTCCTGCGCCTTCAGGGCAGCGCTCTTGGCGACCGTCAAAATCGTGCCCTCCTTGGGCTTCATGACTGCCTTGTAGGCCGTCTCCACCGCCTTGTCGCAGGCCTGCGCCAAAAGCGGGATATCGATCACCTCATAATCCCGGATCACCTTGGAAAAGCCCCGGAACAGCTGCGACAAAATGACGCCCGAGTTGCCCCTGGCGCCTCTTAGGGAGCCGGAAGAAATCGCCTTCGCCAGGGATTTCATGTCCAGATCGTTATTATCATTCATCGCCGCCACGTCCTTGGCCGCGGACATGATGGTCAGCGTCATGTTCGTACCCGTATCCCCGTCGGGAACCGGGAACACGTTGAGTTCGTTGATCCACTCCTTCTTACTCTCCAGATTCTTGGCGCCGGCTAAGAACATCCTGGCAAGCATCTTAGCGTCGATCGTATTTACAGCCACGGTTAAGTCCTCCTTAATCAATCACTCGCACACCTTCTACGAAGATGTTGATTTTCTCTATCTCTATCCCGGTAAATTCCTCTACCTTATATTTCACGTTGCTGATCAGATTGTCCGCAACCGCCAAAATGCTCACGCCGTAAGCCACAATGACATGGAAATCCAGCGTCAGCTTGTTGTTGTTGATTGTGATCGCGATTCCCTTGGTGATGCTGTCGCTCTTTAACAGCTTGACCAGGCCGCCCTTCACCGTCACACCCATGCCGACGATCCCGAAGCATTCCATCGCCACCATGCCCGCATACTGACCAATCACTTCATTGTCAATCGTAATGCTGCCCATATGGGTCGTCATAGAAGAACCCTTCATGTGATAACCTCCTTTTCCTATCTCAATCAATCATGCCCATTATAACCGTTTTTTCCCAAAAAGGGAATATGATTTTGATTTTTTTTAAAATTCGATGATATTTTACTTGCCAAACCCTCCGAATTCTGCTATCATACATACGTTGTCAGTCAAACGACGAATCTGATTTGAGGAGGTGCAATCATGGCAAAATGCGATATTTGTGGCAAGGGCGCTCATTTCGGCAACAACGTAAGCCATTCCCATAGAAGATCCAACCGTATCTGGAATTCCAACGTCAGAAGCGTTAAATGTAAGGTGAACGGTGGTGCACGGAGAATGCACGTTTGCACAGGCTGCTTAAAGTCCGGCAGAGTAGAAAGAGCATAACGGAATCCCTGCAGGATTCTTCTTTCCGAAAAAAGGATAAACATTATCTCTGGAATTTTCCCCGGATAATGTTTATCCTTTTTTCAATCCTCTCCGCAGATGAGAATCAGGTAGCTCGCCGCAATGAGAAAGAGGGCGAACAGCGTCCCCATGAACCGGTAACGGAAGCAAAGCATAAGAAACATCCCGATCGCCACCCAGAAAATGGCAAATGCGATTATCCGATTCATCCGCCCGCCGTCCCGCCGTCTTTTCTCCTATTCTATGCAAAACAGGGCAGGCCGATACCCCTGCCCTGCTCCCTATTCGTCTTTCTTTTCCGCATCGGGAAAAGCTGCATCCACCGCCTCGTCATCGCTCATCATATCCTGCCTGGGCGCCGTAAAGCGATCCACGATGTCCGGAATCATATCCAGCACCTTGTTGACGCTGTCCTGATTCTTGATATTGACCAGCTTTGTCTGGCCGTTCTTGATCAGCAGCACCGCGCTGGGGGACATTTTTCCGCTCATCCCCCCGCCCCCGCCGTTTTTGCGGGAATCCTTCCCGGCTCCGCTTGTCGCCCCGGCCCCGATGCCGAAGGAAACGTCCACCAGGGGAATAATGATCGTATCGTCCACCTTCGTGGCCTCTCCCACCACCGTCTTCGCGGTGAACATGGACTCCGCCCCCTTCATGAGCGACTCCATCACGGAACTGATATTGTTGTCTCTGTTCTCTGCCATCTCAAACTCCTCCTTGGGTTCCCATTTTCCTTCGAATCATGACCACAAAACGTCTTGCGTCCCTGCTTGCCAGAATGCGCAGCGCGCACCAGGCGGGCACACACAGTCTGATATGTCCCCGGATCTTAAATTCCCCCTCCAGACATTTCCGCTCAAAATCCGGCTCCAGCAAAACCCGGCCCCGAAGCAGCGGGTACAAAAGCCCCTGCAGCGCCATCAGCTGCCCGGTGGAAGCCGGATCCCCGGTGCCAACCACCCCGGAAAGCTCTGCCCTCCTTGGCCGGATATGCCGCAAAAGCCTCCCCGCCTGGCGCCATACCAACCGCACCGTTCTCTTTGTTTCCTCCCGCTCCCAGAGCTGCCGGCAGGCGGAAAGCCTCCGGAGAGCCTCCCCTGCCCTGCGCCAAAAGCCCGTCAGCCGCTCCCGCAGCCGCAAAAGCCTGTGGGGACGGGAACGGCGCTTTTTCTCCGTTCTGCCCGGCTCTGCTGTCCTGTCCGGCTCCGCTGTTTTGTCCGGCTCCGCCTCTTTATCCGGTTCTTCGATTTTGTCCGCATCTTCTGCTCCGGATACCTTCGGTTCTCCTTCGGTCTGCGTTTTTTCCGGCGGCTCAGGGGTTCCGGACGGTTCCTTCTTTTTCGTCCGGGGATAAACCCGGATCCCGGCCAGCCGCACCTCAAGCGCCGGCCCCTCCCGCTCATAAACCGCCTTCACCCAAAGCAGGCGAAAAAACCACGATACCCGCGCGCTTCCCCTCGTCTCCTCAAACCGTGAGCCCTCTGCCCGATAGCAAACCGGCACAAACAGCACAAGAAAGAGGAGCGACAGCACCAGAATAAACAGAAAAAGGAGCAGGATGCCGATGATCTTTAAAATCATCAAAACTGCCGTCATCCGCTGCCTCCCTTCGCAGGCCCCATCCTTTTTTGCAGGTAGCCCCTGATATCGCCCTCCATGCCGTCCTCCCAGGCGTCCCTCGCCATCCGTTCCACCAGCCCAAAGGCCTCGTCCATGCTGCCGGCCAGCCCCACCAC
This sequence comes from Eubacteriales bacterium, assembly GCA_030524455.1. Classification (GTDB taxonomy): domain Bacteria; phylum Bacillota; class Clostridia; order Lachnospirales; family Lachnospiraceae; genus Gallintestinimicrobium. The sequence goes on along the minus strand of JAUNGT010000001.1, from coordinate 115,445 downwards.
CCGCAGGCTGCGGCGGTCAAAATGCTTCTGCCGGAGCATGGCGCAGTGAAAAATGTCCAGCTGGTCGCGGTTGCAGGCCAGGGCAATCACATAGACACCAAACTGACCTGCCCCGATGGAAAGCTTCCATTTCACCTTATTTACTTTTCGGATCGACTCTCCCACATAGAGCCCGCGATAAAATTTCATGTACCGGCCATCCATAAAATGCTGGCCGGTCAGAAGCTGACCGGCCAAAACAGACGTAGCTAATAATATTTGCGGCTGCCCCAGAGATTACTCTTCTTCAACTCAAGGTACTCATGATACGCCTTCTCCAAAATCTGCTTCTCATTGGCAAATTTCAGCAGGTGATAGGCCTCATGATATTTGTAAAATCCGGAATCGACGAAATATTCTTCCCTTTGCGGCTTACTGTAATAACTGTCCGCCATCATTAAATACCAGTGGACTTCCTTCTCCACCACATCCTCGGGCACATTGAAGGTGTACTCGCTCTTGCCTACATATTTGATGATGGAAGCCCTGGAACCGCTCTCCTCCAGAACCTCACGGAGCGCGGTATGCTTGTAATCCTCGCCCTCTTCCACGGTTCCCTTGGGCAGTACCCAACCCTCGTACTTATTCTTGTAGTTCTTGTACAGCAGAAGGATCTTGCCCCGGAATATTACTACACCGCCGCAGCTCGTTGCCTCAATCACAGCAATTCCTCCTGTCCGGCGATCTCCAGCGCATATTTGAAACACGCCCTAACTCTGTCCCTCAGTATACCGTAAAATGACAGGCAGGGCAAGTCCCTATCTGAAAAAAACAGTTCAGCCAGCCCTCCTCCACCTTTCTTTCAGGACCGGTTCGCGAACCAGGCGTCGAACACCTGCCTGGCCAGGGGTACGGCGTAATCGCTGCCGGAGCCGGCCTTCTCCACGATCACGGTGACGGCGATCTCCGGATCCTCCGCCGGGGCAAAGCCCGTAAACCAGGCGTGAGATTCCCCCTTTTCCTCCGAAAATTCCGCGCTTCCGGTTTTTCCCGCTGCCGTGTAGGGGCGGTCCTTCAGCTTCCGGCCAGTGCCCTCCTGCACCACATCCTCCATAAAGGAAGTCAAAATACCGGCTTCCTCCTCTGTCATCAGCTCCCGGTATACGGACGGGTTATTTTCCCGAAGTATCCGGCCCGACGCGCCCTCCACCCGGTCCACCAGCACCGGCCGCATCAGCTTCCCGCCGTTGGCGACAGCCGCCGTGATCAGGTTCAAATGCACCGGTGTGATCTGCGTCGTCCCCTGGCCGATGGCAGTCTGGATCACCTCGTCGTCCGTGCTTGTCTCTGAAAGGGACACGCTGGCCTGCTTGTAGGGCAGATCCAACGGCAGCTCCTGATGAAACATAAGGCTGTCAATAGTCTCCCCAAAAAGTCCCCGATCCATACTCATTCCAAGATTCGCGAAGGAGGAATTACAGGACTTGGCAAAGGAGGACATCAGATCCACCTGTCCGTGAACACTGCCGTGATAACAGCGGATCCTGCTGTCCCCATGGGTGTAGGAGCCGGTGCAGGTAAACTGATACCTCTGCCAGGTGTCGGGAAACTGCCGGATATAGGCCAGGGCCGTGACGATCTTGAAGGTGGAGCCCGGCGGATAAAGCCCCTGGGTCGCCCGGTTTAAAAGCGAGGCCGCTTCCTCCTCCTGATTGAGCTTCTCCCAATCCTCCGCGATGCGGTTCGGGTCATAATCGGGTTTGCTGACCATGGCCAGGATCCTGCCGGTTTTGACCTCCGTCACCACCACCGCGCCCCGGTACAGGCCCAGAGCGTCCCCGGCCGCCTCCTGGAGCGCTGTATCCAGGGTGGTATATACGTCGCTGCCCGGATTTTTGCGGCCCTCCAGCTCGTTTTGCAGCTGCTCCCGCCCGGAAATATCGGTATTGGACAGCCAGTAGTTTTCCAGCTCCTCGATGCCCGTTTTCCCCTTTCCGGTATAGCCCACCACATGGGCAAACTCTGCGCCGTACGGATACTGGCGGATCTCCTTTCCGTCCTCCCCCGTCACCGTCGCCGCCAGGACCTCCCCGGAGCCCGCGTAAATCGTACCCCTCGTATTTTCGCCCGCCAGGACGCGCTGCCTGGAATTATAACTGTTGTTGAACATCGCCTCCCGGTTTGCCACCGCCTCGTAGGCCAGATAGCCGCCCGCGAGGGAAAACAGGCACACAAAAAGCCCGGCGCACAGATACAGCTCCCTGTTTTTCCTACGCTTCTCCCCGTTTTTCCTTTTTTCGTCTCTGTTTTTCAAGTCTGATTTCCTCGTCATAACGCATCACCTGCACTCCCTCCACAATCCCGATCATCAGGATCGTGGCCGTCACGCTGCTGCCGCCGTAGCTGACAAGGGGCAGCGTCACCCCGGTCAGCGGGATCAGCTTGATCCCTCCGCCCACCGTCAGAAAGGTCTGAAAGGCGTAAAGCATCCCGAAGCCTGCGGCAATATTCCGGTAATAGCCGTCCGCCAGGCTGCCCGCCAGCTGCATCAGCAGCAAAAACAGCACCGCGCACACCAGCAAAATCCCGATCCCGAACAAAAGCCCCAGCTCCTCCACCAGAGCCGCAAAGATAAAATCCGTCTCCACATAGGGGATATCGCCCGGCGTCCCTTTTCCGATCCCCAGGCCGAACAGGCCGCCCCGGCTGATGGCAAACAGCGACTGGGTAATCTGGTAGCCCTGGCTGTCAATCACGCTCCAGGGATCCCTCCAGGCCTGCACCCGCACCTGCACATGGGAAAACAGGCGCAGCGCAAGGACAGAAGCCCCGGCCCCGGCAGCCACTCCGCCCAAAAGATACCACAGCCTGCGGGATGCCACCGTAATCATCAGCACATACACCGCAAAATAAATCAGCGCGCTTCCCAGATCCCTCGACAGCGCCAGGATCAGCACATGCGCCGCCGCGCCCAGTCCTGCCGCCGCCACCCGGCGAAAGGAGGTACTTTTGGAAAGCAGGGAAGCGATAAAGAGCACATAGGTGAGCTTGACAAACTCCGAGGGCTGGAAGGTCAGCCCAAACAACGACCAGGACAGCTTGGAGCCGTGCGTGACCTGGCCCAAAACAAGCACTGTCCCCAGGGCTGCGATCCCGACTGCTCCATACAGCCAGCCCACGCGCTCCTGCGCCCAGATGCTTCCCTCTCTCCGGGACGCTCTCCAGGCAGCGCAGCCCTTCATCAGCCAGGGCACGAACAGCAAAAGGACAAAGGAGGCCGCCGCAATGGCAAGCTGCCGGACCGCCTTGGACAGGTCCATGCGGGTCAGCAGGATCAGCCCGGCGCTCAGCAGCATGCACATATGATTGAGCAGGATCCGGCTCAGTCCCGGATAGAGGAAGTAAGCCATCAGCGGCAGCGCAAGGGTCAGAATCTGCAGAAACGCATAAAACAGCAGATATTCCATGCGCCGGGTGCGGATAATGATCGTCAGATACGCGCAAAACTGCATCAAAAACAAAAATACGCACTGCAGGTTCGCGGCGGCGCGCTGCCGCTGCACAGACCGCACCGCCAGCGCATACAGGCCGCAGCCCAAAAACAAATACAAAAACAGCGGAATCATATATCTTGACAACAGGACTATCGTATACGCCACCTTCACTGCACTCCTTTTTTGTAATGTCCCGTGGTGTATTCCCCGGGCGCACTGCCTCCCTGCCCGGCAAAAAAGCGGATCAGGCCGGCCGCGCTTTTCTGCGTCTCATCCGTAAAATCCAGCCGCAGCGCCCGCAGGCCCTGGCCGGCAAGCCGGGACAGATACGGATGCAGCGACAGAGGCACCGAATTATAAATCGTATTCATACAATGGCGGCAGTTCACCTGTACCGGAAACTCTGCCCCGTACCGGTCCTTTAAGCAATCGAAAAAGGACCGCTGATCAATACCCTGCTCCAGCTGCTCCTGCGTATGGCAGACCCGGCACTTCCCGGCGCTTTGACGGACGCAGCCCGCGCTGATCATCATGGGGAGCCGTCCGTACACGACCATTTCCTGCCGGTTCGCCGGAAGTCCCTTTAATTCCTGCCGGTTTAGCTCCAGCGGCGCCGTGTAGGTATCCGGCGCAAAACAGCGCTCCCACAGCTGCCAGGTTTCCCGGTTGAATACATAGACACGGTGCTGCAGGGAAAGCTTTTTCTCCGGAAATTCCTGCCTGGCCCAGCACATGCCGGTCAGGCTGCCCGCCAGAAAGCCGTCCACCGTGCCGCCGCAGCGCAGGACAAGCTCCTTTACCCGCTTCAGATAGGGCTCGCTGTAGCTGCGAAGCAGGGGCGGAAGCTCCAGAAAAAGCGAAAAATCCGGATCGGAGCCCTTCCGGCTCTCCGCCAGAAAAAGCAGCTCCTCCCCCTCCTTTCCCAGCGCCAGATCCGCCGACAAATACAGCCGCCGAACCGCCGTCTCCCCAAGGGCCGCTCTCGCCTGGGCCGACTGCTGCGCCGAGACATACAGCTTCGGACTTCCCGGCTCCGGCACACGCATCCCCGGCTCCGGCGCCCTTCCCCCTGCCTCCTGTTCTTCCGGTTCCGGCTTTGACCGCCGTCTCCGCCCGGTTCCGGGGCCTCCTGCCTCCTCCAGCCTGCGGTGCAGCGCCTCCAGGGTCTCCCGCCTGAGCTCGTTTAAGGCGGAAACGGGAAGGAATACAGGACCGGAAATCCCGGTGTAAAGCTGCTCCACGGTAAAGCCGGAGCCCCCGGTTTTTCTCAGCTGCTTTTCCACATCTGCCCCGGTGAGGGGACGATTTTTCGCCTCCGTCACCTGCGCTCCCTCCCGGCGCTCCGACACGCCCCCGCAGGAGGCGGTAAGCTCCGCCGGACGCCCTGCCTCCAGACAAATGGACAGGGACACCGGACGGGACAGCTCCTTTTCCAGATATTCCCGCCTAAGCCGCTCCAACAGCTCCTCCGGGCAGCCCGAATAGCCGGGCTTTTCCAGGGTGAGCAGCTCCCTGCCGTTATGGCGGTCATAATAGCCGCCGCCCGTCTCGGAGCGCACATACAGCTTCGACAAAAGCTCCAGATCCTCCCGCCCGACCTGCCAGCCGGACGGATTTTTCAAATACAGATCCATATATTTGCGGTATATGGCCGTCACTCCGGCCACATATTCCGCCCGTTTCATCCTGCCCTCGATTTTGAAGGAATCGATTCCGGCATCCATCAGTCGGGGCAGAAAGGGAAGGGCGCACAGATCCTTTAAGCTTAACGGATAGGCAGACTGCCTTCCGCTGCCCTTTGCCGGCCTCCCGTCCTCCAGAATCTGATAGGGTTGGCGGCAGGGCTGGGCACAGCGTCCCCGGTTGCCGCTGCGTCCGCCCAGAAGGCTGGAAAACAGGCACTGGCCGGAATAGCAGTAGCAGAGCGCCCCGTGGATAAAGGTTTCCAGGGCCAGCCCGGTTTTTTGCTTCAGCAGACAGACCTCCTCCAGACAAAGCTCCCGGGCAGGCACCACCCGACAGACGCCCAGGGATTTCAAAAACAGGGCGCTCCTGCTTTCCGTTACGGTCATCTGGGTGCTGGCATGAAGCTCCAGCTCCGGAAAGGCATCCCGCAGGGTCTCCAGCACCCCCATATCCTGCACGATCACTCCGTCCAGACCGGCCTCGTAAAAGGGCGCAATCCAGTCCGCCAGACGCCCCAGCTCCTCCTGCTTTGTCAGCGTGTTGACTGTCAGATAAATTTTTCTTCCCCAGAAATGGGCGAAGGCCAGGCCCTCCAGCAGCTCGCTGTCCGTAAAGTTGCCCGCATAAGCCCGGGCTCCGAATTGCTGCCCGCCCAGATAAATTGCGTCCGCGCCGGCAGCCACCGCGGCCCTTAAGCATTCCATATTTCCGGCCGGCGCCAACAGCTCTCCTCTGTACTCCACTCTGTCACTCCTTACTCTGAAACAAACGGGCTGTCATCTCTGACAGCCCTCCTTTTTGCCTTCTCACTTCTTGTCCTTCATGCCCCGCATCTCCGTCTCCAGCCGGACGATCTGCCGGGAATTTTCCTGCAGCTCCTGCTGAGCGGCCTTCAGGCTCTTCTCCGTGTTCTCCAGCTTGATCTGAGCCGCAATCAGCTCGTGCTTGAGATCGTAAAGCTCCTTCTCCTTGCCGCCGGCCTCCTCCAGCATCTCGTCGATCTGCTTTTTCGCCTTGAAATAATCGTCCGCGATGTTCAGCTCCAACAGGATGTGCTGGGTATCCACGGGCTGGCGCCGGAAGTTCTCCACCCGCCCGTACTCCGTCAGCTTGTTATTAATATAGGAAGCAACCTTCTGTAAATATTCTTCGCTCTCGTAACCGCTCAGCGTCAGCACCTTGCCGCCGATGATCACCTCTGTGTCCGTTTTAATCGCCATACCCGACATCCTTTCACTGCGTTCTGTGCAGTTGTACCAACTGTATTATAAATTCTCTCCCGCCAAATTGCAAGGACAACCGGTCACTGCACGGCGTCTATGCCCAGGTGTCTGTAAGCGGCCTCCGTCACCACCCGGCCCCGGGGCGTCCGGTCGATCAGCCCGTTCATCAAAAGGTAGGGCTCATACACATCCTCTATGGTGCCCGCGTCCTCCCCGATGGCCGCCGCCAGCGTGTCAAGGCCCACCGGGCCTCCCTTAAATTTGCCGATCATGGTCGTCAGCAGATTCCGGTCCACCCGGTCCAGGCCCATGGTATCCACGTCCATCAGATCCAATGCCGTGCGGGCCACCTGCTCCGTGATCACCCCGTCATATTTTACCTGTGCAAAATCCCGCACCCGCTTTAAAATCCGGTTTGCCAGACGCGGCGTGCCCCGGCTTCTTCTGGCCAGCTCCCGCGCACCGGCCTCGTCGATCCCCACATTCAGGATCCGGGCGGAATGCTGCACGATCAGCTTCAGCTCCTCCACCGTGTAAAACTCCAGATGATGAATCATCCCGAACCGGTCCCGCAGAGGTGCCGTCAAAAGTCCCACCCGGGTGGTGGCCCCCACCAGTGTAAAGTGGGGCAGCTCCAGCCGGATGGAACGGGCTGAGCTGCCCTTTCCGATCATAATGTCGATGGCGTAGTCCTCCATCGCCGGATAGAGCACCTCCTCCACCTGCCGGTTGAGCCGGTGGATCTCATCCACGAACAAAAGATCTCCCTCCTGCAGATTATTCAGGATCGCCGCCATCTCCCCGGGCTTTTCGATGGCCGGGCCGCTGGTAATCTTCATGTTGACGCCCATCTCGTTGGCAATAATCCCCGCCAGCGTGGTCTTTCCCAGGCCGGGCGGTCCGTAAAACAGCACATGATCGAGAGAATCCTGCCGCTGCTTTGCCGCCTCAATATAAATTTTCAGGTTGGATTTTGCTTTTTCCTGCCCAATATAATCCTTCAGGGACTGGGGGCGCAGGCTCCCCTCGATTTTCTTGTCCTCTTCGGTGATATTTGTCTCGATCACTCTGGCCATTTTTTCTGCCACCTCTGTTTAAAACATCTTTTTCAGCGCCGCCTTCAGGAGCGCCTCCACATCCATATCCTCCTGCTCCACCGCCTTGACGGCGCGCAGGGCATCGGAAGCGGCATAGCCCAGGGCGGTCAGCGCCTCCACAGCCTCCGTCCTGGCCTGACCCAGCGCCCCGGGAGCCGACAGCGCAGGAGCACTGCTCTCGCGCAGCAGCGCTGTATCCTCCAGGGAAATCTTGTCCTTCAGCTCCAGAATAATGCGCTGCGCCGTCTTTGCGCCCACGCCCGGCGCCCTGGCAATCGCCTTTGCATCCTGGGCAACCACCGCCATGCGCAGCTCGTCTGCGCTCATGACGGACAGTACCGCGAGTCCGCCCTTGGGCCCGATCCCGCTGACCGTGATCAGCTGCCGGTACATCTCCAGGTCATCCCTTGTCAGAAAACCGTAGAGCGCAATCGCATCCTCCCGCACGCTTGTGTAAGTATAAATCTTAATCTCTTCCCCGATGGCCGGCAAATGCGCCGTCACGCTGGCGGGCACACGCACGTTGTAGCCGATGTGCCCCACCTCCACCACCAGGTTATCCTCATAAATCCCGGCCAGCCGGCCGTTCAGATATGCAATCATCTTTCTGCTCCGTTCTCCTTCTCCTCCGCCCTGCCCGGCAGATATTTTCCCACCGCCCCGGCGCTCACGCCGATAAAAAGCCCCGCGACGCAGCCGGCCGCCAAAAGCCAGGGCAGATACCACAAAACCCAGTTCCCCCCCAGCACGATAACGGCCGCCGCGAGCTGTCCCAGGTTGTGGAACACGCCGCCCAGGATGCTGACCCCCAGGACGGACAGCCGCCCGCTGCGGCGTCCAAGCAGCATGGCTGCAAAGGAGAATACCGCTCCGCAGAGGCTGTAAAGCATCGTGAACATACCGCTAAACAGCAGGGAAGCGAGCACCACCCTTGTAAGATTTAGCAGCAGCGCCTCCCGCCAGCCCCTGCGGTACAGACACAGGACCACCGCCAGATTGGCCAGTCCAAGCTTGATCCCGGGAATGCCCGGCGTCAGGACAAACAGCGACTCAAGATAGGACAGCAACAGCGCTGCCGCGCACAGCACCCCCAGAAAAACGGTATTTTGCGTCCTTTTTTCCATTCCTGCCGCTCCTTCCCTATCCGGCCACAGCGTCCAGTCCGCCCTTGCCGTCCCCGTCGTCCAGGTAAATCACAAGCCGATGGGGCAGGCACACAATGCTCTGTCCCGCCGACGAAATCCTTCCCTGACGCACGCAGAGCTGATCCGGGCAGTCCGCCCAGGTCACACTCACGCTCCCATCCGCAACCTGCACGATATTTTCTCCCAGAACGCCGTTTATCCGCTCCGTCCTCTCCTGCGCCAGAGAAAGGCGCATCAGTTCCTTCCCATCCTGCTCAATCACTGCCTCCACGGGAGGCTTTGCAAAATGTCCCGGCAAAAAGAACAGGAGCGCTGCCGCTGCGATCAGCAAAACCAGCAGCAGATCCCCCCGCCGCAGCCCCGGGAGCGCGGGGCTTTTGCCTTTTTGCCTCACGCCCCGTCCGGGCAGTATTTTTCCCGCTGCCGCTCATACTCCTGCGCCTGCTCCGTGCGGCCAAGCTGCCGGCATACCAGCGCGCAGTTGCCGCACAAAAGACCATAGCCCTGGTGTCTCCCGAAATGCTTTTCCACCTCGAACAGCGCCCGCTCATAATACTCCATGGCGCGCTCCAGTCCGCCCTGCCGGTAGGCCGCCTCTCCCAGCCCTGCCAGCGCCGCCCCATAGCGCGCGTCCGTATGCCCGCCGTCCTCCCGGAACGCGGCCGCCGCCTGCTCCAGAAGGCGCTGTGCCTCCGAAATCCGGTCTGTCTTCAAATACAGCAGCGCCAGATCCGTCCGCACACAGGCCAGCTCAATCCTGGAATCCGGCTGCTTTTCCTGGATCCCGGCAGCCTTGTTCAAAAACAGAATCGCCTTCCCGTTTTCCCCGATCCTCTCCAAAAGCAGGCTGATGTTCCGATAAAGGCCGATCAGCCTGGAATCGTCCTTGGGCAAATCTCTCTGGTAAATCTGCATGGCCCTACGGTAATCCGCCAATGCCTCCTCAAAACGTCCCGCCGACCGGTAAGCATTTGCCGCATTTAAAAGCGTGGTTGCAAAGTGCACCGTATCCTCCAGCTGCAGCTCCTCCATCAATAAAAGCACGTCCTCCGCCGTCGCCAGCGCCTCCCCATATCGACCGGTGCCGCGGTAAAAACCGGTCAGCTCATTCCCCAGGGAAATGTAAATACCATACTCTTTTTCCTGCTTTGCCTCCGCCATACGGGCCTTCAAAAAAGTCTCCGCCTGCTCCGGCTGTTCTCCGTTCAGGATTCTGTTGAGCTCCGTCAATATCTGATCAATCGCCATCATCTCTGTGTTTCCCCGCTTTCTGCCGCCCTCCAGCCTTCTCCTGTCTGGTAGGCAACGCACGTCCATTCCACCTCGCCGTTTTCATCCCGGTGGGCGATTCCTTCCTCCTCGTCCAGCAGCACCTCATACAAAAGCTCGATCACATGGCTGCCGCCCGTCTCGTAGGCCGCCGTGTAGATCAGACAGTTTTCGCCGTCTCCCATATTGGCGCTCACCGGCAGGAAAATATTGTCGCCGTTCGGATTGTCAAAGGTGTAAACAGACTCTTCTTCCTCCTCCATGCGCTCCCTGATTTCCTGAATCGCTTTCTCCGGAATCAGATCCGTCCGCATAAACAGATCCGACCGCAGTGCCAGTACCTCGCTGTTGTCCAGGGAGGAAGCGTAAACACTCCACTTATTCCGGAAAGCCGCCAGCTCGGCGTTCTCCTCCTTCAAATCCCGGTTGATCTGTTTCAGCTCCTGAAGGCTCTCCTGCTGCGAAGCGTTCTGCGCTTCCGTCTCCTTGCGGCGCCACCGCTCCCGCTGCAGTGTCCAGGCCTCGAAAGCCACGATCCCCAGCAGCACGATCACCGTGATATAGGTAAATATTTTCGCCAGCGTCTCTTCCCGAAATCTCATCGCTTTTCTTCTCCTTAAAAGCCTGCTTCTACCATATTACAATACTTGGCGGTAAAAGTCATCCGTTTCACATCAAAGAAGGCAGACATTCCCCTTTCATGAATGCCTGCCTTCTCAATCATCAAGCCGACGCTTACAGGATCCTCCTGATCCAGCCCTTGGGCCCCTCGATCCGGCCCATCTGGATGCCGGTCAGTGTGTCGTAGAGCTTTTTCGTCACAGGTCCCATGTCCTCCATGCCGCTGGGGAAACAGATCTCCCTGCCGTGATCTACCACCTTGCCGACCGGGCAGATCACCGCCGCCGTGCCGCACACGCCGCACTCGGCGAAGGTATCCAGCTCCGCCAGCTTCACGGGCCGCTCCGTCACCTGCAGTCCCAGGATATCCTTCGCCACCACCGCGATGGAACGGCGGGTGATGGAGGGCAGGATGCTGTCGGACTTGGGGATTACAAGCCCGCTGTCCCGATCCACAAAAACAAAGTTCGCGCCGCCGGTCTCCTCCACATAGGTTCTGGTGGCCGGGTCGAGGAACATATTCTCATCATAGCCGTTTGCATGGGCCGTCATTCCCGCGTGAAGGCTCATGGCGTAGTTTAAGCCCGCCTTGATATGGCCCGTGCCGTGCGGCGCCGCACGGTCAAAATCGCTGACGCAGATCGTGAGAGGATGCACACCGCCCTTAAAATACGGCCCCACCGGCGTCACAAACATACGGAACTGATACTCCTCCGCCGGCTTTACGCCGATCACCGGGGAGCTGGCAAACATATAAGGACGCACATACAGAGTCGCGCCGCTGCCATAAGGGGGCACCCAGGCCGCATTGGCCCGCACTACCTCGTCCAGCGCCTCCAAAAACTGTTCCTCCGGAAGAGGCGGCATCTCCAGCCGCTTCGCGCTGTCGGTCAGCCGCTTCGCGTTCAGATCAGGGCGGAAGGTCACGATATGACCGTCCTCCGTGGTATAAGCCTTCAGGCCTTCAAATATCTCCTGGCAATACTGCAGAATACCCGCGCACTCATTCAGGGTGACTACAGGGTCATCCGTCAGCCCGCCCTTCTCCCAGACACCGTTTCTGTAGTTGGCCACATAACGGTAGTCTGTCGTCATATAACCGAATCCAAGATTTTCCCAATCCAGATTTTTCTTCTCCATCTTACTCACTCCTCGCACACATTCATCCATTATCATCCGCGCCACATGGCGCGCTCAACCGCTCCCGGCGGAGCCTTTGCAATTTGCCCGCAAATCGCAAAGTAGCGGACAGTTTCGCGCCACATGGCGCGCTCAACTGTCCTTCATTATACCACTGCAGTTGACTGATGCAAAGTGTTTTTTTCTGATAAAACGCGTATCATTCCGCTTCCTGCATGGCGGCCTTCATCATCCGGGTGTAGGCGCCGAGCTGGTCATGGGCGTGGTCGCCGTACCGGGCGATCAGCTTTACCAGGGCGCTGCCCACAATCACGCCGTCCGCCTGGCGGGCGATCCGCGCCGCCTGATCCGGGGTGTGAATTCCAAAGCCCACCGCCGCCGGCACGTCAGTCACACTGCGGATTTCTCTGAGAATGGCGTCCAGGTCAGTGGTGATCTCGCTGCGCACACCGGTGACGCCCATGGAGGAAACCACATAGAGAAAGCCTCTGGCCTCCCCCGCGATCCGCCGGATCCGCTCCCGCGAGGTGGGAGCGATCATGGAAATCAGTGTCACACCATAGGTAAGGCACACGCTTTCCACCTCCCCCTTTTCCTCAAAGGGAAGATCCGGAATGATGATGCCGTCGATCTGCGCCTCCCGGCAGCGCTCAAAAAACGCCTCGTAGCCGTAATGGAACACGGGATTTAAGTAGGTCATCAAAACAAGCGGGATCTGCGTTTTTTTGCGCAGCGTCTTCACCATTTCAAAAATCCGATCCACCGTCGTGCCGCTGCCCAGCGCCCTTAAATCCGCCTCCTGAATCACCGGCCCCTCCGCGATCGGATCGGAAAAGGGGATGCCGATCTCGACCAGATCCGCCCCGGCCCGCTCCAGCTCCAAAATATATTCCGCGGTCTTTTCCAGGGAAGGGTCCCCTGCCGTCAAAAAAGTGATAAATGCGTTTTTCTGCGCAAACGCCCGTTGAATTCTGTCCATTGTCTTTTCCTCGTTCACTCTGTAATCTCCTCCCCCCGGTAGCGGGCAATCGCTGCCACGTCCTTGTCCCCTCTGCCGGACAGGCAGATAATAATGGACTCGTCCTTCGGCAGCGTGGGCGCGAGCTTTCTGGCATAGGCCACCGCGTGGGCGCTCTCGATCGCACAGATAATTCCCTCGGTGCGGGCCAGATACTCAAAGGCCTGCACCGCCTCCTCATCCGTCACCGGAACATAGCTTGCCCGTCCCGTGTCGTGGAGCCATGCGTGCTCCGGCCCGATGCCGGGATAATCCAGCCCCGCCGAGATCGAGTAAACCGGCGCAATCTGTCCGTTTTCATCCTGGCAAAAATAGGATTTCATCCCGTGAAACACGCCGGGCGTCCCTTTTGCGATGGTGGCCGCATGCCGGTCCGTGTCAATCCCCTCTCCCGCTGCCTCGCAGCCGATCAGCGCCACCTGACGGTCCGGGATAAACTCATAAAACATTCCCATGGCGTTGCTGCCGCCGCCCACACAGGCCAGCACCGCCGCCGGAAGCTTTCCCTCGCGCTCCAGAATCTGGGCCCGGGCCTCCCGTCCGATCACCGACTGAAAATCCCTCACGATTGTGGGAAAGGGGTGAGGGCCCATGACGGAGCCCAGCACATAGTGGGTGTCCGCCACCCGGCTGGTCCACTCACGCATCGTCTCATTCACCGCATCCTTGAGCGTCTGCGTGCCGCTGGTCACCGGATGCACCTTGGCCCCCAGAAGCCTCATCCGATAGACATTCAGCGCCTGACGGTCGGTGTCCTCCTTCCCCATAAAAATCTCGCACTCCATCCCCAAAAGAGCCGCCGCGGTGGCGCAGGCAACGCCATGCTGCCCTGCCCCGGTCTCCGCGATCACGCGGGTTTTTCCCATTTTCTTCGCCATCAGCACCTGTCCCAGCACGTTGTTGATCTTATGGGAACCGGTGTGGTTTAGATCCTCCCGCTTCAGATAAACCTTCGCCCCTCCCAGCTGACGCGTCATTTTCTCCGCGTAATACAGTAAAGACGGACGCCCCGCATAATTTTTCAGCAAATCCTCCAGCTCCGCGCAAAACTCCGGATCCTTTTTATAAAACTCATACTGTTCCTCCAGCCGGATGATCTCGTTCATCAGCGTCTCCGGAATATACTGCCCGCCGTGGGCCCCAAATCTTCCCTCAGACATGTCGTTCTCCTCCTTTTGCAGCCCGCACACAGGCCAGCATTTTTTCCCGATCCTTGTATCCGTCCCTCTCGGCGCCGCTGCTCACATCCAGACAGTAAGCCCCCAGGCAGCGCGCCTTTGCGATATTGTCCTGCGCCAGACCTCCCGCCAGAAAAAAGGGCCGTTCCAGACGCTCCAACAGGCTCCAGTCAAAGCTCCGGCCCGTTCCTCCCGCCCCGTTATCCAATAAAAGGTAGTCCGCGCTGCTCTCCAACGCCCTTTCGATGTCCTTTTTTTCCCCGATTCCAAAGGCCTGAATCAGGGGACAATCGGTCATTGTGCGCAGCCGCCTCAGGTAGGCCTCGTCCTCCCGGCCGTGAAGCTGCACCCAGTCGATGGTCCCTTCCCTTACCAGCTCCGCCACCCGTGACGGTTCCTCATTCACAAAAACTCCCACCGCCCGTATTTTGGGGGATAAAAGCTTTTTCAGAGCAGCCGCCTGTTCCCCCGTCACCTGCCTCCGACTCCTTGCGAACACAAATCCGACAAAATCCGGCTGCGCCTCATTCGCCCAGAGGATATCGCAGGGCCGCGACAGGCCGCAGATTTTGATTCGCTCAGTCATGGCAGGCCTCCCGCAGGGCCGCCAGCGCTGCCTTTTTATCCGGACTTTTCATCAGACTCTCCCCGACCAGCACCGCATCCGCGCGGCTGCGCCATAGCGCCCCCACGTCCCCGGGCCCCCGGATCCCGCTCTCCGAAACATACAGCCGGTCCTCCGGCACCAGCCTGCGCAGCCTCAGGCTGGTCTGCACGTCCACCTGAAAGGTTTTCAAATCCCGGTTATTGACGCCGATGATCCGTGCGCCCGCCAAAACCGCCGTCCGCACCTCGGTCTCATCATGGGCCTCCACCAGCGCCGACAGCCCCAGACCATGCGCCGTCCTCAGAAAATGCTCCAGCTGCTCCCGATCAAGCAGAGAGCAGATCAGAAGCACCGCCGAGGCCCCCAGAAGCTTCGCCTCATAAATCTGGTACTCATCCACCGTAAAATCCTTACGCAGCACCGGGATTGAGACATTTTCCGCAATCTCCTGCAGGTATTGGTCGCTGCCCAGAAAATACTCCGGCTCCGTCAGCACCGAGACGGCCGCTGCCCCGGCCGCCTCATATTCCTCCGCGATCCGCAGATAAGGAAAATCCGGCGCAATCAGCCCCTTGGATGGAGAGGCCTTTTTCACCTCACAGATAAAGGACAGTCCGGGCGCCGACAACGCCCTCTCAAAAGGAAAATCCATGCTGCCGCCAAGCGCCTCCGCCCGTCCTTTGATCTCCTCAAAGGACAGCTCCTGCTTTTTTTGCTCTACCCTTGCCCGGGCCGCCTGGGCCAAACGCTCCAGTATCATTGCCGCTCCTCCGTCTCATTTGTCAGCCGCACAAAATCCTCCAGCTGAGAAAGTGCGCGCCCGCTGTCGATGGTCTCCCGTGCAAGGTCAAGCGCCTCCTCCAGGGAAATCCCCTTCGCGATGTGGAGCGCCGCTGCGGAATTTAACAACACCGCGTCCCGCCGGGGCCCATTTTGTCCGCGCAGAATATCCAGTGCAATCTGCGCATTTTCGGCAGGGCTTCCTCCCGCCAGCTCCTCCTTGCGGCAGCGCGCCAGCCCGAACTGCTCCGGCGTGATCACATAGGAGGAAAACTGCCCGTCTTTTACCTCGCAAACGCTGGTGGGTGCGCTCATGGAAATTTCATCCAGTCCGTCCTGCCCATACACAACCATCGCTCTCTTAACCCCGAGATTTGCCAACACCCGGGCCAAAGGCTCCACCAGACCCTCATCATACACTCCCATCAGCTCCATGTTCGCTCCCGCCGGATTGGTCAGGGGGCCAAGGATGTTGAAAATCGTGCGGATTCCCAGCTCCTTCCTCACCGGAGCCACATATTTCATGGAAAGATGATAGTTCTGCGCGAACAAAAAGCACAGGCCGATCCGGTCCAACACACGGGCGCTTTTTTCCGGATCAATGGAAATCTTCACGCCCAGGGCCTCCAGTACATCCGCCGCCCCGCTCTTGCTGGAGGCCGCCCGGTTGCCGTGCTTTGCCACCGGCACTCCCGCCGCCGAAACCACCAGGGAGGAGGTTGTGGAAATATTGAAGGAGTTGGAATGATCTCCGCCGGTTCCCACGATCTCCAGCACGTCCCTTTCATGCAGCAAACGGACGCAGTGCTTGCGCATTCCCGCCGCGCAGGCCGTGATTTCCTCGATCGTTTCCCCCTTCATTGCCATTGCCGTCAAAAAGGCGCTCATCTGTACCGGCGTCGCCTGGCCGCCCATAATCTCGTCCATAGCGCCCTCCGCCGTCCGATAGTCCAGATTCTCCCGATTTGCCAGCTTTACAATCGCTTCCTTTATCATCTCTCCATTCTCCTTTTTCGCATCTGCAAGCTGCAGAAAATTGACCAGCATTTGCCGTCCCAGCGGTGTCAGAATCGATTCCGGATGAAACTGCAGTCCAAACACCGGCCATACCCGATGCTGCAAAGCCATGATCTCCCCGTCCTCTGTCCGCGCCGTAACCTCCAGACAATCCGGGAAATCCTCCCCGGCAGCCGCCAGCGAATGATAGCGGGCGGCCTTTGTCTCCTCCGGCAGCCCGGCAAACAGCGGGCTTTTCACATTCAGCTGCACCGTCGACTGCTTCCCGTGCATCAGCTTTTTTGCGTAGGTCACGGTTCCCCCAAAGGCTTCACAGATCGCCTGGTGTCCCAGGCAAACGCCTAAAATCGGGATCCGGCTGCCCAGCCGCTGCACAATCTCAATACACCGTCCTGCGTCCCTGGGTCTCCCCGGCCCCGGCGAAAGGATGATCGCCGCAGGCCTTAACGCCTCGATCTGCTCTGCTGTCAGCTCATCATTTCTCACCACACGGATATCCGGATTGACAGAGCCGATCATCTGGTACAGGTTATAGGAAAAGCTGTCATAATTGTCGATCAGTAAAATCATCTTGTGCCTCCCTGCGCTGCCCTCAGCGCCTCCACCACCGCGCGGGCCTTATTCGCGCACTCCTGATATTCCTTTTCCGGTACGCTGTCCGCCACAATTCCGGCGCCGGAACGGACAAACACTCTTCCGTTTTTTCGATAGGCCAGGCGGATGGCGATGCAGGTGTCCATGTTTCCCGCAAAATCCAGATACCCGACTGCGCCGCCGTAAATTCCGCGCTTATCGTTCTCCAGCTCGTCGATAATCTGGCAGGCCCGGATCTTCGGCGCTCCTGACAATGTTCCCGCCGGCAGCACGGCCGCCAGCGCATCCAGCGCCGTCTTTCCCGTATCCAGCCTCCCGCGCACTGTCGAACCCAAGTGCATCACATGGGAAAATCGCTCCACGGAAAGGTATTTTTCCACCTCCACCGTGCCGAAACGGCAAAAACGTCCCAGGTCATTGCGGCCCAAATCCACAAGCATATTGTGCTCGGCAAGCTCCTTTTCATCGGACAAAAGCTCTTTCTCCAGCTCTCTGTCCTCCCGTTCATCCCTTCCTCTCGGACGGGTGCCCGCCAGCGGGAAGGTATATGCCGTACCGTCCTCCACCTTCACCAGCGTTTCCGGGGAAGCGCCTGCGATCTCCAGATCCCTGCTGGAAAAATAAAACATATAAGGCGAAGGGTTCTGCGTGCGCAGGTAACGATAGGTATCCAGAAGACTGCCCTCAAAGGCGGCCTCCAGCCGGTTGGACAGCACCAGCTGAAAAATATCCCCCTCCCGGATATACTCCTTGACCCGCTCAATTTTCCGGCAGAAATCCTCCTTTTCAAACAGCGGCTTCAGCCCGGAGAGCAGCCGTCCCGGTTCTTCCTCCTTCTCTCTCCCAAAGCGAACCAGCCGTTCCATCTCATCCAGCGTCTCAATCGCCGCAGCATATGCCCGGCCAAAGGATTCTTCCTTTAATTTCCCCTCCTTCCCGTCTGTCTCCGGCAGCGGGCAGTTATAGATCAGCAAAATTTTCTGCCGGTAATTGTCGAAGGCAACCAGCTTGTCAAACAGCATCAGGTCCACGTCCCGAAACCCTTCCCGGTCCTTTGCCTTCAGCTCCAGCGATGCTTCTCCGTACTTGACAAAATCGTAGGAAAAATATCCCACCAGCCCGCCGGACAGAGGCGGAAACCCGGCGAGGCGCGGCGCCCGGTTCTCCTTAAGCACCTGCCGGATGACAGTCGCAGGATCCTCCGTCTCAAACTCCCGCCGCTCTGCTTTCTGCGAAACGGTCATATGTCCGTCGGTGCAGGTCAGCTCCATGGCCGGATCATATCCAAGGAATGTATATCGTCCCCATTGCTTGTTATCCTCCGCACTCTCCAGCAAAAAACAGTGTCCGCTCACCGCCGTCAGGCGGCGCAGCACCTGCACCGGCGTAGCGATATCCGCCAGAATCTCCCGACGGACGGGAATCCTCCGATAATCGCCGGACCGGGCGGCCTGCAGCATTTCTTCCAGTGATGTCTGATACATGGGAACCTCCTTTTTTCATCTCTAAATACGCCGGACGGGCGGCAGCTCAAGGCCTTCGGCCTTTCGCTCGCGGCTCTCGCCGCATCTCCTCCTGAGTCCGTATATCCGCTGGGGAGCAAGCTCCCCGACGGATACTGGTCTTCTCCGGCCGGACGGGCGGCAGCTCAAGGCCTTCGGCCTTTCGCTCGCGGCTCTCGCCGCATCTCCTCCTGAGTCCGTATATCCGCTGGGGAGCAAGCTCCCCGACGGATATACGGACTCAGGAGGCCGCCCTGCTCGTTATCAACGCGCAAAAAGCCCCATCCCGGCAGAAATTGTCTCTGCCAAGGACGGGGCTTGAAAATTCAAACTTACCGCGGTGCCACCTTGCTTCGTGATCGCTCACACTCTCATCAGGATACTGACATATCCCCGGCAACTAACGTATGCCTTCACGTCACAGAATACTCGGAATCTCTCCTTTGACTGTGCCCTCTGTGGTCCATTTGATACGCCGCTTTCTGTCCGGCTCCCACCTGCCCGGACTCTCTGGAAGTGCGCTTGTACCGTTATCTCCACTTCATAGGTTTCAATCGCTATTAAAATTATGTTTTGTGATGAAACTATCATAAAACCAGACAGGAAAAATGTCAAGTACTTTTCTCACCAAATCAATGGCTCTTCTACGGAAATTCCTTTACTCACACCCATATGCTCCACCTTGGTCTTATGGTTGTTTCCCAGGTAGTAAAAGCGTATGCTGTCCGTCGTCTCATTCATGATTTCCTTTAAGGTCGTCTTCAGCTGCAGGCATTGTGCATTATCCAAAATACACTCAAACACGGAATTCTGCACTCTGGTGCCGTAATTGACGCATTGCTTCGCCACCTTGCGAAGACGGGATTTTCCGGCAGCCGTTTCCGTATTCACATCATAGGTAATCAAAACAAGCATAATCCCCCCTATTTCCAGAAAAACGGCGGGTAACCGTCCAAATCGCCCCTCAGGTATCGTGCCAGCAGCATCGCCTGCACAAACGGGAGCATCCCCCACTCCACTTTTTCATTTAAGTAAGGGTGCGTAATTACCTCTTTTTTGCGGTTCTGCCATTCCGTCAGGATCCTCTTCCTGCCCTCCTCGCTCATCAAAACCGCTCCGTTTTCCTTTTCCGTGAAATCCCTTCCGGTTACAATCCTCTTATTGATCAGCGTCAGCACAAAACGATCTGCCAGCACAGGGCGCAGCTCCTCCATAAGGTCCAGTGCCAAAGATGCCCTTCCCGGTCGATCCGTATGCATAAATCCAACGTAAGGATCCAGGCCAACCGTCTCCAGCGCAGAGGCCTCCATTCCCGTCAGCAACGTATATACAAAAGAAAGCATGGCATTGACATTATCCAGCGGCGGTCTCCGGTTTCTTCCTGAAAAAACAAAGTCCTTTTTCTGCTGAAGAATTAATTCCGAAAACACACTGAAATAGCTGCTTGCCGCTTCCCCCTCCAGGCCTCTCAGGCTGTCTTTGTCCCGGCAGGCGCGTATCCGTTCCAGTGATTTCCGCAGCGTCTGAGATGCATTGGATACCCGTTCGGCATCCAGTTGCATCCGATGATCCCGCAAAGCACGTTCCAGAACCCATCTGGAGTTATATACCTTTCCCAGAATGCAATTCTTTGCAATTTCCAGGCTTTCCTTCGGTTTCTCGGAAACAGCATACTGATTTTTGCGCAAAAGCACGTTTCCCCGAATCTTCCCCGTCACCCGGGCCAGAAATCTGCCCTCCGGCGTCAGAAAGCTGAGTGAAATATTCCGTTCCGCACAGGCTCCCATAAAAGCCGGGCTGGCGCCCCGGTAACCGAAGGAAACCACTGCCTCAAAATTGTGCAGCGGCACTCTGCCTACCTCATTATCCCCATCGATCACCACTGCATTTTCCCCGTCCAGGGAAAGATAATGTCCCGCCGAAGTCAAATATAAGGTATTCAGCAGCTTTTTCATCCATCCTCCTCCTGCATATGCGCGGCAATATAGCGTTCTACCGGAACGACCTTCCCAAGTCTCGGCAGGCAAATTTCCTTCAGAGAACAGGCATTACAGCTTTTGCTCCACTTAACCTGCGGCGTATGGCCGCGCCGGAACATATCGTGCATCTGGGCAAACATTGTTCGTACACGCGTCTTTTCTTCCTCTGAAAAGAGCACCGTGTCCCGCCTTCTTGTCTCCCCGTAAAACAGGGCTCCCTCCGGGATGTCAGTCGAAAACATCTCCTCCAGGCAGAGTGCCTGCGCTGTCAGCTGCAGAATATCCATATCCGTCTGCTTTGGGCTCCCCTTCTTATATTCCACCGGATATGGCATATAAAGTCCCGAATGCCCATGCAGAGAAATGCCTTCTTCACATCTCTTAAATTCTACGATATCACATTCCCCACTGATTCCCAGCTCTCTGGATTTTACCGGAAGTGCTCTGACAATCAGCGTATCCCTGCGTTTCTCATAGAAAAATTTGTCGTGGGCTTTTTTGTGGAGCAGCTGGCCTGCCACTGTATGTACATTTTCCTGCCATTGCTGCTCCAAATGAATTAAAGCCCACTGACGCTTACAAAAAGCATAATGCTGTATGCCGGACAGCATCAGGAAATCATCCTCCGCGTATTCCATCAAATTTTCCTCGTCATTTCCACTGTCTCCGGAATTGCAGAAGAATCTACCGCAACCTCATAGTCGCTGTAGGCCCTGGGATATTCCACTCCCTCCTTTTTTCTGATCTTTACCGCATCGAACAGCTTATAGGCCGGGCAATCCCCCAACTCTTTGCTGTGCTTGAACACAATCAGCTCACGCACCGACATTTTACCCCTGGCGGCAGAATGATCGATTTCAAACATATTGATAATCGCTTCCCATAAAAGCTCCAGATCTTCCTCCGAAAATCCCGTTACCTTTCTGGCAAGATTCGCGGAAATAAACCCCTCTGTCCGATAAAGCGCATAAGGTACAATATTCTTCCGCCCCATCTCCGTCTGTTTGCCTTCCGCATCCTTTTCCGTAGTGATCGCCACGCGGGTAATCGTCACCTCCTGGCTGACAATCGGATCAATGCTTCGCGCAAAACCAAGCTGTACCGGACCGCGCACCTGCCCGCAATTCAATGCAGCCTTCACAAAGGTTGTCATCACCGCCCCGAAGGTCCGGATATCAAAAAAGTTGCGGCACATGAAATCCCGGATTTTTAAATCAATATCAGGGTCACTCTTTTTGGCATCCTTCAGTCCCTTTTCATCTGTCCCCACATACCTGCAGGCAAGCCCGTCACTTCTGTTGAGCGGCACGTCCTCCTTGATATAAATCTGAAAGCCCTCCTGTTCCTCCTTCACCGCCTGCACATAATTCCGGATTTTACGTTTTAAACAAACGTCTGTAACCAGTCCATAGCCGCTCTCCGGGTCGATCCGCGGCAAATTTCCGGCATCAGGATCCCCGTTGGGATTTCCGTTTTCCACATCGAACAAAATCACAAACTCATACCTGTTCTTAATCGTCTCACCCATTTGTCTTATCCTCCTTTACCTTACCCTCGTATCGTTTCTGCGTCTGATGGTAATATCCCAAAATGAACATTCCCTGCTCCTCCAATGAGAGCCGACTGGGATATGCCCTTCCTCCCCCATCCGGCACGGAAATCTTTTCCTGCAGGTTCCCCAACATCTTTTCATAATAAACAGCCTGTCCTGCTGAAAGTTTTCGGATATGACTGTTTTTCAGACGAAATAAAATCGGGAAAACCATCCCCGGCGTTGCGCAGGCAGAATTAAAATACCGGTCCTTAATCGTCGTATTGATTCCCGGATTTGCCGCCTCCTGGATCGCTTCCAGCACGGAGAACTCTCTCCCCAGCACATAGCCGATGTCCGTATTTTTCTCATTAAGCTCCACGTTCGCATCCTCCCTTCCCTTGTTCCGGATCAGATATGCCTTGATAATCGCTGCCCGCCCTGCCGTGATCTTCCTGTACTTCTTCTCGCTGTCGTCCTGCTCCGCCCGGATCCTCTCCAGCACAGCGCTGTACAGTGACTCCGGATACCTTTCCCCAGATAGAACCGAGCGGTACAACGCAGCCGCCATATGCGGAAGCGGCTTTTTGTCCCTGGATTTTTTGTTCACAGTCTCCCACAATGTGCTCCAGATACCCGGATATTCTCTGGTGTCTGCCTTGGGACGCCGGATCCGCATCCTTTCATAATGTTCTCCCACATGCCGCAGAATGCCGCCAAAGCTGTCCTGGTAAAAAAAACGGACAGACAGCCGGGCTGCGTTCGGAGCAATTCCCAGTACATAAAAGCGCTCCGCCATGGATAATTTTTCTTTTATCCCGGGAATATCGACGGGCTTGCCCTGCTTCAGATTCTGAAAAAAACCCTTTAGCAGCTCCTGCGTATCGGGCCGGTCTCCGGGATCCATCATCTCCATAAAAACATTCTGGTACTCCGGTTCTCCAGACTCCGACCAGAAAACAATAACCGTATCCCCCAGGATTGTCCGGTATCTGCTTCCCCCCTCCTCTGTCCCCTTCCCGTTAATCAGATAATTCAGCGCCGCCGTATAGGCATACATGGCCTTCCGTCCTACCGGCGCATTAAAGCTCTGCTCCTTCCCATAGGACTCAAAAGACGGGGCATTAAAGGATATCAGTGCCGCACCGCTGGTTTGCGCACCGGGAATCCCTCTGATCGACGTGTGAATCCGGGCAATCTCATCCATTTGTCCCGTTACCATGCAAACCGACAGCTCCTGTGCGGCCGCTTTTTCTTTCCATGCCATCCATGCCCGGCGAATTTCCTCATCTTCCTGCGCATAACGGACCCCTCCGCACAGAAAAATAAGATTGCCGCCCGCAAGAATATCCTCCCAGTCCTCCGAAAGCACCGGACAGTCTCCCGCCTGCTCCGGATCCCAGGACTGAAAAAAAGCCCGTATTGACACCGCCGCTTTTCCCGAGCAATTCTCCAGTATCTGACAATGGAGCTTTGCAGCGGCCTCAAAGCATTGCCGCGCCCGTTCCGGTTTTCCCTTTTTATCCACTCCCAACAGATAGCTGGAGCTGTCGCAGAGAAAATTGGCTGAGATGCCTGAGGAACGGGTCACCGGCTCAGGAACCGCCATCATAACTGGTACGAGCACCGTCTTTTTTCCTCGCTGGACAGCCTGCTTCAACGGCACTGCCCGGAGCAGCTCCCCGTTTTCCGCAAGCTGAAGACCATAGGAAACCTTGGCCTTTCCCCATCCCGGGCGCTCCACCTCTCCCTTATCTGCCAATCGCTCATAATATTGGCTCAACGCCTGCAGTATCATCGCATCACCTCACAATCCCGCAGATCAAGCACTCCATCCTTTAAAACCGCTCTGAAAAACATCGGCTGAATATCCTCCGGGTTCGAATAATCCATGTCAAACAGCATCAGTCCAAGATCTCTGCACTCCCCCGGATAAGCAGTAGCTATCTCATCCTCCTCACAGAGCGCAAACCGGGCGGGAAATTCCCTGCATCCAAAATACGGCTGATGATAGCATTTTCCCCCTCGCAGACGTCTCATAATAATATCCTTAAATTTTCCCTCATTGTCTGTCTCGTTCGCCCTGTCTGTCATCTCAAAGTGAGCAGATATCACATATTCTACGTCCATGAGGACAGTGGAGGCCCGCTGTACAATTTCCGCCTTACTGCTGATACTGATATCCTTCTTGCCGCCTTTCATCGCAGCGAGCACATTGCCCGGCGCCACCTTGGACTTCAACTCATTTCTCCGTACGCTGGTAAACCGAACCGGTCTGCAGACATAAATCTTATCCACCACCCAACGGCATCCCGGGTGCCAGTAAACGGCTTCCAGTAATCCGCGTGCAGCGGAAGGCGTAATCACATCATAGCTGTAGCGCTCCGTCTTCAGCTCCGGCCGCGAAAAGAGCGCATAATCTCCCCACACACGGACGTTTACCCCGTATCCCATCTTCTGACTCATCTCCTTTCCTCTGATTGCTCCTGACGTTGCAGCATTTTCCTTAATATCTGATATACAGTATACCTTCAATCATGATATAAGTACAATTCTTTTTCGCCATTTTATGCATTTTCATGGATTTTCATAGTTTTTATCCATTTATTTTGTGCATCATTTGGAACTTAGAAAAAGATCGCATCCCCTCTCTCCACATCTATAATCAATCCCTCCTGTTCCGAATACTGGGCCGGGTCACGCAACAGGGTTATCTGTTCGTCCAACTCTTCCAGCTTTCCCGCCGCCAAAAGTCTCTCATAAGTGTCCTCATAGACATTGACACAGTATTTTCCGACTCTGCGCATCAGACCACGAGTCCGCTCTCCGTAACGAAGCTGTCTCTCCAGCGCCTTTGCCTCCGGCGCATCCGTTATGAAAATTGTCCGGGTATTTTCTCTGATAATTCGGACATCCGAAGCAACGGAAGCAAACGGAATTGAATCCGCCCTCGCCTCATCCAGTCGGGCCACCACCCGATACAAATCCAATCCATCCCCCGCCAGTTTATGCATACGCTGAAAATAATCCTGTATTGCTTCCGGAGAAGCAAAGTCCCGATACTCCTCCAAAATCTGCTCGGAAATCCGAATCGCCTGCCGGAGCATATCGTTCCGATGCCGCTCCTCCTTCACAAATGTAAAAATACAGACTCTGCTCTCGTCCCGATCCTTCTTCCCCTCACGATTGCATCGTCCGGCCGCCTGGATTATCGAATCCAAACCTGACAGTTCCCGATATACCATCCCAAAATCCAGGTCCACTCCAGCCTCCACAAGGCAAGTGGAAATCACACGACAAACCTGTCCATTCTGAAGCCTCTTCCGAATTTTATCGAGTACTTTTCGCCTGTGCTCCGGATACATATAGGTAGAGAGATGAAATGTTCCCTCCTCCTTTGACAACCTTCCATATACAGACTTTACCTGTCCCCGCGTATTCAAAATGCAAAGTACCTGCCGCTGCTCCAAAAGCCGCTCTGCCAACTCTTCTTCCCGCAGCTCACCAATCATCTCCATACGATTTCTGCGAAAATCCTCAAAGGAAACGGATGCATAGGGACTAATCTCCCCCTGATAAAGAGACTTCGGGAACATCTCCTCCAGGGACGGCTGCGTGGCCGTGCACAAGACCGCAGTACAGCCGTAATTCAGTATCAGCTCCGTCACTGCCTTCACGCACGGAAGCAAATATTCCACAGGCAACATCTGAGCCTCATCAAAGATCAGCACACTGTTCGCCAGATTATGCAGCTTTCGGCATCTCGATGATTTCACCGCATACAATGATTCAAAAAACTGCACATTCGTAGTTACCACCACCGGCCTGTCCCAGTTCTCCGCTGCCAGCTGCATCGGGTCAAAATCATCGGAATCATATTCTACATTGCTGTGGTTCTCCAATACCTGATCCTCTCCCAATATCTTCCGAAACACCTGAGCGTTCTGCTCAATGATGCTGGTATAAGGAATCACATAAATAATCCTCTTCAATCCATGTCTTACCGCATGCTCCAATGCAAACGCCATGGAGGAAATTGTCTTGCCTCCCCCTGTAGGAACGGTCAGTTGGTATACTCCCCGCTCCCCCTTCCCACGTTCCAGACAATCCCTCAGGATATGAGTTCGCTTTCCATTGAGAGACGTGTTCTCCGGCGCAGCTTTCAACCACTCCCCGACATATTGCATCAGTCTTTCCCGCAATATTTCCATGTCCAATCCAGGCTGTTGCCGTTCCTGACCTCTCATGAATACTTCCGTATTCAAAAAATCCGCATCCACCAAACAAGAAAACAACATTCGTATAAAAAAAGCCGGACTGAAAAAGCCTCTTCCCTGAGGCGTCAGCTTCGGCGCCCCCAGTCTTGGAGGCTGTATCTCCTCCCGAAAAGAACTGTAATCCGCAACCTTTTTCTTCAGTCTTCCCTGCAAGGAAGGCGATCCGGCATCATCCGCAGGGCTTCCGCCATCCGGCAGACCTGCATGGTGTCCCGCAACACAGTAAGCAGCCGGAAATGCTCCAATTCGCTTCATCTCAATCGCCCCTGCCGTGGAATGATCTGTCCGAAGCTCCTCTCCCCTGACTCTGCGCTGAAATTCCCGAGAATATTTCCCAATATCATGCATCAATCCGCAAGAATATCCCCAACTCCCGCAACCAAACTCCGCCGCAAATCTTTCCGCCAGTTTTGCTGTTCCTTGCAGATGCTCCTTAAGCAATTGTTCCTCTGTCCCATCCTCTGAAATGTGTGCTAAGTACCCCATAGCCCCTCCTTCATTATAAGAACGTTTGTTCTTTTCTTATTTTTATTGTATCGAACATACTTTCTTTTGTCAATCAAAAAACTTAACTTTTTAATTTTTTTACTGTGTGTCACTATTTACGGCCATCGATCCGTGAGATATTTTGCATAACGAATTCCTGGCTTTCCATCATAAAAGCGTGCTCGCACGAATTTGGGCCGGTTGCTCCTGGCTGAGGGAACAACCGATTATGAGCAGAAAACAGCGTTCCGCCTTATTCCACAGATAGCCGCGAAGCGTCGGAAAGCGTGTTATGCGCGCATGCGAATGGTGCGGGCTGAACTGTTACATATGCAATCGTCAAACATCTGAAAGAGTGACTACACGGCTTTACAAATGGTGCTGACTGAATTTTTATACTTTTCTCAACAAGCTCTTCACTGAATCCGCTTCCATTTCTGTACTCCACATCAGGCCTTTTACTTTCAGAAAATATTTTATCTGAGATTCTTTACAGATATAACGGGCATGTCAACTCAAGTTGTTAACTTTGATGAACATCAAAGGATTTCCTTGGAGCGTTCCGTTTATCCAATATTCTCCAGAGATTACATGGCTTTGATATCCCCCTAACTCTGTGGTTGATATTTTACTTACTTACCTACCTACTTAGTTTATTTATTTTAATCCACGCTCCCATAAAGGGAGCGACAACCTGACGGCGGTGGAGTATGTCCGCAACTTCATATTTCAATCCACGCTCCCATAAAGGGAGCGACTTTTTCTGTTAAACTATATCGGCGATTCCGGAAATTTCAATCCACGCTCCCATAAAGGGAGCGACCCCGCATCAGTTTTGACGGTGATGCAATTCCAAAATTTCAATCCACGCTCCCATAAAGGGAGCGACTCAAAAAGTATGCAGAAATTCTTTTCGTCGGCAATATTTCAATCCACGCTCCCATAAAGGGAGCGACAGGTTATCCCTTACAGCAAATTTACCGTAAAGGAATTTCAATCCACGCTCCCATAAAGGGAGCGACTTGCGTGCCCCAATTCATGGGCAACCACTACTTGATTTCAATCCACGCTCCCATAAAGGGAGCGACGATGCGTATGCGGCAGTACGCGAATATGTGTGTGATTTCAATCCACGCTCCCATAAAGGGAGCGACACGGTTTTGATTTATCTGTTAATCATTATTACAATTTCAATCCACGCTCCCATAAAGGGAGCGACCGGTATCAGATTGGAGCGATGTAGCGCCGATGAGATTTCAATCCACGCTCCCATAAAGGGAGCGACCCTTGTAAGCATCTGGATCCGTATATACCTTCGGATTTCAATCCACGCTCCCATAAAGGGAGCGACGATCGATATGTACCCCTCCGCGTGGAGCCAGCCGAAATTTCAATCCACGCTCCCATAAAGGGAGCGACAATGGGGGTGGCGGACAATGACACCACGAATAATGCATTTCAATCCACGCTCCCATAAAGGGAGCGACTTTAATGCCATTCAATCCCGGCTGGCAGAGATGGATTTCAATCCACGCTCCCATAAAGGGAGCGACGTATCCTGCCAATATAGAGTATGTCATGGATAGATTTCAATCCACGCTCCCATAAAGGGAGCGACATAGCTGCCGGACCAAGCCACATCCTTTAAGTCCGTATTTCAATCCACGCTCCCATAAAGGGAGCGACGACAGTCCGATACCGCCTGCTCCCTTTCTCGCCGCATTTCAATCCACGCTCCCATAAAGGGAGCGACTGTTACACCCCGCCGGACGTATATGAGGCCGTAAAATTTCAATCCACGCTCCCATAAAGGGAGCGACTGCCCCTGCCACACTATTGTTTGACCGGACGATCATTTCAATCCACGCTCCCATAAAGGGAGCGACGCTTTGTAACTCGTCTAGCGGTTATCCGCTTGACTTATTTCAATCCACGCTCCCATAAAGGGAGCGACGGCACCGGCACACCGGTCAAAAACCGATATGCCGATTTCAATCCACGCTCCCATAAAGGGAGCGACGTTGATTTTGGAGATTATGTTATTTGTTATACTATTTCAATCCACGCTCCCATAAAGGGAGCGACTATTGATGGTACATTCACGTTAAAATGATAAGCGATTTCAATCCACGCTCCCATAAAGGGAGCGACATACACGGACAATGCAATCAACGCTTTACGGGATATTTCAATCCACGCTCCCATAAAGGGAGCGACAAGGTTTTTGCAGTCAAAGGGCGCAGCGCGGACGATTTCAATCCACGCTCCCATAAAGGGAGCGACGACACGCCGGTTATTTGCTGGGACGACGAGGGCGATTTCAATCCACGCTCCCATAAAGGGAGCGACACTGGGGCGCGTACCTTTCTTCCGCGCCTCAGTCAAATTTCAATCCACGCTCCCATAAAGGGAGCGACAAATTTGGTGGAGTGAGTTTTGGACGGGAATCTGGATTTCAATCCACGCTCCCATAAAGGGAGCGACTCTGGATGCCCGTCTGGAAATCGGAGTCTATCGGAATTTCAATCCACGCTCCCATAAAGGGAGCGACTCTCAGGAGGGCGACGCCTTTAACACGCAAAACATATTTCAATCCACGCTCCCATAAAGGGAGCGACACTTTACGACAGTGGGGGATATCGTCAAACAGCAATTTCAATCCACGCTCCCATAAAGGGAGCGACTAAATGAGTCGACAACGCGGGGGGAGATAACCCGCATTTCAATCCACGCTCCCATAAAGGGAGCGACTTGCCAGACCGGCGGACGCTGCGCAGGATTGCAATTTCAATCCACGCTCCCATAAAGGGAGCGACCTTTCGGGAATTTTACACTTGCCATATCCTCACCCATTTCAATCCACGCTCCCATAAAGGGAGCGACAGGACGTGCATTTTGACCTCGCTCCCTGCACGCAGATTTCAATCCACGCTCCCATAAAGGGAGCGACACTGCGACGAGTGCGAGAGCTGTGTCCTCGTCGCATTTCAATCCACGCTCCCATAAAGGGAGCGACCTGACCGGCACCCGCAAAATCGACGAGATACGCCGGATTTCAATCCACGCTCCCATAAAGGGAGCGACGACGCACCTGAAAAATATTAAGGTGGTGGCGAAATATTTCAATCCACGCTCCCATAAAGGGAGCGACTTGTACGATCCACTCTGCCGGTCTCTCCACACATATTTCAATCCACGCTCCCATAAAGGGAGCGACTCCATTAAAGTGCGCTTACGGTGGTGATTTTTGGATTTCAATCCACGCTCCCATAAAGGGAGCGACAGGGTATGCCACCTCGATCTTTTTGACAATGTATAATTTCAATCCACGCTCCCATAAAGGGAGCGACTCCGAGCAGTACGCCACACGGACGGACGAGCCCAAATTTCAATCCACGCTCCCATAAAGGGAGCGACAGTGCAAAATAACGGTATTACGCGCAAAATTACATTTCAATCCACGCTCCCATAAAGGGAGCGACTATGTTTCCATATTGAGACCTTTCCATCACCGGTATTTCAATCCACGCTCCCATAAAGGGAGCGACTAATGGGTTGAGACACCCCGCCCGAGGGCGGAAAATTTCAATCCACGCTCCCATAAAGGGAGCGACCGCAAAAAGCACTAACTTTCGCCTTTTATTCTACACCAACTTTATCCAAAAATCACTAAAAAAATTTTTTTTGTTAAATTTTCTCCCAAACTCTCCAACCTAAATAACCCAAATCAATCCCGCATCAGGTGCGAATCTCTCCAGAAATTCCTGCGGGCTTCCTATTCGCACCGCTCCTCTGTTTTCCGGAAACATTCCCTGAATTGTACTTTCTTCCGCGCTGTGCGCATTCCCTCAGATAATGCTATATTTCCTCTCCTGCTCCACCTAATTGCATCCGCCTGCATGACCTGAAAACAAGACAGGAATTTCCACGCTGCAAGGATCCGACCCTTTGCCCCTTCCGCCGCATCACACACGAATACCGAGCTGTGGAAATCATGATCGTTGCCATAGCCGCATTGTTCCCCACCATCCCCGGAACAGCTCAATCCACTATTCGTGCAGCCTACATAACTCGCTTTCCGCCGCTTCGTATCCAACTGTGAGACAAAGCGAAACGTCGCTTCCTGCATATAATCGGGCAATCCGATCGCTACTGTTCACTCCGTGACCAGTAACATGCATAAATCCATTTAAAATCGCCTACGGCGATGGGATTTATGCACTCCTGAATCATTTTCTCACGTACTGTGCAGTAAATGCACAGTACTGAGTGACCAGTAACATCCGGTCCTCCCATTTTGTTTAACGTGAAGAACCATCTTCTTCATCGGTATTGCGAATTCTCCGCCGCTTTCGGCTGGCTGAACATTACTGAAGATCAATTTTTTGTACCTCCGTCTATGCTTTTTAGGTATTGCTTTTTTTCCTCAAATAAGAGAAGATGAGAATAA
Source organism: Eubacteriales bacterium (assembly GCA_030524455.1). Taxonomy (GTDB): domain Bacteria; phylum Bacillota; class Clostridia; order Lachnospirales; family Lachnospiraceae; genus Gallintestinimicrobium. Next base: position 84,372 of record JAUNGT010000001.1, on the reverse strand, counting down.
CAATTGTTCCCGTTTACAGGCCCTGCGAACAGGAACAGAGGGCAGCGTTCACGACCGCTGTTTTGTAATATTTTTTCACAGAAAAACCCGGCACAGGTCCGGTCAGAAAAGGGAGACGTTTATGAAGAAAAAGACCGTACACATCATTTCCCATTCCCATTGGGACAGAGAATGGTATCTGCCCCTGGAGCGTCACAAGATGAAGCTGTTGGATTTGATCGACACCAATATGAAGCTGTTTGCGGAGGATCCCGGCTTTCGCAGCTTTCACTTAGACGGGCAGACGATTGTGCTGGACGATTATCTGGAAATCCGCCCGGAGAAACGTAAAGAACTGGAAAAGTATGTGCGGGAGGGACGCTTCCGCGTAGGACCGTTCTACATCCTGCAGGATGAGTTTTTGACCAGCGGCGAGGCAAACGTCCGCAATATCCAGACCGGAATCCGGGAAGCAAAAGCATACGGCAACCTGACAAAGGTCGGATATTTTCCCGATGCTTTCGGAAATGCGGGCCAGATGCCGCAGCTTCTGAAGCAGGCCGGCATGGAGGCGGTGGCCTTCGGGCGCGGCGTAAAGCCTGTGGGCTTTAACAACGAACTTAAAAAAGGCGGCGAATACGAATCCGCCTATTCCGAGATGGAATGGGAATCCCCCGACGGGACAAAGCTGTTGGGGATCCTGTTTGCCAACTGGTACAACAACGGCATGGAGATCCCGGTGGACGAGAAGGAAGCCAAGGCCTACTGGGACGAACGACTGGCAAAGGCGGAGATGTTTGCCTCCACGGACGAGCTGCTCTTTATGAACGGCTGCGACCATCAGCCGGTACAGCAGGATTTGAGCGCGGCGATCGAGACGGCCCGCCGGCTTTATCCTGACATTGAGTTTGTCCATTCCAACTTTGAGGATTATGTAAAAAAAGTATCGGCCGAGGCGGGAAACCGGCTCTCCACCGTCAAAGGAGAGCTGACCAGCCAGGAGACCAACGGCTGGTACACGCTGGTCAACACCTGCTCCTCCCATGTGGTACTGAAGCGGATGAACCGGATGAATGAGGTTGCCCTGGAGCGCGTAGCAGAGCCGCTGGCCGCTTTTGCCGCGGAAAGCGGCAGGGAATATCCCCACGACCGGTTAAACTATGCCTGGAAAATCCTGATGCAGAATCACCCCCACGACAGCATCTGCGGCTGCAGCGTGGATCAGGTCAATAAGGAAATCGAAGTGCGGTTTGACCGCAGCACCGAGGTGGCTCACACCATTTCGGAGGACGCTTCCTCCTATCTGGCAGAGAAAATCGACACCTCCGCCTTTTCCGCATACGGCAAAGACGCGGTTCCCTTTGTTCTGTTCAATACCGACGGCAGCGCGCGCAGCGGCGCGGTGAAGCTTATTCTGGATGCCAGAAGGGATTACAACAAATGGATCTGGGACGGCCGCAGCGATATGCTGGCATGGAAGCTCCCCGAATACCGCGTGGTGGACGATAGGGGCCATGTGCTGGATGCGGTCGTAAAAGACGCAGGCGTGAAGTTCGGCTATGATCTGCCGGACGACAAATTCCGTCAGCCTTACATGGCAAGACAGGTGGAGGTAACCGTTTTTGTGGAAAACATGCCGGCGCTGGGCTATGTCACCTGCGCGCTGGTGCCTGCAGACTGCCTGGAGGCGCAGGGACAGACGGCGGCAAACGCCGGCGGGAATCTGCTGGCAAAGGACGCCCGTCACCTGGAGAACGAATCTCTTGCGGTGACCGTCAATGAGGACGGAACGCTGGACGTGCTGGATAAGCAGACCGGCCGCAGCTATACCGGACTGGGCTATTTTGAGGATACACTGGATGCGGGCAATGAATATATCTATTTTTGCCCGGAGGGAAACCCTGCCATTGTGACAAAGGGAACGAAGGCACAGGTTGTGCTGGAGGAAAACACGGATTTTGCGGCTTCTGTGCGGATTACGCATGTGATGCGCGTACCGGTGTCCGCAGACGGGACGCTGAAGGAAGAACAGGAAGGCGTTGTGGAGTTCATGAAGCGCACCTGCAGGCGCAGCGCCGATACCACAGAGCTTTGCCTGAACACGACAGTAACGCTGGAAAAGGGCAGCCGCACGCTGAAATTTAAAACGGAGCTGGATAATACAGCCAGGGATCACCGTCTGCGTGTGGTGATGCCGACCCACATTTCCTGCACGCACCACTATGCGGATACCGTGTTCGAGGTGGTGAAGCGCCCGAACGAGCACAGCAGACTTTGGGAGAATCCCTGCAAATGCGAGCATCAGCAGTGCTTTGTCGGCTTAAACGATGAAAAGGGCGGCCTGCTTGCCTCCAACATCGGCCTTTACGAATATGAAATCCTGCCGGAGCAGGATAACGCGCTGGCAATCACGATCCTGCGCAGCGTGGGCGAAATGGGCGACTGGGGCGTGTTCCCCACCGAGCTGTCCCAGCAGCTCCGCCACATCACCGCAGAATACGCCCTCACCTTCTTCTCCGGCGACCTGGTGGAGACGGACAGCTTCCGCGAGGCCTATCAGTTCCAGGTGCCGGTGACTGCGGTGCAGACAAAGGTTCACGGCGGAGAGCTTCCGGCGGCAAAGTCCTGGCTGACCTGGGAGGGCAGGCGGATGATGTTCTCCAATTTCAAGGATAAGTCAAACGGCACTGACCGGATGGCCCGTTTTGTCAACTGCTCCGGCCAGCCGACCGTGCTGCGCATCCAAAAGGACGCCTCCTTTGAAAAAATGTACTTCTCCAATGTATTGGAGGAAGAGGTTCGTCCGCTGGAGGCAAACGCAGACGGCTGGTACGAAATCCCTGTGCGGGGCTTTGAGATCGTGACCGTAGGCATGAAATAAACGCCGGACTGCCGACCAAAAGGGCCGGAGCGGAAAGCAAAAACGCTTTCCGCTCCGGCCCTTTTTATTTGTCTGTTCCCCGAAAATCAGTTCTTGAAGCTGTGAATCGGCGCCGGGATCCTCCCGCCCCTGTTCACAAAGGCCTCGCAGCCAAACGGATTCACCGGCATCACCGGCGCATAGCCCAGCAGGCCGCCGAATTCCACCGTCTCTCCCACTCCCTTGCCCGCCACCGGGATTAATCGCACTGCGGTGGTCTTGTTATTTACCATACCGATCGCCATCTCATCCGCAATGATGCCGGAGATGGTGGACGCCCTGGTGTCTCCCGGAATGGCGATCATGTCAAGCCCCACGGAGCAGACGCAGGTCATTGCCTCCAGCTTTTCCAAAGTCAGCGCCCCGTCCGTCACCGCGTCGATCATCCCCTGATCCTCGCTCACCGGGATAAAGGCTCCGCTTAAGCCGCCCACATAGGAGGAGGCCATGACGCCGCCCTTTTTCACCTGATCGTTCAGCAAAGCAAGCGCCGCCGTGGTGCCGGGCGCCCCGGCCCGCTCCAGACCGATCTCGCAGAGAATGTCCGCCACCGAATCCCCGATCGCCGGCGTGGGAGCCAAAGACAGATCCACAATGCCGAAGGGCACGCCCAGGCGGCGGGAAGCCTCCTTTGCCACAAGCTGTCCCACTCTTGTCACCTTGAAGGCCGTCTTTTTGATCGTCTCGCAGAGCACCTCGAAGCTCTCGCCCCGCACCGCCTCCAGGGCGGTCTTGACCACGCCCGGCCCGCTGACGCCCACGTTGATGATCCGGTCCGCCTCCGTCACCCCGTGGAAGGCGCCCGCCATAAACGGATTGTCGTCCGGCGCGTTGCAGAACACCACAAGCTTTGCACAGCCCAGGGAATCGTTCTCCTTCGTATACTCCGCCGTCTCCTTGATAATCTCGCCCATCAGCCGCACCGCATCCATGTTGATGCCGCAGCGGGTGGAGCCAAGATTGACGGAGCTACACACATTTTGGGTGCAGGCCAGGGCCTGCGGAATGGAACGGATCAAAAGCTCGTCCGCCGCTGTCATTCCCTTGCTGACCAGGGCGGAATAACCGCCGATAAAGTTGACCCCCACCTCATGGGCCGCCCGGTCCAGCGTCTGCGCAATCCTCACAAAATCCTCCGGCGTCCGGCAGGCCGCTCCTCCTACCAGAGCGACAGGGGTCACGGAAATCCGCTTGTTGACAATAGGCACGCCGAACTCCTGCGCAATCTGATCCCCGGTCCTGACCAGATCCTTCGCGGACTCGGTGATTTTACGGTAAATCTTATCGGTGCAGACGTCCAAATCCGCGTCAATGCAGTCCAGCAGGCTGATTCCCATGGTGATGGTGCGCACGTCCAGATTTTCCTTCTCCACCATGTCGTTGGTTTCGGTCACTTCATATATGTTGATCATACGCCCTCCTCAGATTCTGTGCATCTGCGCAAAGATCTCCTCGCGCTGGCATTTGATGATCACGCCGATGCCCTTGCCCAGCTCGTCCAGCTCTCCGGCGATGGTTCCGAAGTCCTTGCTGATCCGGTTCATATCCACAATCATCATCATATTGAAATACCCCTGCACAATGGTCTGGGAAATATCCAGGATGTTGATGTTGTTTTCCGCCAGATAGGTACATACCTTCGCGATAATGCCGACGGTATCGTGCCCCACAACAGTAATAATGCTTCTCTTCATCGAAATGCTCCTCCTTTGAAATGCTGAACTTAAAATGCTGAACTTAAAAAGTAATCATCTCCGAAACCTCGCTGCGTCTTGCCACCTGGATCGGGAAGTCCCCCGCCCGGTAAGGGTTGTCCGCCAGGTCGATCTCCATCCGCACCGTCTCATAGGCCAGCTCCGGCAGATTGTTTTCATGGCTCAGATGCCCCAGAATCACCCTTTGCAGGTGGTCATGCAGCACCCGGCTCAGCAGCCGCCCGGAATTTTCGTTGGACAGATGCCCCCGGTTGCCCAGGATCCGCTGCTTCAGATAGTAGGGATAGCTGCCCACCTGGAGCATGTTCACGTCGTGGTTGGCTTCCAGAAGGAGCACGTCCATTCCCTTTAAGCATTCCACCGTGTACTCGTTGTAGGTGCCCAGATCCGTGCACACCGCCGCTCTCCTGCTGCCGTAGGAGAACCGGTAGCCCACCGGCTCCGCCGCATCGTGGGAAATCTGCATGGGATTGATGCACAGATCCTTGATGGCAAAGGGCTGATCCGCGTGCACCTCGCAGAAAAGCTCCTCCGGAATCACTCCAAGACTCCTGCACGAGCGGATGGCCGCCGCCGTTCCCGGTGTGGCGTAAATCGGAATCCCGTAGCGCCGGCTCAGCACCCCAAGCCCCGCGATATGGTCGTTATGCTCATGTGTAATCAAAATTCCGTCGATATCGTGTCCGGTCAGCCCGATCTGGTTTAAACCGTTCTCCACCCTTTTCCCGCTGATCCCTGCGTCCACCAGCACATGCGTCGTCTCGGTCCCCGCGTAAATACAGTTTCCGCTGCTGCCGCTGGCAATGCTGCATAATCTCATTTCTTCAAACCTGCTTCCCTGAGTATCTCGTCTATCTGCTTGTAAGTATCGCCCAAGCTGCCGCTGTTGTCAATCACCACTTTACAGTGGCGGCGAAATTCCGCCTCCGGCAGCTGGCTGGCAAAAATCCCGCTGATCCTTGCGTCGTCGTAGCCCCGGCTCTGCATCAGCCGGCTCCTGCGGGTCTTTTCATCCGCATAAATGTACCACAGCTCGTCCAGAAGCTGTCCATAGCCCTCCTCGATCAGAAGCGCCGCCTCCAGAAAAAAAGCGTCCCTTTTTCCCGACTGCCGCTCCTTCCCGATTTCCCCCAGAATATATTCCCTGACTGCCGGGTGGATGACGGCATTGACCTGCCCCAGCATTTTTTTGTCCAGAAAAATCTTCGCTGCCATCCTTCCCCGATCGATCTGACCGTCCTCCCCAAGCACATCCCGGCCGAGAATCCCAACCAGCCGTTCATAGGCCGGCTGCCCTGCTTCCCTCACCCGATGGGCCGCCTCGTCCGCAAGAAGAATGCGGCAGTTGCAGTTTTTTTCCAGATAGGACAGGATCCGGGACTTGCCGGCCCCGACCCCGCCCGTAATGCCGATGGTTTTCATGATGTCTCCTCATTTCGCGTCATACCAGTTATCCCCCGTGTGAAGATCCACCTCCAGGGACACCTCCAGATCGGCGGCATGCTTCATTTTATCCTCCAAAAGCGCTGCCACCTCCTCCGCCTCGTCCCTTTGCGTCTCGATGAGCAGCTCATCGTGGATCTGCAGGATCAGCCGGGAGGAAAGCTTCCTCCGCCGCAGCTCCTCCCACACATGGATCATGGCGATCTTCATGATATCCGCCGCCGTACCCTGGATGGGAGAATTCATCGCCACCCTCTCCCCGAAGGAGCGCTGCATGAAATTGCTGGATTTCAGCTCCGGGATGGGCCGCCTGCGGCCGTAAAGGGTAGTCACATAGCCCTTTTTCTTTGCCTGCTCCACCTGACTGTCCAGAAACTCCTTCACCCTGGGATAGGTGGCAAAATACTGGTCGATATAGTCCGACGCCTCCTTGCGGGTGATGCTCAGATCCTGGCTTAAGCCAAAGGAGCTGATTCCGTAAACAATGCCGAAGTTCACCGTCTTGGCGTTCCTCCTCTGCAGCTCCGTCACCTCATCGAAGGGCGTGTGGAACACCTTGGAGGCCGTGATCCGGTGGATATCCGCGTCGCTTCTGTAGGCCTCGATCAGCTGCTCGTCCCCGGAAATATGGGCCAGCACCCGCAGCTCAATCTGGGAATAGTCCGCGTCCGTAAAAACGCAGCCCTCCCTGGGCACGAACACCTTGCGGATCATCCGGCCCAGCTCCGTGCGCATGGGAATATTCTGCAGGTTCGGCTCCGTGGAGGAAATCCGTCCGGTGGCCGTGATCGTCTGATTAAAGGATGTATGGATGCGCCCGTCCTCCCGGATATAGTCCGCCAGGCCGTCTGCGTAGGTGGATTTTAGCTTGGCAAGCCCCCTGTACTCCAGAATATCCGCCACAATGGGATTGTCCGGAGCCAGCTTCTCCAGGATATCTGCCGCCGTGGAATAGCCGGTTTTTGTTTTTTTGCCGCCCTTTAAACCCATCCGCTCAAACAGTACCTCGCCCAGCTGCTTGGGGGAATTGATATTGAAATCGCAGCCCGCCGCGCTGTGAATTGCCGTCTCCAGCTCGCCGATCCGGCCTGTCAGGGCGTCGCCGTAGGTTTTGAGCTCCTCCCGGCGCACCGCGATCCCCTCCTTTTCCATCTCATACAGCACGCGGGAAAGAGGCATCTCGATCCGGCAAAAAAGCTCCCACATTCCTTCGTCCCTGAGCTTTTTTTCCAGCAATGGCTGCGCTGCCCAGCAAACATAGGCCGCGCCGCCCGCATAGCGCGCAAAGTCCTCCGTCCGCTCCTGTGCCGCCCGGGACAGAGGGAGCTTATCAAACAGCTGCTTTTTCGTCTGCAGCATCCGGTCCAGATACTCCCCTGCCACATCCTCCGGCTCATAATCATTTTTCAGCGGATTGAGCAGATAGGCGGCGATCAGCACGTCGAACAGCTGCTGCGTCCCGCAGTCCTCTGCAATCTCCCCGTCAGAGAGCAGGGCTTCATAGCTTTTCTTGACCTGGAAGGTGGACAGGGGCTTCTGTGCGCGGTACAGACGCGCCAGCTGCCCGCACAGCCACTGTGGCGTCAGAAACCCCTGCGCCGTCAGGACATGGATTTCCTCCTCCCCAAAGCAAAGCGCCAGGCCGCAGGGCTTACTTTCGCCGTCGTCGGACAGCAGGTAAAAGCTGCACCGCTCCGCCTCCAGCGCCCGGTCAAAAATCTGCTGGGCCTCCTGCAGCCCGGAGATCAGACGGATCCGGCTGTCCAGATCCCCCTGTCCCTCGGAAGCGTCGAAACGGCTCAGCATATTTTTAAATTCCAGCTTCTGGAACAGCTCGTAGGCCTCCTTCGTATACAGCCCGCCGAGCCTGGCCTTCTCCCAGTCCAGCTCCACCGGGCTGTCTGTGTTGATGGTGGCCAGCGTCAGGCTCAGATAGGCCAGCTCCTTATTGGCGATCAGCGATTCCCGCACCGCCTTTTTGGATACCTCCTCCACATGGGCGTAGAGATTGTCCAGAGAGCCGAACTGCTTTAACAGCTCCGACGCCGTCTTTTCCCCCACCTTCGGCACGCCGGGGATATTGTCCGCCGTGTCGCCCATCAGCGCCTTCAGCTGAATGAAGCCCGCCGGGGTCACGCCATACTTTTCCTCCACGTCCGCCGCGTAGTAATCCTCCACCTCGGTACGTCCGCCCTTGGTCTTGGGGATCCGGATTTTGATCCTGTCCGTGGCAATCTGCAAAAGGTCACGGTCCCCGGACACCAGCGAAACCGTCATTCCCTCCCGCTCCGCTCTCTTTGCCAGCGTCCCCAGGATGTCGTCCGCCTCCAGCCCGGCCTGCTCCATCGTCAAAATCCCCATGGCCTGCAGCACCTGCTTCATCACGGGCACCTGCTCGTGCAGCTCCTCGGGCATGGGCTTTCTGGTTCCCTTATACTCCTTAAAAATCTCATGCCGGAAGGTAGGCGCCTTCACATCGAAGGCCACCGTCAGATAGTCGGGTTTTTCCTCCTCCAAAAGCTTGAACATAATATTCAAAAAGCCGTATACCGCATTGGTATGCAGCCCCTGTGCGTTGGAGAGATCCGGCACCCCGTAGAAGGCCCGGTTCAGGATACTGTGTCCGTCGATCAAAACCAGTTTTTTCATCTATAATACCACCATCATTAATATAAGTACCGACGCAAAAAGCGCCACCGCCTCGGTGGCATAAAGCCCGTGCTGGAGCGAATCCAGCACGTGCAGGTGGCGCTTTTCCGTATCGATCTTGGCCCGCAGCTCCCGGTTTAAATCGAAGGTATCCCCGTTCTCCAGCCGCTGCATCCCCGTCGTGACCAGAAACTGGATGCTCAGCTCCTCCAGGCAGGAGGGGCAGCTTCCCACATGGCGCAGGAAGCGCTTTTCCGTGCGGTGATCCAGCTCGTCCTTCAGAAACTGGGGAATCAGCCTTTCCGTCTCCTTGCAGTTTAAATCCGTCATGCGCGCGGGCTCCTTTCCTTTTCCAGCTTTACAGCATCGCGGTGCCTCTGCACCAGGTCTGCAGAACGCGGTAATCATCCTCCAGCACAACCAGATCCGCATCGTAGCCCGCCGCCAGACGTCCCTTGCGGTCATCCACGCGCAGGGCCCGGGCGGGATTGATGGTGCAGGAATTCAGGGCCGCATCGAAGGGCACCATAGCCTCCTCCACCAAAATCCGCAGGCCCTTGTTGAGGTTTAACGTGCTTCCCGCGATCGTGTCCGTGCCCTTTAAGCGCGCCAGGCCGTCCGCTCCGATCTCGATGGGATGTCCGCCCAGCTCATAATCTCCTCCGGGAGGACAATGCTTTGCCCGCAGGGAATCGCTGATCATGATCGCGTAATCCCGCCCCTTGGCGGTAAAATAATTGTTCAGAGCCGCCAGATGGGAGTGGCAGCCGTCGCAGATGATCTCTCCGTAAATATCCCTCACCCGCAGCGCTGTCCCCACCAGGCCGGGCTTGCGGTGATGGTAGGGCGTCATGCCGTTGTACACATGGGTCATGCTGGTCGCCCCGTTGGCGATCCCCATCAGCGCCTGCTCGTAGGTGGCGCCGGAATGTCCCATGCTCACCACCACGCCGTGCTGGCTGCAGTAATGGGTCAGTGCAAAGCCCTCGTCGTGCTCCGGAGCCATGGTGATATATTTGATCAGCCCGCAAGCCGCCTCCTGATACATACGGAACTGCTCCACCGTAGGCTTTGCGATGGCCTCCGGCGGCTGCGCGCCCTTATACTCCATATCCAGATAGGGGCCCTCAAAATGGATGCCCAAAATCTCCGCGCCCTCGTAGCCCTCCTTCACGACCCGCGCCACATTGGCAACCGCCTTTGTCAGCACGTCCGGCATCTGGGTCACTGTGGTGGGAAGGATCGCGGTCACGCCCTCCTCGGGGATCCGCTTCATCCAGTTGCGCAGCCCTTCCGGCTCCGCGTCGTTGGTGTCAAAGCCGTAAGCCCCGTGGGTGTGCACGTCGATAAAGCCGGGAACGATCCGTCTCTCCCCGTAATCGATATCCGCCTTCTTCGTCTGCCATGGATAGACGGCCGCAATCTTCCCCTCCGATATTTCCAGCTGGGCGGCGACGAACTGATTCGCCACCCACACTCTCCTGCTCTGTAAAATCATGACAGTCTCCTTTCTCAACAGACGGCCCCGGCTCAATCCAGCAGGGACAGGGCCTCCTCGTCCGCAATCAGCACAAAGTTAGGGTGAAGCTGCAGAATGGATGCGGGCACCTTCGGCGTGATCGGGCCGAAAAATGCCTCTTTCAGGATCTGCGCCTTATCCTTACCGCTGACCACCATCAGCACACATTTTGCGCGCATAATCGTCGCGATTCCCATGGTGTAAGCCTGACGGGGCACCTCGTCGATGGAATTGAAAAAGCGCTTGTTGGCCTCGATGGTCATCTCGGTCAGCTCCACACAGTGGGTCTCCTTGTCAAACACGTCGTTGGGCTCGTTGAAGCCGATATGGCCGTCGTGTCCCAGTCCCAGAAGCTGCAGATCCACGCCTCCCATGGAGGCGATCACCGCGTCATAGTCGCTGCATGCTTTTTTGCTGTCCGGCTCCGTGCCGTCCGGCAGATGGGTATTTGCCGGATCGATATTCACATGGGAAAACAGGTTATCATGCATAAAATAATAATAGCTCTGCTCGTTTTCCCTCGGCAGCCCCTTGTACTCGTCCAGATTCACGCTCCTGACTCCGGAAAAGTCGTAGTCGCCGTTTTCATAGCCCGCAATCAGGTTTTTGTAGGTTCCAACCGGCGTGGAGCCGGTCGCAAGACCCAGCACGCAGTCAGGCTTTTGTATCATCAGCGAGCCGATATAATTGGCCGCCTTTCTGCTCATGTCATTGTAGTCCTTCGTTCTGATCAGTCTCATAATGTCCTCCATCTCAAAACGGTACTCTCCCGTTTGTCCATATTTTTGCCGGCCTGTATTCCGGCTTTCTCATTGTAATACATTCTGAAAGATTTCTCAATCTTTTCGCAGAAATAGTTCAGGGGCCCTCTGCAGAAGGCCCCCGATATGCCAGGACTCTGTGCCCTGTTTCAGGCACATTCTCTATTCAGTTTATCCGCTATTTCAGCATCTTCTTCATCTCGTCCGCCACGAACTGCACCTTGGTGCCGATGATGACCTGAACCGCGCTCTTATTGGGACGGATTACGCCCGCAACGCCCGCGGATTTGATCTTCTTCTCGTCAACCTTGGTGTAATCCTTGATTTCGAAACGAAGACGGGTAATGCAGTTGTCCAGGCTCACAACGTTGCCCTTGCCGCCTACGCCCTCAAGGACGACAGCCGCCACCTGGGTGAAATCGTTGTTGGCCAGAGTCGCAGACTTCTCCGCCTCAACATCATCGTCCTCACGTCCGGGTGTCTTTAAGTCAAACTTCACAATCGCGAAGCGGAACACCAGATAGAACACCACAAACGCTGCGATGCCCAGAGGCAGGATCATCCATGTCTTTGCCGCTGCGGGCAGGGATGCCGAAAACAGCAGATCCGTCGCGCCGGCGGAGAAGGAAAAGCCTGCACGGAAGCCGGACAGAACCGTAATCACCGTGAAAATGCCGTACAGCAGAGCGTAAACCACATACAGGGCAGGCGCAAGGAACATGAAGGAGAACTCAAAGGGCTCGGTAACGCCGCAGACAAACGCACAAATTGCCGCGGAGCCAACCAGGCCGATCGCAACCTTCCGCTTCGCGCTCTTGGCCGTCTGGATCATCGCCAGAGCCGCACCGGGAACACCGAACATCATACAAGGGAAGAAGCCGGACATGTACATGCCAAGGCTCCAGCTCACATCCGCGCTGGTCTCGCCGGCCCAGAAGTGGGACAGATCGCCAAGGCCGATGGTGTCAAACCAGAACACGTTGTTCAGCGCGTGATGCAGGCCGAACGGAATCAGCAGACGGTTCAGGAATGCGTAGATACCTGCGCCCACAGCGCCCAGTCCGACGATGCCCTCGCCCAGAGCGACCAGCCCGCCGAAAATCAGCGGCCATACGAACAGCAGAATCGCTGCCATCACGATGGACACAACGCCCGCGATGATTGTCACGCAGCGCTTGCCGGAGAAGAAGGACAGCCAGTCAGGCAGCTTGGTGCCCTTAAACTTGTTGTAGCAGGCAGATCCGACCACACCGGCCAAAATACCGATGAAAGGGTTCTGGATCTTGCCGAATGCCAGCATGGCGCTCTCGTTCTCCGCAACGGAGGGCATGATCGTCGTCACAACGCCCGTCGAGAGCAGGCTCGTGATCATCAGCCAGGAAGCAAGAGCCGCCAGGCCGCCGGTGCCGTCGTGCTCGTCGGACATCCCGACGCCGACGCCGATCGCAAACAAAATCGCGATATTGTCAATCAGTGCGCCGCCCGCCTTGATCAGGAAAAATCCGATCACATACGCGGGACCGCTGGCTACATAGCCGTTGACCTCGCCCGCCATCGCGGCAGGTGCGAGGAAGTAACCGATACCCATCAGGATACCGCAGATAGGAAGGCAGGCAACCGGAAGCATCAGCGCTTTCCCGAGTTTCTGTAACCATTTCATAAGGTAGTACCCCCTTTTTTTAATCGTGCCCCGTCCTGGCAGCAGGGCTTTCTTTTTCTATACTTCTTACAGGTTTTCCTGCAGGAAGGTCTGGATAGCGGATGCCGCTGCGTCCTCGTCCTCCCCCTCCACCGTAACGGTGATGGTGTGGCCCTTCTTCGCGCCCAGCATCATCAGGGACATGATCTTCTTTGCGTCCCCCTTCTTGCCCCCGTCCTCAACGGACACGGTGCTCTTGAACTTTGCGGCCTCCTTGGTCAGAAGCCCTGCCGGCCTGGCATGGATGCCAAGCTCATCCTGGATGGTGTAAGTAAACTGTTTCATGATATTCATTCTCCTTTCTGAAAATACGTCAAATCTCCCGAATCGCCTTGCGCAGCCCCAGGATATAGGTGGGGGATACGGAAAGCTCATCAATTCCCATGTCAACAAAGGTCTTTGTCAGAGTAGTGTCGCTGCCCAGCTCTCCGCAGATGCCGACCCACGCGCCGCCCTTATGTCCGTTCTCTATTGTCATCTGAATCATCCGCAGTACAGCCGGATGATGGGAATCATAAATATTGTCCAGGCTCTGGTTCTGCCTGTCGATGGCCAGCGTATACTGGGTCAGGTCGTTGGTGCCTATACTGAAAAACTCCACCTCTCCGGCCAGCTCCTCGCTGATCATCACTGCCGCGGGCGTCTCGATCATGATGCCGAGCTCCACCCGGTTAAAGCTGATGCCCTCGCGGGACAGCTCTGTCTTGACCTCCTCCACGATCTCCTTGATCCGCCGGATCTCGCTGACGGAAATAATCATGGGGAACATGATCGCCGCCGTCCCGAAGGCGGAGGCCCTGTAAATCGCGCGCAGCTGCGTCTTAAAGACATCCACACGGTCCAGACAGATCCGGATCGCACGGTATCCCATGGCGGGGTTCTCCTCCTTGGGCAGTCCGAAATAATCCACCTGCTTATCCGCGCCGATATCCAGCGTGCGGATGATCACCTTCCGTCCGCCCATGCGGGACAGCACTTCCTTATAGATCTGGAACTGCTCCTCCTCGGTGGGATAATCGTCCCGCCCCAGATAAATAAACTCGCTGCGGAACAGGCCGATCCCGCCGGCATCATTGGCCAGCGCCTTCTCCACGTCCTGCACGCTGCCGATATTGGCATAGACATTGATGCGCCTCCCGTCGGTGGTCACATTGTCCTTGCCGATCAGAGTCAGAAGCTCCGTGCGCTCCTTCTCATATTCCATCTTCTTCTGAATCATCCGCTGGCTGGTGGCCTCGTCGGGATTGATGATAAAGGTGCCGTCCATCCCGTCCACAATGGCCTGCAGGCCGTTGTACTCCTCCAGCAGCGCCACGTCCGTCTTGACCAGCGCCGGAATATTCATGGAGCGGGCCAGGATCGCGGTGTGGGAGTTGGCCGAGCCGTTCTTGGTCACAAAGGCCAGGATCTTGCTCTTGTCAAGCTGCACCGTCTCGCTCGGGGACAGATCGTCCGCCAGCAAAATCACCGGCACGTCGGAGCAGATGCCTCCGTCCCCGATCCCCGCCAGGATGTTCACCACCCTGCCGGAAATGTCCTTCACGTCCGCCGCCCGGGCCTTCATATAATCGTCATCCATGGAGGCGAACAGCTCCGAGAAGTTCTCTCCCACCGTGTGCACCGCATACTCTGCGTTCACCCGCTCCTCCCGGATCAGGCTGCAGATCGCCTCCAGATAATCGCCGTCGTCCAGCATCATCTTGTGCACGTCAAAAATCATCGCCTGCTCCTCGCCGGCCTCCGCCAGCGCCTTCTGATACAGGCCGTCCAGCTGTTCTGCCGCCTCGGCCTTTGCCGCCTCAAAACGGGCCACCTCAGCCTCCGCATCCTGGACGCACTTTTTTTCCAGCACGTATTCCTGCTTCTGATACAGATAAATCTTTCCGATTGCAACGCCCTGCAGGACGCTCTTTCCCGAACAGATTACCATCCCTGTTCACTCCTTTTATATTATTTGTGCAGCTTTATCACTTCGTCTCCGGGCTCCGTATCCTTGCCGTCAAAGGTTTCCACCTGCTTAAAGTCGGCGGAATTGCAGATCACCATCGGAGTGACCGTCTCCTTGCCCAGACTGCGGATCCGGTCCAGATCGGCCACCAGCAAAAGGTCGCCCTTCTTCACCGCCTGTCCGCTCTCCACCTTCAAAGTAAAGGGCTCTCCTTTGAGCTCCACCGTGTCAAGCCCCACATGGATCAAAATTTCCGCCCCGTCCGCCGTCGTCAGACCTACCGCGTGCCCCGTGGGGAACACCGTGCTGACCGTACCGTCGGCCGGCGCGTACACATGGCCGTCGGCCGGAAGAAACGCCACGCCCTTGCCCAGAATCTCTTCCCCGAAGGTAGGATCCGGCACCTCGTGGATGCTGATGCATCTGCCCTTTACGGGCGATCCCAGCACTGTTTCCGATCCCTTCCTGAATTTGTCAAAAAAACCCATCTGTCTGCCTCCTTTTCATGAACCTCTTTTCAAGCCTGCACCGCATATTTTAACTGAAGCGTCATATAGATCACTTCCTCCTCCGTCATGATGCACTCCGTGACGGACGTTATGTAGTCTTTCATCTTTCCGGCCAATTCATACTCCCTGCGGCAGTGTCCCCTCACGAAGGTATTGAATGTCTCGTCGGGCTCTGCCGCCACAGGCTTTCCCTGCAGCAGGCGGCTGAGCATGAATTTGAGATTGCTGGCCAGACGGTCCGCCTGGATGGAATCCTCCGGCAGCGAATGCTCTACTCCCACCAGCTCCATCAGATGCCGGATCAGCTCCGTCATCACCTGGGTATCCCTGAGCTTCATGCCGCCGAACTCCCCGTTTACCAGATGGAAGGCGATGGAAGCCGCCTCGTCCGCCGGCAGGCGCACACCGGTCCTCTCTGCGATCAGATCCAGGGCGTAAAGCCCGATCTCAAACTCCTCCGGATAAAACCGCTTGATCTCCCGGTAAAGCGCGTTCTCAAACAGCATCCCCTGCGCGTGGCGCTTTAAAGCAAAATCAATGTGGTCCGTCAGCGTCAGATAAACGTTCTGGTTCAGCCGCAGGGGCAGACGCTCCCTGGCATAGGAGATAATCGCATCGGAAACCTGCGCGCACTCCAGGGGCATATTGGCCAGCAGCTCCTTGAAGCGCTCCAAAAGCACGGGGCTTTCCAGACGGAATACCTTCTCCACCGCCTCCTCCGAAAGCTCCTGCCCCGCTTTTTTCTGAAAGCCGATGCCCCGGCCCATCGCAACGATCTCGCGTCCCTCCCCATCCAGGGCGGAGACCACGTTGTTATTGATAATCTTCTGTATCCTCATATAACCGCCGGGTGTCCTTTAAAAAAGAAAAACCAAATTCTACAAGACAATCGTGGCCCCTGCCGGGCCGACGATCGACTCATAAAATCTGGTTTTGCCTGCCTGCCAGTAACAATCCAAATTTATCCTCTGTCACCTGTTATTTGACTGGTTATAGTTTAACAAACGATCTCTGCCATGTCAAGCAGGTTTTTGGAAATCTGCACGATTTTTCTGCACTTTTCCCGTCTTTCTGTGCAAGTCTTACAATTTTCACCCTTCCTGTTCCATCAGCTCTTCCATCTCGCCGATCAGGCTGTCAAACAGTGCCAGCGCGCTGTGGACCGGTTCTGCGGTGCGCATGTCCACGCCCGCCCCCTGCAGCAGGGAAATCGGATCCTTCGAGCAGCCTCCGGACAAAAAGTTCAGGTAATCCTTCACCGCGCTCTCCCCCTCCTTCAGGATCCGCCCGGACAGGGCGATCGCAGCGGAGAAACCGGTCGCATACTGGAACACATAATAATCATAGTAGAAATGCGGGATCCTCGCCCATTCCCGGTCGATCAGGCTGTCCACCTCCACGTCCTCTCCATAATAAAATACGTTCAGGTCGTGGTACATTTTGTTTAAGCCCTCTGCCGTCAGGCTGCCTCCCTTTTCCACCGTCTCGTTGATCATCAGCTCAAACTCCGCAAACATCGTCTGGCGATAGAGCGTGGTGCGGAACTGCTCCAGGAAATAGTTGATCAGGTAAGCCCGCGTCTTTTTGTCGGAGGTCTTTTTCAACAGGTGCTGCATCAGCAGAGACTCGTTGCAGGTGGAGGCCACCTCCGCCACAAAGATCACATATTCCCGGTCCACCGGCGCCTGGTGCCTGGTGGAAAGCCAGGAGTGCATGGCGTGTCCCATCTCGTGGGCCAGCGTAAATTCAGAGTCCAGCGTATCCTTGTAATTCAGCAGCACATAGGGGTGCACCTGCTGCCCCGCGCTGTAAGCGCCGCCGCGCTTGCCCTTGTTTTCATAGACATCGATCCAGCGGTTCTCAAAGCCCTCCTTCAGCACCCTGGTATACTCCTCACCCAGCACCGCGGTCGCCTCAAGAACCTCTTTTTTAGCCTGCTCAAAGGGAACGCGGACATCCGCGTCCGCCACCAGAGGCGTGTACAGATCGTACATGTGCAGCTTCTCTGCGCCGAGCAGCTTTTTGCGCAGACGCATATACCGGTGCAGGATACCGATATCCTCATGCACCGCCCGGATCAGGTTGTGGTACACCTCCACGGGCACATTTGTGGCATCCAGAGAGGCATGCAGCGCATCCGGATATTTTCTCGCCCGCGCAAAAAATTTCAGCTGATTGATCTGCCCGCCCAGCAGGGCCGCCGCCGTATTGATCACCTGTCCGTAGCCGCTGTAAAGAGAGGAGAAGGCGGATTTGCGCAGCTCCCGGTCCTGACTCTGCATCAGCGGAATAAAGCTGCCCCCGGTAACCTCATGCTCCTGCCCCTCGCTGTCCTTTGCCGGAGCGAAGGTCAGATCGGCGTTTACCAGCATGGAATAGGCGTTGGAGGGCGTCTGGGCCATCTCACCGGCGTCCGCCAGCAGCTTTTCCATGTCCGCAGAGAGAATGTGCTCCCGGCAGCGGCGCAGCTCGCCGATGCTCCTCTTATAGTGCAGAAGCCCCTTTTCCCGCGCATAAAAGGTCTCCAGCCGCTCCTCCGGCACCGCCAAAAGCTCCGGTCTCATAAAGGAAAGCTTTCCGGCACACTCCACATACAGGCTCATGGCCTTCGCCTCCATGGCCTGTCCCTCCGCGTTTGCGGTGTCCTGGTCCTTAAAGCGGGACGCATAGCCGTAGACATCGCTCAGCACGCAGTCCAGCTTTTCGGAAAGCTGTGACAGGAAAAGCAGGTTTTCGGCGCTCTCCCCGACCTTTCCGGCATAGCCTGCCGCCTCGTCGGCCAGCTGCCGCGCTTTTTCACAGTCTGCCTCCCAATCCTGCCTGGAAGCATACATATCCTCCAAAGCCCATGTATCTTCCTTTTTCACCTGGCTGCGCGCCGGGATTTTTTCTGTATTGCTCATTTTGATATTCCTCCTGTCATTCTGTCCCATTTTACCATTCCGGTCTGGAATTGGCAAGGTATCAGCCGGGAGTGAATGGTCAAAATTCGTGCAAAATTCGTGCGGGCACGATTTTGTCCATTCACTCCCGGCCGGCTGAGCTGTTGTTGCCTGCAAGCTCCAGATCCAGCATTCGCGCCAGAGGGATGCAGGCGTTGTAGCACTCCCCGTAGGTGTTTGTCTGCGCTCCCATCTCCACCAGCAAATAGCGGGGTTTTAAGTGCATGTTGTAGCGGTAGCCCTTTAAGTAAATCCGCCGGGTCAGCCCCGGGTAATACTCGTTGCACAGCACCTGCAGCTGAAAGGAGAAGGCCAGATTGTCGGCGATGTTTTCATTGGGCAGATAGTCGATCGCCCCGTGCTTTTTGGTGCGGGAAAGACCGTTGAAAAACATGAATCTGGCGGTGGGCCGTCCCTCAATCTCCGTCACCAGCCGCGTCCCCTCCGCCACCTCGTCCCGGTGCAGGTCGATGACCACCTCGATCGTCGGATATTGGGCCAGAAGCTCCTCCAGGGCGGGAAGGGAATTGGAATAGGCGTAATCCCGTTTTTCCACATCATATTTTCCCATGTGGTGCATCACATTGTAGCCGTACTGCTCCCGCAAAAGCTGTGCCAGCACCTCCCCCACGCCGAGGATCGTCGTCGTCTCGTCCCCCGGCACCGAATCGGCGAAGGCCTCCTGGGAGTGGGTGTGATAAATCAGGATCTGCGGCTGATCGTCGGAGCGCTTCTCAATGGACAGATCCGGGGAAAGCAGCGCATCCAGATTCAACAGACTCTCGTCCGCGGCGGTGGAAGCGTCCACCGCATAAAATTCCTTCACCAGAGCGTCATATTTTTCATAATATTCCCACTGATATTGTTCCGCTTTATCCGGCACAGGCAAGGAGGGCGTCTCTTTTGGGGCAGTCTCCTCCCCAGGGGCCTCGTTTTGGGAAACCTGCCGTTCCTCCCCAGGGCTCTGCTGCGCCCGGCGGTTTTCCTCCTGCAAAAGCCCGGTAAGCTCCCCGCCTGCTTCCACCTCCACCCGGCCCGCAGAGCTCTCCGGCGTGTCAAAATCCTCCCCCTGCCCTTTTGTGTACTCACTCTGTCCCTCCGCCCGGATAATTTCCTCATAGGTGGCGGAGCTTTCCGACAGCAGACGAAGCTGCCCCTCTCCGGACAGACGCAAAATCGGAAAAAAGCCCGCCAGCTCCCCGGAAATTCCTCCTGTGCCGCCTTCTCCCGCAAAGGACAGCGCCGGGCTGCACAGAGTCAAAAGCCCGGCCTGGGCCTGCCGTACCGCCAGCTTTCCGAAGGGCTCCTCCTTTTCCGGAAGCGAGAGCCCCACAATCACAAGGCCCAAAAGAAAGGCCGCTATCCTGTATCCAATTCTTCTTGTCCCGTCCTTTTTCCCCATAGGAAAATATATGGCGGCCCCTAGGGATTTAGTACCTCCCGCTCCGGATCCAGGGCAATGTTGAGCCCCTCGGAAACCGTGTAGGAGATGCGCCGGATCATCTCATCGATATCCTTTCCCGTCACATACATGTTGTTTAACTCCGACACCGCCCGGGGATGCTCCCGCGCCGTCATGCGAAGCCCGTTTTCCCGCTCCATCTGCTCCATCGCGTCCCCCACAATGGTGGCCGCATCCACCACCGTGGGCACGCCGACCGACAGCACCGGAACCCCCATCGTCTCCCGGTTTAAAGCGCTTCTGTGATTTCCCACGCCGGAGCCCGGATAAATCCCGGAATCGCTGATCTGCACCGTCCGGTTCAGACGCCGGGTACTCCGGGCCGCCAGGGCGTCCACCACGATCAGGAAATCCGGCTGCGTCTCCCGCACCACGCCGCGGATGATCTCCGCGCTCTCCATGCCGGTCTGCGCCATGACGCCCGGGACCAGGCAGCTGATCTGATGCATTTTTTCCCGGTTGTAGGCGGCCTTTCCGAACTGCTGCATGACATGACGGTTGACAAACAGCTGATCCGCCACGCGGGGCCCCAGAGAATCCGCCGTTACCGCCCGGTTGCCAAGCCCCACCACCAGCACGGACTGTTCTTCCTTCCCGCCCGGCATCATCCGCCGAAGCTGACAGGCCAGCTCCTCAGACACCTCCCGGTGATATCCCTCATCCTGCTCGGCCAGCGACGGCGCTTCCAGCGTCACATAGGTTCCCACCGGCTTGCCCATAAGGCGGGAGCCGTTTTTGGTCTCGATCTTCACCCGTGTGACGCGCACCCTGCTCTCCCGGTGCTCCTCTTCCTCCAGGACCACCCCGTGAATCTTTTCGCCCAGATCCCGCACCCGTTCCCCCTCCTCCAGGGCAAGATCCGTCCTCACCGCAAAACAGCTCATCCTTTCTTCTCCTTCTGGCAGTATTTCTTTCATATCTATTCTTTTCAAAAATAAACAAAATATGTATTGACAGAATACTTCCCATCCCCTAGAATACATTTGTATGTTTGCATTAGAACGTCCGTGTCCGGCTTTAATCAAACATTGCACACCAATTTTATGGTTCATCATATGGAGGTAATATCGTGGCAAACATTAAATCTGCGAAGAAGAGAATTTTAGTAAACCAGACCAAGGCTGACAGAAACAAGGCGATCAAGTCCGCTGTCAAGACTGCAATCAAGAAGGTGCGCGTGGCAATCGATGCACAGGACAAGGAAGCTGCAAAGGCTGCTCTGCTTTCCGCAACCTCTGCCATCAACAAGGCTGCTTCCAAGGGCGTTTATCATAAGAACACCGCTTCCCGCAAGGTTTCCCGTCTGTCCAAGGCTGTCAACGAGATGGCATAAGCCGGTTTTGTTCATACAGAATATAAAAACAGTTCCCACCGTCACGGGAACTGTTTTTTTTGCGCTCATTTTTCCGTTTGCATCCTGCATCTGTAGATCTCTGCCGCAGCTTCCCCCTGAGGCATGTCTTCATAGACAAAAAATACCTGCCCCTTCTCATCCGTCAAAAACCGAACGCTTCTTTCTTTCAGATTTTCCGGAAGGTCCATATAGCTCTCCTCAATCCCTCCATTCCCGATTCGGGTGTAACAGACGTTAAAAAAGCTGTCCACCGAGAGAATTGCATTTTCCCCAACCGGCGTCATGCGAAAGCCGGGCCCTTTGACGCGGTCGCTTTCTTCCGCTCCTGTCCCAAGATCGTACCGATGCAATACATATTGCCCTTCCTGTTCTCCCTGGCCGCTCTGGAGCAACTGCTCCCCCGCGATCGCGAAATCATATCCTTTCTTTTTCCACGGAAATTCCAGAACTTCACCGTTGCCGGGATTCACAACCCGGAGAAAGGAGCCGTCCTCTTTTTCCACTAAATATGCAAATTTTTCCTCCGAGGCTGCCACTTTTCCGGACAGGTATTTGACATTCTCATCCCATTTTATCTCTGTTAATTTCCGGATATTTCCGCCGTCTACCGCAATACAGCCAATCCCGGTTTTCCCGCTTTCGTTTCTTTCTTCATACACGCCAACGATATTGTTTCCCACATGGGCCAGCCATGGACTTCCCCAGCCGGCAAGAAGCGAGCTGGTTCCATCCTTTAAGCCTGCGAATTTATTTTCCCTGGTTCCGCAGTACAGCAGACTCCACCTTTCGCCCTCGCAGTCCTCCACGTCCGCGCATCCGACATAAATTCCCCCGTCACCATCGAGAACCGCTGAAAAAAGATATTCCTGATTCATCGCAATCTTTTTTTCAAGCTCCTGCTTTTCCATATTCCATATAAACATCTGATCCATCAAAGCAAATGAGCCGCTGTCGTTCCAATGCCATATGTATCCCAGGATACGGGAATGGAAAATATCGCAAACCGTGACAAACTGATTTTGCCGGACTTCTACGGAAAACGGCACCTTTTCCAATCCTGCAGCGGTTTGCCCCGGATCGTAATCTGTCCTGGCACAGGCGCTCAGACACAGCGTTAAAAGCAGGATGATTATTCCCCTCATAAAATCAGCTCCTGTCCGCCCGGATCATCCGCCGCAGCGCCTCCACGCCCACGCGGATCGCGCCCTCCGTGTCGTGCACCACCGGATTGGAGAGTCCGGCGCGCTCCCGCTCCTGGTTGGCCACCGTCAGAAAAACGGAGCCGCAGCGCACCCGCAGATAGCTCGCTGCCACAAACAATGCGGCCGATTCCATCTCCGAGGCAAGGCAGCCCAGCTTCAGCCAGGCGCCCCATTTCTGCCGCAGATCATAGTCCACCGGCATCAGCTCCGGCTCGTGCTGTCCGTAAAAGGAATCCTTACACTGCACCACGCCCAGATGACAGGGCAGCCCCAGCGTCCCTGCCGCCTCCCGCAGCGCGCATACGACATCAAAACTGGGGACAGCCGGAAACTCGATGGGCGCATACTCCCGGCTGGTTCCCTCCGCCCGGATCGCTCCGGTGGCGATCACCAGATCTCCGCTCTTGACAGATAAATCCATCCCGCCGCAGGTACCCACCCGCAAAAAAGTGTGCGCTCCCGCCTTCGTCAGCTCCTCCATGGCGATGGCAGCGGAGGGGCCGCCGATGCCCGTGGAGGTAACGGACACCTTCTCCCCCTCCAGATAGCCGTTCCAGGTCACAAACTCCCTGCTGTCCGCCACCAGCTCCGCCCGGTCAAAATAGCGGGCGATCCGCTCACAGCGTTTGGGATCCCCGGGAAGCAGAACATATTTTCCAACCTCCCCGTTTCTGATCTGCAGATGATACTGCAGCCCCTCTTCCGCATACTTCATCCTCTCAGCCCTCCTTCTTATCCAAAATACTCCGGCCTGTCAGCCCTGATTTACCATCCACACGCCGGCCTCGTAGGCCCTCTTTAAATAGTGCTCCGTATCCTCCGGCCCGGGCTTCATCACCTCCATCACAAAAGGCTGCTCATAGGCGGACTTTTTGAGAATGGACATCAGCGGCGCCCAGTCCAGGGCGCACTCGCCCGGCAACTGATGGGCGTCCCCGCAGCCCGGCTCCTTGCCCCAGCCCCTGTTGTCATTTAAGTGCAGGGAATAAAGCCGGTCCGAATAGCGGGACGCCAGCTTCTGCGCAAATTCGTTGCCGCCCACCAGGTTGGCGTGTCCCGTATCCAGGCACAATCCCAGAAAATCGGCGGGATAGCGCTCAAACAGGCGGTCGAACTGCTCGATCTGCAGCTCTGCCGGCGCCTCGAACAGATTTTCAATGCAGATACGCACCTTCTGTTCCCTGCAGAAAGGCTGGAGCTCATCCAGCGATTTGAAGGTCTGCGCATAAAAACGCTCCTTCGTCTCCGGATCCTGCTCAAAGCTCTGATAGGGCAGATACATGTGCAGCACAATTTCCGACCCTCCCAGCACATGGGACAGCTCCACACGGTTTTTGATCAGCTCCACGCCCGCGATCCGGTTGGGCTCGGAGTCGGAGGTATAATCCTTTCGATAATGCACCTCCCCGTAGGTTTTCACCGCCCGGCGGCTGCCCTTGCTGGCGTGCAGGGACTTGGCCTTTAAGCCGTAGCGATCCATCCAGCCGCGGATCTGTTCCATCTCGGCCCGGGCATACTGATAATCCCCGTCCCACTCCCAGCACCAGTGGATGTGAGTAAAGCCCGCCGCCGCAATCTGCGCAAGCTTCTCCTCCATCTGCTCATTCTGGTCAAATTCTCCCTGAAAATCCGTATTGATTCCCAATTCCAGTTTCATATCCTTTTCCTTCCTGCCGTATCTTTTTACGGCGCTTTTTTCTAAAAATGAAGTCTGATTTCCCGCTCGCAAATCATAAGGCCCGCTTGCTCCCGCCCGCTCTCGCAGGCCAGCACGCGGCCCTCCTTCGGAATGTGAGGCTCCTCCCCCCTCCGATACAGCGGCAGCTTCAGCTTTTCCGCCAGGCAAACGGCGGCCTGTCCGTCCTGGCCCGGCGGCCCGTACAGGGCGCAGAGCCTGTCCCGGGAAAGATGGTTTTGCGTCAAAAGCCGCGTAAGACGCCGCTCCAGCTCCTCCGCCCGGTCCGCTGTCCCGGCGCATATTCCGGCGGTCAGGTTGTGCGGGAACATCCTGCACTCCCGCTCAAAATGCGGCGCTTCCCAATCGTCGGTCAGGGAAATTCCCGTCCGCGGCTTCTGCCCCGCCTGCTCCCAGAAGCCGTCCATTCCCGTCCGACAGCCATCCTCCGATGCCTGTCCCGCCTCCCGGCAATCCTCCGGGCGCGGCACAGGACAGGACAGCCGGTACACTCTCTGGCACGCTCCCACGCCGCCGGCCCAGACAAATCCCTCCGGCAAAACGCCCTCAATCGGATAATCGCTGTAAATCCCCACCGGCTCCCCTTTCTCCAGACCGTCAAGAACCGTCCGGATCCGGAAGGGGTCCTGAACGCACAGGCCGTTTTTGTGTACAAAATCCTCCAGAGAGAAGGCTTTCTCCCTGCGCTGTCCCAGCGTCCACACATGGGCAGCGCCCGTCAGGGCCGCCAGCCAGGCGCACCAGTCCCGAAGCCCTGCCAGCCGTCCGGTCTGCAGAGGGATCACAAACTGCCCCTCCTCGTCCACCGCGATAAGCGCCGGTCCGCCCGCCTCCCCGGCGGCCTGCCCGCACTGAAAGGCCAGAGGACCGACCTCTCTCATGACCCGCTCCAGATCCGTCACAAAAAGCAAAAGCTCCTGCTCTGTCCACAGATCGGTCAGCAGCCGCCCAAGCGACTGGAAGGGAATCAGCCGCCTTCCCGTATAGGTATGCCAGCTGAAGCTGGCCGCCTGATGATGCTTGTCCTGCAGCAGCCCGGCCAGCTCCAGATTTTTCTCCGCGCCCGTCCTGCTGAAGGATATCACACTGATCTTCATGTATCGTCCCCACTGTATGCTTTCAACATTTCTTTTGTATTCTATCACCGATTTTCATGGATGGGAAGACAGGACAAACATCTTTGACAGAAATTTGCGGATCAGGTACAATGATAACGGTTCAGACGCACCCTCCGGGAAAAGCCAAAGGCGGGCGGCGCAGCGGGCGGGCCAGCGAGACTGCTGCTCCAAGTGCGCTCGCCGGGAATTTTTTTCGAAAACCAAAGCCGCCTCCGGGCGTCCTTGCGCCGTGCAAACTCGCAAACGGATAAACCGTTTGCTCAAACAGTGCGCGGCGCAGGGACGGAAGCGGCTTTGGTTTTCAAAAAATTCCCCCTCTCGCACAGTCGCTGCAGTCTCGCTGGCCCGCCCGCTGCGCCGCCCGCCTTTGGCTTTTCCCGGAAGAATAATGAAAATAAGGAGAAATCCGCATGACGATAGAAGAACTCAACCATTTTTTGGAAAGGCAGCCTTTCTGGCCGCATCTGGCTCCCAAATGGCAGGACGAGCTGCTCCGTCAGGTGCGGCAGGTGCGCTATGAGAGCGGCCGGCCGGTGATTTCCGAGACAAGCGACTGTCTGGGGATGCTTTTCATCCTGTCGGGGACGCTGCGGATTTATCTGCAGGCGCAGGACGGCCGACAGATCACAATCTACCGGCTGCACGGGGGCGAACCCTGCGTGCTGGCGGCATCCTGTGCCCTGTCGGCCATCACCTTCGACGTACTCATCGACGCGGAGACGGACTGTGAGCTTTTGCTTTTGCCCTCCGCCTTTTTTGCCCGGCTGATGAAAGAAAATATTTATGTGGAGGCCTTTGCCTACCGGCTGACCACGGAGCATTTCTCCAACGTGATGGGAGCCATGGAACGGATCTTTTTCATGACGCTGGAGCAGCGGGTGGCCGCCTTTCTGATCGACGAGTCCGCCGAGCTTGGCTCTGCCCTCGTCCCGTTTACCCAGGAAAAGCTGGCCATGGCCATCGGCAGCGCCCGGGAGGCGGTCAGCCGCACCCTAAACCAGCTGGCGCGGGAAGGCTGTGTCTCCCTCTCCCGGGGCTGTATCCGTATCCTGGACAAAAACCGGCTGTACGGAAAGCTGTCGCTTTAGAGCCTGTCTCGGGAAAGCATTACTGCAGGCTCTTTAATTTGCTCTCCAGAAGCTCCTTGGACTGAACGCCCACCATGCGCTCCTGCTCCTTGCCGTCCTTAAAAAGAATCAGCGTGGGGATGTTCATCACATGGTATCTGGCAGCCAGCTCTTCCTCCTCGTCCACGTTCAGCTTGCCGGCATTGTAGCCCTCCTCCGCAAGCTTCTCCACCGCAGGGCCCTGCATCCGGCAGGGGCCGCACCAGGATGCCCAGAAGTCCACCAGGACCGGCCCGGAAGCCTTCAATACCTCGTTTTCAAAATTCTGTGCCGTAAATTTCTTTGCCATCTTCTATTCCTCCTGTCTTTGTTTCCTTTATTTACAGGCATAGTATACCCGCTTCGGCTCCTGTTTTTCTGTAACAAAGTCACAAACCCTTTACTTTTTTTGAAATCTGCCTTATACTGTGACAGGATTTGGGGAAGTGGGACGCGCGGGAATGCCGTGTGTCCCTTTTTTTCGCGCTTTAGCACATTATCATAAAAGAAAAGAATGGAGAAATAAAAATGTCCCTTTTCAGCCATCCAACCAAAAAAACCGTCCTGAGCGTCTGCATGATCCTTTTCGGCAATGCCCTCTATGCCCTGGCGGTCGTCTGCTTCCTGCTGCCCTCCGGCATCATCACCGGGGGCACCACCGGCCTGGCGCTGGCCGCCCACCGGGCGCTGCACATCCCCATCAGCAGCTTTGTGCTCGCCTTCAACCTTGCCATGTTTGTCCTGGGGGCCGTCGTGCTTGGAAAAGCCTTCGCCCTGACGACCCTTCTGAGCACCTTTTTTTATCCGATTGCCCTGGCCTTCTGGCAGCGTTTTCCCGCACTGTCGTCCCTGACGGAGGATTCCATGCTCTGCACTGTCCTGGGCGGCATGATGATCGGCGCAGGCATCGGTATCGTGATCCGCGCGGGAGCCTCCACGGGAGGGATGGACATTCCTCCTCTCATCCTGAAAAAAAAGTGGAATCTGCCGGTTTCCGCGACCCTTTATGTCTTTGATTTCTGCATCCTGCTTCTGCAGATGTTTTTTACCGACACCGAGGAAATCCTCTACGGCCTGCTCCTGGTGCTCATCTACACCTTCGTTCTGGATAAGGTGCTCGTGATCGGGCAGCACCAGGCGCGGGTGGACATCGTAAGCAGCCACTGGGAACAGATCCGACAGGCCATCCTGCTCCGTCTGGACCGGGGCTGCACCCTTCTGGAGGCCACCACCGGCTATCTGCAGACAGAGCAGCCCGTGCTGATGACCGTTGTCTCCCGCCGGGAGATGGTCGCCCTCAACAAGCTTGTCATGGATATCGACCCGGGTGCGTTTTTGATCATCAGCGACGCCAACGAAGTGCGGGGACCGGGCTTTACCCAACAGAAAATCCACCGGCAACGGCCCTAGTACATCGTTTCTTAAATAACTAGCCTGAGCCTACCTTGAACAGCAACCCCCAAGCTCCTCCCTTGTCTGGCGCAGGATCGTTTTTCGCAGCAGCCACAGGCAGAGCAGGTTCGGGATTGCCATGCAGGCGTTGCACAGATCCGACAGGTTCCAGACAAGCTCCACAGAGAGCACCGAGCCCAGATACACAAAGACGATATAGGCTATCTGGAACCGCTTTACGCCCCGCTCCCCCCACAGGTAGCGGGCGGCGCACTCTCCGTAAAAGCTCCAGCCGATGATGGTCGCAAAGGCAAACAGCACCAGGCAGGCGGAGAGGATTTCCCCGCCGCCAAAGGGTAAGCCGGTCAGGGAAAGCCGGTCAAAGGCCACAAAGCAGTAATCCTCCTGCCCCGCCTGCCGGTAAGGCTCCGCATTTCTGAGCATATCGCTGACCACCGCCACCGCCGTGACCGCGCACATCACCAGAGTATCCCAGAACACGCCGGTCATGGAGACCAGTCCCTGACGCACCGGGGAGGGTTCCTCCGCCGCGGCCGCCGTCATCGGCATGGAGCCCATTCCCGCCTCATTGGTGAACAGCCCCTTCGCCATACCGGTGCGTATAGCAGTCATCACCGCTGCTCCCGTTACGCCGCCAAGAAAGGAGCGGGAGGAAAAAGCGGACAAAAAAATAATCCGGATCGTCTGCGGCACCCAGCCCACATTTTTCCAGATCACAAAAAAACATCCCCCCAGATACAGCACGCTCATCACCGGCACCAGACAGGTACATACCTTTGCCGTCTTTGCAGCCCCTCCCACCAAAACGCTTCCCGCAAGCAGCGCCGCTGCGATCCCCACCAGATGTGGTGAAACATGGATCCCCTTTGTCACCGCCGCCGTCAGGGAGTGGGCCTGGACGCCGCTGCCCACACAGAGAGCCGCCGCCACCGCAAAAAAGGAAAACACTGCGGCGAGCCATTTTTTGCCCAGGACACGCTCCATCACATACATGGGCCCGCCCAGACTCCCGCCGTCTAAGCTCCTCACCCGGTATTTGGCGGACAAAAGGCTTTCCGCATAGCAGGTCGCCATCCCGAAAAAGCCGCTGATCCAGCACCAGAACACGGCTCCCGGCCCTCCCACCGCGATGGCCGCCGATATCCCGAGAATATTCCCGGTGCCGATGGTGGCCGCCAGCGCCGTAGACAGCGCCGCGTAGGGCGAAAGCCCCTGCTCGCCCTCTTTTTTGGCGACGCTCAGCCGCAGGCCAAGCGGCAGCCTGCGCTGGATCAGCCCCAGCCGGAGGGTGAAGTACAGATGCGTGCCGGCCAGCAGAAAAAGCATCGGCCAGTCCCAAAGCCAGCTGCACAGCATTTTTACCAGTTCATTGATCCGTCCCATCGCGTTGATCCCAATCGTTGATCTGGTTTATGTATATGCAAAAGAGACGGCGCTATGCCTGTTAAACCTGCAGCTTGCTGCGCAGCGCCTTATACAGCGCCAGAAAATCCTCCTCCACCAGACTCATCTCCCGGAAATCCGCGGACAGGGGCGCGCTGATGCGCCCGCCGCCCGTCCCGCAGCCCTCCGGCATCAGCCGGGCAAACTCCCAGGAAAGCATCTCGTCGTCGATGGCAAAAATCTGCCGCCTCTCCTCCTCCGAAAAAGCCTCCCCCGGCACAAAATGCCTCCAGATCAGCTCCTGCAGCCTCTCCTCCACCTCCAGATACCGGGTCATCTCCCCCTTGATCGGTCTGGTCACATCCGACAGATAGGCCTCGCTGGCGTCGTGCAAAAGACAGCCCATGCAGACCCGCACAGACAGCCCTCTCTGTGCCGCCTCCCGGGCACAGGCCACGGAATGCTGCCCCACCGAATAAAAATGGGACACATGCCCGTTGGCGCGGCAGACAAGAGACAGCGAATGCGCGATGTCCCGGATATCCAGCAGCTCCTCCTGCGGCTCCACCGGATTAAAATGCTTCCCCGTATATGTTGTAATATAACTCATGATAAATCCTCCCGGCTGGCGTTTGGCAGTAACAGTTCAGCCCGCGCCATTCGCAAAGCCGCGCTAACGCGCTCTCCGCCGCTTCGCGGCTGCCTTTGCTCATAATCGGGCGCTCCCTCAGCCGGGAGCAACCGGCCAAACTTCGTGCAAGCACGATTTTGGCCGTTCACTCCCGGCTGGCTGAACTGTTGCTTCAGCATATCACACTCCAAAAGAAAAGTCACGCTGCCCTTGACATTTCTGCGCGTCTGTGTATACTTAAATCTATTAGCAACGGCGCTTTTATCCCATGAGAGCGGATAACTGTGCCCTTTTTTATGTGGTCAAGGGAGGAAAATTATGTGCGGAATTGCCGGTTATATCGGAAAAAAACAGGCGGCCCCCATCATTTTGGACGGTCTTGCAAAGCTGGAATACCGGGGCTATGACTCGGCGGGCATCGCCGTTTTTGACGGGGAAAAAATCCATATGGAGAAGGCGGTGGGCCGCCTGCGGGTGCTGGATGAGCTGACCCGCCACGGGGCGTCCATGCCGGGCTTTTGCGGCATCGGCCACACCCGCTGGGCCACCCACGGCTGTCCCTCGGACACCAACGCCCATCCCCATATGAACAGGGAAAATACCATCGCCGTGGTGCACAACGGTATCATCGAAAACTACGATGTGCTCAAGGCCCGCCTGGAGAAAAAGGGCTATCAGTTTGTCTCCGAGACAGACACCGAGGTGCTGGCTCACATGCTCACCGAATATTACCGCGGCAATCCGGCAGAGGCCATCGAGAAGGTGATGCACCGGGTGGAGGGCTCCTACGCCCTGGGAATCATGTTTCTGGATCATCCTCATCACATCTATGCGGCCCGCAAGGACAGCCCGCTGATCGTGGGCGTCAGCGATACGGGCAAATTCATCGCCTCCGACGTGCCTGCCATCCTGCAGTACACGCGCACAGTCTACTACATGGAAAACGAGGAGATCGTGTGTCTTTCCAACGAGCATACCCGCTTTTACAACATCGACGGCGAGCCCATCGAAAAGGAGCCCGTGACCGTTGACTGGGACATCCATGCGGCGGAAAAGGGCGGCTACGAGCACTTCATGCTGAAGGAAATCCACGAGCAGCCCAAAGCCATCCGCGATACCATCTCCCCCCGCATAAAAGAAAACGATATCGACCTGGGCGAGCTTAACCTCACCGACGAGGAGATAAAACGGCTGCGCAAAATTTCCATCGTCGCCTGCGGCTCCGCCTACCATACCGGCGTGACCGGCAAGTATGTGATCGAGGACCTGGCACGCATCCCGGTGGAAACCGACCTTGCCAGCGAGTACCGCTACCGGAACCCGATCTATGCCCCCGATTCCCTCGTGATCATCGTCAGCCAGAGCGGCGAGACCGCCGACTCCCTGGCCGCCCTGCGGGATGCCAAAGCGCACGGCAGCAAGGTGCTTTCCATCGTCAACGTGGTGGGAAGCTCCATCGCGCGGGAATCCGACGCCGTGCTCTACACCTGGGCCGGCCCGGAGATTTCCGTTGCCACCACCAAGGCCTACAGCTGCCAGCTTGCCGTCTTTTACATGCTCGCCATGAAATTTGCCCGGATCCGCGGCAGCATCACAGCAGAGCATTTCCAGACGCTGCTGGAGGCCCTGCGCCGCCTGCCGGATCAGGTGGAGGGGCTGCTTTCCCAGAAGGAAAAGATCCAGTATTTCGCCAACCACTATCTGGCGACGGAGCATATTTTCTTCATGGGACGGGGCATCGACTACGCCATCTCCCTGGAGGGCTCCCTGAAGCTCAAGGAGATTTCCTACATCCACTCGGAGGCCTATGCCGCCGGGGAATTAAAGCACGGCACAATATCCCTGATGGAAAAGGGCACCCTTGTGGTGGCGCTGGCAACCCAGGACGCCCTCTATCCCAAGACCGTCAGCAATATCGTGGAGGTCAAAACCAGAGGCGCCTTCGTCATGGCCCTGACGACCCTTCGGCACAAGGATATGGAAAAATGCGCCGATTACGTCCTCTACATTCCCGAGACGGAAAGCCCCTTCATGGGCTCCCTGGCGATCATCCCGCTGCAGCTGTTTGCCTACTATGTCGCCCTGGGACGCGGCCTGGATGTGGATAAGCCCCGCAACCTGGCGAAATCCGTGACGGTGGAATAATTTTTCAAAAAAACTCTTGACAGCGCAAAAAATTGCGCGTATGATG
This sequence comes from Eubacteriales bacterium, assembly GCA_030524455.1. Classification (GTDB taxonomy): domain Bacteria; phylum Bacillota; class Clostridia; order Lachnospirales; family Lachnospiraceae; genus Gallintestinimicrobium. The sequence continues at coordinate 52,732 of JAUNGT010000001.1, read as the reverse complement.
CAAACCATAAAGCAACGGCGCTTTGGAAAATCATTTTCCGAAGTGCCGTTTTTCGTTTCCGCATTGTGCGGAGACAGGATGGGAAGGAGAGAAAGCTATGGCAAAAGGAATTCCTGAAATCTACGGCAGTCTGGTGTTTAACGACAGAGTGATGCGCGAGAAGCTGCCCAAGGATATCTACAAGGCATTAAAGAAAACCATTGAAAACGGCACGCATCTGGAGCTGGATGTGGCCAACTCCGTGGCGGTGGCCATGAAGGAGTGGGCGGTGGAAAACGGGGCGACCCATTACACCCACTGGTTCCAGCCCATGACCGGCTTCACCGCAGAAAAGCACGACAGCTTCATCACCCCCGTGGGGGACGGACAGGTCATCATGGACTTTTCCGGCAAGGAGCTGATCAAGGGCGAGCCCGACGCGTCGAGCTTCCCCTCCGGCGGCCTGCGGGCGACCTTCGAGGCGAGAGGCTACACAGCCTGGGATCCTACCTCCCCCGCCTTCATCAAGGACCGCACCCTCTGCATCCCCACCGCGTTCTGCTCCTACAGCGGCGAGGCGCTGGACAAAAAGACTCCCCTGCTGCGCTCCATGGATTCGCTGAGCACGGAGGCGGTCAAGATCATGCAGCTTCTCGGCAAAACCGATGTGACCCGCGTTTCCACCACCATCGGGCCCGAGCAGGAATATTTCCTGGTAGACAAAGCGCTCTATGAGCAGAGACGGGACCTGATCTTTACCGGACGGACCCTGCTGGGCGCCCTGCCTCCCAAGGGACAGGAGATGGAGGATCACTACTTCGGCGCATTGAAGCCCCGCGTTTCCGCCTACATGCACGATCTGGACGAGGAGCTGTGGAAGCTGGGCATTCCCGCCAAGACCAAGCACAACGAGGTCGCCCCCTCCCAGCATGAGCTGGCACCGATCTTCGACACCGCCAACATCGCGGTGGATCACAACCAGCTCACCATGGAGATCATGAAAAAAGTGGCCGACAAGCACGGACTGGTCTGCCTGCTGCATGAGAAGCCCTTCGAGGGCATCAACGGCTCCGGCAAGCACAACAACTGGTCCATGGTCACCAACACCGGCGTAAACCTTCTGGAGCCCGGACGCACCCCCGCTGAGAACGCGCAGTTTCTGATCTTTTTGATGGCGGTCATCAAGGCGGTTGACGACTATGCGGATCTTCTCCGGATCTCCGTGGCGAGCGCCGGAAACGACCACCGGCTGGGCGCCAACGAGGCTCCCCCGGCTATCATCTCCGTCTTTTTGGGCGACGAGCTGACGGCGGTGTTGGACTCCATCGAAAACGACACCTTCTTCGGCAAGCAGCCTCTGGTACAGATGGACACGGGAGCTACCGTGCTGCCCCATTTCTTCAAGGACAACACCGACCGCAACCGGACCTCACCCTTCGCGTTTACGGGCAACAAGTTCGAGTTCAGAAGCCTGGGCTCCGCCGTCTCCGTAGCCGGCCCCAACGTGGTCTTAAACACTGCCGTGGCCGAGGCGCTGCGTCAGTTTTACGGAGAGCTGAAGGAATACCCCGCAGACCAGATGGAAGAAGCGGTCCGCGCTCTGGTAAAGCGCGCAATCCTGAAGCACAAGAAGGTAATCTTCAACGGCAACGGTTACTCCGACGAGTGGGTGAATGAGGCCGAGCGGCGCGGACTGCTGAACTTAAAGTCCACCCCCGACGCCCTGCCCTACTTTATTAAGGAAAAGAATGTAGAGCTGTTTACCAGCCATCACATTTTCTCCAAGGAGGAAATCCACTCCAGATACGAGATCCTGCTGGAGGCTTACAGCAAGAGCATCCACATCGAGGCAAAGACCATGGAGGACATGGTGCTGCGCGACTTTTTGCCGGCTCTGATGACCTACACCGGTCAGGTTTCCGATGCGGTTGCATCCAAGAAAGCGGTGCTGCCCGACCTGCTCTGCCCTTCCCAGGAAAAGCTGCTCTCCAAACTGTCCGGCTACTACGAGGACATTTACGCGGCGGAGGAAAAGCTGGCGGCGGATACCGCTTCCGCGGAGCATATGGAGGACGCGCTGGAAACGGCAAGATTTTATCACGACACCATCCTGGCGGATATGGAGGCCCTGCGCAGCGCGGCCGATGTCGCCGAGACCTACATTCCGGACAGCATCCTTCCTTATCCGAACTACGAAAAGCTGCTGTTCTCCGTCTGAGCAAAGAGGAGCCTGCAAAATGTACCCATCTGAGGACGACAAGCCAAAAGAGGAATGCGGCGTATTCGGAATTTACAATCCGGACAAAACAGCCGCTGCCCCGGACGTCTACTACGGGCTCTGCGCCCTGCAGCACCGGGGCCAGGAGGCCTGCGGCATCGCAGTCTGCGATGCCTTCGGGCCCAGAGGCAATATCACCTGGCACAAGGACATGGGGCTGGTGGGCGAGGTGTTTGACGCCGATACCCTAAAGGGCCTGCCCGGCAACCTGGGCATCGGCCATGTGCGCTACTCCACCACGGGAGCAAGCACGCCGGAAAACGCGCAGCCCATGGTGCTGAATTACCTGAAGGGCACGCTGGCGCTGGCGCACAACGGCAATATTACAAATGCCGCTGCTTTGCGGCGCAGCCTGGAGGAGAGCGGAACCTTTTTCCGTTCCACCACGGACTCGGAGGTGATCGCCTGCGATATCGCCCGGGAACGGCTCTGCACCTCCTGCGCGGAGGATGCCATCCTGCGGACGGCAAAAAAGCTCAAAGGCGGCTATGCCCTGGTGGTGATGAGCCCCCGGAAGCTGATCGGGGTGCGCGATCCTTTGGGGTTAAAGCCTCTCTGTCTGGGACGGCGCAGCGACAGCTACATTCTCGCCTCCGAGAGCTGCGCGCTGGACGCGGTGGGCGCCGATTTTGTCCGGGATATCCTTCCCGGCGAGATTCTCACCATTTCCGGAGACGGGATCAAATCCGACACGCGGCTGATCCAGAAAAAAAAAGCCCACTGTATTTTTGAATACATTTATTTTGCCCGGCTGGATTCCACGCTGGACGGCGTCAATATCTACGACGCCAGGATCCGGGCCGGAAGGGCGCTGGCCGCCTCCTATCCCGTGGAGGCGGATCTTGTGACCGGTGTTCCCGATTCGGGACTTGCGGCCGCCATGGGCTACGCCCAGGCCAGCGGCCTGCCCTTTTCTCTCGCCTTTCACAAAAACAGCTATGTGGGACGCACCTTTATCAAGCCCACCCAGAAGGAACGGGAATCCGCCGTCCATCTGAAGCTGAATGTGCTGGCCAGCGTCGTCCGGAACAAACGTCTGGTGCTGATCGACGATTCCATCGTCCGGGGCACCACCATCGCCAACCTGATCGGCATGCTCAAAAAGGCCGGGGCCCTGGAGGTGCATGTCCGTATCTGCTCCCCTCCCTTTCTCTATCCCTGCTATTACGGGACGGACGTCCCCAGCAACGACCAGCTCATCGCCTCCGGCCACACGCCGGAACAGATCTGCGCCCGGATCGGTGCAGACTCCCTGGGCTACATGAAGCTGGAGGATTTAAAGCAGATGACAGGGGAGCTTCCGCTCTGTAAAGCATGCTTTGACAGCAATTATCCTGTATGACACTCTCCCCCTGCTGTCACGGCATTCTTTAAATAAATGTAACTGTTCAGGACGGCGCATCTTCTTGCCCGGCAAAGCCGGACAAGAAGCATCGGAGGTTCATCCGATGTGAAAATAAGGCCCAAAATGGTCTTACAAGCGAGCTTGACGCCCACTTTGGGCCTTATTTTCCCGCCGTCCTGAACAGTTACAAATAAATCACGGCAGTCATTTCTGCCGAAACGCAAAGGCGCGTTCCGGATCCCAGAATCCGGGGCGCGCCCTTTGTTTTCAAAAAAATGTGAGGAGGAACTATTATGAGTGAATTTTCCGCGGTAAACACAATCTGGGTGCTCGTCGCCGCAGCCCTGGTCTTTTTCATGCAGGCCGGCTTTGCCATGGTGGAAACCGGCTTTACCCGGGCCAAAAACGCCGGCAACATCATCATGAAGAACCTGATGGACTTCTGTATCGGCACTCCCGCCTTCTGGATCGTCGGCTTCGGCCTGATGTTCGGCGGCTCGGGCGCGCTGGTCGGCCGGATCGGCGGACTTGCGGAGGAGGCAAACTACGGCTCGTCCATGCTTCCCGCCGGCGTACCCTTTTATACCTTCCTGATCTTCCAGACCGTATTCTGCGCCACGGCGGCCACCATCGTTTCCGGCTCCATGGCGGAGCGCACCAAATTTTCCGCCTATTGCCTTTACAGCCTGATGATCAGCCTGGTCATCTATCCAATCTCCGGCCACTGGATCTGGGGCGGCGGCTGGCTTGCCCGGATGGGCTTCCATGATTTTGCCGGTTCCACCGCCGTGCACATGGTGGGCGGCGTCGCAGCCTTCATCGGCGCAGCGATCCTCGGCCCCCGTATCGGCAAATATAAAAACGGCAGGGCGCAGGCGATCCCCGGACACTCCCTGACGCTGGGCGCGCTGGGTGTGTTCATCCTCTGGTTCTGCTGGTTTGGCTTCAACGGCGGCTCCACCGTTTCCATGGAGGGCGACGCCATCGTCTCCGCCGGAAAGATTTTTGTCAACACCAACCTGGCTGCCGCGGTGGCAACCTGCACCGTAATGGCTATCACCTGGATCCGCTACAAAAGGCCCGACGTTTCCATGACCTTAAACGGCACGCTGGCCGGCCTCGTGGCCATCACAGCGGGCTGTGACACGGTTTCCCCCGTCTCGGCCGCCATCATCGGCATCCTCTCCGGCTTTGTGGTTGTGTTCGGCATTGAGTTTATCGATCAGAAGCTGAAGGTGGACGATCCGGTAGGCGCGGTAGGCGTTCACTGCCTGAACGGTATGCTGGGAACCGTCTGCGTCGGTTTGTTCTCCGACGGAGCAAGCACCTTTTCCAGGGGGTTCTTTACCGGCGGCGGCTTCGCCCTGCTGGGCGTGCAGCTTCTCGGCATGTTCGCCGTGATCGCCTGGGTTGCCGTCACCGTCACCATCGTGTTTTTGGCAATCAAGCACACCATCGGCCTGCGCGTCTCCGAGGAGGAGGAAATCGCCGGGCTGGATATCAAGGAGCACGGACTGGTCAGCAGCTATGCGGACTTTATGACCTCTGACCGGAGCGTCGCCGTTTCCGCCTCCGGCGCGGCACAGGCGCCCGCCGAAAAGGCTCCCGCAGCTGCTCCCACAGACGCTTCCGACAGCCCTCTGCCGAAGCTGACAAAGATCACCATTGTCACCCGTCAGAATAAGCTCGGCGATCTGATGCAGGCCTTAAACGCCATCGGCGTCACCGGCATCACCGTCACCAACGTTCTCGGCTGCGGCACGCAGAAGGGCGCGCTGCACTACTACCGCGGCGTGGAAATGGAGATGAACCTGCTGCCCAAGATCAAGGTCGAAATCGTCGTCAGCAAGGTGCCTGTCGCTCTGGTTGTGGAGACGGCCCGCAAAGTTCTCTTCACCGGCCACATCGGCGACGGCAAGCTGTTCCTCTACGATATCGAAAACGTCGTGAAGGTGCGCACCGGCGAGGAGGGCTACGCAGCCCTGCAGGATACGCCGGAATAATCATAACCGACAGCTCTGTATACCGGAGAAGCCGGAGTGCACAGCATATGCTGTGCACTCCGGCTTTATTTTTGCATTTGCCTGCGGTAAATCTGATACAGACAGTTCCACTCAAAATCATCCCGCGGGGAATACGACTTCGGTAAAAAACCTTTCAGCTTTTCCCGGATCCCGGGAGCCTTTAATTCTTCTCTGAGTTCCTCCTTAAGCCCGTTGGCATCCAGAAATTCCTTTACTCCCGCCAGACCTTTCAGTACCTTTTCCTTTTCCACACAATAATCTATGTTGTAACGGGTATCCACTTCCCATCTGGTAAGCATATCTGTCCGGTCTGCAATCCACTCTGTAATCGTTGCGCGGGATCCGTTATCTCTGGACATGCGCACCAGCTTGTCAATATCATGCGTGTTCGGCACCGTCACGCCTGCACATTCCAAAAACCCCTTCAGTGTTTTTTCTACTGACTGCTGCAGATGATAGGCTACCAAATTCATATATGCTTCATCATTCGTTGGCATTTTCAGCAACGTCTCTGCTGCCTGATAATCTAAATATGCCCTTTGAAACAGTCTGATATCACACATATACAGCCTCCCTGTCATACACGACAATTCCCTTTTCCTCTATTTCCCGACGAAGCTTCTCTCCAAGCTGATCTGCATACAACAAATCTATCGCCTCTCCGTCTGCCGCTGCCTCATAGTGAAAGGGCTTCGCTGTGTCATATCTCTCTATACACACATCCAAATCACTAAAGCTATTACACCGAAACTCCACACCACTGCCAAATATTACCGCAGCTTTGACATTTTCATCCTGCGCAAAATCACGCTGCAATTCCTGCACCAGCTCCTGCTTCAGCGGATGAATATACTGTGCATTCTGGAAATGGATCGTATCATTTTTTATTTCAAACCGGAAATGCAGATCGTAATGATTATATTTCTTCATTCAAAACGCTCCTTTTTCTTCCATTCCCTTCCCCTGTTATAAGCCTACAATACCATCCGACTGCCTGTTTGGCAAGCAATACTGTGGAATAATCAGAGGGCAGCATGACTCTTATCAAGTCATGCTGCCCCTCACACTTTCACACAAATCTCCCAAAAAAGAACCAGATCACCAGCAGGAAAAAGCCGATCACCAGAAGCACCGCCGGCACAAACACGATCAGGCCGGCCAGCACCATGGCGAGGCGGTCACCCTTTTCCAGCTCCTGCCCCTCCATGCGCTCATCGAACTCCTTCTCCGCCTTCTCCACGTCGATCACGCGGTTGATTTTTTTCTGAAACAGCATCATGCCTCTCCTTTGAGCGGGTAATGGCAGGCCACGAAATGGCCGTTGCCCTTATCCTCGAAAGCCGGGATTTCCTGCCTGCATTTTTCCTGGCAATAGCGGCAGCGGGTGTGGAACTTGCAGCCGCTGGGCGGATTGACGGGGCTGGGGATATCGCCCTCCAGCAGGATCCGCTCCCGCCTGCCCTCCTGGTCCACCGTCGGAATGGCGGACAGGAGCGCCTCCGTGTAAGGATGCAGGGTGTTGGAAAACAGCTCGTCCGTGGGGGCAAGCTCCACCATGTTGCCCAGATACATCACGCCGATGCGGTCGCTGATATATTTGACCACGCTCAGGTCGTGGGTGATGAAGAGATACGTCAGATTCTCCTTCTCCTTTAAGTCCTGCAAAAGGTTCAGGATCTGGGACTGGATGGAAACGTCCAGCGCGCTGACCGCCTCGTCACAGACCACGAATCTGGGATGCAGCGCCAGACTTCTGGCAATGCCGATCCGCTGGCGCTGTCCGCCGGAAAACTGATGGGGATAGCGGCTGAAAAAATATCCCGACAGGCCGCACTCCTCCATAATATTCATGATATATTCCTGCATGGCGGGATCGCCCTTTTTGAAAATCCCGTGGGAGACCAGGCCCTCGCCGATGATCTGCCCCAGCGTCATGCGGGGATTCAATGAGGAATAAGGATCCTGAAAGATGATCTGAAGCTCCTTTCTGAGCTCCCGCATCTTCTCCCGGGAAAGCTCCTTTAAAGGAAGAAGCTGCCCTTCCTTATCCCGGTACTCGATCACTCCCTCTGTCTGCGGATAGAGCTGCAGCAGGGTCCGCCCGAAGGTGGATTTGCCGCAGCCGGATTCTCCCACCAGGCCGAAGGTCTCGCCCTCGTAGATATCCAAGCTGATACCGTCGTTGGCCTTCACATATTTCTGCTTCTCTCCCAGGCGGCTCTTTTTCACCGGGAAATACTGCTTCACGTTCTCCACATGCAAAAGCACGTTTTGTTCCTTATCTTGCATGGCTGCGTCTCACCTCCTCTTGCTTGTCCGCGTAAAAGCATCTCACCTGATGCTTTTCCTCCACCTCCACAAGCGCCGGCTCCTCCTCCAGGCACCGCTGCTGGCAGTAACGGCAGCGGGGCGCGAACTTGCAGCCCTTGGGCAGGTAAAGGGGATTGGGCACGGAGCCGGGGATCGGCTCCAGGCGCTTCGTCCGGTCAGTGCTCAACCGGGGAACGGAGAGCATCAGCCCCTCCGTGTAGGGATGGGAATATTTTCCGTCCGAGAAAATCGTCTTTGCCTCCGCCATCTCCACGATCTGTCCGCAGTACATCACGGCCACCTTGTCCGCCATCTCGCTGATCACGCCCAGGTCATGGGTGATAAACAGGATGGACGTCCCCATGTCGCGCTTTAACTCGTTCATCAGGCGCAGGATCTGCGCCTGGATCGTCACGTCCAGCGCCGTCGTGGGCTCGTCCGCGATCAGAAGCTTCGGCCGACAGGCCAGCGCCATGGCGATCATCACGCGCTGGCGCATTCCGCCGGAAAGCTGGAAGGGGTACTGCTTCGCCACCCGCTCCGGGTTTGGAATATTCACCTTCTCCAGCATCTCGACAGCCCGTCTGTAGGCCTCCTTTTTGTGCATCCCCTCGTGGATCATGAAGGCCTCGCCGATCTGGCGCTCCACGGTAAACACCGGATTCAGGGCGGTCATGGGCTCCTGGAAAATGACGGAAACCTCGTTGCCCCGGATCTGGTACATTTCTTTATCGGTACATTTCAACACATCTTTTCCGTCAAAATGGATCTCGCCGCTGTCGATATGGCCGTTGCCGTCCAGAAGCCGGATAATACTCATGGCCGACACGCTCTTGCCGCTGCCGCTCTCTCCCACGATTCCCAGGGTTTCCCCGGCTTCCAGCGAGTAGCTGACGTCATTGACAGCCTTCACAATCCCTTTCTTTGTGTGGAAAAAGGTATGCAGATTTTTAATTTCCAAAAGGCTCATTTTGCCACCTTACCTTTCCTTGGATTTGGGATCAATGGCATCCCGCAGGCCGTCGCCCACACAGTTGATGCTGATCGTGCACAGGCCCAGCGCAATCGCCGGGAACAGCCAGCGCCACCAGTAATCCTGGATCACCTTCGCCGCCTGGGAACCGTTCAGCATATTTCCCCAGGTTGCGCTCGGCTCCTGCACGCCGAAGCCGATGAAGGAAAGGGAGGACTCCGTCAGCATACAGGTCGCGAAATCCAGCGTCGCGTTCACGATGATGACCGTGATCACATTGGGGATGATATGTCGGAACACGATGCCCATCTCCCGCACGCCCAGCGCCTTGGCCGCCGTCACAAACTCCTGCTCCCGCTCGGCCAGCACGCTGCCGCGGACCAGACGGGCGATGCCGGGCCAGGACAAAAGGCCCAAAATCAGCATGATAATGACAATTCTCTCCATCTCCGACACACTGTTGCCCAGGATTGCGGACAGGATGATGGCGAAGGGAAGGAACGGAATGGAGGAAACGATCTCGGTCAGACGCATCATCACATTGTCGATCCTGCCGCCCTTATAGCCGGAAATCCCGCCCACCATCACGCCGATCAGCGTGGAAATAATGACGGCGATCGCGCCCACGGTCATGGACATCCGTCCGCCCACCAAAAGCCTCCGGAACACGTCGCGTCCAAAGGCGTCCGTTCCCATCACATAGCCCTTTAAGCCCCAGCTGTACACCTTACCGCTCTCACCGATGGCGTAGGTGCCATAGTAGCCTGCGGAAAGCTTCGTCACTTTTTCTTTGATGGAGGGAACATTGCCCTGGCCGAAGGTGTCGTCTCCCCAGGCCTGCACGCTGCCGTCCTCCAAAAGCGCCGCATAGTGATAGCGGCCGCCCACGATGGAGGCTACGCTGCCGTTCAGCTCCGGCACCTCCATCGTCTTTTTGACATTGTTGCCCCACACATGGACCTTTCCGTCGTCCGTCACCGCCGCCGCGCTCTCGTCGGTCAGCGCCAGATCCACCACATGGCCCTGGATTTCCTCCGGGATCCTGGTATAGGCGGAAGCCTTGGAGCTTAAGGGCACTACCCTGCCGTCCTGCGTCAGAACGAGCACAATATTCGTATTTGCCACAAACTTTTCGATGGTTCCCTGAAGCTCTGAAGGCACGCGCACATCCAGCAGATAGCTGTTGCCCCAGTTGTAGAGCTCGCCGTCCTCGGTCAGGGCAAAGGACACCTGATAGCCGGCGTAAATCTGTTTGATCTTCTCTCCCATCCGCAGCTCCATCGGGATGGAGGACAGACCCATCCGGTCATTTCCCCAGGTCAGCACGCTGCCCTGATCGTTGACCGCCACAATATGATCCAGCCCGGCGGAAATCATGGTCAGCTTCCCCATTTCTTCGGAGGAGGGGAGCTTCTTCAGCTTTTCGTTGGGGAAGGTGCCCCACTCGTACACCCGACCCTCCCGGTCAATGCCGGCGGAATAGGTGCTTCCCACGGAAATATCCAGGGCGTCGCCTGCCAGCGCGGCAGGCGCCTTCAGCATCCCGAAGCCCGGCGCCACATTTGCCTGGGTCACATCCTGATAATACTTGTCAATCGGGAAAAAGAAGGGAAGGATCACGCAGCACGCAAAAATAATCAGGAAACAGACTACGCCTGCCATGGCGATTTTGTTGTGCACAAAGCTCTCCGCCACCATCTGCGCGGGGCTCTGCAGCTCCTCCTGCTCCTTTACGGCATCGTTTCCGCCCATCATCATCCGCTGTCCGACAACAGCCATTGTCGATTTCTTTTTTCGGAACTTTCCTGCCATCTTCGTCTCTCCTTCCTAATTCTCCAGACGTACTCTGGGATCCACCAGCGAGTACGCGATATCCATCAGGACATTTCCCGCCAGGGACAATACGACGTAAAACATCTGCATTGCCAGCACAACGGAGAAATCGCGCTGGAACAGGCCGTCCAGCATCAGCATACCAAGGCCCCTCCAGAGGAAAATGGACTCGATGACGATGGAACCGCCGAACAGGCCGATGATCCACCAGGTGGTGACCGTGACCACCGGGATCAGGGCGTTCCGGAACGCGTGCACATAAATGACGGTCTTTTCCCGCAGTCCCTTTGCCCGGGCCGTTTTTATATAGTCCATACGGAGCGCTTCAATCATGGAAGCCCGCACATATCGGGTGATGCTTCCCAGTCCCCCCACGGACATGACTAACACCGGCAGTATCATATGCCTGGCCATATCTGCCGCCTGGACAAAGGCGTTTCCCTCAAGACCCGCGGTTTTCACCCCGCTGATCGGGAACCATCCCAGCCGGACGGAAAAGAAATAGATCGCCAGAAGCGCTATGACAAAGCTCGGCAGACTGTATCCTAAAATCGTAAGCACCTGCACCGCTTTATCAAAAAGTGAGTTTTTCCTCACGGCGGTCGCAATGCCCAGCGGCACGGAGATTGCGAACACCACAATCATCGAAACAAAGTTCAGCATCAGCGTATTTTTCATGGGCGTCCCCAGAATCTGGATGACCGGGCGCTTGTACTGAACCGAATAACCGAAATCGCCCTTTAACATATTGCTGATCCACACCACATACTGCACCGGCAGCGGCTTGTCCAGCCCCAGCAGCTCCTCGTACTGGGCATACATCGCCTCGTAGCGCTCCGGCTTGATATTTCCCGTATCGCCGATCATCATGCGGACCGGATCGCCGGGCAGAAGCTTATAGATAAAAAACATAATAATGGAAATGATAAAAAAGACGAAAATAATGTAAATCAGTCTCTTTATCAGGTATCTTCCCTTTCCCATTCTTTCAGGACCTCCTGTCATTATGCTCAAAAAGGAAGTGTACCTTCCCTTCTCTCAAAAAGCAGGGCGCGCCGTGGGATACCAGCCCCCTTCGACGCCCCTGCCGATTATTGAAGATTCTGTGTTACGGTTACTCCGTCACCCAGGCATCCAGGACTGCGCTGGACCACTCCCAGATCGCGGTAGCGTCCCAGCCCTGCAGCTTGTTGCTGAAGAAATCGTGGTACTCGTCAGAGTACAGCGGGATATCAGGCAGCTTCTCGTTCCACACCTTGATGTAGTTTCTCCACGCCTCCAGCCACGCCTCGTCGTCATCGTAAGGGATGTTCTTGAGCGCGCCCGCCGCGTCAGCCAGCTCCTGATCCTTGATCCAGTTGGAGTTGTAGCCGTTGCTCATGAACTTCTCATCCATGCTGTAGTAGTACCAGGGAGAGTTCGCGCTTGCAAAGCCGGTTGCCAGATTGTACATGTTGTAGATCTTCTCGCCCTGATGTCCGATTGCGGCAGACAGGGTAGGGAAGTCGGTGGTGGTGGGCAGAAGCTCCATGCCGATCTGCTCCATATTGGAGGGCAGCATGGTTGCCAGCAGCTCGGAAACCGGATTGTTGTCCGTGTTGCACCACTCGATGGACAGAGGCTTTAACTCGCCGTCCACATCCTTATAGCGCAGGCCGTCGCCGTCCTTGTACTCGCCGCCGTCCTTGTTCAGGGTCCAGCCGTCCTCTACAAGGAGCTGCTTTGCGCGGTCCAGATCCATCTCATAGGTGTCCAGATTTTCGTCGATCCAGTCCTTGGATTCCTGGTACTCCCACTGAGCCAGGCCGTAAGCCGCATGGACGATGGAAGCGTAGCCGCCGGAATACTGGCGTGCAAACTCGTTTCTGTCCAGGCACAGGGCGATCGCCTGACGCACCTTCTCGGAATCGGTGGGGAACTGGGAGCAGTCAAACTGAATCTTGCCGTAGCCGTTCCGGAAGTAGGTCAGCTTCTGCGCCTTTCCTGCATCCACCAGATCCAGGCCGGACTCGATGGAATCGCCGCCGGAAATGCTGAACAGAAGATCCACGGAGCCGCTCTCCAGCTCGTTCATCTGCGTCTCGTTCTTTACGGTCTTGATGATCAGCTTCTGGATCACGGGCTTTACGCCGCGGTAATCGCCTGCAAACAGAGGATTCACCTCAAAGGTTCCCTGACGGCTGGAGGTATCGTAGCTTACCAGCTTGTAGGGGCCACAGACCACCTGCGGATTGTAGCGGTAGCCGGTGTCGGGATCGTTGATGGTCTCCATCAGCAGATCCGTGGTAAAGTCGCCGCTGATGGAAGCGCCTTCCTCGGAATCCACAATATCGCATTCGGGAGCGATCACCGCAATCGGTCTGGGAGACACGGTGGCATAAGCCAGATCATAGTGATAAGGCAGCTCCTCCGCCTTGACGGTCACGGAGAACGTGTAATCGTCGATCAGGCGCACACCGGAAAAGTTCTTGGTCTCGCCGGCATTAAACTCATCGTAGCCGGCAAACTGAACATAGCTGTTTGCCGGATAGCCGTCCACACCCATCATCTCCGGGCTGGACTCCAGCAGCAGGGCAAACACATAGTCCTTTGCGGTGACGGGGCTGTTGTCAGACCAGACAAGACCCTCGTTTAAGGTAAAGGTGTAGGTCTTGGAGCCGTCCTCATTGTCCGTCGCCTGCATATCCTTCACCACGGTGGGATCCACCTCAAACTTGCCCTCCTTGGTGTAAGCAATGGTGGAATAGCCGTGAATCAGGCTGTACATCTTGTAGTTCGTCGCCGTATTGTTAAAGGAAGGATCGTAAAACTCACCCTCCAGGTCGGTGATGGAACCGATAATCAGCTGGCCCTCAGGCTCTGTGGGCCGCTCCGTCGCCGCTGCGGCGGTCTCCTCCGTCGCGCTCTCCTGCGCAGCGGAGCTCTCTGCCGGAGCTGCGGTCTCGTTGTTCGTCACCTGATCCTGTCCGCCGCAGGCAGTCATGGTCGCAACCATCGCCACGGTGAGCAGTGCTGACAGAACTTTCTTCATTTTCATAAGAAACTCTTTTCCTCCTTCTTCTTTTCTCATATGACAGGGCTGTCTGCCATACAAATACACATGTCTGCCCCCTCCCGGGCACAGATACAGTAGCGATTCTAGCATATCTTTTTCCTTATGTAAACATCAATTTTGTTAGGTACTGTCACAGAATGACGAAAAAAGACAGTACAGACCAGGCTGTACTGTCTTTTTCGTCAATATTCACAAAAAATATTATCTGCCGAACTGCATGTCGTTGTTGCCGGAGTTGGTCTCCCACATCTCAAGCATGTTGATCGGATCGTTGTAGTCTGCAAGCCATCCCTCACGGCAGAAGTCGAACTGGCCGTCCTTTCTCTCGTTCAGGAATACGGACCACTCACGGGTCTCAACGGTTACGTTGATGCCGATCATTGCGAAATCCTGCTGGATTGCCTCGCCGATCTTTACGTTACCCTCGGAATCGTTGGTCAGGTAGGTCATGCTGATGGGAGTGTTTGCGGAAAGCATGCCGCTCTCGTCAAACTCATAGCCCGCGCTCTTTAACAGCTCGATCGCCTCCGCGGTGTTGCCCTCCATGTCGGAAGGATTAAAGTAACCCACGTTCTCCTCATCGGGATAGGTGTAAGCGTCGTCGTTTACTCTGAACTCGCCGCCGTTGCCGTCGCTCATGCCGGTCGGGATGAAGGTATTTGCGATCTCCTGATCCGCCTGTGCGATGGTGTCAACGATGTATTGACGGTCGATCAGCAGGGTGAACGCCTTTCTCATCGCCGCCGCCTGCTCAACGGTCTTGCCTGCAAACAGCTCGCTGTTTACGTTGAAGCCCGCATAGTAGGTTCCCAGGGTAGGGATCTTGTGGAACTCAGGGGTGGACTCTACCGTAGACATCATATCAGTGGAGATGGTGTCGGAGAACTGCAGGGAGCCGTCCTGGAACGCATTGTAGATCGCGGTATCGTCAGCGCTTAACATGAAGTTGATCTCTGTCAGGGATACCTTGTCCGCCGCCCAGTAGTTGGGGTTGGGAACGTAGGTCATGGACTCGTTGTGCTTCCACTCGGAAAGGGTGAAAGGACCGCTGGTCACAAAGCCTGCCTCAAGCGCCCATGCGCCGGGGTTGGTGTCCGCGCCGTCAGCCGCCTCTACCGCCTGCTGAGGTACGGGATAAAATGCAGGGAACGCGCACAGGTCAAGGAAGTATGCGCAGGGTGCAACCAAATGTACGGTGAAAGTCTTGCCGTCCTCGCTCGCCTCGATCTGCAGCGTGCCGTCATCGTTGGTTGCGATCACGCTGGTCAGGTAGGAATAGTCAGCCGCCGTGGTGGGATCTGCCAGACGGTTCCAGCTGTAAACCACATCGGAAGCGTCAAGCGCCTCGCCGTCGGACCACTTTAAGCCGTCCCTCATGGTGAAGGTGTAGGTCATGCCGTCCTCGCTCTGGTCGCAGTTCTCTGCCAGCTCGGGAACCAGCTTGCCCTCCGCATCGTACGCGTACAGGCCGGAGAATGCCAGGATCGCCAGGCAAGCGCCGTCAACGGTGGTGTTCAGCGCCGGATCCAGCTTATCGGGCTCGGAAGCGATCTGCAGCGCCAGGGTATTGGTAGGAGTGGTTGCAAAAGCAAAATACTTAAACCCGAACAGGTTCGCGTAAATGCCGTCCACATCCGTCTTCTGCAGATATACGTCGTTGTAGTAGTACAGAGGCACAACCGCCCAGGTGCTCATCAGCTCGTCCTCCGCCTCGTGCATCAGCGCCTCACGCTTTGCCAGGTCGGTCTCGGTGCGGATTGCCGCGATTCTCGCGTCGTAATCCTCCCAGGCCGGAGCTGCCTCACTGCTGGGGCCGTGCTCGGTGGATGCCGCTGCCTCCCCGGTTGCTGCCTCGGTGGAAGCCTCCTCGGAAGCGGCCGCCGTGCTCTCCGCTGCCGGAGCGCTTGTGTCAGCCGCAGCGGAACCGCAGCCGGCAAGGGCGCTTGCCGTCATGGAAGCAGCCAGCAAAAGGGCCAGATACTTCTTCTTCATAATTCGTTCCTCCTTTATGATATGTTATCTATCGGCCGGGCTTCAAAAGTCCGGTCACAAAACATGGATGACATGTTTTGATCGGTATTATTTGTTCCAGCACGCAACCTGATGGCCGTTGCCGCGGTCCGTCAGGGACGGACACTCCTGCGCGCAGCGCTCGGTGGCGTAGCGGCAGCGGGTGCGGAAGGCACAGCCGCTCGGCATATGCAGCGGACTGGGAACATCGCCCTGCAGCACGATCCGATGGCGCTCCTTTGCCATCTTCGGATCCGGGTAGGGAACCGCGCTCAGCAAAGACTGGGTGTAGGGATGAATCGGATTGTCATTTAACTCATTGGAGTCCGCAATCTCCACGATCCTTCCCAGATACATCACCGCAATACGGTCGGATATATGGTGCACCACCAGCAAATCGTGGGCGATAAACAGATAGGCCACGCCCAGCTTTGCCTGCAGCTCCTCAAACATATTGATTACCTGGGCCTGGATGGAAACATCCAGCGCGCTGACCGCCTCGTCGCAGACGATAAAGCGGGGATTGGTCGCAAGCGCCCGGGCAATACCGATTCTCTGACGCTGACCGCCGGAAAACTCGTGCGCATAGCGGGTCGCATGCTCTGCGTTCAGGCCGACCAGCTCCATCAGGTGCAGGATCCTGTCCCTTCTCTCTACTCTGGAGGAATACAGCTTATGCACGTCCAGAGGCTCTCCGATGATATCCTCCACCGTCATGCGGGGATTTAAGGAGGAGTAGGGATCCTGGAATACCATCTGCATCTGCCTGCGCATATGGGTGATGCTCTTTGCATCCACGCGCTCCCCGTCGAAGAACACGTCTCCGCCGGTGGGCGTATACAGGCGCATCAGAGAGCGTCCCACGGTGGTCTTGCCGCAGCCGGACTCTCCCACAAGCCCCAGCGTCTCGCCGGGCTTAATGGCAAAGGACACGCCGTCCACCGCCTTTAAGGGCGTCGTTTTCATAAAACCGGTTTTGATGGGGAAATACTGCTTTAGATCCTTCACCTCCACCAGATATTCGCTTTTCTTTGTCTCTTCCGTACTCACTGCGCGCCTCCTCTCTCTGCTTCCATGGCCGCCTTGACGTTCATCCAGCAGGACGCGAAATGTCCGTCAGGCATCTGCATCTCCGGGGGCTGCTCCTCGATACAGATCTTCATGGCCTCCTCGCACCGGGGACAGAACGCACAGCCCCTGGGCATATTCAGCAGGTTGATCGGCGTGCCGGGGATGGGGATCAGCTTCTCCCCGATCCGGTCCACATTCGGGATGGACCGCAGCAGGCCCTTCGTATATTCATGTCCGGGCCGGTAGAAAATGTCCTCCGCCGTCCCTCTCTCACAGACTCTTCCGCCGTACATGACGATGATCTCATCGCACATATCCGCGATCACGCCCAGGTCATGGGTCACAAGGATGATCGCCATTCCCAGCTTTTTCTGCAGGTCCTGCATCAGCTCCAGGATCTGTGCCTGGATCGTCACGTCCAGCGCCGTGGTGGGCTCGTCGGCGATCAGGATATCCGGCTCGCAGGCCAGGGCCATGGCGATCATCACGCGCTGGCGCATTCCGCCGGAAAGCTCGTAGGGATACTGCCTGACGCGCTTCTCGGGCTCATTGACGCCGACTAAGGTCAGCATCTCGACGGCCCTTGCCTCCGCCTCCTTGCCCTTTCTGTCGGTGTGCAGCTCAATGGCCTCCCGGAGCTGATTGCCCACGGTAAACACCGGATTTAAGCTTGTCATGGGATCCTGGAAAATGATGGAACAGCATTTTCCGCGGAACTCCCGCATCTGCTTCTCGCTGAATTTGGTGATATCCTCACCCTTATAGAGGATTTTTCCCTCTGTGATATTTCCGTTCTTCTCCAGGATCCGCATGATGGAGTAGGCCGTCACGGACTTGCCGGAACCGGACTCTCCCACGATTCCCAGGATTTTTCCCTTATCCAGGTTAAAGGTTACTCCGTTGACCGCCATCACCTCGCCCTTTTCGGTATGAAAGGAGGTGTGCAGGTCCTGCACGGAAAGAATATTCTCGCTCATGTCATTACCTCCTCAGCTTCGGATCAAACGCATCCCGCAGGCCGTCGCCCAGCAGATTAAACGCCAGTGTGATCAGTCCGATCATGCCGGCAGGGAACAGCAGCTTGTAGGGATACTGGGTCAGGCCGGCTCTCGCCTCGTTGGCCAGAGAACCCAGGGAAGGCATGGGCGCCTGTACGCCCAGGCCGATAAAGCTCAGAAAGCTCTCGGTAAAGATCGCGGAGGGAATCTGCAGCGCCGCCGCGATGATGATCACGCTGACGATGTTGGGCAGGATGTGACGGCGGATGATCCGTCCCGCCTTCGCGCCGCTGACTCTCGCCGCCAGCACATACTCATTTTGCTTGACCGTCAGAATCTGACCGCGCACCATGCGGGCCATGCCGGTCCAGTACAGCAGTGCGAACACGATAAACATGGAAATCATGTTCGTGCCCACCTTCTGCAGAAACGGGAACGCGTCCACACTCAGCGCCTCCCGCAGCACCACGGACAAAAGCACCACCATCAGCATGTCCGGCAGGGAATAGATGATATCCACGATACGCATCATCACCAGATCCACCTTTCCGCCGAAATAACCGGAAACGCTGCCGTAAACCACGCCGATCACCAGCACGATGATGGCTGCGAACAGGCCCACCGTCAGGGACACCCGGGTTCCGTAAATCACGCGGATAAAATAGTCGCGGCCCATGCTGTCGGTTCCCATGATATGGGGGAACACCTCGCCGCCCTCGTCGATATAGGCCTGCTCCTTCTCGGAGTACTGAAAGGGCGCCATGTTGGCCGCCGTCTTGTCGCGGGAGCCGTTGACCGTGATAATCTGGGAATATTTATAGGGTACCACATGGGGGACGATCAGGATCGTCGCGATAATCAGGATCAGCACGACGATGCTTCCCATCGCCAGGGGGTTCTTCATCAGCTTGCGCATACCGTCCTTGAAAAAGGAAACGGATTCGCTCATCACATCCTGCTGCCTCTTCTCCTCGTCCGTCGCCTTCTCAAACTTCTTTAAGTCGATCTGGAAGCTCAAAGGAGACTTTTTGGGCATCTTGTCGTTTGTATTCATTTCGCTGCTCATGTCTGCCTCCTTTCTTTATTCCAGGGTAATTCTGGGGTCGATCAGCTTGTAAACGATATCGGTGACCAGCATCATGGTCGTCATCAGCACCGCCAGGAAAATTGTGGTGCCCATAATCATCGGATAGTCGCGGTTGGTGATGCCGTCCACGAACTTGGCGCCCAGGCCGCCGATGGTAAAGATGGACTCCACCACAAGGGAACCGGTCAGGATGGAGGCCGTCATCGGGCCCACATAGGTCACCACCGGAATCAGGGCGTTGCGCAGGGTATGCTTAAAAATCACCTTCCACTGCGCCACTCCCTTTGCCCTCGCCGTGCGGACATAATCCTGTCCCAGCGCGTCCAGCATGCTCGTCTTGGTCAGACGGGTAATGTAGGCCATGGGATAAGCCGCCAGCGCGATCACCGGCAGCACATAATTCTGTTCGGTAGGGCTCCACACCGGCACCCATTTTAACTGGATACAGAACACCAGCAAAAGCAGGGTTCCCAGCACGAAGCTGGGCAGGGAGGTAAACAGGGTGGAGAAGAAAATAATCAGCCGGTCCGGCAGCTTATTCCTCGTCAAAGCGGCAACGCTCCCCAGCACCACGCCGACGATCAGCGCCACCACAATCGCCATGCCTCCCAGACGTGCGGACACGCTGAAAGAGGAAAAGATTGTCACCTGAATCTCCCGTCCGGTCTTGGCCGAAACGCCGAAATCGCCGTGCAGCAGGTTATTCATGTACAGGATAAACTGCTCCCACACCGGCTTATCCAGGTTGAACCGCTGCTCCAGCACGCGGCGCACCTCGTCTGAAATCGCTTTCTCGCCGTCGAAAGGGCCGCCCGGGATCGCATTCATCGCAAAAAACGTGATTGCACAGACAATCAGTATGGTCAGAATCGCAAGCAGCACTCTCTTCACAATGTACTTTGCCAAAATCTCAACACTCCTTTTCCTCGGCCGTGTCCGTCTGTGGAATACGCCTATCATTCTGCTGCGGACATCTTGCCTAAATAAAAATCCCAGGCATCCACCTCATCCTTGAAGCGATGCGTCATGGGATTAGCTAATCACTGCGATAAACTATACCACGTTTTATTAGCTTGCGCAAGCATTTTGTTTTAAAAATGCGTCAAAAAAACGGACGCAGCGCGTCCGTTTTTCGGTAATCCTGTCCAAATCAGTCCTGTTTCTGGGCCGCCTCCCGGACCCGTTCCTCCACAAAATCCGGCTCCTTTTCCCGCAGCAAAAGCAGGTCCGGCTCCAGATAACGCTTTTCCTGCCCCTCCTGGCTTAAGACTGCGGAGACGGAAAACCTTGCGTCCGTCCCGATGTCCCAAAACTCTCCTCCCGCCAGATAGCTCAGCGCGTAAGGATACATGGCCCGCAGAAGCTCTCCGGTCTCCTGCTCATTTCGAAAGACGACAGTGATATCCTGCTCCGGATATTGCCCGTCCCCCAAAATGCTGTCCTCCATGCCTTCGTAATGATAATAATACAGGCTGAGCCCGGAAATATCCTCCGGCTCATATTCGCCGGGGCCGTCCGCATAAATTCCGTTCTCCGCAAGCTCTGCCGCCGTGTCCGCAAAGTCCCCGTAAACCGGATAGGTCCAGATCAGGCTGGCAGCGTTTGGCTCCTCCGATTCCTGCAGCACAAACTCGACTCCTCCCACCGGAAGGCTCCCGGTGATCAGGGAATAATCATAGCCCTCAAAGTCCTTTCTCAGCGCGTCCAGCAGCTTCTGCTTCTCCCCGGTAAACAGCGTCCTTTCCCGGCCGTCGGTGTAGAAGATCCGCATTGTGCCAAGCGCCTCCAGAAAGGCCTCATCGAAAAGCTGATAGCGCTCCCGCCGGTAGTTGGGATCCCGCAGCAAAATATCCAGCCGGTCCGCGTTTTCTTCATAATTCATATAGAAACGCCGGTACACCTGCCTCCCGTTTTTGAGGGAAAAGCGCGCCACCCAGCAGCCGGAATCATCTGACAGCTCTGTGCCGGGCTTTGCCCCCGGCATCCCCTCCTCCCTCCATTTTTTTGCCAGGGAAAGGACCGTCTCCATGGTCTCCTCCTCCGCGGAATTCATCCGCTCCAGGATCCGGTCCTCCAAAGACTGATAGACCCCGTTTCCAAAAAACGGCTCCGTATAGTAGCCGAAGCTGTCCGGCGTCATCTCCTGGGCGACGGAAACGGACGCAAGCTCCGTAAGCTCCGGCAGATAAGCGTCATAGCCTGCCCAGTCGAACCGAAAAAAGCACAGGCAAAGCAGCGAGCCCGCCAGGCAGACAAGGGCCGTCAGCTTCCCGCCCAGCATAGCCGTAAGCTCCCGCTTGTAAACCAGACGGATCAGGCCATGGCCCGCAAGAGCGCCCAGCAGACAGCCCCCGAAGAGGAACACTCCCCTGTCGTTTGCCAGCTTCCCTGCCGTGATCCCCACCGCCACGGAGGCCGGGATCACCAAAAAGAGCTCTGCCGCAACCCGCAGGGGCGCAAAGACCACGGACTGCTGGTAGCTCTCCGTTTTCCGCCGGCGAAACAGCCAATAGGCCGCCAGTCCCGCCAGAATCGCCGCAAACGCAAGCAACGCCGCCTCCCGGGCAAGGGGGCCCAGCCATCCGCTCCCGTCCCGCACGGCAGGTCCGCCGCCCTGATACCAGATCTCTCCGGAAAAATCCAGATACCCGATAAAGGGCGTCAGCCACGGGCTTTCCCGCAGGCGGTCGGAGTCCGCCCGGCAATAGCTGTAATAAAACATGGATTTTAAAGCGTCCAGAAGCAGGCGCGCCGCGGACTCATACAAAAACAATACGCTGCAGCCCAGGATCGCCGTCAGCACATTTCCGGTGAGCATCGCCGCGATCAGAGCCACATGGTACATCGCCGTAAAGGCCAGCAGATTCATCCCCCACACCACCAGGGAATAGGCCGCCGTCCAGGAGGACAGCAGGCTAAAGCCGGCGCCCACCGCCCAGCTCAGCAGAAGGCTCACAAAGGAGGCGATCCCGTAGACAAAGATCCCGTTGGCCCACAAAAGCACATATCGCTTCGGCAAAGATACGGGCACACTCATATACAGATCCGTCTTTTGCCTGCTGTAGAGCCAGCAAAAGCCCTGCACCGCAAACAGCACCGCAAAGAAGGCCGCCAGCCCCGCCTGCAGCGTCGAAAATCCCACGCTTTCCCCAAACAGCCGCAGCATCCCCTCCCGCAGCTCCTGCTGCGCCAGCTGCGCATCCCCTCCATAATAAGCGAGGGTATCCGCAAACCCGTTCCGGCTCCCGGTCAGGTTCACCATCAGCGCCAGAGGGCCCGCAACCAAAAGGACAAAACCGCACAGCAAAAAGGTCCACTCCCGCCGCCTGCAGTTTTCCCGCCACTTAGCCCAGTATAATTTTCTTGACGTCATAGCCCTCCACCTCCGTCTCGCTGATAAAGATTTCTTCCAGGGAAAGCGGAAGCACCTCGTAAAACAGGCAGTCCGCCGCCGCAAACATCGCGATGATTTCCTCCCGCTGCCCCCGCAGAGTCAGCGTCAGAAGGGAGCCCCTCCGTTCGCTCTTGACGATACGGAGCCGCTTTAAAAGACGCGTCTCCTCCTCCCGGTCGGCGAACACGCACTGCACCTTCTGAATGTTGCACTTCATCTCCTCCAGATCCCTGGACAAAAGCACGCCGCCCTGGTGCAAAAGGCCCACATGATCGCAGATATCCTCCAGCTCCCGCAGATTGTGGGAGGCAATCACCGGCGTAAACTCCCGCTCCTGCATCTCCCTTGCAAAAATGCTCTTGACGCCCTGGCGCATCACCGGGTCCAGTCCGTCGAAGGTCTCGTCGCACAGCAGGTATCTGGTGCGGGCGCACAGCCCGGCAATGATGGAAAGCTGCTTTTTCATCCCCTTGGAAAAGGTCGAAATCCTTCGCCTTCCGTCCAGACCGAAGCTCGCCAGGTACAGATAGAACCGCTCCCGGTCAAACTCCCGGTACACGCTGCTGTAGTAGCGCTCCATATCCCTCGGCGCGGCCGCCGCAAAAAAGTAGGGCTCGTCCGCAATAAAAAACAGCCTCGCCTTGGCATGCACGTTGTCGTAGACCGGCATATTGTCCACCAGGGCCAGCCCTGCGTCGGGCTTTAAAATCCCCGCCGTCAGCCGAAGCAGCGTGCTCTTTCCCGCCCCGTTGGTACCGATCAGGCCGAACACCGCGCCCTCCCGTATCGTTACGCTCACCCTCCTGACCGCCTCCGTCTCCCCGAAGGTCTTGGTCAGCTCCTTTAATTCAATCATCCTTCCCTCCTTGCAGAAGCCGTCCGGCCAGCTCCTGTGCCGTCAGCCCCACCGCCAGCGCTTCCCTTTTCAGATTGTCGAGCCGCTCAAAGATCTCCCGGCGGCGGACATCCAGCAGACCGCTGTTGTAGGCCACAAAATTGCCCCGTCCCTTGACCGTGTATAAAAAGCCCTGCCGCTCCAGCTCGCTGTAGGCCCGCTGAATGGTGTTCGGGTTGATGGCAAGCTCCACCGCCAGGCTGCGCACCGACGGCATCCGGCTGTTGGGCTCCAGCGCCCCGCTCAGAATCAGCGTCTGGAACTTGTCCACAATCTGCTCATACAGCGGTCTGGTATCCCGGTAATCCAGTATAATCATGCCTTTCTTTCCTTCCTCCCTGGGCAAGTGTATGATCTGTATTAAGTGTATCAGGTATATTAATACAATTATTATGTATGTCCGGGCAGGGACTGTCAATAGCTATGACGCACTTTTTATAAGGTTCGTTTCAACTTTCGCTTGCATTTGTCAAAAAGGATGCTACAATGAAAAAACACCCTTAACAATCCGGAGGATTTTGCATCTATGATAACGTTGCTTTCCCGTCTCTTTATTCCCGGTCACGACAATGATACAGCGCCCAAAGTCCGTCAGGCCTACGGCATCCTCACCGGTGCGGTAGGCATTTTTTTGAACTTCCTGCTGTTTGGCTTCAAGGCGCTGGCCGGCTATTTCAGCGGCTCCATCGCCATCACGGCGGACGCCTTCAACAACCTGTCCGACGCCGGCTCCTCCCTCATCACCCTGATCGGCTTTAAGATGAGCGGCCAGGAGGCGGATTCAGGCCACCCCTACGGTCACGGACGGATCGAGTACCTTTCCGGCCTGGTGGTGTCCGTGCTGATCCTGCTGATGGCAATCGAGCTGATCCGCTCCTCCTTCTCCAAAATCCTGCATCCCCAGGCGCCGGAATTCAATCCGGTCATCCTGCTGATCCTGGCCTGCTCTGTCCTGGTCAAGCTTTACATGTACCTCTACAACCACCAAATCGCCAAAAGGATCGGCAGCTCTGCCATGCAGGCCACGGCCCTGGATTCCCG
Organism: Eubacteriales bacterium; assembly: GCA_030524455.1. Lineage (GTDB taxonomy): Bacteria > Bacillota > Clostridia > Lachnospirales > Lachnospiraceae > Gallintestinimicrobium. Next base: position 28,439 of record JAUNGT010000001.1, on the reverse strand, counting down.
CAACGACGCAATTTCCACCCTTGTGGTTCTTTTGGCCTCCGTCGCAGGAGCGCTTTCCGGCCTTATGATCGACGGCTGGTGCGGTCTTCTCGTCGGGCTGTTTGTTTTAAAATCCGGGATCGGCTCGGCGCGGGACACGATAAACCCGCTGCTGGGCCAACCCCCGGATCCGGCCTTTGTCCGGCGGATCCGCTCCATCGTCCTCTCCCATCCCCAGGTCCTGGGACTCCACGATCTTTTGGTCCACGATTACGGGCCGGGACGGATGATGATCTCCCTGCACGCGGAGGTACCCGCAAACGGCAACTTTGTGGAACTCCACGACCTGATCGACAACATCGAAAAGCAGCTCCAGCGGGAACTGTCCTGCAGCGCGGTGATCCACATGGATCCGGTGGTCACGGACGACCCTCAGGTGCTGGAGCTCAAAAAGCAGGTGACCAGCCTTGTGCGGGAGCTGGATCCGTCCATCACGCTCCACGATTTCCGCGCGGTGAAGGGCCCGACCCACACCAACGTGATTTTCGATGTGGTGGTTCCTTTCCGTTTTAAGATGAGCGACAGCCAGATCCGGGAATACCTGACCGGCCGCATCCGCCGGCTCAATCCAACCTACTGCGCCGTCGTTACCATCGATAAAAACTAATCACACTTTTTAAGGAGGCTTTTTATCATGAGCTTATGGGAACTGTTTATCATTGCGGTGGGGCTGTCCATGGATGCCTTCGCCGTCTCTGTCTGTAAGGGCCTGTCCGTACGGCGCGCCAGCGTGCGGCAGGCTGTCACCGTCGGCCTCTGGTTCGGCGGCTTCCAGGCGCTGATGCCCCTGGCAGGCTATCTGCTGGGCATCACCTTCTCCTCCCTGATCACCAGCATCGACCACTGGATCGCCTTTGTCCTGCTGTGCCTGATCGGCATCAACATGATCCGGGAGTCCAGGAGCTGCGAGACGGTCAGCGATTGCTTCGACGCAAAAACCATGCTGCCGCTGGCTGTCGCCACCAGCATCGACGCGCTGGCGCTGGGAATCACCTTCGCCTTTTTACAGGTGGACATCGTACCTGCGGTGAGCTTCATCGGCATTATCACCTTCCTTCTCTCCGCCGTGGGCTTAAAGGCCGGCAACGTAATCGGCGAGAAAAACCGCGCCCTGGCCGAGCTTCTGGGCGGCGTGGTTTTGGTGCTGATGGGCTGCAAAATTTTGCTGGAGCACCTGGGCATTTTTTCGCTGTAAAAGGGATTGACAACACGCGCGGGCGCGTGGTAAGGTGGTTGTAAGCGAAACAGACAAATAAAAAAGGAAAGGAGGTATCTCATATGTTGTGGTTCGCAGCTGCTTTTCAGGGAATCAACAAGGCTTCCGCGCCGTATACCGGCGCTGCCCATAACACAGAGATTGCCTCCGGCCCAAGGGGCTGACCGGCGCCGTTTTTCCGCCCGGTCCGCGCTCCTGCTTTTGAGATATCACATTGGCCGCAGCGATCTTTGGCTGCGGTTTTATTATTTCCGGCTTGTATGCTGCGCCGCAGGGATTTTTCTCTGCGGCGTTTTCCTTTCATATTATACATTCACACAAGGGGGTACTATTTTTATGAAAAAGCTGTCCTACTATCTCAAACAGCACATTCCGGGCTACGTCTTCGCCATCCTTTCCATGGTCATCGCGGTGAGCCTGGACCTGCTCTCCCCACAGCTTACCCGCCGCATCATAGACGATGTGATCGTAGGCGGGCAGCTGCAGGAGCTTTCCGTCCTGCTTTTGGGGATCCTGGCAATCGGCGTGGGCCGCTGCGTTTTCGGCTACGCAAAGGAGTTTACCTTCGACCGGATCTCCGCCACCATCTCCACGGATATGCGGCGGGACCTGTTTGCGCACATCCAGTCGCTGTCGGCGGATTTTTTTGACCGGACGAACACAGGCGAGCTGATGGCACGGGTCAAGGACGATATCGACCGGATCTGGAATGCGCTCGGCTATGTCGGGATGCTGATCCTGGAGGTCATTTTCCATGTGACCGTCATCCTGTTTTGTATGTACAGCCTCAGCTGGCGGCTGGCGATCCTGCCCACGCTCTGCATGATTTTCTGCGCGGTGCTGGCTCTCTCCATGGAAAAAAGACTGGGCCAGATTTACGAGGAGATCAGCGAGGAGAACGCCGCCCTGAATACGGTGGCGGAGGAAAACCTGACGGGCGTGCGGACGGTCAAGGCCTTCGCCCGCGAGAAATTCGAGATCCGCAAGTTCCTCTCCCACAATCAGCGCTATTACGAGCTGAACATGACCCAGTCCAAGGTATTTGTGCGCTACTCGCCCTACTTTTCCCTGGTGGGCAAGCTGCTGCCCCTGCTGATTTTGCTGATCGGCGGCTGGCAGCTTATGCAGGGAGAACTGACGCTGGGCACGCTGACGGCCTTTGTGGAATACTCCACCAACATTGTCTGGCCCATGGAAATGCTGGGCTGGCTGTCCAACGATTTTTCCTCCGCGGTGGGAAGCTATCGGAAAATCCGGCGCGTCTACGCGGCCAGACCCACCATCACCGAGAAAAAGGATCCCGTGGTGCTGCCCTCCGTTTCCGGGGATATCCGCTTTGACCATGTGAGCTTCCACAAGGCCGACGGGCACGAAATCCTGCACGACATCAGCTTCCATGTGGAAGCCGGGAAAACCGTCGGCATCATGGGCGCCACCGGCAGCGGCAAGACGTCCATCATCCAGCTTCTGCAGCGGCTCTACGACGCCACCGGCGGCGCCATCTATCTCGACGGCACAGACATCCGCGACCTGTCCCTGCGGCAGCTGCGCGGCAGCATCTCCATGGTGATGCAGGATGTTTTCCTGTTCTCCGACACCATCCAGGAAAACGTCATGCTCGGCAAAAAGGGGCAGGTGAGCCTCTCCGACGTGGAGCAGGCCTCCCAGGCGGCCCAGGCGGCGGAATTTATCAACCGGCTGGACGAACAGTACGATACGGTGATCGGCGAGCGAGGCGTCGGCCTCTCCGGCGGTCAGAAGCAGCGGATCTCCATCGCCCGGGCGCTGGCAAAGCACACGCCGGTGCTGGTGCTGGACGATTCCACGAGCGCGCTGGATATGGAGACGGAATTTGCCATCCAGCAGTCCCTGCAGGAGCTCCCCAACACCACAAAGCTCATCATCGCCCACCGCATCAGCGCCGTGCGCCATGCCGACGAGATTCTGGTGCTGGAGGACGGACGGGTGGCGGAGCGCGGCACCCACGAACAGCTCCTTCAGAAAAAGGGGCTTTATCACAAAACCTGGCTTGCCCAGTACGGCAGCCTGGAACCGGAAAAGGAGGTGGGCTGACATGGCCTTTAATTCCTATAAGGATGATGAGAAAAGCGTAGAGGTCGGCAAGCTGCAGACGCTGATGCGCCTGTTCTCCTATCTTCTCGCCTACAAAAAACAGATATTCGGGGTACTCGCCATCATGGCCTTCTGCATTTTTGTCAGCCTGATCAACCCGCTGATCATGGAGGAGGCGATCGACGGCTACATCACGCCCCACAACTTTAACGGCCTGATGCGGCTCATCGGCGTCGCCGTCATCCTGAACGTCCTCATGATCCTCGGCGTCAGGCTGCGCATGTGGATCATGGCCAAGCTGTGCAACAACATTCTGGTGACGATCCGCCAGGAGCTTTACACCCATATCCAGACGCTGGATTTTGCCTTTTTCGACAGCCGCCCCACCGGAAAGATCCTGGCCCGCATCATCGGGGACATCAATTCCCTAAAGGACGTGCTGGGAAACTGCGTGACCACGCTGATTCCGGATTTTTTCACCATCTGCGCCGTGGCGGCCATCATGTTCGTCAAAAACCCGGCTCTGGCGGCGGCCTCCCTGAGCAGCCTGCCGCTGATGATTTTCGGCATGTGGTTCATCCAGATCTATTCCCACAAGCGCTGGCAGCTGCACCGCAAAAAGTCCTCCAACCTGAATGCCTTCGTGCATGAGGACCTGTCCGGCATCCGCATCATCCAGAGCTTTACCGCCGAGGAGGAAACCCGCGACACCTTTCATCAGCTCACCGCAGAGCACCGGGATTCCTTCATCAGCGCGGTCCGTTTAAACGACGCCTTCGGCCCGGTCATCGACCTGTGCTGGGGCATCGGCACCGTGGCCCTGTACTTTACGGGCATCCTGATCCTGGGAACGGACAAAATTTCCGTCGGTATTTTGCTCGCCTTCGGCTCCTACATTTCCATGTTCTGGCGGCCGATCATGAACCTGAGCAACTTTTACAATCAGATCATCACCAACATCGCCGGGGCGGAGCGGATTTTTGAGATCCTGGACACCCGCCCCGGGGTCACCGACGGCGGGGATGTGCAGACGCTGCCCCCCATTCAGGGAAGCGTCACCTTCCAACATGTGTCCTTCTCCTATGACGGCCAGACCCGGGTGTTAAACGACGTCAGCTTCCACATCAAGCCCGGGGAGACGATCGCGCTTGTCGGCCCCACGGGCGCGGGCAAAACCACCATTGTGAACCTGATCAGCCGGTTTTACGACATCCAGGAGGGCACGATCCTGATCGACGATTACGACGTCAAAAAGGTGTCCATCGAGAGCCTGCGGGAGCAGATGGGCATCATGACCCAGGACAATTTCCTCTTCTCCGGCACGATCCGCGACAATATCCGCTACGGACGCCTGGACGCCACCGACGAGGAGATTATTGCGGCGGCCAAGGCGGTCAACGCCCACGATTTTATTATGAAGCTGGAAAAGGGCTACGACACGGAGCTTTCCGAGCGGGGAGGCGGGCTGTCCATCGGCCAGAAGCAGCTTCTGGCCTTTGCCCGCACCATGGTATCCGATCCCCGCATCCTGATTTTGGACGAGGCCACCAGCAGCATCGACACCAACACCGAGCTTCTGGTGCAGCAGGGTATCGAGCAGCTTTTAAAGGGGCGCACCTCCTTCGTGATCGCCCACCGGCTCTCCACCATCCAGAAGGCCGACCGGATCTTTGTGATCGCGGACGGCCATATCGCGGAGGAGGGCAACGCGCAGCAGCTGATCGCGAAGCAGGGCTTTTATTACGAGCTGTATATGAGTCAGTTTAAAAATGTCGTGTAAGGCAGGGACGCTCTAAAAACAATCCGTCAGGCCGCCCCGCAGACGGTACAGCGCTTCCGCGAAAAAATAATCCGCGTACACCATCGTCATATGGTGCCGGTCCGCGTGGTAGGCCGCCGAGCAGTTCTGCACGATGGCGTCACAGCCCGGGCCGAAATCGCAGCGCGTCCGGTACAGGGCGTCCAGGATCCGAAAAGCCGCCCGGCGGTACATGTCCTGCTCTGCCTCCGGCACATGGGCCGCCAGGTCCAGCAGGCCCCCGGCGATCACCGCCGCCCCGCAGGAATCCTCCCAGGCAGGCTCCTTTGGCTGCCTGAAATCCACCGGGATAATCCCCTCCGGCGTCAGGTTCGCCATGCAGTAATGGGCCACCCGCTTGGCCGTCTGCAGATATTCCTCCCGACCTGTGTGCCGGTAGCTTGTCATAAAGCCGTAGAGCGCCCAGCCCTGGCCCCTGGTCCAGGCAGAGCCATGGCAAAAGCCCTGACCGCCGTGGCTTTTCAGGCGCTCCCCCGTCTCCGGATCAAACTCCACAATATGGCACACCGAGCCGTCCGGCCGCACGAAGGCCTCCATCACCGTGTCCGCATGGCGCATGGCGATCTGCCGGAAGCGGGGATCCTTCGTCTCCTCCGACGCCCAGTACAGCAGGGCAATATTCAGCATACAGTCGATAATCGCCCATCCTCTGCTGTCCTCCCCCGGCAGATCATTCCATGCCCGAATAAAACCTCCCGCCGGATTGAACCGTCCCGCCAGAAGATTCGCCGCATGCAGCCCCAGCCTTCGGGACTGTTCCCGCCCGGTCAGCCGGTAATCGTACACCGCCGTGGGCAGAAACATAAAGCCGACATCGTGGTGCAAGCCGTAAAAACCGTCAAAGCAGCAAGACAGCTTCTCCTCGCTGATCCGCGCGATCTGCGCGTATTTCTCCTCCTTCGTATCCTGATATAAAAGCCACATCAGGCCTCCCCAGAAGCCGTTGGTCCACCAGTCCAGACCATCCGCCTCTCCCCAGCGCCTTGTCAGATCCGAGCGGTCGTCATAGCTGCCGCTTTCATCCGTCGTATAGGGAATCCTGTGCCGGTTCTTCTCGCTCACCCACTCCAGCTTGGTACGGATTTTGTCCAGCACCTCACCGGCCCAGTCCGTGTAATTGATCGTATCGCTCATATCCTTTTCCTTTCCGCTTTCGCAAAGCCGCTGCCACACATAAAACAATTATCCTTCGGATATAATGAATATAACGATTTGACACAAAGGGCGCTATGGAGTAAGCTGTAAACATACTGATCTTTTCTGTAAAATTCGTATGCGCCCTGCCGGACGCACGCTCACACGGAGGACTCCTATGATCACTGTCAACTACTGCGGCCACGATTCCCACCATCCGCTTCCCTGCGAGATCCGCCAGAAAAACGGCTACTCTGACTGGCTTCTTCTGCTGGTCAAAACCGATGCCTGGTTCGGGACAGAAAAAAACCGCTGCGTCACCCGGCCCGGTATGGCCATCCTGTTTGCGCCCGGGATGCCCGTCCACTACGGCCGTGCGACAAAGGACTATAACGACGACTGGCTTCATTTTTCCATGCCGCAGCCGGACTGGGAAGCCCTTTTCCCGGACGAAAAAAGGACGGCCCTTCCGCTGGGGCTGCCCCTTTATCCGTCTGATTTTTCCCGGCTGTCCGCCTGCATGTTCCTTCTGTGCCGGGAATTCCGCTCCCCCGGGGTGTGCAGCGGACAGGTACTGGACTGCCTGACCCGCGCTCTGCTGCTCACCCTCGCCGAAGAAATTCAAAAAGCGGGAAAGCCGGAGCAGGCCATCGCCTATCACTCCCGTCTTTCCCGCCTGCGCACCCGGATCTACAACGATCCCGCCTATCCCTGGCGCATCGAGACGCTGGCCGCCGGGGAGGGCGTCAGCCTCTCCCATTTCCAGCATCTGTACAAGCAATTTTTCGGCTGTTCCTGCCGCCGGGACATCATCCGGGCCCGGCTGGAGCTGGCGCAGATGCACCTGCGCCAGAGCGACATGACCGTGCACAGCATCGCGTCGCTGTGCGGCTACGAAAACGAACTGCATTTCATGCGGCAGTTCAAAAAGTGGGAGGGCATGACGCCCAGCCAGTATCGGGAGAGCGCTCAGTCCAGCAAAAAGCAGCGCACCTCCACTTCCCCGTCAACGCAGAGCACCTCATAGGGATGCTCCGGGAACACGCACACAGTGACAGGGATCCGTCCTCCGTCCCCCAAAACCTCCAGCACACACTTGTCCATAATGATTTCCATTGTGGAATTTCCGCCTGCCGGTCTGGGCACCCTGGTCAGTCCGCAGCACTCCTTCGCATAGGCTTCGCTGAAATCACAGCGTCCCGCAGCGGTCCGATCCACGACCAGCTCCTCCGGCGTGACCGATATCACAAGCTTTTCCCCGGAAGCGTTGCGTAACGTCAGCATTGCGCTCTCTCCTGCCTCCACGCTCAGGCCGAAGGACTGCGAGGAAAGCCGGTTTTCTCCCCGGGAAAGGGGATAGGAGCAGGCCCGCTTTGCCTCCAGGCCGCAGTTTTCAAAGGAAAGCCTCCAGCCGGACGCCGTGCGCTTCAGAGCCATCCTTCTCGCCAGCGTCATCTTGCCCCGGAATCCGCAGGGCCCCTCTCCGCTGGGCGTTACATTCGCATAATCCCAGTTATCCGCCCAACCGATCATCACCTTTTCCTCCAGATTCTGGAAGGTGACGGCCGCGTAATTATCCGTCCCGAAATCCACCAGAAGCGGAAGCTCCGACTGCTGGGTATCCCGAAAGCTGTTTCCGTCAAAATCTCCCACATAATACTGCGTGATATGGGACACCCGGTCATAAACGTCGCCTCTTTGTCCAACACAGTCCTCCGGCAGGATCATGCTGATAAAGAGCACCCATTTCTCCCCCTCCTCCGTCTGGAGCGGAAAGCAGTCCGGGCATTCACAAATCCCGGAAAGGCCGTGCGCACCCGGCTTGAATTCTCCGGTTTTTTCCCATTCTTTCAGATTTCCCGAAGCGTAGAACTCAACATGATCCCCCGCCGCCAGCACCAGACTGTAGCATTTCCGCACCGGATTCCAAAATACCTTGGGATCGCGAAAATCCTTCTGCCCCGGATTCGGAATCACCGGATTTCCGTAATATTTTTCAAAATGCTCATAGTCCGTGCTGTAGGCGATGCTCTGCTGCTCCAGCCCGCCCTGCGCCGCGTGGCTGGTGAACACCGCAATCAGCGGCGGGTTTTCCTTTGTCCCAAAGCCGGAAACGTTCTCCCTGTCATAGACACAGGAACCGGAAAAAATATAGCCGAGCTCATCCGGATAGAGCGCCGTCGGCAGATGGCGCCAGGAAATCAGATCCTCCGAAGCCGCATGCCCCCAGTGCATCGGTCCCCAGTGGGGAGCATGGGGATAATACTGATAAAAAAGATGATATGTCCCGTTAATGTAAACCATGCCGTTTGGATCGTTGATCCAGTTGGCCTCCGGCGCAAAATGAATGGCCGGTCTGTAGTCGCGCTGACATCCGCTCATACCGTTTCCTCCTCGTAAAGACATCCGGGCCGGCCACAACGGAGCCGGCCCGGACCTTATTTTCAAGCTGTCTCTCTTTTACTCTACCGCATTTCCGGAGCTTCTGTCCACAGCAGTCTGATAAATGCTCACGATATCGTTGACGCCTGCCGCATCCAGCTCTCCCAGATATGCGTTCCAGTTCTCATCCGTCACACCGCCGGTCACCCACTGGTTAATATAGCGGTCCACGATATCCGACACGGTAGGCTGGATCTGCGCCAGCTTGGTCAGCTCCGCCGTCGTCATCATCACGCGGGGAATCGTGTCATACTCCGCCATCACTTCTTCTTTTCCATTGGTTTTCTGGTTCTCCAGCAGCTGGACCGCATCATATGCGTACCCTGCGTATACCTCGTAGTACTCGTCCAGAACGATCATGGAGCCGCGGCAGGTGGTGGAATTTACACGGGCGCTGCCGAAATTGTCATACTCCGGAACCTGCGCCACATATCTGCCCTGCTCGTCCAGAGGAGTTCTCAGGATCCCCTCATCGTCCTTCACATAGTTATAGCCCTCTGCTCCCCAGTTGGACTGGATGGAAATCGCGGGATCCCCTACCATGTAGTCCACGAACCGGGCAACCACATGAGGGAATTTGCAGGTGGTGGTAATCGCAGTGTTGGAGGAATCCTGCAGCTCGGAGTAGTTATTCTCAAAGCCGATCGCTCCCGCTTCGCCGGTCAGACGGGGCAGCGCCACATACTCGTCATGCACATCCAGATTCGTGATTTCCTGATCGGTCCAGGTGCCAAAGCAGCCAATTCTCGCCACATCCTCCTTGATCAGGGATGTCTTATAGGAAGCGCTCTCATCCGCCTCAAAGGAGCCGTTCCAGATCAGTCCCTCATTGTAGAGCATATTGAAAAATTCAGCCGTTTTGCGGAAGGCCTCATCCATCGCGGTAAAGGTCACCTTACCGTCAACCAGGCGCAGATGGTCTGCATAGGCATTGCCGCCGCAGTAGGAATCCGCGCAGCCGAAGGCTCCCGTAAACCGGTAAAACATATTATAGGAGCCAAAGGAATCCGTCGCACCAAACCAGGTAGCCATCGGGATCTCGTCGGCCTCCCCGTTTCCGTTTAAGTCTCCGCCGTCCCGGAAGGCCTTCAGGCACTCTACCCACTCGTCCACCGTGGTCGGCACTTCAAGATTCAGCTCGTCCAGCCATGTCTTGTTGATCAGAATCGGACCGCCTGTCAGCACCAGTCCGTACATCTCCTCAATGTAAGGGAAGCCGTAGGTGTGCCCGTCCGGCGCGGTAATTTCCATCCAGTAATTCTGTCTCTCGTCCAGGATCTTCTTCAGATTCGGCATATATTCATTGATCAGCCCCTCTGTGGGAAGGAAAATATCCTGATCCGCATACTGCACTACAATATTGCCGGATTTGCCGTCGCCAAAGTTCCAGAACAGATCCGGAAGCGAATCGCCGGAGGCAAGCATCAGATTGATCTTTTCCTGCGCGCCTTCGGAGGGAATCGACTGCCAGTCAAACCGGACTCCCGTATCCTCAAACCAGACCTTGCACATCTCCAGATCCTCTACAGGGACGGTCCGGTCCGCGGTATTTACGATCAGCGCGGAAATTTTTCCGTATTTTTCCTCAAAGGCTTCCGGATCCTTGATGATCGGCAAGGTGCCGTCCAAATTAATCAGGCCGGCGTCCACCGCCTCCTGCTCTTCCTCCGTCAGTCCGGCATCCGTCGCGCTGGTAGCTGCGTCCACCGCCTCCTGGATGTGGCCGACCGTCTCCAGGCTGTCCGCCGCCGCGCTGCCGCCGGAACCGGATCCGCCGCAGCCCGCCAGCAATCCGGACACCATTGTGAGAGAAAGCATAATGGAAACAATTTTCTTCTTCATGTGATTCCTCCTTGAAAATGTTTTCTGTTCTATCTGAAACGTCCCTGCCTTGGAGCCGGAACGCTTCCTTCTCCGTAAATACAGTCAGCCCTTGACCGCCCCGATCGTTACGCCCTTTGCAAAATATTTCTGCACGAAGGGATATACCACAAGCAGCGGAACGGCAGACACTACGACGATACAGTATTTCAGCTGCTCGGCCAGCTTCTGCTTTGTCACCATGGCGTCGCCCGACGAGCCCATCTGGTTGGCCTGATTCATCAGGACCAGATTTCGCAGCACCACCTGCAGAGGCATCTTGCTGTCATCCTGCAGATACATCAGCGCATTAAAGAACTGATTCCACATGGCAGTCGCGTAAAACAGCGCCATAACCGCGATAATCGTGGAGGACAGCGGGATCGCTATCTTAAAGAAAAATCCAAAATCACTGCAGCCATCCACCTTTGCCGCTTCCAGCAGCTCATCCGGGATCCCGGATTCAAAGAAAGAACGGCAAACGATCAGGTTGTAGGCAGATACCGCCACCGGCAGCACCATCGCCCAGATCGAATTGTAAATATTCAGGCTGCGGATCGTTAAGTAAAGAGGAATAATGCCTCCGTTAAAGAACATCGTAAAGGTAAATACGAAAATCAGCCCTCTTCTGCCGACAAGATCCTTTCTGGAAAGCGCATAGCCGGCCGGTATCGTCGCCACCAGGGATACCAGGGTGCCGACCACCGTATACAAAATCGTGTTGGCGTAGGCCGTCCACAACGGCTTATAGGCCAGCGTCGTCTCATATCCCTTCAGATAAAGCTTTTCCGGATAAAAGAGCGGCTTTCCGGAATTGACAATTACCGGATCCGTCACCGACGCGATGATCACATAGTAAAGAGGATACACGATGATCACACAGACCAGCGCCATAATCAGGCCATTGACAATACTGAATATTCTGTCCGGCATGGACATCTTCATCCTTGTTTTATGGACGACAGACTTATTCTTTCTGCTCATAGCTCTCTGTCCCTCCTGTCTCAGAAAATACTGATATCGCTGAATTTCTTTGCCACCTTGTTGGCGATCACCAGTATAATGAAGTTCGCCACCGAATTAAACAGCCCCACGGCGGTCGCAAAGCTGTATTGCGCCGTCTGCAGTCCTACTTTATATACATAGGTGGAAATCAGCTCACTGACAATCGTATTGGAACCGTTCTGCATCAGATAAGCCTTCTCATAGCCTACGTTCATGATATTTCCGATCTGCAGAATCAGCATCAGGATCACCGTCGGCATAATCATCGGGATATCGATGTAGAGGATCCTCTGAAACCGGCTCGCCCCGTCGATCGTCGCCGCCTCATAGAAATCCGGGCTGATCGCCGTGAGCGCTGCGATATAAATCACGGCGTTAAATCCCATCGTCTGCCAGATATTGGAACCGATAAACAGCGGCCTGAACCATTCCGGCAGGGAGGTAAACAAAACCTCCTGCCCGCCGCCCGCCGTAATCAGGCTGTTTATCACACCGTTTGCAGAAAAGAAAACGGTAATAATACTCACCACCACAACGTTTGACATAAAGTAAGGCGCGTAGCTGATCGTCTGAATTGTCTTGCGCCTTCTGTCTCCTTTCACCTGGTTGAGCAGCAGGGCAAATACAACCGGTATCCAGAACGCAATCACCAGACTCGCCAGGCTGATGATAATCGTATTTTTAATCGAGTTTACCGCAATGCTGGTGCTGAAAAACTCTTCAAAATACTTAAAGAAGGGATTCGCCCAGGGACTTCCCAAAATCCCCTGCCTGATTTTGTAATCCTTGAAGGCGATAATCACGCCGTACATGGGATAATACGCAAAAATCGCCGCCCATAAGAGTGCCGGAATCAAAAGTACATACAGCTGCCAGCACTTCAGCGCTTTTTTGAAACCACCCTTTTTTGACGCTCTCATAAGGTTTTCCTCCTCATTCTTTTATGTGGAACATGTTTTATACCTGCATAATAGACAATTCTGCCGGAAATGTCAACTCCTATATGTTTATTCAATTAAATTCTGTATATTTTACAAAATTTATCGTCATATTTTTGTGCATTATTTCCTATTTTGTGTTTTTTGTTTGAATTTTTGGCGAAAAAACAGGACTGCCTGTTTTTCCAGACAGTCCTTGTTTCTTTTCAAAAAATATGGAATATTTTATGTTGTTCCACGTTTCTGCCACCGTACAGGCACTTTTACCAGCAGATTTTCCGGCTTTTTGCCGCTTATCATCGCCTCAAGCTCCTCCACGCAGGCCTCCGCCAGCCCTCTCTGGTCCTGTTCCACAGCGGAAACCTGCGGGTAGCACAGGCAGGTAATATCCGTGCCGTCGTAACCGACCAGCTTTAATTGCTCCGGAACCTTCCTGCCCATCTCACTGGCCACGGCAAGGCAGTTGATCGCGCCCAGGTCGTTGGCAAAGCATCCGTCCATCGTGCGGATCACGTTCCAGTAGTTCCGGATCACATCCCGGTCATATCCGTAGCTCATTTTGTTCCACATACTTGCCACGGAGGTTACCTGGCAGCCGCTCTCGCGGAGTACCTGCTCAAATACCGCATGACGCAGATTGGCACTCCTGTCCTTCTCACCGCTGTAAAACTGTATTACGTTGCGGCACCCGGCTTCCAGCAGCGCTTCCGCCGCCATCCTTCCCCCCTGCTCATGGTCCGACCTGACGAGAGGGACATCCTTCGGCCAGCTTCTGTCCAGCGCGACAATCGCCCTGTTTCCCCGGCTCTTAAAGCCCTCCGGGGCGTCCACGCAGGCAATCAGGCCGTCCAGCCTTCCCTGCTCCAAAAGTCCGAGAAATTCCTCCAGCCGCCCTCCATCTCCCCAGTCCCCGCACACCAGGCATCTCAGCCCCCTGGCGGCAAGCGCAAGATCCAGAAAGTGCAGGACGCCGGCAAAAAAAGGATGCTCCAGCCCCGGCACGACAACGCCTATCATACCGGTCTGCGTCCTGCCCTTCCCCGCCGGTTCGTGCTCGTACCCCATCTTCCGCGCTACCGTCCTCACTTTTTCCTGGGTTTCCAGCGCCACATATCCGGTGCCGTTGAGGGTCCGGGAAACGGTCCCCACTCCCACTCCCGCCCTCTTGGCAATCTCTCTCATGTTAGCCATATTCATTCCCTCTGCTCTTTTTTGTTCCAAATTTGTTCCATATCTGTATCATAAGCAGAAGAAGTTAAAAAGTCAAAGGATTCTTTGCTCCTGTTTACTCCCGATGCATCGAGAAGCTGTCCATCTCATAGTTGCTCAGGTTTTCCCACACGCCTCTGCCGTCCGCCTGGCCGATCAGCGTGTCGCGGTTTTTCTTTGAAACCATCTGATCCTTGTACGCGCTGGGGCCGCCCACGCAGCCGCCGTCGCAGACCATTCCCTCGATAAAGTCCTCGGGCAGTCTCGCTACCTTCAAAAGCAGCAGCGCCTTCTTGCACTCCGCCGCGCCGTTCGCCTTACAGACGGTCGCCGCGATCTCGTCGTTGGACTCCTTTAAGCTCTGGAGCACGGCCGCCGTCACGCCGCCGGCGTTGGCAAATCGCTTGCCGAATACGGAAGCGATCTGATCCGTGTTCTCCGCGGGCTTTAACGTAATTTCCTTCGCCTTCATCATGGCCCGGATTTCGCTGTAGGTCAGCACATAATCCGCGTTTCCCTCGATTTTCTGATCTGCCACCTCGGATTTTTTCGCAATACAGGGGCCGATAAACACCGTCACCGCTTCGGGATCCCTGGCCTTGATCAGGCGGGAAACCGCGCACATGGGGGAAACCGTGGTGGACACGCACTCCGCCAGCTCCGGATAATGCATCCGAACCATATTCACAAAGGCAGGACAGCAGGAGGTCACCTTTTTCTTGCCGTCCCGATAGGCCTCCGCCCACTCCTTCGCCTCGTAGGCCGCCGTCATATCGCCGCCCAATCCCACGTCATAAAAATCCTCAAAGCCCAGCTCCTTCATGGCGTTCTTCCAGCTCGCCATGGTAATGTCTGCGCCGAACTGTCCTTCTGTGGCGGGCGCCGCCATGGCATACACGCGCCGGCCGGACTTTAACGCTTCAATCACCTGGACAATGGCTGTCCTGGAGCCGATCGCACCGAAGGGACAGCTGTGGATACATTTGCCGCAGCGGATACACTTGTCCTTGTCGATCACGGAAATCCCGTATTCATTATAGGTGATCGCGTCCACGGGACAGGCGCTCTTGCAGGGTCGCTTCAGATGAGCGATCGCGTTGTAGGGACAGGCCTGGGCGCATCTGCCGCACTCCTTACATTTGGAGGGGTCGATGTGGGAGCGGGTCCTGCCGGCCTCAATCGCTCCGAATTTACAGGCGTTGATACAGGCCTTCCCCAGACAGTTCTGGCAATTCTCCGTCACCGTATAGCTGGAAATCGGGCAGTCCTCGCAGGCGGAGCTGATCACCTGCACCACATTGCCGTCGTCCTCTGCCCCGGGAGCCTTCCCCTCCGCCAGACGGACCCTCTGCCGGATAATCTCGCGCTCCTTGTAAATACAGCAGCGGAATCTCGCCACCGGGCCGGGAATCAGCTTTAAAGCGATATGATCCCGCTCCTCCTCCAGCTTTCCCGCAAAAGCCAGCTTCGCCACCTCGTAGAGGACAGCATGCTTAATTTTGATGACATTTTCATCTGCATACATCGTATTTTACCTCGTTTCTTCCTGTCAGTTTGCTGACATCTTATAAATATTATATAAGATTTGTTCAGGATTTCAAGCGCTCTTGTATAATATGTCCTTTCTTGTTGCTTTTGTAAGCAACCGTTCAGCCCGCGCCATTCGCACAGACGAACAAGTTCGTCTTGCGCGCATAACGCGCTTTCCGCCGCTACGCGGCTCCCTGTGGAATAAGGCGGAACGCCGTTTCCTGCTCATCATCGGGCGCTCCCTCAGCCAGGAGCAACCGGCCAAAATTCGTGCGAGCACGATTTTGGCCGTTCACTCCCGGCTGGCTGAACTGTTACTTTTGCACACTTCCGGAAGAATGGTAAAATTTTTCCCATTCTGCCTTTTTTGTAAATTGAATCCACTCCCGCTGCGCACTATAATGCAGAGCATCAGAACAGACAAGGAGGACAACAGATATGTCGAAGAAACATTCCGGCCTGACAAAGGCCGTTCTCACAGCCGCAGGCGTAGGCGCGGCAGCCCTGGCCGTCAAGGGTCATATGGACCGTAAAAACGACGGCACTACTTTAAAGGAGGAGATCGGCAGCGCCGTCAAAAAAGGCGCCGAAAAAGCAGTGAAATTTCCTGCGCCCGATCCCAATTACCGCAATACGGAGCTTGGCTCCCACTTAAAAAACAGCAAGGGGATCTATTATTCCAACGGCAACTATGAGGCCTTCGCCCGCCCGGAGAAGCCGGAGGGCGTGGAGGAAAAAAGCGCCTATCTGGTAGGCAGCGGCCTGGCCAGCCTGGCGGCGGCCTGCTTTTTGGTGCGGGACGGGCAGATGGATGGCTCCCATATCCACATTTTGGAGGCGATGGATGTGGCGGGCGGCGCCTGCGACGGCATCTTCGATGCCACCAGAGGCTATGTGATGCGCGGAGGCCGCGAGATGGAAAACCATTTCGAGTGCCTGTGGGACCTGTTCCGCAGCATCCCTTCGCTGGAGATGCCCGGCGCTTCCGTGCTGGATGAGTTTTACTGGCTCAACAAGCACGATCCCAACTATTCGCTCTGCCGCGCAACCGTCAACCGGGGGCAGGACGCCCACACGGACGGCAAGTTCGGCTTAAGCCAGAAGGGCGTGATGGAAATCCTGAAGCTTTTCCTGACAAAGGATGAGGATCTTTACGACAAGACGATCGAAGATGTGTTTGACGACGAGGTGTTCCAGTCCAATTTCTGGCTGTACTGGCGCACAATGTTTGCCTTTGAAAACTGGCACAGCGCTCTGGAGATGAAGCTGTACTTCCAGCGGTTTATCCACCATATCGGAGGCCTGCCGGATTTCAGCGCCCTGAAATTCACCCGCTACAACCAGTATGAATCCCTGATCCTCCCCATGAAAAAATATCTGGAGGAGGCCGGCGTGGACTTCCAGTTCAATACGGAGGTAACCAACGTTGTCTTTGCGCACAAGGACGGCAAAAAGATTGCCACCTCCATTGAGTGCCGGGTAAAGGGCAAGGAAAAGACGATCCCGCTGACCGAGAAGGATCTGGTCTTTGTCACCAACGGAAGCTGCACCGACGGTACCGTTTACGGCGACCAGAACCATGCGCCCAACGGGGATGCCGAGGTGCGCAGCACCGGCGTCTGGAATCTCTGGAAAAACATTGCCCGGCAGGACAGCTCCTTTGGGCATCCGGAGAAATTCTGCTCCGATACCAGAAAGACAACCTGGGAATCCGCCACCGTCACAACCCTGGACGATAAGATTATCCCCTATATCACGCGGATCTGCCAGCGGGATCCCCGCACCGGCAAGGTTGTGACCGGCGGCATCGTCAGCTGCAAGGATTCCAACTGGCTGTTAAGCTGGACCATCAACCGTCAGGGACAGTTCAAGGCGCAGGACAAAAACCAGGTCTGCGTATGGGTGTACGGCCTGTTCACCGATGTGCCCGGCAACTATGTGAAAAAGCCCATGAAGGACTGCACCGGCCGCGAAATCACAGAGGAATGGCTCTATCACCTGGGTGTGCCCACAGAGGATATCCCGGAGCTGGCGGAGCACAGCGCGGTCTGCGTTCCCACCCTGCTGCCCTATATCACCGCCTTCTTCATGCCCAGAGCCAAGGGCGACCGGCCTGACGTAATCCCGGACGGCTGCGTCAACTTCGCTTTCCTGGGACAGTTTGCGGAGACGCCCCGCGACACGATCTTCACCACGGAATATTCCGTCCGGACCGCCATGGAGGCTGTCTACGGCCTGCTTGGCGTTGACCGCGGCGTGCCGGAGGTCTGGGGCAGCGTATACGACATCCGGGAGCTTCTGGACAGCAGCGTAAAGCTGATGGACGGCGTATCTCCTCTGGAGATTGAGCTTCCCGGCCCCTTAAACGCCCTCAAAAAGCCTCTGCTTAAGGCCATTCGCGGGACCGTCATCGAAAAGCTTCTGCGCGACCATAACGTGCTGAAAAACGGAATGCTGTAAAGATATAACAAAAAGCTCAGGCGCCATGCTCCGGCAGCTGCACGAAGACCACCGCCGCAAACACGAGGGCGCAGCCTGCCAGCTCCCGGAGCGAAAGGCGCTGTCCCAGGATCACCCAGCCTGCCAGCACGGAGATCACGGATTCCAGGCTCAAAATCAGGGAGGCCGCTGTGGGTTCCACATTTTTCTGGCCCACCACCTGCAGGGTGTAACCCACGCCGCAGGAGAGCACCCCCGCATAGAGCACCGGCACGATCCCCGACCAAAGCGCGGACAGGCTCGGGTTTTCCGTCAGAAGGGCCAGCGCCAGACAGATCAGGCCGCTGGTCAGAAACTGCAGGAAGGACAAAAGCACGCCGTCCATCCGCTCCGCAAAATGATCCACCGCCAAAATATGAATGGCAAACAAAAAGGCGCAGCCAAGCATCAGCCCGTCCCCGAGCCCCAGCCTGAGCCGGTCCGCCATACACAAAAGATACATTCCGGCCACCGCTGCCGCCACACTGCACCACACTCTCCAGCCGGCCCGTCTCCCCAGAAAAATTCCAAGGAGCGGTACGATAATAATATAAAGGGTGGTGAGAAATCCCGCCTTCCCCACGGAGGTATACCGGATGCCGAACTGCTGCAGAAGGCTGGCCGCACAGAGCGCCAGCCCGCAGCAGAGCCCTCCGGCAAGCAGGCCCTTCCAGGAGGTTCTGCCCTCCTTTTTTTGTGCCTCAGCTGCATTTCCTGCTCTTTTTTCCCTCACAACAAGGGGCGCAAGAACCGCCGCCCCGATTAAAAAACGGGCCGCGTTGAACGTACACGGCCCCATATAGTTCATTCCGACGCTCTGGGCCACGAAGGCTACGCCCCAGATTGCGGCCGCCAGAAACAACAGAAAGCTGCTTCTGACCGATTTCCTGTTTTTCTTCATCTTTCCTGTCTTTCCCGGCTTACTTGGGCAGCCTTGCGGAAATCTCCGCCACGACCTCGCGGATGGACTTGCCCTCGCAGTTGACGGTCAAATCCGCGTACCGCTCATACAGCGG
Organism: Eubacteriales bacterium; assembly: GCA_030524455.1. GTDB lineage: Bacteria > Bacillota > Clostridia > Lachnospirales > Lachnospiraceae > Gallintestinimicrobium. The sequence goes on along the minus strand of JAUNGT010000001.1, from coordinate 9,680 downwards.
CACCCGCTCGTCATAGAGCTGCTGCAGGGTCTGCCCCTCCCGCAGCGTCACGCCTCTCTCCTTCAGATCACCCAGCCGCTCCGCAATGGACGCGCAGGAAAGCTGAAGATAGATCACCGTACCGATCTTTTTTAAATGCTGCATGGCTTCCCGGCCGTAGATTACGCTGCCGCCGGTGGCAATCACCGCCCGCTTTGCGCTCAGCCCGGCATTGATCCGGTTTTCCACCTGACGGAAGCCGTCGTCGCCCTCCCGCTCAATGATCTCATGGAGCAGCAGCCCGGTCTGTTCCTGAATCACCAGATCGGAATCCACAAAGGTAAGGCCCTGCTGCTTGGCAAGCACCACGCCCACCGTACTCTTTCCCGCGCCGGGCATCCCGATCAGCACAAGATTTCTCATATGCGCCACCGTCCTATGCGCCCAGATAAGCGGTCACTTCCACCTCGCAGAGCACGTCCTTGGGAAGCTTTTTGACCGCCACGCAGCTTCTCGCCGGCTTTCCGGTAAAATACTTCTCATATACGGCGTTGAACGCGGCAAAATCGCCCATCTCCGCCAAAAAGCAGGTCGTCTTGACCACATGGGCATAATCCGTCCCCGCCGCCTCCAAAATCGCGCCGATGTTCTTCATCACCTGCTCCGCCTGGGCCTCGATGCCCTCCGCCTCAACCGCGCCCGTCGCCGGGTTGATCGGGATCTGACCGGACGCAAACAAAAACTCTCCTGCCCGGATCGCCTGGGAATAAGGGCCGATCGCCGCCGGCGCCTTCTCTGTGGATATCTTTTCCAAACTCATCTCAACACCTCCTGAATTGTTTTCGCCGCTCTGCGGCCGTTCAAATACATCTTAGTATACCACCCTTTCCCGGGCGGTTCAATCCTCGAACTCCACCGTCACATAGAAGCCCCGTGGGTTCTCCACCACGCCTACCACCTTTCCCTCCCGGGCCAGCAGCCGTTCCCGGAAGGGATAATTGCCGGACATGGCCAGCGCCGGATCGATGGTGTAATAGTAGTTGCTCGGCAAAAGCCCCTCCGTCACCGTAACGCGGTCGCCCTCCTTTAACAGGCCGGGCCGCTCCATCTTAAATTCCATGCTTCTCATTGTCTGTCCTCCACCCGGTACTGTGCAAAACGCCCGGCGTCGCTTCTCCTGCACTCTGCCGTCAGCACCGTTGCGTCCTCCTCATAGGAAACGCTCTGAATCACCGCATTGTCCTGCAGCCAGGACACCGCCGCACCGTCCGTGTAAGGAATTTTCAGGGTGCAGGATACATAGCCGCCAAAAAGCTTTTCCCGGATCAGCAAAAGCAGCTCGTCCATCCCAATGCCCTCCCGGGCGGAAAGATAGATCCGGTCCCCGCTGACCTTCGGAAGCTTCTCCCGCTCCATCACCAGCTCCGCCTTGTTCATCAGATACAGACAGGGAATGTGGCCGGCGTTCAGCTCCCGCAGCGTCTCCTGCGTCACCCGCATCTGCTCCCGGTGATGGGGATCGGAAAAATCCACCACCTGCAGCAGAAGATCCGCGCTGCAGGCCTCCTCCAGGGTAGAGCGAAAGGCTTTCACCAGCGCGTGAGGCAGCTTGTCGATAAAGCCTACCGTATCCGACAGCAAAAAGTCCCGGTTGTCTCCGGGGCAGATCCGCCGCACCGTCGTGTCCAGGGTGGCAAAAAGCATGTCCTTTTCCAGCACCCTTTTCCCCTGCGCAGCCTCGTCCCCGGTCCAGGCATCCAGCATCCGGTTCATCAGTGTGGATTTCCCGGCGTTGGTATAGCCCACCAGCGCCACGGCCGGCAGCTCGCTGTCCCGGCGGCGCTTGCGCTGGGTCTGGCGGTCCTTCTCCAGCTCCTTTAGCTCACGGTTGAGCTCGCTGATCCGCTTCTCGATCCTTCTGCGGTCCAGCTCCAGCTTCTTCTCGCCGGCTCCCCGGTTGGAAAGACCGCCTCCGGCCCCCGCGCCGCCGCCCGCCCCGGCTCCTCCGCCCTGGCGGGAAAGCGCCTCCCGCATTCCCACCAGACGCGGCAGCATATACTGCAGGCTGGCGCTCTCCACCTGGAGCCTGGCCTCCCTCGTCCGCGCCCGCCGGTCAAAAATCTCCAGGATCAGATTCGTCCGGTCCAGCACCATAACCTCCAGCTCCCGCTGAAGGTTGCGCTGCTGGCTGGGCGTCAGGGAATTGTCAAAAACCACGCAGTCTGCGCCCAAAGACTGCACCAGAGCCGCCACCTCCTCCACCTTTCCGGGGCCGATGTAAAACACGCTGTTGGCCGCCGTCAGGTTCTGGGTTACCTGTACAGCCGGCTCCATCCCGCAGGCCTCTGCCAGGCTGGCAAGCTCCTCCATGGAATGCTCAAACTCCTTATCCCCGTTTAAATTTGCCCCCACCAAAATCGCTTTCTGCATTCTCTTTTCTTCCACAGCCATACCTCCTTCATCCCTTTCCCGGATTCAGCAGTCCTCTGCACAGGCTGATATACACGGGAATCAGCAGGCACAGGGCCGTCATCCAGGCAAACGGCGTCGCAAAACAGATCGCCTTATACCCAAAGGAAACCGACATCACACCGGCACAGAGCACCCGCGCCGCCAGCTCGATGATACAGGCCGCAAAGGGCGCCCAGGTATTTCCCACGCTCTGGATCGCCGTCCGGTACACCATCAGGGCCCCCAAAAACAGGTAAAAGGGCACAATCACATACAGATAGTCCCTGGAGTAGGCCATAATCTCCGCCGTCGGATCCGTCACAAACAGCGGCACCACCTGGCTTTGTCCCGCCAAAAGCAGAGCGCCCATGGCAAAATTCAACAGCGTCAGCATTAAAAAGCAGTGCCACACGCCCTTCCGGATCCGCTCCATTTTGCCCGCGCCGAAATTCTGGGCCACATAGTTGGCGATCCCGATTCCCACCGCATTGTCCACCAGCACGGCCAGCTGATCCACCTTGCCCGCCGCCGTATAGCCCGCAATGGCGCTGGTGCCGATCCGGTTGACCGCCGCCTGCATGGCAAGCTGCCCGATGCACATGACAGACATCTGAAAGCCCATGGGAAATCCCACCTTCAGATGCCGCAACACCGGGCCTCTCTGAAGCCGCCATTCCCGGGCGGTCAGATGCAGGACCGCAAACTTTTTGTTCGCATACAAAATGCAGAGCACCGCCGAGATCAGCTGGGACAGAACCGTCGCCCAGGCGGCGCCCGCCACGTCCCAGCCGAAGGGCACGATAAACACAATATCCAGCACCACGTTTAACAGGGACGAAAAAATCAGAAAATACAGCGGCGTCCTGGAGTCCCCCAGCGCCCGCAGAATATTGGAAATCAGGTTGTAAAACACCGTCGCCCCGTTCCCCGCAAAAATAATGAACAGATAGATATAGGCCCTGTCATAAATATCCTCCGGCGTGTTTAAAGCCCGCAGGATCCCGTTTACCAGGCTGCAGCACAGAATCGTGGAAAACACCGTAAACAGGCCGGAAATCCAATAGGAGGCGGAGACGGATTCCTTCATCTGCCGCTCGTTTTTTGCGCCGAAGGCCTGCCCCAACAGGATGCCGAAGCCGCCCGTCAGTCCCTGGATGAAGCACAGCACAAAATAGACGATGGTAGCCGTCGCCCCCACCGCCGCCAGCGCCTGCGCTCCCAGCGTCCGCCCCACGATAATCGTGTCCGCCAGCGTATAAAACAGCTGGAACAGATTCCCGCCGATTACCGGCAGCGAAAATTTTGCAATCACCTTCCAGGGAACGCCCCTGGTCAGATCCTTCGTCATCTCTTTCTCCATCGCTTTTCATCCTTTGCATCTCGTTTATATCAGAACCATTTTATAGCGCCATCCCCTGTTTGTACAGCTTTTTTTCGGAGGAAAGCTTCGTCGTTTCAGGGGATCTGAGTCAAAATTTGTCGTTTCCTCTACATTTTGTATTTCCTTTAGTGCAATTTGCTCGCGATGTGTTAAGATGTTGGTAGAAAAGCATGGTTTAAACGCAACCCGGGCGTAATTTGCGTGAGTATGCAGCAGTTTTTTACAGATGGACAGGGGTGAATACCTATGAGAAAAATCGCAATTTGCGACAGCAGCACGCAATCGCTGGATTTAATTTCCGGCGTATTGGCTGCCCAGTACGAAAAGGAATTGCAGATTTCAACCTATCCGTCGGGATTGAAGCTTCTGAAGGCCTGGCAAAAGGACGAACGGAAAAAGACGGACATCATCGTCATGGAAATTGACTCGGAGCCGGACAGCGGAATCGGGGTCGCCAGACAGATCTGCGAGCTCTTCGGGGAGGTGAAGATGATCTTCTCCACCGCGGCACTGGAGTGCGCGGAGGATATTTTCGACACGGAACCTGTCTGTCTGCTGACAAGGCCGGTCAAGCCGGAAAAACTCTGCGAGGCTATGCAGCGGGCGCTGCAGCTGATTCAGGACACGGAGGACAGCTTTGTCACGCTGATCTCCAAAAGCTTTATCGCCCGTGTCAGGGCGGAGGACATCCTCTATGTGGAGAGTGAGCGCCGCATCCTGACCGTGCACTGCTCCGAGGAGGACATCCGCGTGAACATGAAGCTTGGAGACCTGGAAAAGCGTCTTCCCGCCTATTTTGTCAGGGTTCACCAGAGCTACCTCGTCAACATGAAGCAGATCCAGTTTTTTTCCGCAAAGGGCGCACGGCTGGCGGACGGCAGGACAATCCCCGTCAGCAGACCCAGATACGCCAAAACCAAAACCGCCTTTCTGCAGTTCTTAGGCGAAAAAGAAGAATAAACCCGCAGATTCCTTCCGATACTATACAAAACGGCGGCCGCACTGACAGGCGGTCCCGGCACGGAGGGAAGCGATATGATGGAATCCACTGAAACAACGGCATCGGGAACAGGGGCTATGTTCGCCTGCGGCGCACAGAGCATCCGTTTCCCGGTGCCTGTTTTTGTCCGCGAGAGCGCGTCCATTGTGGGAAAAAAGGAGGGCGAAGGGCCGCTGGGCGAGTTCTTTGATGTGATCGGCTCAGACGAGCTGTTCGGCGGCTCCACCTGGGAGGAGGCGGAAAGCTGCCTGCAGCGCGACAGCCTGCATCTTGCCGTCAAAAAGGCCGGCCTGCACACCACCGACATCCGGTATCTCTTTGCCGGAGACCTGCTGGGGCAGGGCATCGCCACCAGCTTCGGGCTGATGCAGTATGAGCGCCCTCTGTTTGGCCTCTACGGGGCCTGCTCCACCTGCGGCCTGTCCCTGACGCTGGCCTCCATGGCCATCAGCGGCGGCTTTACGGACATCGCCGCCTGTGTCACCAGCAGTCACTTTGCCAGCGCGGAAAAGGAATTCCGTTTCCCCTTAGGCTACGGCAACCAGCGCCCGCTCTCCGCCACCTGGACCGTCACCGGCAGCGCGGCCTTTATCCTCTCCTCCTCCGCCGGCTCCTCCCCCCGCGCCCTGATCACCGGCGTCACCCCGGGGAAAATTGTGGATTACGGACTTCGGGACTCCATGAACATGGGAGCCTGCATGGCTCCCGCCGCCGCGGATACCATCGCCCGGCACCTGGATGATTTCAAACGCAGCCCGGCCGATTACGACCGCATCATCACCGGCGATCTGGGGCAGGTCGGGCAGCGCGTCCTTCTGGATCTGCTTTCGGAGCGCGGCATTGAGCTGGGCGAACGGCACACAGACTGCGGCATCGAAATTTTTGACTGTAAAAAGCAGGACACCCATGCCGGAGGCTCAGGCTGCGGCTGCAGCGCTGTGGTGCTCTCCGCCTTTATCCTGCGGCAGCTTTTTACAGGAAGGTGGCGGCGGGTGCTGTTTGTCCCCACCGGGGCCCTCCTGTCCAAAACAAGCTTCAACGAGGGCCAGACCGTCCCCGGCATCGCCCATGCGGTGGTCCTGGAAAGTCCCCTTCCGGCCGCCTGAGGCGTTTTTTACCGGAGAAAGTAAGCACAATCGCTCGGATAGGGAAAGATCTTCTTCCCCTATCCGACGCGATACCGCGGCCAGCTCACAGCAAAGCTATTTGCAGGGCGTATCGCACAAAAAAGGCTCCTACCGCGCAGGTTTTTCCGCCTGCCGCTGTAGGAGCCTTCTCCTGTTCTATCTCATATCACAGCGCTCCGGCAAACGCCCGGATGCCGCTCAGAACTGCGCCACATCCTTCATGGAGAAGCTCATGCGTCCCATCTTGTCCTTACCAAGGCAAACCACCGTCACCTTGTCGCCCAGGCTCAGCACATCCTCCACACGGTTGATGCGCTCCTTGGCGATCTTGGAGATGTGTACCATGCCTTCCTTGCCCGGCGCAAACTCCACAAACGCGCCGAACTCCTTGATGCTCACCACGGTACCCTTGAAAATCTGGCCCGCCTGGAACTCGGTCACGATGATCTTGATCATCTCCACCGCCTTGTCCATCATCTCCTTGTCGGTGCCGCACACGGAAACAGTTCCGTCGTCGGAAATATCGATCTTCACGCCGGTGCGGGCAATGATCTCATTGATCGTCTTTCCTCTCTGGCCCACCACGTCGCCGATCTTCTCCGGATCAATCTTGATGGAGATAATCTTGGGCGCGTAAGGGCCCACCTGTGCGCGGGGATGCGCGATACAGGGAGTGAGCACCTCGTTGATGATGTACTCGCGCGCCTCCTTCGTCCGGGCGATCGCCTCCTCCACGATGGGGCGGGTCAGGCCGTGGATCTTGATGTCCATCTGGATCGCGGTGATCCCGTCATGGGTTCCCGCCACCTTAAAGTCCATATCGCCGAAGAAATCCTCCAGCCCCTGGATATCCGTCAAAACAATGTAATCGTCATCCGTCTCGCCCGTCACAAGTCCGCAGGAAATGCCCGCCACCTGCTTCTTGATCGGCACGCCCGCCGCCATCAAAGACAGGGTGGAGGCGCACACGGAAGCCTGGGAGGTGGAGCCGTTGGACTCAAAGGTCTCGGATACGGTACGAATCGCGTAAGGGAACTCCTCCTCGCTGGGGATCACCGGCAAAAGAGCCTTCTCCGCCAGCGCACCATGTCCGATTTCCCGGCGTCCGGGCCCTCTGGAGGGCTTGGTCTCTCCCACGGAGTAGGAGGGGAAATTGTAATGGTGCATATATCTCTTGGAAACCTCGTTCTCATCCAGTCCGTCCAGCTTCTGTACCTCGGACAGAGGCGCCAGCGTACAGATGTTGCAGATCTGCGTCTGCCCGCGGGTGAACATGCCGGAGCCGTGCACTCTGGGGATCAGGTCAATCTCCGCTGCAAGCGGACGGATCTGATTGATGGCGCGGCCGTCGGGACGCTTGTGATCCTTCAGGATCATCTTGCGGACGGTCTTTTTCTGGTACTGATAAACCGCCTCTCCCAGCAGGGGCAGCCACTCCTCCTTCTCCGCAAACGCCTGCTCCAGACGCTCCGTGATCTGGCGGATATTCTCCTCCCGCACCTGCTTGACGTCGGTGAACACCGCCGCCTCCATCTCCTCGGGCGGAACGATCTCCCGGATCGCGTCAAACAGCTCCTGCGGAACCGCACAGCTGGTGTAGGAGTGCTTGGGCTTGCCCACCTCCGCCACGATCTGGTTGATGAACGCGATGATTGTCTGGTTGATGTCATGCGCCTTATAGATCGCATCGATCATGGTCGCCTCGGGCACCTCGTTGGCGCCGGCCTCGATCATGATCACCTTCTCGCTGGTGGAAGCCACGGTCAGCTGCAGATCGCCCTTTTTCCACTGCTCCTGAGAGGGGTTGATCACAAACTCCCCGTCGATCAGGCCCACCTGGGTCATCGCGCAGGGGCCTGCAAAGGGAATATCGGAAATGCTGGTCGCAATCGCGGAGCCAAGCATCGCCACCAGCTCAGGGCGGCACTCGGGATCCACGGACAGTACCAGGTTGTTTAACGTCACATCATTGCGGTAATCCTTGGGGAACAGAGGACGCATGGGGCGGTCGATCACGCGGCTGGTCAGCACGGAATTCTCACTTGCCTTGCCCTCTCTCTTGTTGAAGCCGCCGGGAATCTTGCCGACCGCATAAAGCTTCTCCTCAAACTCCACGGAAAGCGGGAAAAAGTCGATCCCCTCCCTGGGCTTCTCGCTGGCGGTCGCCGTGGACAGCACGGTGGTATCGCCGTAGTGCATGAAGGCCGCTCCGTTGGCCTGGGCAGCCACCCGGCCCACATCCACGCTCAGCGTACGTCCGGCCAGTTCCATTTTGAATGTCTTGTACATCTTATCTCTCCTTTTCTTTCTTTTTCGGGAGAAACCGGCAAAAGCCTGCCGAAACTACTGATAAACGCGCCCGCCGCGCCGGTGCCCTTATCAGTGGTCTCGGAAGCCGCTTTGCGCCGATTTTCCCCGATAGCAAAACAGGGCGAAAAAGCCGGTCGCTCTCCGCCCTGTTCCGTACTTAATTTCGTAGCAGTTCAGCCCGCGCCATTCGCAAAGCCGCGCTAACGCGCTTTCCGCCGCTGCGCGGCTAACTTTGCTCATAATCGGGCGCTCCCTCAGGCGGAAGCAACCGCCCAAAATTCGTGCGAGCACGATTTTGGCCGTCCACTTCCGCCTGGCTGAACTGTTTCCTTATTTCCGAATGCCGAGCTTCTCAATGAGGGAACGATATCTCTCGATGTCGTTTCTCTTCAGATAATCCAGCAGGCCGCGTCTCTGTCCAACCATCTGCAGCAGGCCGCGTCTGGAATGGTGATCCTTGGGATTGCTCTTCAGATGCTCGGTCAGCTCCTGGATGCGGGCCGTCAGAACCGCAACCTGAACCTCCGGAGAACCGGTGTCTCCCTCTGTCCGCGCATAAGCCTTGATAATCTCTGTCTTCTTCTCTTTGGAAATCATGATAATTCCTCCTTTTCTCTCTTTCGGCCGTCTGCCTGCGGCAGCGCCCTTTTCGTCAGACCGCCAGGCACTAAGATATGGGTCGGAGTGTCCCAAGCCCGAGCGCCGGCTAAAATCCATACTTTGAAATTATAGCACACGGATTCCCGTTTGTAAACCAGAACTTTTGGAATTCATCCGGCTGCTCTACCCTCTGGGGCGGTGCTGTACCTTACGGCGGCGTTCCAGAGAGAGCGGCGCAAACACCGTCTTGCGGCCGATGAAGCCGAAAACACGGGTGAAATAGATGCCGGTCAGGCTCCCGGCCGTATCGATGGCGACGTCGCGCAAAGACGGCGTCCTTCCGGCCACAAAGCTCTGATGATACTCGTCCAGCCCCGCAAAGGCGGCGCAGAAAAATCCTGCCGCAAGCACCAGCCAGAAGCCCCTCAGGCGATACACATACAGCGGCAGCGCCACCGACATCCCCAGAAGGAAGTATTCCGTAAAATGCGCCAGCTTTCTTACATAGAAATGAATCAGCTCCGCGTAATGGGCAATCTGTGCGGGATCCAGCTCCTTATCCAAAAGCTCCCCCGCTGCCCTCACCAGCTTCTGCGCCACCGTGAGGCTGAGCTGCCCGGATTCCGCCCCGCTCTGGGCGGAGAATGAAAAAATGACATATATCATACATAGCGCCGGCACAAAAGACAGGGGCTTTAACAGATACCGGACCATCTTTTTGACTGTCAACCAGAAATATTTCATGATGTCTGACCCTTCACCTTCCATTGCTTTCCGTTTAATATAGACCATCCCCCAAAAAGGCGCAAGGAAAAAACCCGGAAAAAATCCG
>JAUNGT010000065.1 GCA_030524455.1 Eubacteriales bacterium | reverse complement strand
AAGGTCAGCAGCGTGGAGGGACAGGGGACCTGTTTTGTGGTGAAGATTCCGCTGAGTTATATTAAATAGGAGTAACTGTTCAGGACGGCGCATCTTCTTGCCCGGCAAAGCCGGACAAGAAGCATCGGAGGTTCATCCGATGTGAAAATAAGGCCCAAAATGGTCTTACAAGCGAGCTTGACGCCCATTTTGGGCCTTATTTTCCCGCCGTCCTGAACAGTTATAAATAGGAGAATATTACATGGCCTATGGCAGGAGACTTTCGCGGCTTCTTCTTTGCCTGGCGCTTTGCCTGTGCGCGCTGACTGCGGCAGGCTGTGCGCGGCAAAAAAAGGAGGAGACGGCGGAGGCGACATTTTCGGTCTATTACATCAATAAGGAGGAGACCCGGATCACGGCGGTGGAAAAAGCCCTCGCCGGGCAGACGGCGAAGGAGCAGGTGCGGGCGGCGCTGGAGGCGTTGGCGGAAAATCCGGTGGAGCTGTCGCTGCGCTCCCCGCTGGGCGGATTTTCCGTGTCCGACTGGAGCGTAAAGGAGGCGCAGCTTTTGCTGGACGTGAGCACGGATTACAAAAAGCTGTCCGCCACGACGGAGGTGCTGGTGCGCGCGGCCATTGTGCGCACGATGACGCAGATTCCCGGCATAGATTCCGTGTCCATGACGGTCGGCGGGGAGGCGCTGACGGACAGCCTGGGACTGGTGGTCGGCCCCATGACGGCGGATTGGTTCATCGACAATGCGGGCAATGAGATCAACGCCTATGAGAAAGCCAGGCTGAAGCTTTATTTTGCAAACAGCTCGGGGGACAGACTGGTGGAGGTGACGACCCGACCGGTGGTGTACAGCAGCAATATTTCCATGGAGAGACTGGTGGTGGAGCAGCTGATCGCCGGGCCCGGGACGGAAAACGAGGAGGTCTATCCGGTGCTGAATGCGCAGACGGAGGTGCTGGGCGTGACGGTGAAGGACGGCACCTGCTATGTGAATTTAAACAGCGCCTTTCTGACGCCGGCCGCCAATGTGACGGCTCAGGTGGAGATTTACGCGATTGTCAATTCGCTGGTGGAGCTGCCGAATGTGAATAAGGTGCAGATTTCGGTGGAGGGAAAAACGGATGTGACGTTCCGGGAAAGCATTTCCCTTTCGCAGGTATTTGACCGGAATCTGGATCTGGTATACGGAACGGAGGAATGAGTATCGTTGAGAAGGCCGCTGTGTACAGCGCTTCTCGTTTTTCTGGCGTGCTATCTGGCAGCGGCTCTGCTGCTGCCGGGTGCGCCGCTCCCGGAATATGGGGACCGGGAGGGGGAGGCGCTTAAGCTTGCAGGAAAGGTTTCAAAGCCTTATTCTCCCGCGGACGGGACGCGGGAGGGACAGTTTTTTTCTTTGTCGGACATTCAGGTGTTCTCAGAATCAGAAAGTCAGTTATTTCCAGCTTCAGGAAACTATTTTGTGCTCTGCTATTTGCAGGACGGAGAAGAAATGCCCCGGGCCGGCAGCCGCGTGCTGGCCAGCGGGGAGCTCTGGCCCTTCCGGGAGGCCACAAATCCCGGGGAATTCGACGCTTCGGCTTACTATGCCCGTAAGGGATATCTGTTTTCCCTGCGGGAGGCAGAGATCGTGCGGGAGAGTATGGATTACGGAAAAGTTGCCCAGGCGCTGGCCTCACTCCGGCACTGGGCGGACCGCTTTTTTTACCGGGCGCTGGGCGGGGAGGATGCCGGGATCGCCTCGGCCATGGTGCTGGGGATCAAAAAAGGGATGGACGAGGAGGTGAAGGCGCTCTATGCGGGGGCCGGGATCAGTCACCTGCTGGCCATTTCGGGGCTTCACCTGTCGCTGATCGGCATGGGCGCCTTCGGGCTGCTTCGGCGGCTGCGCCTGCCGGTGGCCGTATCCGCCGGGGCGTCGGCCCTGTTTTTGTACGCCTATGCCTGGATGGTGGAAATGAGCGTTTCCACCCGGCGGGCGCTGGTGATGTTCTGCCTGCTTTTGGGGGCCCGACTGGCGAAGCGGACGACGGATCTGCCCACCTCCCTGGCGGTGGCGGCCTGCGTGATTTTGGTTCCGGCGCCGCAGGAGGCGCTGGACGCAGGGTTTCAGCTGTCCTTCTCGGCGGTCCTGGGGATCGCGCTGGTGGTTCCCGTGCTGACGCGGGAGCGGGAACGGGCGCAGGAAAAGCGGACAGGGACTGGAGGCAGAGGAAAAGGAGCGGGAAAGCGGTGCTTTCTGACGGGGAAGAGAATCGGGGAGAGCAGGCCGGTTTGGGCCCTGCGGCAGCTTGTCTGGACGAAAAACGCCTGGGCAGCGCGGCTTCCCGGTCCGGTCAAAAGGCTGGGCCTGACCCTGTATCAGAGTGCGGCGGCGAGCTTTGGCATCACCCTTGCCATGCTCCCCTTTTTGCTGGCGCACTATTATGAATGGAGCCCCTGGTCGGTGGCCGCCAACCTGGCGGTGATCCCGCTGATGGGGATTTTGCTGCCGCTTCTTTTGCTGCTTTTGGCGGTGGGAGGAGTGGGAAGCCTGGCCCCGGCCCTCGGACCGGTGCTCTTGCCGGCTGTCTGGGGGCTGGAATGGAGCTGCGCAAGGATTTTGGATCTGTACGAAGGGATCTGCCGCCTGATCCTGTTGCTGCCGGGGAGCACCCAGCACACGGGATTTCCGGCGCCCTGGGCGATGGCGGCCTATGGGATCGGTCTGGGCCTGCTTGTCCGGGGCGGAGGAAGGCTGGGGAGGAAAACCCGGCTGGCCGCTGCGGTCTGTTTAAGCACCATATTTTTGTGGCGGCTGCCGGGGGATCTGCGGATCACCATGCTGGATGTGGGGCAGGGACTGAGCGTTTGCGTGGAGACGCCGGAGCACGGGGTGTACCTGATGGACGCAGGCAGCACCTCCAAACGGGACGTCGGGCAGTATCAGGTGGTCCCGTATTTAAAATATATCGGGACGCGGCGGATTGAAGGAATTTTTATCAGCCACTGGGACGAGGACCATGTGAACGGGCTGGAGGATGTGCTTGCCTGGGCGAAGCTGGGCCATGTGCCGGTGAAACGTCTGTTTTTGCCGGATACCGCGCTTGCAGACGGGAAGCTTTCGGAGCTTTTGGCGCTGGCGGAAACGTATCGGGTGCCGGTGGAACGGCTTTCCGCGGGCGAAAAAACGAAGGACAGCGGACTGCGGCTGACCTGCCTGCATCCGGAGGCGGGAAGCACCCCCGGCAGCCGAAACGATTCCTCCCTGGTTCTGCGGCTGGACTATCGGGATTTTTCCGCGCTTTTTATGGGAGATCTGGAGCAGGAGGGGGAGCAGCGGCTGCTGGAAGAAAAGGGGGAGCGGACGCTTGCAGCGCAGCTTTTGATCGCCGGCCATCACGGCTCGTCCAACGCCTCCGGAGAAGCGTTCCTGGATCAGGTGTCGCCGCGCCTGGCCTGGATTTCCTGCGGGAAAAACAACCGCTACGGCCATCCCTCCCCCGAGACGGAGAAACGCCTCGGGGAAAGGGACATCCCGGAAAAAGTGACGGCCCGGGAGGGAGCGCAGACGATCGTTGTCGGGCGGTGACAGTTCCTTCGCATTTTTTTAGACAACGGCGCGCAGATGTGCTATGATGGGAGGGTTGTCTGAACAGGAACAGGAACGCAGAAAGGACTCATATCCGTTACGATGATTCTCAAAAAGAAGATACCGCAGGGATTTTATAAATTATTCCGCACGCAGAATATGGATTATTATATGCAGCTTCTCGTGGCGCTCTATCAGGCCAACAGCCGGGAGTATGCCTTTTCCCAGCTGACGGACGGCGCCTGCCGCAGTATTTTTGCGGAGACGATCGCCAGGGTGAATCTGGTCTGGTGGGAGGACGAAACGGAGCGGGAGGGCACGGAGGAGGAGAACGCCACAGGGCTGACGCCCTCCGCGGCGCTGGACCGCCTGGTGAAGTGGGGCTGGCTGTCCAGCGATTTTGACGAGAAGCTGAACTGCTACATCATTTCTTTTCCGGAGTACAGCAGGCTCTATGTGGAGCTGTTTGCCAGGCTGGAGCAGGAGGACGACAGCCGGGAGCGGGAGAGCATCCTGGCCATTTACAGCGCGCTTTACACCTATCAGAAGGACGAGGAGAAAAACAACGGCATCTTAAAAAGCGCCGTCCAATCCTCCCGCAGCCTGGGGCAGATGCTCTCCAACATGCAGGACAGCATGAGGGCCTGGTTCGACGAGCTTTCCTCCCGAAAGGATTTTATCGGGATTCAGGAGGTGCTGGTGCGGGAGCTCAATAACAGCGAGAGCGAAAAATATGCCATCCTCACCACACGGGACAGCTTTTACCGCTATAAGGAGGCGGTCCGGGAGCTGATCAGCGATATTTTAAATGACAGCGAAAAACAGCGCGCCTCCCTGGAAAAGAGACTGCAGGAGGCGATGCGCGCGGACGAGGGGCTGCGGGAGGCAGGACGGCAGCGCCTGGAGCGGGCCATGGCCCGCTGCGCCGAGGCGGTGACGCTGGTGTACCAGGTGGAGCGGGAGTTTGACAGGATCGAGAAAAAATACAACCGCCTGATCGAGTTAAAAACCGTCTTTGCCCGCCGTGCCCTGGCGCGGATCCATTATCTTTTGCAGGAGGGAGCAGACCGGGAGGACAGGACGCTTGCGCTGATCCATCTTCTGGCCTACGGCGAAAAAAAGGAGGAGGTGCTGGAGGGACTGCGGGACAGCCTGCGGCTTTCGGCTCCCTTTACGGCGGTGTCCGCAGACAGCCTCTACAGCCGCAGAATCCGGCGGGAGAACGATTTTGCGCCGGTGGCCGCGCCGGAGGCAGAGCAGACGCAGATCGGGGATTTCGTGCCCCGGCCCCTGTATACGGGGCGGGAGCTGGAGGAGTTCCGGCAAAAAAATACCCGGGACGGAGCCTTTGCTGTGTCGGAGGAGACGGTGGGCTCCCTGGAGGATCTGGAAAAGCTTCTGCTTGTGTGGCAGGAGGCTGCCCAGGACCGGCAAAGTCAGGATCTTATCCGGCTGGGGGAGGAGATCCGCCAGCCCGGCGGCTTTACCTATACCGGCTTTGTGATTGAAGGAAAGGAGTGACCGGGATAGATGTTTCCATATTTTGAGGAGAGGACGCCCGCCGAGGCGGCGGCCATCCGGAAAACAATACAGGATTTGCTGCGTCAGACCTGCATTTTGCAGGTCAAATACGATCCGGTGACGCTGACGGCCCGGGACAACGGCAGATATCAGGTCTGCAGCGCCCACCGGGAATTTATTGCGGATTATCTGGCGGTGCTGGGCTGCGAGCTGATCCATGACCCCCAGGACCGGATGTTTCGGATTGCGGGGGAGGGGATGCCGGTGGAAAAGCTCAGCCTGACGACCACCAAGCTGGTGCTTTTGCTCAAGCTGATCTATCGGGACAAAATTATGGGCGAGGGACTGAGCGCCACCGTAACCTGCCTGGAGGAGATCCGGGAGTACGGGCGCAGCACCAATCTTTTGCCAGGCAGGCTCACCGCGCAGGAGTGGCAGACGGCGCTGAATGTGATGAAAACCCATCAGATGATCGAGCTGCCCGGCGCGATCCTGAACGTGGAGGACAAAACGCCCATCTATATTTACAGCACGGTCAATATTTTCTGCCCGTCCTCGGAAATCAATCGCCTGGTGGAGCTGTACCGGGAGGAGACAGAGGAGCGCGCGGAGGAAGGAGGAGCGGACGGTGAAGCAGGCGAAGAAAATCTTTACCCGGATGTGTCTGAATAACTGGGGCGGCATACGGCACAAAATTCTGGAATTTAACGAATATGTAAATCTTTTTTCGGGGAAAAGCGGCTCCGGAAAGTCCACGGTGATGGACGCGGTGCAGGTCATTCTCTACGGCAGCTTTTCGCCCAGCTTTCTGAACCGGGCGGCGGATGACGCCAAAAACAGGCGGAGCGTGTTAAGTTACCTGCGGGGCGAACAAAAGGACGGCTCCGCCAACCGGGAGGGGCAGGATTTCTGCTCGGAGATCGTGCTGGAGCTTCTGGACACCGGAAACGGGCAGAAGCTCTGCATGGGCATCGCCTTCGAGGTGCGAAAAAGCGATACGGAAATCCGAAAATTTGTATACTTTACCCATCAGGGGCCGATGCCGGAGGACGGCTATTTGGGCGCCGGGGGCTACCCCTACTCGAACGCGGATATCCGCAGCCTGGTGGAGGAGCGGCTGCGCGCCGGGGACGGCCGCGGACGGGGGGAGCTGAACCGGATTTATCCCTCCCGGGAGGCGTATCTGGGCGCGCTTTACGACGCGGCCCTGGGCTGCATCGACGGCAGCCGCTTTATGACGATGGAAAAAAGCGCCATCGCCTTAAAAATGACCAACGGAACGGGGCAGTTTATCCGGGATTATATGTTCCCCAGAAGCCAGAGCGATACCATCGGTACGATCAGCGAGCAGCTGGGCGCTTACCGGGATATCAAGGAAAAAATCGATGTGCTGGAGCAGAAAATCGGGATGCTGAAGGAGGTCAAGGCAGCGGGGGACGAGCTGACGCTTGTGCGGGCCGATCTTGTGCGGGGACAGTCCGTCCTTTCCTGCATCGACATCGAGGATCTGCGAAACCGGATCGATGCGCTCAAGGAGGATAAGCTGCGCTGCGCCGGGGAGCTTGAGCGGCTGCGGGCGGAAAAGGGCGGCCTGGAGGAGCTTGGCGAGCAGGCGGAGAACGAGCTGATCCGGGTCAGCGCCGACTTAAAAAGCAGCGATCTGGGCAGCCGTCAGGAGCATTTGGAGGAGCTGTCAAAGCGCAGCCGGATGCTGGCGGACAACGCGGCCCAGTGGCGCAAGATCCTGCAGGGGCTTTCCCGGTGGGAGTCGGACGAAATCATCACCGACTATGTGAGCAACCGGATGCTTCAGCTTCTGGAGGCCTTCGGCAAAGGGCCGGTGACCAGAGAGCAGTGCAGCGCGCTGGCGGAGCGCATCCGGGAGGCGCGGGAGAATATCGAGGAGGAGTACGAGACCTGCCGGGAGGAGCAAAAAGCCCTCACAAAGGAGCTCAAAGAAAAAAGGCGTCTGCTGGACGATATGAAAAACAACCGCAAATCCTATCCCGAGGGGCTCACGAAGGCCCGGGCAGCGCTGGAGCAGCGCCTTTGCGCGCTTTACGGCAGGACGGTGAAGGTGCAGGTGCTGGCGGATCTGTTTGATGTGGAGGAGGAAGAGTGGAAAAACGCTGTGGAGGGGCGGCTTGGACGCCGGAAGCTTTCGCTGATCACGGAGCCCGGGGCGGCCCAGGACGCAGCCCGGATTTTCCGGGAGCTGGGGCAGTTTGAGGAGGCAGAGCTGATCGATTCGGCGGCAGTGGCAGACAGCGCCCCGGCCGTTCTGGAAAACTCCCTCTACGGCGCGGTGCGGGCCACAGAGCCCTATGTGGACGCCTGCTTAAAACGCTACCTGGGCAGGGTGATCAAATGCCGCACGGTGGAGGAGCTGCGGGCGGTGCCGGACGGCGTGACGCCGGACTGCTATTCCCACAGCAACTTTGTGTTCCGGCATTTGCGCAGAAGGGATTACACGGCGGGGGCCTGCATCGGCGGCCGGGTATCCAAGGCGCGCCGCAGGGAGTACGAGGAGGACGTGCGGCAGCTGGAGGAGCGGCTGCAGGAGGCAACCCGGCTGGCGGAGGGCCTAAAAAAGGCCCGGGAGATGGAGAGCCTGCAGGAGGAGCCCTCCTATCTGGAGGGAATCTCCGCCGCAGAGGCGCAGCTGGAGCAGGTGCTTGCGGAGAAAAACGCCCTGGAGCAGGAAATTGCCGGGCTGCGGGAAGGGAAATTCAAGGAACTTAGGGAGCGGGAAAAACGTCTGCGTTCCCGCCGCGACGAGCTGCGCAGCCGGCTGTCCGGCCTGCAGGAGGAAATCACCCGCCAGGTCGGAAACGAGGAGCGCATCGGGGGCGAGCTGGCCGCAAAGAGTCAGTCCCTGGAGGAGCTTTTCACCGGCTATACCGGTGTCCCGGAGGATACCGAATGGGTGAGGGAGGCCTTGCGGAAGCGTTCCGGGATGGCCGTCAAGGCGCAGAAAAACGCAGAGCTGCAGGCCCTGTCCCAAAAGCGCGAGGAGCTGGAGGAGCGCCTGGCTCAGGCCAGAAACGCGTATATTATCCGGTTTCCCGCCAGCGGCTTTTCCGGTACGGAAAAAAGCAACGAGGGCTACGAACGGCTGCTGGAGCAGTATCAGGGGGATTTCGAGCCCAGGTACCGGGAGGAGTTTGAAAAGCAGTGCGACCTGATCTACCGGAGCCTGCGGGAGAACGTGATCGCCACCATCCACGGGGACATCAAGGCGGCCCGCCGGCATGCCTCCGAGATCAACCGGCTGCTGCTCAAAACCAACTTTTCGGACAGCACCTATCAGATCAAGATCGAGCCGGCCCGCAATGAAAACGGCCAGTTTTATGACATGCTCATGGCAGCCGAGCTGGACAGCAAAAATCTGGACAACGACGGCTACGAGGGGCAGATTTCCCTGGGAGAGGACAGCTTTTATCAGAAATACGAGCATAAGATCCGGCTGCTGACGGACAAATTTATGCCGCCCAGAGGCAGCGACGAGCGGGAGCTGTCCCAGAGACGGCGGGAGATGGAGCAGTATGCGGATTACCGGAATTACCTGTCCTTTTCCATGTATGAGCAGGTGACGGACGCGGAGGGAAATGTGATCCGGGAGAATTATGTGGACGACATGGCGGGCCGGGATTCCGGCGGCGAAGGCCAGAACCCCAAGTATGTGGCCCTTCTGGCGGGCTTTGCCATGCTGTACATGCAGCAGACCGCCCTGGACAGCAAAATCCGGCTGGTGCTTTTGGACGAGGCCTTTTCCAAGATGGACCAGGAGCGGAGCGCGGTCTGCCTAAGGTACGCCCGGCAGATGGACCTGCAGCTGATCGTCTGCGTGCCCGACGAGCGCCTGCAGTCCCTGATCCGCAACGTGGACTGCGTTTACGGCTTTCGGCGGCATAACAACCAGATCACGATGATGCACATTGACAAGGGGGCGTATCTGGAGCTTTTGGAGGGGGAACGGGAATCGAAAGCATAATCATTGTGCTCTGCCCTTCGATAGGGGAGGAATTATTGCGCTTCGCTCTCCAATATTTGCTGCAGAGCTTTTTGCAATACGGTGTTTTGTCTGTAAAATCAATAAAAATTGAAGCTTTTTCGAAAAAATTGGCATAGACAACCGGCCGGGCGATGGCGTATGATGACAGAAAAGACGTAACAGTTCAGCCAGCCGGG
>JAUNGT010000064.1 GCA_030524455.1 Eubacteriales bacterium | reverse complement strand
AGTCGCGCTAACGCGCTTTCCGCCGCTTCGCGGCTACCTTTGCTCATAATCGGGCACTCCCGGCTGGCTGAACTGTTATTTATCGTACCACCTCACCAAAGCGGTCGTCAACAACCGTTTCCTATATGAACGGGTCCGTCAGCAGGTTCCCGCCGTCCGCAGCCGAGGTCGCCAGCTTATCGCAGCGCTCGTTCTCCGGATGCCCCGCATGACCCTTCACCCAGGTAAACTGCACGGTGTGCGGCTGGGCCGCGGCCAGCAGCCGCTTCCAGAGATCCACATTTTTGACCGGGCCGGAGGCTCCCCTCCAGTCCTTTTTGAGCCAGCCGTCGATCCAATGCTTATTGAAGGCGTCCGTCACATATTTTGAATCGGACACCACCTGCACCCGGCAGGGTCTCGTGAGGGCCTCCAGGCCGACGATCACCGCCATCAGCTCCATCCGGTTGTTGGTGGTGCGCCGGTAGCCGGCGGAAAACTCCCGTTCGTGCAGGTTTCCGCTGCTGTCCACAAACTGCAGCACCGCCCCGTAGCCGCCGGGCCCGTCCGGGTTGCCCCGGGCCGCCCCGTCCGTATATAATGTCACTTCCTGCATACTTTTCTCATTCCCATCTGCCGCTTTCCAGAAAACGGGCGGCCATATTTTCCGCGCGCCGGATGATGTCCTCGTTATAGCCCATGATCTCCAGCAGCCGGATGGCGTTTCTCGATGTCGCCTTGCCCGGCATCAGAAGATACGGGAACCGGATATCCCCGTCCGCGATCACTTCCTCAAAGTGGTAGTTGTCAAAGCTGTCCGCCAAAAGGCCGGTCAGCTCGATGTCATGCGTGGCCGCAAAGCAGAGCACCCCGGGCCGCTCCAGGCTCCTTAAAATCTGCGCCGAGGCGGCGATACGCTCCACCGTGTTGGTCCCCCGCAGCACCTCGTCCACAAAGCAGAGCACCCTTCCCGGCTGATCTTTTTTCAGGCTTTCGTCCAGGATCCGCTTCAGCGCCTTTATTTCCACGATAAAATAGCTCTCCCCGTTGCCAAGATCGTCCCGCAGGGCCATCGAGGTCAGCACCCGGGAAAAAGGGGCCCGATAGCGATCCGCACAGCAGGTGTGCACCGTCTGCGCCAGGATGGCGTTGACCGCAACCGCCTTTAAAAAGGTGGACTTTCCGGAGGCGTTGGAGCCGGTCAGCAGCACGCCCCGTTCCGCCCGGATATCATTTTTGACCGGATCAGTCAGCAGCGGATGGTACAGCCGGGTTATCTCCAGGCCGCCCTCCTCCCGAAGCTCCGGCACGCACCAGTCCGGAAGCTGCCGCCGAAAGCCCGCCGCCGCAGTCAGCGCGTCCAGCCGCCCCAGAATCGTCAGCAGCGCGTCGATATCCCGGCCGCGCCTGCGCACCGAGTGAAGCATCACATTAAAGCTGATGATATCCAGGTGCAGGCACATATTGACATAGTCAAACAGCACATCCAGCGGGTTCCCGCTCTGAGACATGCGCATCCCCAGGGCCGCGCTTTTTTTCAGCCGCCCAAACCTCGGAAGAAGCTCCCTCAGCGTCTCCCCCTCCCGCGCAAGAGCCGGGCTTTTCAGTCCCGCCACCCGACGGGCCGCCTCCAGGCTGCGGAACACATATTTAAAGCTCACCAGATAGGGCTCGATGGTCTGCTTCTGCTTTAAATAGGTGGAGATATTCAGACACAAAAGCGTCACCAGGCAGGCCACGCCCATAGGCGCGGAAAACTGGATCAGGCCGATTGCCGGGAGAAACAAAAGATCCATCAAAATCTGCCGGCGGCTGCTGCGTTCTCCCAGATCCTCCAGAAAGTCCAGATAATCGTAGAGGGAATACTTGCCCGTCCGCCCCAGCCCGGCCAGAATCTCCTGCAGCTCCATCCGGGTCTGCCCGTCCTTTTCCAGAAACCGCATGAGCTCCTCGCGGCGCGCCAGTTCCTCCGGGTCAAAGCAGGGCGTGCGCAGCAGGTAGTACAGATATTCCTGCCCCGCCGAGGAGCAGGTGATGTTCATCTGCAGGAAAATCCGGTCAAAATCCAGGTCGCTCCAGGTGATGTCGTCGATAAAAAAGCCTTCCTGGTGCTTTTCAAAGTAGCGGGGAATACTTCCCAGCTCCCCGTCCGCATATTCCCGCCGTCCCGGTTCCCCGAAGCTTTCTTTTAACATTTTCTTCTGCCAGAGGCGGGCGCTCCTCTGATTCCAGAGGCCCATGGCAAAGGCCAGGGCCCCCACCGCCAGAAGGGCTGCGAACAAAATCAGATATTCCAACGCTTAAACCTCCGCGGCAAGCCGGCGAATAATCCGGTTCGCCCTATCGTAGATCGCCTCCGCGTCCACACCGTTTAGATACTCCCCGTTCTCGTAGAGGATTTTCCCGTTGATCATCGTCAGCTTCACATTCTGCTTGCTGCCGCTGTAGACAATGTTTTTTGCGATATTATTGAGCGGCTGCATATTGGGCTGGTGCAGGTCGATCATAATCAGATCCGCCAGCTTTCCGGCTGCCAGCACATCCGTGTCGGGAAGCAGCATCGCCCTGGCTCCGTTTGCCGTCGCCATCCGGAGCACCTCCATGCCGTCCACCGCTCCCGCGTCCTTTTGCAGAAGCTTTGCCAGTCCGGTGGTCAGAAACATCTCCCGGAACATATCCAGGCAGTTGTTGCTGGAAGGGCCGTCCGTACCGATCGCCACATTGATGCCCTTTTCCAGGAAACGTCCAACCGGCGCGATGCCGCTGGCCAGCTTGGTGTTGGAGCCGGGATTGGTGACGATATGCAGGCCTTTTTTCGCAAAAAGATCCATATCCTCCTCCGTAAAATGAACCGCATGATAGACGCCGCCACCAAAGTCAAACAGACCGAGTGAGTCAAAAAAGGCGGGAGGGGTCATCCCGTAGCGGCCGATGCACTCGTCCGTCTCCAGGCGGGTCTCCGACATATGCGCATACAGCGGAGCCTGATACTGATGGATCAGCGCCGACACATCCTCCAGAAGCCCTCTGTCGCAGGTGTACTCCGCATGCACGCCCATCTGATAGGTAATCAGAGGATGCAGCCGGTTTAAGGTATTGTAGCGTTCCTCCATCACCTGCACCGTGGGACCGAACTTATTCAGCCCGCTGACCAGGGCGCAGCGCATCCCCATATCGATGCAGGCCTGCGCGATATCCTTCGGCGACAGATACATATCGAAAATCGCCGTGATACCGCTGGTCAGATATTCCAGGATCGCCAGCTGGGTCAGGTCATAATTGTCCTGCTCGGTCATTTTGGCCTCCAGCGGGAAGATCTTCGTGTTGAGCCACTCCTGCAGCGGCATATCGTCCGCGAAGGAGCGCATGGCCGTCATGCCGGAATGGGTGTGGGCGTCCTTGAAGCCGGGCATCAGCACATTTCCCCTGCAGTCGATCTCCCGGTCCCAGGCAGGAGCCTGCTTTAGCTCCTCCTCCGTCTTTGCCGGCCCCACATAGGCGATCCGCTCGTCCTTTGTCCACAGCTCGCCCTCAAACAGGGCGCGCCCCTCCTCCATCGTCAGGATTCTCGCATTATAAAAACGAATATTCATCTTTTTTCCTTTCTTTCATTTCAGATGTTCCGGGCCGAAGCTCTCCGGCAAAAGCCCGGCGAGCCTGCGCAGCCGCCAATCTCCCTCCGGCCCCGCTGCGATCACCAGAAAGCTTTCGGGATCGCAAAATTCCCGCATCACCTGCCGACAGACGCCGCAGGGCCAGGCAAAATCCGGCTCTCCGCCCTTTGGCCCGCCTGCGATGGCGATCGCCGAAAATTCCCGTTCTCCCGCCGCCACCGCGGTAAAAAAGGCGGTGCGCTCCGCGCAGTTGGTGGGAGAAAAGGCCGCGTTCTCAATGTTGCAGCCTGAATAAACCTTCCCCTGCGCCGTCAGAAGCGCCGCCCCCACCTGATAACCGGAATAGGGGGAATAGGAGCGCAGTCTGGCTCTTTTTGCCTCCTCCAGGAGCGCCCTTACCGCAGTCTCCTCCATCTCACAGCACCTTTCCGAAGGCCGCCACAGATTCCGTCACCAGCTTTTTAAACTTGGGCGCAGCCGCATTCGCCGCCTCCTGCACCTCCTCGTGGGTCAGCGGGTTATCCGTCATACCGGCGGCCAGGTTGCAGACGCAGGAAATACAGCAGATCCGCATGCCCATATGGTTGGCCGCGATCGCCTCCACCACAGTGGACATCCCCACCGCATCCACACCCAGCTGGTGCAGCAGCCGGATCTCCGCCGGAGACTCGAAGGAGGGGCCGGTCAGCTGTGCGTAAATCCCTTCCTTCAAGCCAATGCCGTTGTCCGCCGCCGTCCGGCGCAGGATATCCTGCAGCTTCGTGTCATATACATGGGTCATATCCGGGAACCGCACACCCAGCTCGTCCATGTTGGGGCCGATCAGCGGATTGGGCGCCCACAGGGAAACGTGGTCTGTGAGCATCATGAAATCCCCCGCCGCAAAGGAGGGATTGATCCCGCCGGAGGCATTGGTCAAAAACAGGATCTTTGCCCCCATCAGCTTCATCAGGCGCGTAGGGAGCACCACATCAGAGATCGGGTAGCCCTCGTAATAGTGGACGCGCCCCTTCATGCACACCACCGGCACATCCTTCACCCAGCCGAAAATAAACTTGCCCGCATGTCCCGGCACGGTGGACACCGGGAAGCCCTCGATCTCGTGATAATCCAACTCTGCCTCCACACGGATATCGTCCGCATAGTCGCCCAGGCCGGAGCCCAGAACAATCGCCACCTGCGGCTTGAAATCGATCTTCTCCCGAAAGCTCTCATAGCATTTCATCAGTTTTTCATACGCTGCACTCATTCTAAAAAATCCTCCTTACGGTTAAATGTGTGTCAATATCACTTCACAGTCCCCTTCCACGTTGAGCTTTTCGTGGGAGCAGGGAAGAAAATAGCTGTCTCCGGCCCGAAATTGACTGCTCTCCTCCCGGTTGGACAGTCTGCCGCTCCCCTTGACGCACAAAAAGGAGCAGAAGGAATCCGGGTAGGCCGGCAGCGCCATCCTGCCGTGGATCCGGTAGCTGGCGCTCTCAAAATATTTACAGCGGCTCAAAACCCGGCAGGTGTAGCTCTCCGTCCGGATTTCCTCATCCGCAAAACGCGGCACCTCGTATTTATGATAATTCATCACCTCCAGTGCCTTTTCCACATGAAGCGGACGCTTATTGCCGTAGCGGTCGGTCCGGTTATAGTCGTAAAGCCGGTAGGTACAGTTGGAGCTCTGCTGGATCTCACAGATCACCACGCCTTTTCCGATCGCGTGCACCGTCCCTGCCGGAATGTAGTAGGCCTGGCCGTCCTCCACCGGCACCCAGTTGAGCAGCGACAAAATACTGCCGTCCGCCAGCGCCGCCTTCACCTCGTCCCGGGTCACATCCCGCCGGAAGCCGCAGTAAAGCCCGGCTCCCTCCTCGTGCTCCAGAATATACCACATCTCGTTTTTGCCGTACTCGTTCTCATGGGCCAGCGCGTAATCGTCCCCCGGATGCACCTGCACGGAAAGATTTTCGTGGGCGTCGATGAGCTTGATCAGGATCGGAAAACGCTCCACGGACTGGCACTTCCATCCGCAGTTCTCCCGCCCGATCCGGCTCAGATAATCCGCAAACAGGCGGCCCTTGTAACGTCCCGAGGCCACGATGCTCTGCCCCGCCTCGTGGGCGGACAGCTCCCAGCTCTCCGCAATACAGTCGTAATCACACTTTTTCCCGTATTTTTCCTTGAGCTTGGTGCCGCCCCACAGATAATCCTTAAAGGCCGGAAGAAGCTTCACAAAAGGCTCCGGACGATAGCCCAGCTCCGCCTCGTTCAGATCCCTGCTTTCCACGGAGATCAGATCCCTCTCCATGACCTCCTGTCCCGTGGAAATCTCCATGAAAACAAGCGGTATGTCCCCGACATTGGAAATCTGATGGACGGTGTTTTCCGGAATCTCGATGCTGTCGTTGCTGCCATACTCCTGCTCCCGGCCCGCCAGAGCAATCTTGGCCCGCCCGCTGACGATGATCCAGTGCTCCGTCCGGCGGGCGTGCTTGTGCGCGTAGATCGTCCGTCCCTGGGACAGCACCACCTTCCGCACCACATACTGCCGGGCCGCCGACAGGATCTCATAGGTGCCCCAGGGCTTATAGATTACCTGCCCCATATCAAAATAGCTCTGCAGCTCCGGATTATCCCGGCGCAGCTCCTTTAACTCCTCGGACGCGCCGTTCTTTCCCACATACACCGCATCGTCGGTGTTGACGATCGTCACGTCCTTCAAATGGCTCGCCACCACGATGCTTCGGCTGGCCCGGTTGATAATCAGAGTGTTCTCGCAGTCCTGCTGGGCCTGCCTTTTGTCCTCCTGGGTCGTCAGGCCGTTGCGTCCCAGATCCTCCAGGCTTCCCACATCCTGCCAGTCAAAAGCCCCATGCACCACCTTCCCCCGGCAGGTTCCCTCGAACACCGTCTTTTCGATGGCCTGGGCAGGGATCTGCTCCAGCACCTCCCTGCGGTAAAAAATGTGCTTGCCCTTCTCCACCAGCTTATCCGCGAAGGCCCGCTCACAGGCCTCCATGATTTCCGGCGCACGGGTCCGTACCTCCTGGAGCAAATCGCCGTTGCGGAACAGAAACATTCCGCTGTTGATCAGATACCGGCCGGAGGCCTGATACTGTCTGGCCTGCTCCTCGTTGGGCTTTTCCACGAACTGCTCCACATCCTGTCCGCTGCAGCGGATATAGCCAAAGCGCACCTCCGGCTCTGTCACCGGCATTCCGATGGTCACAAGCCCTCCCTGCCTCGCCAGCGCCCCCGCCTCGCTGATGGCGTCCTTGTACTGCTCTCCCTGGATCAGATGATCCGAGGGCACAATAAAAATCAGCTCCGAAAGCGGGAACTCCAGGCAGGATAAAAGGATGGCCGCCGTGGTCTTACGCGCCTCCTCCTCCATCACCAGCCGCCAGGTCAGCCCCTGGAAGGCCTTGAGCTGATTCTCCACAATAAACTGATATTCCCGGTTTGTCACGATCACAAACTCATCGCAGAAGGCCATGTTGCGGGCAATGGTCTCCTGAAAAATCGAATGGCTGCCGTCTATGGTGATAAACTGCTTCGGGTAGTTTTTCCGGGAAAGCGGCCAGAGCCTGTCCCCCCGGCCCCCGGCCAGCACGATACACTTCATACGCCTTCCTCCTGTTTCGCTACCTTATACTATAATCGAAAAAAAGTGTTTAGACAAGGAAGAATTTTGATGACGGTTTTCGTCTCTCATTTTTTGAATTTTTATTGATTTGCATACTTGTATGTGATAGGCTTACCATTATAAAGATATGAAAGGAGCCTCCTCATGCCACTGCTCAAACCGCTCACTCACACCGCAAAAGACTATTGGGAACTGCCGGAAGGCCAGCGCGCGGAATTAATCGGCGGCCAGCTTTATAACATGGCGCCGCCCAGCCGGATTCATCAGGAACTCGTGTCCGCTCTTCACTGGGCGATTCGCTCCCATATTGAGAAGCACAACGGCTCCTGCAAGATCTATCCCGCTCCATTTGCGGTCAATTTGAATGCAGACGACAAAACTTACGTTGAGCCGGATATCAGTGTCATTTGCGACCGCGGCAAGCTATCCGACAGGGGCTGCGAAGGCGCGCCGGACTGGGTGATTGAGATCGTCTCTCCTTCCAGCCGCCGAATGGACTATTCCACAAAGAACGCATTATACTCCGCCGCCGGTGTCCGGGAATACTGGATCATCGATCCGGACCGACAGCGTACCACCGTATACCGATATTCAGAAGATGATGCCCCTATGATTTACACTTATGATCAGGAAATTCCAGTTGGCATCTTCCCGGAGCTGAAGCTCTGTGTTGCGGATCTTATTTAACCAAAGGTTGGGCCCGCGCCATTTAAATAAAAAAAGCCCCGGTGCTATCCGCACCGGGGCTGCTTACTTATACGATTCCCTGAGCATTCATCGCGTCTACGACCTTCTCAAAGCCCGCGATGTTGGCGCCGACCACATAGTTTCCGGCAAAGCCGTACTTCTTGGCCGCCGCATCCAGATTGTGGAAGATATTCACCATGATCTGCTGCAGCTTTGCGTCAACCTCCTCGAATGTCCAGCTTAAGCGCTCGCTGTTCTGGCTCATCTCCAGCGCGCTGGTCGCCACGCCGCCGGCGTTGGCCGCCTTGCCGGGAACAAAGAGCACGCCGTTTTTCTGCAGATACTCAGTTGCCTCCAGAGTGGTAGGCATATTCGCACCCTCGCAAACCGCCTTCACGCCGTTCGCCACAAGCCCCTCCGCGTCGGAGAGCTGGAGCTCGTTCTGCGTTGCGCA
Organism: Eubacteriales bacterium; assembly: GCA_030524455.1. Taxonomy (GTDB): domain Bacteria; phylum Bacillota; class Clostridia; order Lachnospirales; family Lachnospiraceae; genus Gallintestinimicrobium. The sequence continues at coordinate 1,098 of JAUNGT010000064.1, read as the reverse complement.
GGGCAGAGCGATATCCGCCTTCACACTCCAAACACCCTTGCCGGAGTGATACTCCGCGCCGGGACGGTAATTGGTATACTCGGACAGTCTTGCACGCTTTACCTCCTTTAACTCCTTTAACACCGCCAGATCGATGCCCTCGGGATCATAGATCCAGCCGGTGGAATCAGAAGCGGTCACAGGCTTCGCGCCCATCTGGTATGCCTTCTCAATCGCATAGATTGCCACATTGCCCGCACCGGATACGATAACCGTCTTGCCTGCGATATCGATGCCGTTCTCCTTGAGCATCTCGCGGGTCAGATACAGAAGGCCATAGCCGGTTGCTTCCTTACGGGCCAGGGAACCGCCGTATGTAAGGCCCTTTCCGGTAAGAACGCCCTCATACACGTCACGGATCCTCTTATACTGTCCGTAAAGATAGCCGATCTCCCGGCCGCCAACACCGATATCGCCGGCGGGAACATCGGTGTCCGCGCCGATATGGCGGTACAGCTCCGTCATAAAGCTCTGGCAGAAGGCCATCACCTCACGGTCAGATTTGCCCTTGGGATCAAAATCGCTGCCGCCCTTGCCGCCGCCGATGGGAAGGCCGGTCAGAGAGTTCTTGAACACCTGCTCAAAGCCCAGGAACTTGATAATGCCCAGATTCACGGAAGGATGGAAACGCAGGCCGCCCTTGTAGGGGCCGATTGCGCTGTTGAACTGTACGCGGAAGCCGGTGTTTACCTGCACCTGTCCCTTATCATCCACCCAGGGCACCCGGAAAATGATCTGGCGCTCCGGATTGGTCAGGCGCTCCAGAAGCGCATCCTTGCGGAACTGCTCCTCATTGGCCTCAACCACCACGCGCAGGGATTCCAGAACCTCTTTCACTGCCTGGTGGAACTCAGGCTGTGCGGGATTCTTCTCCACAACCTGCGCGATTATCTCATCAACATATGACATCTTTTGTCTCCTCCTTGTCTGATAAAATAAATTACCCGGCATCATTATATACTGATTGTCTGCCGTGCGCAAGCACTTTATCACACTAAATCAAAAGAGATTTTCATATTTCCATATTTTTACAGATATTTTTTCAGCTCCCGGATGTTA
>JAUNGT010000063.1 GCA_030524455.1 Eubacteriales bacterium | reverse complement strand
CTTGGCAAGGTGGCGTACTACCAACTGTACTACTATCGCATTTTCTGCCGCCGACGATGTTTCTTGGCGACGAATGTTATGATATCACAACCAAAAAGGTTTGGCAAGCTTTTTTTGAAAAAAAGTGAAGTGACGTAACCTGACGTGTTACTGTTCACTCCGTGACCAGTAACATGCATAAATCATTTTCTCATGTACTGTGCAGTAAATGCACAGTACTGAGCGAACAGTAACGAAACATAACTACTGTATGTCTCAGCGGTTTCATGGTATACTGGAAGTCGAAAGTACGAGGAGGAATGAGCATGGAATGGCTGGATATTGTGGATGAGCGCGGATTTCCCACGGGAGAGCGGGCGGAGCGGGAACGGGCCCACCGGGAAGGGCTGCGTCACCGGACGGCCCATGTCTGGATTGTGCGCAGGCGCGGAGAGGGGACGGAGATTCTTTTGCAGAAACGGAGCAGGGATAAGGATTCCTTTCCGGGCTGCTATGATATTTCCAGCGCGGGGCATATTCCGGCGGGAGTGGATTATGTGCCGTCGGCGCTTCGGGAGCTGCAGGAGGAGCTGGGCTGCTGTGCGGAGGCGGGACAGCTGGTTTACTGCGGGCAGAGGGTGTTTGGCTATGACGGGGAATTTCACGGAGAGCCCTTTCATGACCGTCAGGTGAGCAATGTGTATATCCTCTGGCTGGACCGGGAGGCGAAGGAGTTTGTGCTGCAAAAGGAGGAGGTGGAGGAGGTCCGCTGGTTTGGGCTGGACGAATGCATGCGGCTCGTCCGGGAAAACGGAATTCCCCACTGCATTTTTATGGAAGAACTGGAGATGGTCAAAAGGGCCGTCCGGAAAGGAACAGAGATGAATATACTTGTTACGCCGCCTCTGACGGAGCGGCAGAAAAGCCGCCTGCGGGACGCTGCGCCCGGACAGGAGATTGATTTCACGGAAAAAGAGCGGGTGAGCGCCGGGCAGCTTGCGCGGGCGGATATCATCCTGGGAAACCTGGCGGAGCCGGGACAGCTGCGGGAGTGCCGCAGCCTGAAATGGATCCAGCTAAACAACGCGGGGACGGAAGGCTACTGTGAGCCGGGTGTTCTGCCGGAGGGGGCGCTGCTGGCAAACGCCACCGGAGCCTACGGCATGGCAATTTCGGAGCATATGATCGGCTGCCTGTTTGCTTTGCAAAAAAAGCTTCTGCTGTATCGGGACAACCAGCGGGAGCATCGGTGGCATTCGGAGGGGCATGTGCGGGTGATTGAGGGCTCTTCGGTGCTGGTGATCGGCTGCGGGGATATCGGCTCCTGCTTTGGCCGGAAGATGTACGCTCTGGGATGCCGGGTGACAGGCATCCGGCGCCGTGTGCCGCAAAAAAAGGACTGGCCGGATTGGGCGGACGGGATTTTCGGGATGGATCAGTTGGAGCGGCTGTTGCCGGAGGCGGACATTGTGGCGCTGTCTCTGCCCGGAGGTGCGGATACCCGTCATACGCTGAGCCGGGAGCGGATCGGCCTGCTGCGGCGCAGCGCGGTGGTGCTGAACGTGGGGCGCGGCAGCGCTGTCGATACGGAGGCCCTGGCGGATGCTCTTTTTGAAGGACGGATCGCAGGGGCGGCCCTGGATGTGACGGATCCGGAGCCTCTGCCGGCCGGTCACAGGCTCTGGGATGCGCCCAACACGCTGATTACGCCCCACGTTTCCGGTGGATTTTCGCTGCCGGAAACACTGGAGCAGATTGTGGAGCTGTTTGCGCGGAACCTGGAACGATATCTGGCGGGGGAGCCACTGCAAAATCTGGTGGATATCAAGACGGGCTACAGGGCCTGACGGATCGTTTGAGGAAGAGAGGAAGCGGATTTGGAGAAAGCGTACAAACTGGAATTTGGAGGACGGCCCGGCGGGGAGCTTTTTATGACCTGCTGCGGCTGTTCCAGGACGGAGCCGCTGCATAGCTTCGGGCCGGCTTTGAAGCCTCATTATCTGATTCATTATGTGCTCAGCGGCAAGGGGATTTTCAAGACGGACGGGGAGGAGTATGCCCTGGAGGCGGGCGCGGGCTTTCTGATCGAGCCCGGGCAGCTGAGTTTTTATCAGGCGGATGAGAGGGAGCCCTGGACCTATATCTGGGTGGGTTTTGCGGGCAGCAGGGCCGAGGGATATGTGAAAAATATGGGGATTTCCGCGCGGCACCCGGTGTTTCATTCGGACAGCTCCGACGAGCTTTACGGCATCGTCCGGGACATGATGGACCATAATACCTTCGGGGCCTCCAACGAGCTGCGGCGAAACGGCCTGCTGCACATTTTTTTGTCGGTGATCGCCCAGGGCGTGCCCGCCCAGCGCCGGGAGGAGACGGACCGGGCCAACCAGTATGTGCGCCGGGCGGTGGAATTTATTCAGCGAAATTACTGCAACCCGATCCGGGTGACGGATGTGGCGGATTACGTCTGTGTCAACCGGAGCTACCTGTATACGCTTTTTGAAAAATCGCTGGGCATGTCGCCGCAGCAGTTTCTGTCCACTTACCGCCTCACGCAGGCGGCGGAAATGCTGATGCTGCCGCACCTGCCGGTGGAGAGCATCGCGCTTTCCTGCGGCTATCAGGATCCTTTGGTGTTCAGCAAGGCCTTCCGGCAGATGAAGGGGGTTTCTCCCACCGTGTACCGCCGGCAGATGCAGCAGGATGAAAACCGGGTGAACCGGGAGCATCTAAAGCAGGTGGAGGAGTTTATTACGCGGGTGGGAAGACTGGATTTGGGAGGGGAGCCGTGAGGGAATGATAAAAAGATCAGAGACAATCCGGCTGCGGCGAATAATATCGTGGAAAAACCGGCGCTTTTCAGCCTTGCGCCGGTTCCTCATGACCCTCATTTGAAAACAACAAACTGGTATTTATTTTTTTAGTATCTCAACAATCTTTGCAAAATCCTCTTTTGCCTCTTTGAAGTACGGAAGCATCGTGTAGGCATGTACCATGCCGGGACGGCTCGTCACCGTGTACGGAACACCCGCACGTTTACAAGCGGCTTCATAATTTCCCAGAGCGCCAAACAGCACCTCATCCTCGCTGTAAAAGAAGTGAATATCCCCGACTCCGGTAAAATCACCAAGCGTGCCGTGCATCATATAATCCGGAACATTCGTGTTTCCGTGGCGCATATATTTATCAATTTTCTCCATAAATGCATAATCAAACATGACGTCTTTTTCATTGAGGTTCTTCATGCGCTCACATTCCGCATCATCGTGGGGAATCTCTGCCGGAGAAACAGCTATCACATGTTTTGGCATAGGCAGTTTTTCTGCATTTGAATTGATATAAGAGGCAACTCCTAACGCCAGCATTCCACCCGATGAAAAGCCACATGTACTGACGTTTCCCGCTCCATAAATCTCTATCAGCTGTTTGTAACAATCATATACCATTTCAAAGGTCTCGGTAATGCATACGTCGGTACACAGCGGGTAAAAAGGAAACCACACATCACATCCACTTCTCTCCGCAAGCTGTCTCGCCACATCAACATCACCCTTATCAGGTCCAAGCACTGTTCCACCACCATAAAGATAAAGAACTGCCTTTCCGGCACGTTTTTCAGACATTTGAATCGTCAATACAGGATATTTTGAAAGTGCTTCCACTTCTCCATATACAGCCTTTTTGTCAGTCGGTTTAAAATATCCTCGACTTTGATTCATTTTTTCGACTTTCTTTAAAAATTCATCTTCCGGAAGTGTATAAAGTTTTTTTATTCCGGAAAACTTCATTCCCTGATAGATTAATTTTGACGCGAAGCTCATTTTATTTCTCCTACAACTTCCCGAACGTTGTAATACTGATAGGCCGCTCCGCGGAGCGTGACCCGTTTCTTGCTGTCAAGATGAACCGTATAATCCTTTACTGCCTCCACAACTGTCATCTTCTAACTTAAGTGTGCTTTCCCACCTGTCATTATCATACGCTTTCCCGTATGGTCTGTCAAACTTGCCGATATGGTTAATAAAGTATTCTGTACTTAGTTGACTTAATGAAGTTTCACTGATATAACAGGTTTCACTACAGGAGTGAAAGTGGTGATTTAAGTGAAACTAGATAGAATCGGATTAGAATGTGTAGAGAATAAGTTTTTAAAACTGCCAAATATTCAGAAGTATGAAGTTGTCCATAGGACAGAAGATGGTTTTATTGCATCTGTGGAGATGGATGATGGGTATGAATTTAATATAAACGCCTGCTTCCTGAATAGGGTATTTCCGTCCACAATTATGGAATTGATTGAAAAGCAGGATAAAAGCCAGGGAGTTAGCATTTTGGTTGCTCCATATATTTCAGAGAGAACTGCACAAATATGCGAAGATAACGGAATGGGTTATTTTGACTATGCCGGGAACTGCTGGTTTGTAGGTCATTCCATCTTTTTGTCTGAAAAAGGGAATAAGAATCCGCAACCCAAAGAGAATAAGGCAGTATCCATATTTGAAAGGACTTCCGTGGTGTCTTCTTGTATTTTGCGTGAGTTGTTTGCAGATGTAACGAAGATGTGGAAGCTTAAATATCTGGCGGAAAAAGTAAATTGTAGTATTGGACAGGTATCCAAACTGATGAATGTTTTGGTGGAAAATGCATGGGTAGAAAAAATGCCGGATGGGTATAAGATTATCGATCCGGAATCGCTTTTGTTGGAATGGAGCAAGGATTATGGCAAAAAAGAAATAACATCCTACGCCTGCTACAGTTTAGATAATGTATCTGTTATTGAGGAGCGATTGAAGAAATTAAAGATAGATATGGGAATTGATTCTTATCTTACCGGATTGTCCGGCGGAGTGCGTTATACGCCGGTGGTGCGTTACAATAAGGTGCATGTCTATATCGCACCGGAGGATATTCAGGAAGCAATCCGTTATTTGGACATGAAAGAAGTAAACAGTGGTTCAAATGTGGTGATTCTTCCATTGGAGAATGATTCTTATATTAAGGATTACAGGGTGATTGGCGAGTCCGCAGTAGTATCTCCTCTGCAAATATATTTGGATAGTATGCAGATAAAGGGCAGGGGAGAAGAAATGGCGGAAGCGGTTTTGCGGAAGGAGATTCTTAGATGATAAGGGATGAAGATTTAAAAAGCAGCATAGACTATTCAGAGGGTCAGAAGCGGGCTGCACATAGGGTTCCGGATTTAATGTTTCCGAAAGAAGGTCATGTGGGAAGTGTGGATGTAGATATTATGGTTAATCATCTGACGAATGTATGGCGGTACCCAGCCTAAGAGAAGAAGCCAGCATGTGCAGGGAATTAAGGTATTAAAGGCTACGGGCGGTAATTTTGTATTTGAATTTCCGGCACAGAAGCTTAGCGTGGAAGCAGAACGTCCGGATGAAGCGATAGATGTTGCCAATGTCAGTGTCGTGGCTGTAGTTCCCTACATAATAATGAAAACTGCAGCAATGGGCAGAGAAAAAGCAAAGGATGCTTACGACATATATTTTATCATCAAGCATTATATTGGCGGTGTAAGAGAGCTGGCAAAAGAGTTTGAGCCTGTAAGGGACAAAAATATTGTAATAGAAGCGAAAGATAAGTTGGCAGGTGAGCAAGCTCCCCGGCGGGATGACAAGTTTCAGAGGCTGCGCTTTGGCGGCTGCCCGGAAGTCCGCAGCGCAACAAGCTCGAAACCGCGTTGCGGTTCCTCGCTTGGCGGCTGTCGCCGCATAGCCTCTAAATCACAACATCCCGCTGGTGAGCAAGCTCCCCACGGGATGTTGCACTTTAGAGGCTGCGCTGCTCGTAGATTACAACATTTTCGCTGTTCCAGTCAACAAAAGGGGGTGTGGGGCGGCGGTTTTTATGTTATGATAGATGCATAAATGTTTCGGGGAGGCGCTGCGGAAGGCGGCGGGCTTCCGGGTAAGGAGGAGACGGTTTCATGAAGGAACAGCTTTTGAAGAAATTTAGTGAGGTTTTCGGAGATGCGGAGGGGGCGAAGTTATATTTTGCGCCCGGGCGGGTGAATCTGATTGGTGAACATACCGACTATAACGGCGGGCATGTGTTTCCCTGCGCGCTGACGATCGGTACCTATGGGGTGGCGAGAAAGCGTCAGGATCAGAAGCTGCGCTTTTATTCGATGAATTTTGAGAAGCTGGGCGTGCTCGAGTCTTCGGTGGAGGGGCTTAAGCCCGAGAAGGAAGCGGATTGGACCAATTATCCGAAGGGTGTGATGTGGGCCTTTGGCGAGAAGGGCATGAAGGTGACAAACGGCATGGATCTTCTGCTGTTCGGCAATATTCCCAACGGCTCCGGCCTTTCCTCTTCCGCGTCGGTGGAGGTGCTGACCGGCTTTATCCTGCGGGATATGTACGGTTTTGACGTGACCAATCAGGATCTGGCGCTGATCGGTCAGTATTCCGAGAACAAATTCAACGGCGTTAACTGCGGCATTATGGATCAGTTCGCGATCGCCATGGGCAAGAAGGATAACGCGATTTTCCTGGATACGGCGACCATGGAGTTTGAGTATGCGCCGATCCGGCTGGAGGGCGCAAAGCTGGTGATTTCCTGCAGCAACAAGAAGCGCGGGCTGGGCGATTCCAAGTATAACGAGAGAAGAAGCGAGTGCGAGACGGCGCTGGCAGAGCTGCAGCAGGTGGTCGGCATCAATACCCTGGGCGATCTGACGGAGGAGCAGTTTGAAACCTATAAGTCCGCCATTCAGGATCCGGTGCGCGTAAAGCGGGCCCGTCATGCGGTGTATGAGAATCAGCGCACGATTCATGCGGTGGCGGCGCTGAAGGCAAACGACATCGAGAAGTTCGGACGCCTGATGAATGAGTCCCACGTTTCCCTGCGGGACGATTACGAGGTGACGGGCATCGAGCTGGATACGCTGGTGGAGGAAGCCTGGAAGGTGGACGGCGTGATCGGCTCCCGCATGACCGGCGCGGGCTTTGGCGGCTGTACCGTGAGTATCGTGAAGGATGAGGCCATCGACCGTTTTAAGGAGCAGGTGGGAGAGGCTTATCTGAAAAAAATCGGCTATGCGGCGGATTTTTATGTGGTGGAGATCGGCGACGGCCCGGTTTTACTGTGAGCGTGGAGGAGAGAGAAGATGATTCAAGACAATATCCGTGAATTGGTGCAGTATGGGCTGCTGACCGGTCTGGTGGAGCCGGAGGACGAGATTTATACGACCAATCGTCTGCTGGAGCTGTTTGGCCTGGAGGATTATCCTTACGGCTTCGGCGAAAAGCCGGAGAAAAGTGAGGCGGAGGCGGTGAAGCGTCTGCCGGAGCTTTTGGCGGAAATGATGGATTATGCGGTGGAAAACGGCATTATGAAGGAGGACGGCGTGGTGTATCGTGATCTTTTTGACACGAAGATCATGAGCTGCCTGGTGGGACGTCCCAATGAGGTGATCCGCCGGTTCTGGACAGAGTATGAAAAATCCCCTGTGGCGGCGACGGACTTTTTCTACAAATTCAGCCAGGATACGGATTATATCCGCCGCTACCGGGTGTGCCGGGATGAAAAATGGATCGCGCCCACCAAGTACGGCGATTTGGATATTACGATCAACCTGTCCAAGCCGGAGAAGGATCCCAAGGCGATTGCGGCGGCGAAGCTGGCAAAGCAGAGCGGCTATCCCAAATGCCTTTTGTGCGTGGAAAACGAGGGCTATGCGGGACGGATCAACCATCCGGCCCGTCAGAACCACCGGATTATCCCGATTACCATTAACGACAGCCGGTGGGGACTGCAGTATTCCCCCTATGTTTACTATAACGAGCACTGCATTGTGTTCAACTCCAGACACATCCCGATGAAGATCGAGCACAATACCTTTGTGAAGCTGTTTGATTTTGTGAAGCAGTTCCCGCATTACATGCTGGGTTCCAACGCGGATCTTCCGATCGTGGGAGGCTCCATTTTGAGCCACGATCATTTCCAGGGCGGACATTATGAGTTCCCCATGGCAAAGGCCGGCGTGGAGCGCACCTTCACGGTGAAGGGTTTTGAGGATGTGAAGGCCGGTGTCGTGAACTGGCCCATGTCCGTGATCCGTATCTGGGGGCCGGACACGGAGCGGCTGATCGCGCTGGCGGACGTGATCCTGGATGCGTGGAGAGGCTACAGCGACGAGGCGTCCTTTGTATTTGCCGAGACGGACGGCGAGCGTCACAACACTATCACGCCCATCGCCCGCAAGCGCGGCGATAATTATGAGCTGGATCTGGTGCTGCGCAACAACATCACCACAGAGGAGCATCCGCTGGGCGTATTCCATCCTCACGCGAACCTGCACCACATCAAAAAGGAGAACATCGGCCTGATTGAGGTCATGGGTCTGGCTGTCCTGCCCGCCCGCCTGAAAAAGGAGATGGCGGATTTGGAGCAGGCGATTCTGTCCGGGGCGGATATCCGCAGCGACGAGGTGCTGGAAAAGCATGCGGATTGGGTAGAAGAATTTTTGCCCAAGTATCCGGATTTGAACGCGGAGAACATCCACAGCGTGATCCAGAAGGAGATTGGTCTGGTATTCATGCAGGTGCTGGAGGACGCGGGCGTGTACAAACGCACGGAGGAAGGACAAAAGGGCTTTGACCGGTTTATCGGGAGCCTGAATTGAGATGGATGAATATATTGTAAGGGACGGACTGACGGACGGGGAGGAGCAGCAGGAGGTTTATGACATCCTGCGCTCCCTGAGCGGAGAGTTCGTCCCTCCGCTTTCGGAGCGGGGCAGCACGCTGCAGAAGGCCTGGACGAAGGCGGACGGGGACGGCGTGGCGGATTATTTTGCCTCGGTAAAAGAGCAGACAACCCTGCTGTGTAAAAAAGACGGCAGGGTGGCTGCTTTTTTGTCGTTTCGTCATCTGGACCGGCGGGAAGGGCTGGAGGAATACCGGGATATCTGCTATTTTACCACGCTCTGCATCCGGCGGGAGTACCGGGGACAGGGTCTGGCGGTTTTTCTGTATCAAAAGGCGATGGAGGAGACCGGGCGGCGCTTTCCTGGCGCGGTGATGGCACTGCGCACCTGGAGTACGAACCGGGCCCAGCTTCATCTGATGGAAAAGCTGGGCTTTGCCTGCGTGTCCCGGCTGCCTGACGACCGGGGAAAGGGCGTGGATACGCTCTATTTTGCCAGATATCCCGACGGAAAAAGCGCCCGGGAGTGCGGAATAGCCGTCGGCTCCGGGCGCTGCGGCATCCGCAATAAAATTACGGACGTGCCGGGGGTGACGGTGGGACACTGTACCGTGGCGGAGGGGGAGCGTCAGACCGGCGTGACGGTGGTGATCCCCTGCGAGGGGACGATTTTTGAGAAAAAACCGCTGGCCGCCGTCTATACGCTCAACGGCTTCGGAAAAACCATGGGAACCATCCAGCTTGAGGAGCTGGGTGTCCTGGAGACACCCATCGCGCTGACCAACACGCTGAATGTGGGAAAGGTGGCGGACGCGCTGGTGACCTTTACGGAGGAGGAGTGCCGGCGGGCCGGGCGGGAGCTGACCAGCGTCAACCCGGTGGTGGGGGAGACCAACGATTCCCGGATCAACCGCATCACGGAGCGGGCGGTGGAGGAGGTCCATGTGCGGCGCGCCATTGAAAACGCGGCGAAGCAATTCGCGCAGGGAGCCGTGGGCGCCGGCCGGGGGACGGTGTGCTTTGGCCTAAAGGGCGGCATCGGCTCCTCCTCCCGCCTGCTTTCCTTCGGGGGAAGGGAGTATACACTGGGGGTCCTGGTGCAGTCAAACTTTGGAAGGATGGAGGATCTGACGGTGCAGGGAAAGCCGCTTGGACAGGAGATTGCCCGGCGTCTGCGGCCGCCTTTGCAGGAGGACAGGGGTTCTGTCATGGTGATTTTGGGGACGGATATCCCGCTGACGGAGCGGCAGCTTCGGCGCGTCCTGAAACGGGCGGCGGTGGGGCTGATCCGCACGGGCTCCTTCATGGGCCATGGAAGCGGAGATGTATTCCTCGGTTTTACCAATGCCAACTCCCTGCCGGAGGAGCCGGGGGAAACGCTTTGCCCGATGCTTTGCTTCCCGGAAAACCAGCTGGACAGAGTGTTTCGACTGGCGGCGGAGGCCACGGAGGAGGCGATCCTGAATTCCATGACCTGCGCCCGGACGATGACGGGGCGAAACGGGGAAATCTATCACTGGATTGGAGCGTTTTTAGACAGTTCAGCCAGCCGGGAGGGAGTTGTTAAAAATTAAAAAAGACCGGGAGCGGCGTGTGGATGTGGATTCACATGCCGCTTTTTTGTGCGCCCGGCGGGCGCATGTTCTAAAGGGTGAAAGTCCCTGACCCGCCCGGCA